>NZ_JBIBRG010000003.1:425128-512433 GCF_043076215.1 Streptomyces sp. NPDC016640
GAGTGGTCCCGCACTCACCCTGGAAGATCGTGTTGGAGTCCAGCGTCACCGCACCGTTGCGGGCCAGCAGCCGGCCGTTGACGGTCGTCCCCGTGTTGGCACTGATCGAGGTCAAGGCCAGGATGTTGCCCACGAACGTGGAGTTGGTACCGAGAGTGGCCGAGCTGCCGATCTGCCAGTACACGTTGCACGGGTTGGCGCCATTGGTGAGGAGCACCCGGCTGGCGGATGCCGTCGTCAGCGTCGAACCGACCTGGAACACCCAGACAGCATTGGGGTCGTTCTGGCCGTTCAGGGTGAGGGTGCCGGTGATCTGGGCACTGACGGGCACCCTGTAGACGCCCGGAGTCAGCGTCTGACCACCGAGCTCCACGGGATCTCCGGTGTACGTGACGTCCGGTGCCTGCCCGGCGGCCTGGTTGTACGCGGTGGTCAGATCGTTCTGAGCCTGCAGAGCGACGGCGTCGGCAGCGTGGATGGTGCCGGGCGGCAGCACCGCGCCGGGCGGGAACCCCACTACCGCCGCACCCGGACTCACCCCGACGTTACGCTCGACCGTCGTCGGGCCGGTGTTGGTGACCGTCGAACCAGCCAGTACTCCGAAATCTGCTGCCGTGCCCAGAGGGACAGCCGTGGCAACGGCACTTGCGCGTGTCGGTGACATCGCGATCACGGCAGCGGCAATCACGGCGGTTACCACCGCCGCGACCCAAAGCGACAAGGCGCGCCGTGGGGCACCTAGGATATTCAACGTCATCGAGGGCCAACTCCTGTGGTGGTGGGGGGTGCCTGACTGACAGTTCTGACGGCGGTATGTTATTCACGACAGGGATCGATTTACGGTTGATTCGAGAATCTTCACCGGAATTGGCTAACCACCGCACCGGCGCATAAAAATGCCCAATGGACCGAATGGCGCGAACCGGTTTACTTCGAACGGATGACTGGCGTAATGCCACCAGATTGGCATTCACCCGGAGCGAGCCGTCACGGAGTAAATCTCCTTCGATCTCCCGCTGAACCTCGACCGGAACCGCCACAAGGCGTTCCACAGTCGCCTGAAGGAGCTACGGGGCCGGGCACGCCGGGGAGTGCGGGAGGTGCATCAGCTCGCAGGACGGCGGGATAGGCCGACGGGCCGTCTCTGGGCCGTCTCTGGGCGTGGTTGAGACCGGTGGGGGTGCAAAGCACACGCGCGCCTGATCGGTCGGCGTGTCTGCCGTCGCGGCCGGCCTTCGTCGACTGAGGCACAGACGATCTCCGGGACGAGACGAAGTACCGGCCGCACTGGCGGAGGGCTCCTCGGTGTCTCGACAAGGCCGCTGGTCAGCCCGCCATGGAAACAGAGGCCGCGTGTTCGCGGAACGCCTCCGTCCACCACGTGCCGGGCGACGAACCACTTCAGGCGATGTCGTGGACTCTGTGCTCGCCGAGGTCGGATGCGTACCGGGCAACGGCACGGCAGTCGGCATCCTCGTGGAGGACGGCCAGGCCGTGGTAAGCCGCGGTGGCGGCGATGACCAAGTCCACCGCCGAGGCACTGCGATGCTCACCGGCCTGGGCCATGCGGTGTCGCACCGCGCCGATCCAGCGCCCCGCGTTGTTCGGTACCGACACGTCGGGACAGAGGTCCGTGAACATCTCGTCGTACTCGCGTCCGTTCCGAGCACTATGGAGGAACTCGGTGCGCTGCACGTAGCAGGAGACGACGGCTCCGGCATCGATCGCGTCGTACCGGGCCGGCTGCAGTTCGGGCTCGCGGAGCAGCCGGACCAGGCCGGAGGTGTCGAGCAGGTGGATCACCGGCCGTGCTTCTCCGCCCGGTGGAGGCGCTCGGCGTCCTCGACGGCACCCCACTCACGCGCACGCTCGAAGTGACGGCTGACGCGCGCCTCACGCTCCTGTTGCCCGGCATAGAAGCGCAGCGCGAGGTTGACCGCCCCCCTCAACGCGCCCCGGCCGACGCCCGCCTTGCGCGTGATCGCGCTCAGCGGGGCGTCCGCCGAGCGCGTGGGTTCGGTCAGGGCCGCTGCCAGGATGCGCTCGCGGTTGCGCCGTGCGTCCGATCGCAGGGGCGCTCTCTTCTCCGGTTGCACGCGTGCTCCTCGCAGGTCCAGGGCCGCGGTCGGCTCTGCGAACGGGCCGGCGCGCGGCGCCACTGCTCGGTGACCGGCCGCCGCAGTCGTTCCGGGTCGACGACCTCGGGATCGAGGAACCGTTGCAGGGCGAGTCCGCGCGGCTGCCCCATGATGGCGATCGCCGTCTCCTCGGGCGCGGCGTCGGAACGAATGGTGCCGTCGGCGATTCCCGCCGCGAGGTCCTCGCACAGATCGGCGCGGAAGTCCGCGCTCCGCGCCCGGAAGACCGGGGCCGGTTCCGGGGACATGGGGGCTTCGGCCCACAGCAGCAGGAACGCCCTGTTCAGTACGCCCATGGTGCCGAGCCTCGCGATGTATCCGTCGATCAGTCGGAGGAGGCGGTCCAGCCCCGGGGGCAGGTCCGCGAGACCGGACACGAATCCGGCCTGGCCCGCGCGCGCCAGGCGCTCGACGAGTGCCTGCTCGGACCCGAAGCGGTACGTGACCATGCCCCGGCCGTATCCCGCTCGCTCACCGACGCGCGCCAAGGTCAGCGCACGCATCCCCTGCTCGACGACCCGTTCGGCTGCGGCCCGGAGCAAGGCGGCTTCGGCCTCGTCACGGCGCTGCTGCTCCATGCTGCGGGCCGCGGCCGGTGACGCGGGGCGGGCGTACAAGCAGTGGATGCTCGACCTGCTGGATGTCCGGGAAGGTCACACCGTCCTGGACGTCGGGTGCGGGCCGGGAACCGATCTGCCGGCGCTGGCGGAACGCGTCGGGGACGGCGGCACCGTGATCGGCGTAGAAAAGTCGAAAGATCGCCCCTGTGTTCATCTGCATGAACAAGCTGTTCCTGCGCGTGATCAGGGACATCCTTACGCGGGTGGGGGCATCTTGGCCGTGCGGGGCTGTTCCGCTGTCGCAGGTTCTCGGAGCAGCGTAATTCCTTGCCGGCAAGGAATTTTCCCTCGCCAGAGAAATTCTTCAAGTGTCAGCCGAGGGCTGTCCCGCAATGACCGTGAGGAACAGCGTCGCAGGCGGTTGCCGACCGGCTGCAGGCCAGCGCAGACCGGTCGCCCATGCCGTGAGCGCGGCGAGGTCGTCGCTGGTGATGCCGTTGCAAAGATCGACCCGGTACAGCAAAACGGGGCCGCTGTGATGCTCGTTCACCCAGGCGCGATCCGCCTCGGTGATCTCGTCATCGATCCAGGCGAACGCCGGCTTTTCGCCCACGCGACGATCTCCGGTGTCTTCCAGAACACGCCGTCCCCGGACCCGGGGCGGTTCAAAGAGCCCGTCAGCAAGCTGACGGGCTCCTGCGAAATACCGAGGCTAACCTGCCATCAGGTCAGATCGTCGGTGTCTCGTCGACGACCTCTTTGTGCAGTTCGACAATGAACTTCCAGCCGTCGCTGGGCTCCATGAATCGCACTCGGGTGGGGTAGATGTCCAAGGCGCGGCGGTCGCGGTTCTGGCTGCTCGCGTTCTTCCGCCCCCGGGCCGGCTCCTCGAACAAGTCGACCTTGACATCCGGCACCGTGACGACTTCCTCACTCCAGCGCTGAACGATCCCCGCCCCGAAGGCGTCCCGGGCGGCGGAGTAGAGCGACTCCAGGGACTCCTTGTTCCCGTTGGGCACGAAGAGGGCGAGATTCAGGAGGACGCCGGCACCCTGAAGAACCTCGATTTCCTCCCCTGCCTTGTCGGCAACCCAGATCCCGGACTCTTCGGCATTGTCCGGGAGAACGCGGATTTCCTGACCGAATATCGTCCTCGCGGTGAAGGACCCTCCCTCGAAGTTCTTACCCGGCTTCGTGAGCGAAGCCGGGGCATAGCAGTCGAGAGGAAGGCCATCCATCTCTGCCGAGACGAAGATTCCGTCCTGGAGATTCAACTCCGAAGCCTCTTCGGCCGTAAGACGTCGAGCCGTTACCTTCTCGGTGTTCACGCCATTCCCCTTTTTTCGCGGCGTCCTGTGAATTCACTGGAACTCTATCACGAGAACGATCACTCAGCTCCCGTTCAATTCCCTCCGGGGGAACAGCAGAAGAATCCTCCCACGTCACCGGAGACACCTGACAGACGTAGAGAAAAGGTGCGGGATTCAAGAGGTCACCCACCGTTCCGACAGCGTTTTCGGCAACCAAGTCGGCCGTCAAGTGAAATGACGAGCAAACCTGACCGAATGGGAAGAAGCAGACAGAGGGCGCCCTGCTGCTCAGCATTGCGCTGTGCTTGCGCCCCCTCGCGACGGGCCAGATCCCAGTGACCGGGCGCGGCGGTGTTCGGATTGTCCGCGCGTTTCGGCAGCACCGGACGCGGCAGAGTGCCTCGGGCAGCCCGGCACAGCAGCACGGCGATGCGGCTTCACCTGGCACTCTCCGAGCCGATGTGGGCGAGCAGCGAAGCGGTGCCGTCCTCTGTTCCGCTCGCTTCGTTCCCTTCGCCCCCGGACCCCGGACCCGGGCTGCTTGACTGGCACGCATGTCGACGACTCTTGGTGTGCCGCGACCCGATCAGGCCGACTACATGCTGCGGGCCGCAGCCGGTGACGCGGGGCGGGCGTACAAGCGGTGGATGCTCGGCCTGCTGGATGTCCGGGAAGGCCACACCGTCCTGGACGTCGGGTGCGGGCCGGGAACCGATCTGCCGGCGCTGGCGGAACGCGTCGGGGACGGCGGCACCGTGATCGGCGTCGACCACGACCGGGCCATGCTCGACCGGGCCCGGGCCCGCACGGCCGGCCTGCGCCGGGTGGAGCTCCGCGAGGGCGACGCCCACGCGCTCCCCGTCGAGCCGGGGACGATCGACCGGGCCAGGACCGACCGTGTACTGATGCACGTGGCGGAGCCCGCGGACGTGCTGGCGCAGCTCCATCGCGCCACCCGGCCGGGTGCCCGGGTCGGGTTCGCCGAGCCGGACTGGGACACCCTGATCGTCGACGCGGAGGATCTCGAGACCAGCCGCGCCTTCACCCGCTTCACCACGACCGAGGTGGTCCGCCACGCGACCATCGGACGCGGCCTCGCCCGCCTCGCCGGGCGGGCGGGCTTCCGCGTCGAGGCCGTGCACGCCACGACCCCGTTCTTCCGCGACTTCGACGAGGCGGACCACACCCTGGGTCTGGGCCGCAATCTGCAGAGGGCCATCGACGAGGGCCACATCGACCGGGCACGCGGACGGGACTGGTTCGACGGTCTCTCCCGGACGGGGGCCTTCTACGCGTCGTTCACCCTCGTCTGCGTGGTCTGCTCCCGCTGAGTCGGGGGTCAGTGGGCGAAGGGGCCGCCGAGCGTGGTGCGGGGCAGGTTCGGGGACGTCACCGGGTACGTCTTCGAGCCGGTGCCGGTGATGCCCGACGAGGACCCCTTCAGCAGGTGGACCAGACCCCGACGGGTGTTGTCCAGCTGCTCGTTGGTGTCGGCCAGGAATCCGGCGCGGCCGTCGCGGGTGTAGTCGGTGAGCTTGAGGTTCACCGCGAAGCAGTCGTTGTTCTCGACACCGCCCGCGATGCCGGACGTGTTCTGGTGGTACGTCTTGGATCCGGTGCCGGTCAGACCGCCCGCGCGCCCGGGCGGCACCGTGACGCTGCCGCCGTCGAGCTTGCCCTCCAGGTCCTCGCCGGGAGCGCCGACGGCGAGGTCCGCGTAGCCGTCGCCGTCGAAGTCCCCGGCCACGACGTCCAGTCCGAACCGGTCGCCCGAGCCCTCGTACTCCGGCGCGACGGGCGGGTGGAGGACGGTGCCCGGGCCGAGGCCCTCGGACCCGCCCCACACGACCGTCAGACCGCCGCGCATGCGGACGTCGCCGACGGTCCCGCCCGGGGAGGCCACCACCAGGCCGGCGTACCCGTCACGGTCGAGGTCGGCGCCGGCCGCGGCGAACCCCCACTGGTCACCCGCCTCCACCGAGCCGGGTATGCCGGGCAAGTCCTGGTGGATGGTCTGCACCCGGGTGCCGGGGCCGGCCGACGTGCCGTAGACGACGGTGACCCGGCTGTCCCTCCCGTACGCCCCGCCGAGCAGCACCATGTCGCGGTAGCCGTCGCCGTTGAAGTCGTCGGCGGCCTTCGCGGTGGCGGCGAGGACGGTGCGTGAGGCGCGCATGGTTCTCCGTGGTCCGAGAAGCGTCCTGGGAACAGACGCTTGAGCTGCGAACCCGGAGGTGCGCGGGGGCTCAATGGCTGTACGGCGGCGGCTCCGCTCCCTCGGCGTCGCGGCACTTCCCGCACGGCACTTCCGCCCAGACCGTCTTGCCCACGGGGTCACGGGGCTCCCAGCCCCAGCGTTCGGCCAGGACGTCCACCAGGAACAGGCCGCGGCCCGACTCCCCGTCGGGGCAGGGGGAGGACGGAACCGTGGGCGGCCGCCTGTCGGAGGCGGCGTCGGCCACCTCGATGCGGACCAGGCCGGACGGCTCGTCGTGAACGAGCCTGAGGCGGACGTCGCGCCCCGGTACGCGGCCGTGCCGCACGGCGTTCGCGGCGAGTTCGGCGACGATCAGGGCGACGGCGCAGGACGCGTCCGACTCCTGCGGGTGGCCCCGTTCCTCCATCCACCGTACGGAGAGGCACCGCGCCAGCCTCGCGCCTCGGGGCGTCGAGGCGAACTGCGCCTCGGTGGTGTTGGTGGTCGTTCCTGTCAGCACAGCGGCCCGCCCTTGCCTGTCGTCTCGCATCGTATGCGAGTCATCACGTTCCGTACTCAAGGATCGGCAGATCGCCCTACGATCGGTAGAGGGCGTGGCATTACCTTTCGGTTGGTAAAGGACGGAAGTGACGTCTTGGCCAGAGAACTTGACCCCGGCGGATCCATGGCCGCGCTGTTCGGCACACGGGTGCGCAGGCTCCGCACGGCGGCCGGGCTGACCCAGGCCGAACTCGGCGCGAGGGTCCACGTGGTGGCCACCCGGATCACCCAGATCGAGCGGGCCTCGGGAGCGAAACCGACGCTGGAGCTGGCGCGGGCGCTGGACGCGGTCCTCGGCGCGGACGATCTGCTCGTCGAGCTCTGGCCGTACGTGTACCGGGAGTCCTTCCCGGACTGGTCACGGAAGTTCATGGCGTACTCGGAGCGGGCGGTGTCCATCGGGGAGTACGCCGCGCACGTAGTGCCTGGTCTGCTGCAGACGGAGGAGTATGCGCGGGCAGTTCTGAGCGTCGGCCTCACGCTGTGCAACGAGACGCAGTTGGAGGAGAGGCTGTCGGCTCGTATGGGACGGCAGGGGCGGCTCACCCTGGACGACAAGCCGACGCTCCGCGTCGTTCTGGACGAGGCGGTGCTGCGGCGCCCGGTAGGTGGGCCGACCGTGATGCGGGAGCAGTTGGCGCGGTTGCTCGACGCCTCGTCGGAGCGTCACATCACTGTTCAGGTGCTGCCCTTCGAACAGGGCGAGCACGACGCGATGGGTGGCTCGCTGACGATGCTCACGCTCCCGGACGGCTCCGACGTCGCCTACACGGAGGGCGCGCACTACGGCCAACTCATCGAGGATCCGGACGAAGTCAGGAGCTTCGCTCTGACCTACGATCGGCTGCGGGCGGCAGCCCTGCCCCCGCTCATGTCACTGAACATGATCCGATCCGTGATGGAGGACAGCCACCGTGGAGCAAAGGTCCCGTCCCGATCAGAACGGCGTCGCGTGGCGCAGGAGCAGCTACAGCAATCAGGAGGGCGGCAACTGCGTGGAGGTGGCCGCCGGGCTTCCCGGCGTCGTCCCCGTCCGTGACAGCAAGGTCCCGCACGGCCCCGCACTGGCTTTCGGGCCGGGTGCCTGGGCTGCGTTCACAGGCGGGTTGAAGGCCGGCCGCGACCGGGGCTGAGGCACGGGCATCCGGGCGGAGGACAAGGGGACGATACGGACCATGGACTACGGCGTGCAGGAGCCGGCGCGGCTCGGACGGACCCGGCTCCCGGATGGCCGGCTCCTGGGCTGGGCGGAATGGGGGCCGGCCGACGGCACCCCGGTGCTGGTGTGCCCGGGGGCGGCCACCAGCAGGTGGCTCGGTTTCGGCGGCGGTGTCGTCGGCTCGGCCGGGATCCGGCTCATCAACGTGGACCGGCCCGGCCTCGGCGCCTCCGACCCGGCCCCCGGCCGAACCCTGACGAGTTGGGCCACCGACATCCGGCACCTCATCCGGGAGCGGGGCCTGCGAACGCCGTCGGCGGTGGGGTTCTCGCAGGGGGCACCGTTCGCCCTCGCCCTGGCGGCCAACGGCCTGGTGAACGCGGTGGCCGTGGTGTCCGGCAGCGACGAACTCGCCCATCCGCGCTTCGCCCACTCGCTGAGCCCGCAGGTGAGGGACCTGGTGGACGCCGTCGCGGCCGACCCCGGCGCCGCTGAGGTCTCCTTCGCCGAGTTCGGCAGCACCGACGCGCTGTGGGACCTGATCATCATGGCCAGCCCCGAGGCGGACCGGGCGGTCTACACCGACCCGGTCTTCCAGCACGCCTTCCGGCGCGCGATGGACGAGGCGTTCAGCCAGGGCCCGGCAGGCTATGCCCGCGACACCGTCCTGGCGATGGGCCGCTGGCCATTCGACCCCGCCGACATCGCCGTCCCGGTGGACCTCTGGTACGGACAGCAGGACACCAGCCCGGTCCACTCTCCGGACCTGGGTGAATCGCTCGCCCGGGTGATCCCGAAGGCCACCCGGCACCTGCTTCCCGCCGCCGCGGGTGCCCTGCTCTGGACACACGCCGACGCCGTCCTGCGATCGCTCCCGACATGATCCGATCCGTGTCGGAGGCAACCACCGTGGCGCGAACGACCCGTCCCCGTTCCCGTCCCGATCAGAACGGCGTCGCGTGGCGCAGGAGCAGCTACAGCGATCAGGAGGGCGGCAACTGCGTGGAGGTGGCCGCCGGGCTTCCCGGCGTCGTCCCCGTCCGTGACAGCAAGGTCCCGCACGGCCCCGCACTGGCTTTCGGGCCGGGTGCCTGGGCTGCGTTCACAGGCGGGTTGAAGGCCGGCCGCGACCGGGACTGAGCCCGCCGGGCACCGGTCGCGTCACGCCTGAGGGGCCCACCGGTCCCCCGCCCGCGAGGGTCCGGTGGGCCGGCCGCCCCCGCCGCCGCACCGGCGTGAGCGCGGACGTGACCGCGGGCGCGAGGTGGCCGGGGAACGCCGGCCCGGACGGCTCCGGTCAGGAGCCGGACCTTTTACGTGTCCAGTTCAGAAAGACGCCGGACCGTGCGGCGCGCCCGGCCCTACAGTGGCGCCATGACCAACGCCCCCGAAGCGCCTGTCACGCCTGTCGAGGCCTTTGAACCCCCTTACTACGTGGCCGTCTTCACCACGGTGCGGACCCAGGACCGGAGCGAGTACGGCGAGACCAGCGCGCGCATGGAGGACCTGGTGAAGGACGTTCCCGGCTATCTGGGGATGGACCACGCGCAGACTCCCGGTGGGCTGGGCATCACCGTCGGGTACTTCCGCGACGCCGACGCCCTCGCGGAGTGGCGGTCCAACGCCGAGCACCGCGCGGCGCAGAAGCGCGGGCGGGACCAGTGGTACCGCAGCTACACGCTGCATGTGGCGAAGGTGGAGCGCAGCCACGGGTTCACGCGGGTGGAGGCCCCCCAGGGCCCGACAGCGAGCTGACAGGGGCCCGACAGCGGGCTGACCGGCCGTGGTCCGTGTGCGGCCGCCGTCTCACGGGTGCATCCGCGCGCCCTTCAGGACCTTGTCCACCGCGTTCCTCGGGCCGTGGACCGACAGGCCGACCAGGTCCAGGTCCGCCGTGCCGACGGCGCGCACCGCCGCGCGGTTGGCCTCGTCGTGGCCCGTGGCGAACAGGTCGGAGGTGAAGACCGCGCGGGGCAGGGCGCGGGACAGGGCCCGGGTGTGGGCCGCCTTCAGGGTCTCCTTCGAGCCCTGGAAGACCAGGACCGGCTGCCGGAACATCGGCAGGTAGGGCACCTGGCCGGCGTCCTCGTACGGCTCCCCGACCAGCTCGGGGAACCGGGTGCCCAGGCCGCTGACCAGGAACGCGGTGACGTTGAGGCGCTGCCAGGGTTCCAGGTCCTCGCGCAGCAGTACGGCGATCTTCGTGTCGAAGCGAGTGCTCATGCCCCCGAGACTGCCGATCGGGGCACGTCGGCGTCTTGTACGTTGTTTGCATGCCCGCCCAGGGGACGGTCTCCGCCTGGCGACCCCGCGTTCCGGGAGTCGTCGAGGTCTTCCACGCCCGCTTCACCGAGTACGCCTACCCGATGCACGTCCACGACGCCTGGACGCTGCTCATCGTCGACGACGGCGCCGTACGCTACGACCTCGACCGGCACGAGCACGGCACTCCGCACGACACGGTGTCGCTGCTGCCCCCGCACGTCCCCCACAACGGCTCGCCCGCCACCTCCGAGGGCTTCCGCAAGCGGGTGCTCTACCTCGACGCCGGCCGTCTCGGCGACGATCTCATCGGGGCCGCCGTCGACCGGCCCGACCTGCGGGACCCGCTGCTGCGGCGGCGCGTCGGGCAGGTGCACTCCGCGCTGGTGCGGCCCGGTGACGAACTGGAGGCCGAGAGCAGGCTGACGCTCGTCGGGGAGCGGCTGCGCGAGCACCTGCGGTCGCGGGACGCCGCGCAGACACCCCGGCGGGACCCCGTGCTCGCGCGCCGGCTGCGGGAGCTGCTCGACGAGCGGGTGGTGGAGGGTCTCGTCCTGGCGGATGCCGCGGCGCTGCTGTCCGCCCATCCCGCTCATCTCGTACGGGTCTTCAGCGGCGCCTACGGCATCGCCCCGCACCAGTACCTGATGTCCCGCCGGGTGGGCCGCGCCCGTCGGCTGCTGCTCGACGGGGAGTCACCGAGCCGGGTCGCGGCCGCCACCGGCTTCTACGACCAGGCCCATCTCACCCGGCACTTCCGGACGCTGGTGGGGACCACACCCGGGCGGTACCGCGCCGGCGGCCACCGGCCCTGACGGCGCGGCACGCGGCGTCACCGCACGTCGACGTAGTCACCCGCCGCGGTCGCCCCGCCCGTCGTGGACGTCTCGCCGAACGTCCAGCGCCAGTAGCCGTCGGCCGCGGCCGTCACCGTGGTCCGCAGGGAGCCGGCGGAGTCCGCCCGCACCGTCTTGACCGTCGTGTAGGTGCTGGTGCCCGCCTTGCGGAACTGGAGCTTGGCCAGCTTGCCGCCGTATCCGACGTAGGCCTCCCTGCCCCAGTCGGCGCGGGTCAGCTTGCCCGTCACGGTGAGCGTCTTGTTCTTGACGACCGGTTCCGGCGAGGCGTTGACCGTGGCCCGCGCCGCACGCTTGACCTGGACCGTGCCGAGGCCGGTCAGGTTCTCCTCGGCCTTGAGCTTGTCGTCGGAGGTCCAGACGCGGATGTTCGCGGCGACCTTCCAGGTGGTGGCGTCGTTGGTGGAGTCCAGGGTCCAGCGGGGGTCGATGTAGAGCTCGCCCTCGACGTCCGCCGAGCTGGGGGTGTCGTCGTAGTAGGTGACGTAGCCCGTGTAGATGCCGCCGCCGGCGGCGCCCTGGGCGGCCGTGACGTCGTGGTACAGGTACGGGAAAGCGGTGATGTCGCCCGACGAGTGGCCCGAGGGCCAGGTCATGCGGAAGCCGACGGCGGGGTGCACCTCGTCGGAGATGCCCACGACGATGGGCTTGCCGTTGTTCACGACCATCTCCGTCACCGTGACGCCGGTGTCGGCCGCCTGGGCGGGCTGGGCGGTGAAGGCCCCGAGGGCCAGCGCTCCCGCGAGCGCGGCCGTGAGGGCGGGTCTGCCTGTGCGCATGTACGTTCCTCTTCACGCACGGGACCCTGGCCAACAGGGTCCGGATGGCGGCACAGTAACAGCACGTACCCGTACATCCGTTCGGCGCGCCCGTTGTGACCTGCGCGGTCGTCAGCCGGCCGGGGGACGCTGGAGCAGATGGGCGAACGCGTCCAGGTTGCGGGTCGGCTCGCCGCGCGACACCCGCCAGGCGTACTCCTTGCGGATCGCGGAGGCGAAGCCGAGTTCCAGCAGGGTGTTGAAGCTGCCGTCGGCGGCCTCCAGGACCTGCCCGAGCAGCCGGTCGACCTCCTCCGGGGTGACCGCGGACAGCGGCAGGCGGCCGGTGACGTAGATGTCGCCGAGCGGGTCGACGGCGTAACTCACGCCGAACAGCTTCAGGTTGCGTTCCAGCAGCCAGCGGTGGACGCCGGCCTCGTTCTCGTCGGGGTGGCGGATGACGAAGGCGTTGAGGGAGAGCGTGTGCCGGCCGGCGATGAGGGAGACGGTCGTGAACAGCTTGCGGGTGCCGGGGAGCTTCACGACGTAAGTGCCGGGCGCCGGGCTCTCCCACTCCAGTTCGGCGTCCTTCAGCACGTCCTCGATGACCCGCGCCGCCCGCCGCTGCCCTGCTTCCGCCGCCTTGTCAGCCATGGTGGGAGCGTACGTGACGGCGGTGCGCGTGGGTCGCGGCCGTGTAGACGTCGGCCGTGGCGGCGGCCGCGGTGTCCCAGCCGAAGGACTGGGCGTGCCGGGCGGCGGCCTCGCCCATGCGCTCGGCGAGCTGCGGGCGGTCGGCGAACTCGCGCAGCACGCGCGCGTACGCGGCGGGGTCGTGGCCCTGGACGAGGAAGCCGGTGTGCCCGTCCCGCACGGCCACCGGCAGACCGCCGACCGCCGCCGCGAGCACCGGGGTGCCGGCGGCCTGTGCCTCTATGGCGACCAGTCCGAAGGACTCGCTGTAGGACGGCATCACGAGCACGGACGCCGCGCGGAACCAGTCCGCGAGCTGTTCCTGGCCGACGGGCGGGCGGAACCGCACGACGTCCGCGATGCCGAGCCGCGCGGCGAGCTTCTGCAGCCCCTCCGGCTTGGCCAGGCCGCTGCCGCTGGGGCCGCCGACCACGGGGACGCAGAGGCGTGAGCGCAGCTCGGGACGCTCGTCGAGCAGGACGGCCACCGCGCGGAGCAGGATGTCGGGGGCCTTCAACGGCTGGATGCGGCCGGCGAAGAGCGGGATCAGCGCGTCCGGGGGCAGGCCGAGGCGGGCCCGCGCGGCGGCGCGGCCGTCGGCCGGGCGGAAGCGGGAGAGGTTGACGCCGGGGTGGACGACGGCGACCTTGCCGGGGTCGGCCGCGTAGTGCCGGACGAGTTCGCCGGACTCCTCGGCGGTGTTGGCGATCAGCCGGTCGGCGGCGACGACGATCTGCGTCTCGCCGATGACCCGCGCCGCGGGCTCGGGGGTGTCGCCGTCGGCCAGGCTGGCGTTCTTGACCTTGGCCATGGTGTGCATGGCGTGCACCAGGGGGACGCCCCAGCGCTGGGCGGCGAGCCAGCCGACGTGGCCGGAGAGCCAGTAGTGGGAGTGGACCAGGTCGTAGTGGTCGGGGCGGTGGCCTGCCCAGGCCTGCATCACGCCGTGGGTGAAGGCGCACAGCTGGGCGGGCAGCTCCTCCTTGGCCAGACCCTCGTAGGGGCCGGCGTCGACGTGCCGGACGAGGACTCCGGGGGCGAGTTCCACGGTGGGCGGGAGGGCGGCGGCGGTCGCGCGGGTGAAGATCTCGACCTCGATGTCGATCGCGGCGAGACGCTGCGCGAGCTCCACGATGTAGACGTTCATGCCGCCCGCGTCGCCGGTGCCGGGCTGGTGGAGCGGGGAGGTGTGCACGGAGAGCATCGCCACGCGGCGGGGCCTGCGGTGCAGCCGCAGGCGCGACGGTGCGGCGGGGGACCGCCGCCCGAGCCTCGCGATGTACTGGCTCACGTGGCGTTCCTCCTCGCTGCGGGCATGGCTGTCGGAGGGCGTGCCGGTCCCTCGGGGGCGTCAACACCGGACGACCGCGCCGCCATTTCCGGACGGCCTCTCCGGTTCACGTCTTTGCCGAATCATTACCGGATGTCGCTCAACCGTTCGAGAGTGTGGGGCGTGGGGAGCGGGGGGGGTGGCGCCCGCGGAGAGCGGGGGCGGCGGCCCCGTTCCGGCGCGGCACTCCTCGGTGTCCCGCGCGAGCACCCCCTTACCCTCGTCACCATGACAGTCCGCGCCGCCTCCCTCCCCCACTCGCGGCTCCGCCCGAGCGGGGGGAACCCCGTCGTGGGCACGGTGACGCGCGGGACGACCAACCCCAACCGGCTGCGCCGCATGGACCGCTGGATCGCGGCCACGCACGGCGCGGAACTGCGCCGCGCGGAGGACCCCGTCGCCGTCGACCTGGGCTACGGCGCGGCGCCCTGGACGGCGGTCGAACTGCTGCACCGGCTGCGCGCCGTGGCGCCGCGCGCGCGTGTGGCGGGCGTCGAGATCGAACCGGCCCGGGTCGCGGCGGCACGGCCGTACGAGCGCGAGGGACTGGTCTTCCGGCACGGCGGCTTCGAGATCCCGGTCCCGGGACGGCCACTGCTCGTCCGCGCGGCGAACGTACTGCGCCAGTACGACGAGGCCGAGGTCCCCGCCGTGTGGCGGCGGCTGTGCGCGCGGCTCGCCCCGCCCGACCCGGCGACGGGATCGCGCGGCGGGCTGCTGGTCGAGGGGACCTGCGACGAGATCGGCCGCCGGCACGTGTGGGTCGCGCTCGGGCCGGAAGGGCCGCGCACCGTCACCTTCGCGACCCGGCTGGGCTCGCTGGAGCGCCCCTCGGACCTGGCCGAACGCCTGCCGAAGGCGCTGATCCACCGCAACGTCCCCGGCGAGCCGGTGCACGCCTTCCTGCGCGACTTCGACCGCGCCTGGGCCGCCGCCGCGCCCTACGCCTCCTACGGCGCCCGGCAGCGGTGGATCCGGGCGGTGCGGGACCTCACGGCCCACTGGCCGGTGACGGACGGGCCGGCCCGGTGGCGGCAGGGGGAAGTCACGGTGCGCTGGGAGGCGTTGGCGCCCCGGCGGTGACGGCGGCGGCGCTCGCGACGGTGCGCGTGAGGGGCGGATCGGGAGGACCCGAGTGCCGGGAACGATCCCCGTGAGCCGTTCGTCACACGGGCAGGTGATCGTCACGCCGGGGAGGGACCGGGGAGAGCCGAGGGGTGCCGCGGCACACCGGGGAGGGGAAGTCGGGCGGGAATCACCCTGTCGTTTCGTGCGCCGGCATGGCAGCATCCCCCGGACGACGCCGTGTTACCGACGGTTGATGAGGTGGGGGTGCGGCCATGGGGCCGGGCAAGCGCGGGTTGCTCACGGCAGCCGTGACCGTGGTCTGCGCGGTCACCGTACTGGCGGTGCCCGGCACGGCGTTCGCGGCCCCCGCTCCCCCGCCGTCCCCGGGCGCGAGTGCGAGTGCGGGCGTGGGGGCCCCGGCCGGCAAGGACCTGGAAGCCGTACGCGAGAAGCTCGACGAGCTCTATCGCGCGGCGGCCGTGGCCACCGACGCGTACAACGCCGCCGAGGAGAAGGCGCGGAAGCAGTCCGCCGACATCGTCCGGCTGGCGAAGAGGATCGCCGAGGGCCGGGAGAAACTGGACGAGCTGAGGGACCGCGCGGGCGCCGCGGCCGCCGCCCAGTACCGCGGTGGCGGGCTCCCGCCCGAGGCCCGGCTGATGCTGAGCGACGATCCGCAGGAGTTCCTCGCCGGCGCGGGCCGGGTGCGCCAGGGCCAGCACGCGACCAACGGGCTGCTCCGTGAAGTGACCCGCACCCAGCAGGACGTGGAGCAGTACGCGCGGGACGCCGACGCCCAGCGGGGGAAGCTGGAGGCCGCACGCGAGGCCAAGGCCAGGGCGCAGAAGCGGATCGAGCAGCGGATCGAGGCGGCCGAGAAGGTCGAGTCCGCGCTGGCGGAGGAGGAGAGGGAGCAGCTGGCCCGGCTGGAGCAGCGGGCCGCCGACCGGGCACAGGGCACCTGGCTCAGCTCCGGCATCCTCGACGGGATCGGGGGCGGGACGACGCGGGCGGGCAGGAAGGCCGTCGCGTACGCCACCGCGCAGATCGGAAAGCCGTACCAGTGGGGCGCCGAGGGCCCGAGGACGTACGACTGCTCCGGGCTGACCTCGCAGGCCTGGATGTCGGCCGGGCTGGGCATCCCGCGCACCTCGCAGGCGCAGTGGCAGCAGCTGGAGCGCGTCGACATCAGGGCCATGCGGCCCGGCGACCTCATCATCTACTTCGACGACGCCAGCCATGTCGGGATGTACGTGGGCGACGGCGTCATCGTGCACGCCCCGCGCCCGGGACGGACGGTGACGCTCGCGGGGGCCGGGTCGATGCCGATCCTCGGAGTGGTACGGCCGGACACGACCGCGGACTGAACGGACCGGCTGGGCCGGACGGACCGAGCAGACCGGGCGGGGCGGGCCGAGCGGACGGGGCGGACCGAGCGGACGACGAACCGTCCGGGGTGGCACGGGGCCCGTCCGCCCGTACGAAAGGGCCCTCCGGCCCGCTCGGCGGCCCGGTGAGACGGTCCGCGTGACCCAGCGCACGTGGATCTCGCGGCCCTGACCCGCGCGGACGTGACGTTCGTCATTCCCGCCGCGTCGTCGGCCTGTCCAACTGCGGTAGCAAACGCGGCATATGCCAGCGACCGATGGCCGGGCGACGTGGTTCACACCATTCCGTCGCGGCGCCGTCAGCCGCTATGGTCCCCGTTCGAAGGGGCCTCCCCTGCTCGCACCGAAGGCGTGAGCCCGGGCAAGGGCCGAGACCCCCGGGTCCGCCGGAACGGGCCCTGGCCCCCACCGTGCCCTCGGGGGGAGGGAAGGAACCCGGAACATGCCCGTACCCGTACCGCGGCAGAGAGCGGTCCCGGCCGTGGAAGGTGGTCAGGCGCCGGCCACGGCCCCGCACCCCGGCCCCGCCCAGGACTCCTCGGAGACCCGGACCACCGCACCGCGCGCGGTGCGCCCGCCCGGGAAGACCACGGACCGCGCCGGGACCGTCCCGGACGGCACCGAGGCGACCGCTCCCACCAACCTCACCCTGCTGCTGATCGAGAGCGATCCGGGCGGCTCGCCGATCGTGCCGGCGGTCCTCGACCAGTCTGGCGAGCCGATCCGCGTCCGCACCGCCCGCAACCTCACCGAGGCCGAGCGGCTGCTGACCGACGACGTCCACTGCATCCTGCTGGACCTCGCCCTGCCCGCGCCGGGCCGGACGGCCGACGACGGCGGACTCGCCGTGCTCAAGCACGTACTGCAGCTCGCGCCCCGGCACGCCGTGCTCGCCCTGACCGGGGCCGACGACGCCGGGCGTGGCGCGGAGGCGGTGCGGGTGGGCGCCCAGGACTACCTCGTCCGCGACGAGCTGGACGGCCGGCTGCTGAGCCGGGCGGTCCGGTACGCGGTGGAGCGCAAGCGGTCCGACTCCGCCGAGCGGCGGCTGGCCGAGGGCCGCGTCCGCGCCCAGGAGAACCGACGGCTGGAGCGCGGCCTGCTGCCGACCCCGCTGCTGGAGGGCTCCTCGCTGCGCTTCGCCGCCCGCTACCGCCCCGGCCGCTCGCGCGCCCTGCTCGGCGGTGACTTCTACGACGTCGTCCGCACCCCGGACGGCACCGTGCACGCCATGATCGGCGACGTCTGCGGGCACGGCCCGGACGAGGCCGCCCTCGGCGTGGAGCTGCGCATCGCCTGGCGCGCGCTGACCCTGGCGGGGTTGTGCGGTGACCGGTTGCTGAGCACGTTGCAGCAGGTGCTGGAGCACGAGCGTCCGGACGACGAGATCTTCGCGACCCTGTGCGCGGTGGACATCGCGCCGGACGGCCGCCGGGCGGGCCTGTCCCTGGCCGGGCACCCGTCGCCGCTGCTCGCCCGTCCGGGCCACCCGGCGCGGCTGCTGCCGTACGACAACAACGGTCCGGCGCTCGGACTGCTGCCCGGTGCCCGCTGGCCGCGGACGCAGGTGGAACTCGGCGCCGAGTGGAGCCTGATGCTCTACACCGACGGCCTGATCGAGGGCCGGGTCGGCGACACCGGGGAGCGGCTCGGCCAGGACGGCATGGTCGAGATGATCCGCCGCCGGCTCGCCGAGGGGCTGCGCGGGGAGGCACTGCTGCGGACCGCGGTGCGCGAGGTGCGGGAGCTCAACGGGGGCGAGCTGACGGACGACGTGGCGGTAGTGCTGCTGGACCGGGCGGTGTGAGCGGGGATCCGCCGTCCGGGGTCGCGTCGTGGGCCGGCGCCGGGACCCGTCGCGGCGGGTCCGGGACGCGCGGTTGCCCGCGCCCCGGAAGAAGGAGGGGCGCGGGGCGGAACCGCGTCTCCTACCTGCCGCCGTTGTAGGGGCCGTAGGGACCGTCGCTGCTGGAGCCCTTGCGGGGGCGGCCGCCACCGGGGAGGCCGCGCAGCGCGGGGCGCACGTCGACCATGTAGACGATGGTCGCGATCAGGCCGATGATCGGCAGGAACGACAGGATGTTGAAGATCAGGTTCACCACGAAGGCGATGGCGAGGATGATCAGCCAGAAGGGCTTGGTCTGCTTGTCGGCCGCGCGGTAGGCGTCCTCACGGCGCGTGGCGGCGTCGATCAGCGCGAAGCCGCTGAAAACGATCAGAGCCATGCTCAGCAGCCACATGAACCCCGCGAAGCCCTGCATCAGCACAACGTCCACCACCCGATCCGGCTCGTCCTCTACGCCGTCACCGTACCCGCATACACCGGCCGGCTATCCGGGGAACGGGCCGGGCACCGCGTAAGTGCCCGGCCCGTCGCCCCACCCGGCGCCTACCTGGCGGGCGGAGTCGTCTTCTTGGCGGTGGTGTTCTTGCGCACCGGGGCCTTCTTGACGGAAGCCGGCTTGTCCACCGCGGCGGGCCTGCCGTCCTCGGCCCCGACCGGCTCGGGCCGGGGCGCGGGCTTGGGCTCGGCCGGGGGCTCGACGGCGACGGCGATGTCCTCGATGCTCTCGGCGGCCTCGCCGCGCCAGGTCTTCACGGCCTGCTCGCCGTGTTCGGCGACCTTCTCGTAGGTCTCCCGGGCCTTGACCGCGTACTCGGCGGCGACGCCCACCCCGCGCAGCGCGAGGTCCTGGGCGGTCTCACCGAGCTTCTTCAGGTCGGTGTCGAGCGAGCCGAGCAGCTCGCCGACCTTGGTCTGCAGGGTCTCCTGCGTCTCCCGCACCCGGACGGTCGCCCTCTCCTGGACGGCCTTGGGGTCGGTGTTGCGCACGGCCTCAATGCGGGCCGGGGCCTCGGCGCGCAGCTGCTCCACCAGGGCCGGCACCTTCTTGGCCTGCTGCACCGCGAGGTCGGCGGTGCCGGCGGCGAAATAGAGCGGGGTCGGGTCGCTGAGGGTCTTGCGCAGGTCGTCGGTGATGGCCATGGTGAGGGTCCTCCCGGACTCGTTCCGGATTCGTTTCGGCTGAGGGTTGTGGGTGATCCGCGGTGGGCGGCCGGTGCCCGGTCCGGCTCAGCCGGCCGTCTGCTGCGGATCGGTGTCGCTGCCGCCGGCCCCGCGGGGACGGCGCCGGGCGGTCGGAGCGCCGTCGGCCGTGCGGCTCCGGCGTCTCGCGGCACCGCCGTCCGGAGCGTCCGGCTCGCGGTCCTCGGAGTCGAGGGTCCCGGAGACACCGGCGGCATCGGTGACCTCGGTGACCTCTTCGTCCCCGTCCGTCACCTCACCGTCCCCGGCGGCTCCAAACCCGTTCTCCTTGCGGAAGGACTCGTATATCTGGAGCAGCACCTGCTTCTGACGCTCGGTCAGCATGGGGTCGGCGAGGAGGACGGCACGCGTCTCGATCTCGTCCCGGTCGCGTTCCGCGTCGAGGATCCCGGCCCGGACGTACAGCGTCTCGGCGGAGATCCGCAGCGCCTTGGCGACCTGCTGCAGCACCTCCGCGCTCGGCTTGCGCAGCCCGCGCTCGATCTGGCTGAGGTACGGATTGGACACCCCGGCGGCGTCGGCGAGCTGCCGCAGCGACAACTGCGCGCTGCGCCGCTGCTCGCGCAGGTACTCACCGAGATTGCCGACGTTGAGCGATGCCATGCCTCAACCCTGCCCCACCTCGCTAACAATTGCAAGCATCTGCTTGCAGGAGTGTGCCACGGCACAGTGCGGCTCCGTGAGCCCGAGCACGACAGGCATCCGTTCCCGGTCCGTCCGCGGTCTCCCGCCGGGTCCGCAGGGTGAGGTGAGCGGGTCCCGGACGGCCTGTGCGGCGAGCCGCCCCACCCGGGCCGCCTGCCCGCGAGGGCAGTGCCCGCCCCTCCGGCCGCCGGACGGCCCGGGGAGACCACGGCATCCCGCCGCCCCGGTGCGGGCGGCACGCGGAAGACGGATCACGTAGCAGGCACACCGAGGAGGACGACGCAGAGGCACCTCATCGACCCAGGTCCTCCGGGAACGGAGATTCCCCCGGCGGGTGATGCGGTCCATCGGGCGGGGCCGGTCGCGCTGTCCGGCGCGTCGTCGGCGGAGGCGACCGCGGAGGCCGTCGCGCAGGGGTGGGTGCATAGGATCGCCGGCATGACACTGCGACCCGTCCTGGTGAACATCAAGGCTGTTGACGACTCGGCGGTCGGCCGGTTCTGGGCGGAGGCGCTCGGCTGGCGTGTCACCAGCGCGGGAGCCGGCGCGACCGCCGCCCAACCCGACGGCTTCGACTGGCTGGACCCGCTCACCGTCTGCGTCGACGTCATCGCCGTCCCGGAACCCAAGACGACGACGAAGAACCGGGTGCACCTCGATCTCGCCACCACCTCCGCGGCCCATCAGGCGGAGCTGGTCGCGCGCCTGAAGGCCCTCGGCGCGACGCCCGCCCACGTGGGCCAGGGCGACGTGCCGTGGACGGTCCTCGCCGACCCGGAGGGCAACGAGTTCTGCGTGCTGGAGCCCCGGGAGGCCCACCGGGACACCGGGCCGATCGCCACGGTGGTGGTCGACTGCGTGGATCCGCGGGCCATGGCCCGGTTCTGGGGTGAGGCGGTGGACTGGACCCTGCGCGAGGTGACCGACGACCACGCGGTGCTGCGCTCCGCCCGGGATGTCGGCCCGTACCTCGAGTTCCTCCGCACGCCCGGCGTGAAGACCGTGCCGGACCGCGTCCATCTCGACCTGGTGCCGGCCCCCGGTGACGACAAGGAAGCGGAGGTGGCCCGGCTGCGGGCCCTCGGCGCCACCGATCTCGACCTCGGCCAGGGCGACGTCCCGTGGACGTGCCTGACCGACCCGGAGGGCCACGAGTTCTGCGTCCTCGCCCGGTCGTCCTGACGCGGAACCCCGGCGACATCCCGGCACACGCGCCCCGTCCGCCCGTGCGCCATGACCCCGGCCGGGTCGCGCCGCGGCGTCCCGGCCGGCTCGGGCGGGCCGGAAACCGCCTGCGCGCGGCCGCACCGGGGGACCATGAGGCATGCTCCCCGCTGACTGGCGCCTCACCGAAGACGTCGACGAATTCCTCGCCCGGGCCGGAGACTTCCTGCGCTCGCGGCCCGGCCCCCACGTGATGGCGCTGACCTGGGCCGAGCGGGTGCGCACGCGGGGGGCGGACGCGTTCGGCACCATCGGCGCCCCCGTCTTCGGCGTGCTGGAGCGGGCGGGCGAGGTCCACGCCACCTTCCACCGCCTCCCGCCCCGCGCGCTGTGCCCCACTCCGCTCACGCCCGAGCAGGCGGACGCCCTCGCCGTCCGCCTGGCCGCCCTCGGGCACTCCCTCCCCTCGGTCGGCGCGGACCACGACACCGCCACCGCCTTCGCCGGGGCCTGGCAGCGGCACACCGGCGCGACGCCGACGATGCGCGGCACCCGGCTGCGGCTGTACCGCCTGGGCACCCTCACCCCGCCGGAGCCGATGCCGGCGGGCCGGAGCCGCTTCCTGGGCGAGCAGGACCTCGATGAGGCCGTGTACTGGTGCGGCGAGTTCGCCGAGGCCGTCGGGGAGGACGTCACCGTCGACGCCGGCTCCTGGGCCGGCACGCGCTACGCCGACAAGCGCTACGTCCTCTGGGAGACCCCGGACGGCACCGCCGTGTCCGTCGCGGGGATGAACCCGCTGATCGGCGGCCAGATCCAGGTGGACGTCGTCTACACCCCGGCCCCCCTGCGCGGCCGCGGCTACGCGGCCGCGGTGACGGCGGAGGTGAGCCGGGCCGCGCTGGCGGCGGGCGCGCAGGACGTCGTGCTGTTCGCGGACCGGTCCAACCCCGCCAGCAACGCCCTCTACCGGCGCCTCGGCTACCGCACGCTCGCCGACTGGTCGACGTACGACCTCGCGTGAGGGCAGCACCATGGCGTCCATGACCGCATCCGACGCCGAGAACGCCGAGAACGCCAAGGAGACCGGGAACGCCGGGAACGCCAAGGACCCCGGGAACGCCAAGGCCGATCTGCGCTTCTACCTGCAGTCGGCCCGCGACGCCCTGCTGTGGAAGCTCGACGGGCTCCCGGAGTACGACGTCCGCCGCCCGCTCACGCCGACCGGCACCAACCTCCTGGGACTGGTGAAGCACGCGGCCGGGGTGGAGCTGGGCTACCTCGGTGACACCTTCGGCCGGCCGTCCGGCGAGCCGCTGCCCTGGCTCGCCGACGCGGCCGCGGCCAACGGCGACATGTGGGCGACGGCGGACGAGTCACGCGCGTACGTCGTGGAGCTGTACCGCCGGGCCTGGGCGCACGCGGACGCGACGATCGAGGCGCTGCCGCTGGACACGGCCGGCCGGGTGCCGTGGTGGCCGGACGGCAGGGACGGGCTGACGCTGCACCACGCCGTGGTCCGCGTGATCGCCGACACGCACCGGCACGCCGGGCACGCCGACATCCTGCGCGAACTCCTGGACGGCGCGGTGGGGACGGACGAGAGCAACACCAGCCTGCCGTCGTCCGACCCGGCCTGGTGGGAGGCCTACCGGAACCGCCTGGAGCAGGCGGCCCGGCAGGCGGCGGACCGGGGCTGACACCGGCCGGGACCGGCACCGCGGCCGGGGCCGGTCCCGGTCATCCCTTCACCGCCCCCGAGGTGAGGCCCTGGACGATGTGGCGGCTGGCGAAGGCGAACAGGACCATCGTGGGGAGGATGGTGAGCACGGCCGCCGCGGACATCGAACCCCAGTCGATGTTGAAGCTGGAGATGAAGCCGTTCAGGGCCGTCGGCACCGTCTTGTTGTCGTCGCTGTTCATCAGCGTCACCGACAGGAACAGCTCGTTCCAGCAGTTGACGAAGTTGAAGATGAACGCGGCCACGATCCCGGGGCGCATCACCGGCAGCAGGACCCGTACCAGCGCCCCGAACCGGGACAGGCCGTCGATCATGGCGGCCTCCTCCAGCGCGTCCGGGACGTTCTCGAAGAAGCCGCGGAGCATCACCGTGCAGAACGGGACGCACACGGCGATGTAGACGAGGACGAGCCCGAGGCGGTTGTCGACCAGTTGGAGGTCGGTCATCAGCAGGTACAGGGGGCCCAGCGCGATGAAGGACGGGATCATCTGGGTGACCAGGGCCGCCATCAGCAGCGCCGACTTGGTGCGGAACTCGAAGCGGGCCAGGACGTACGCCGACAGGGTCGAGATCGCGGTGGCCACCGCGCCCGCGACGGTCGCGACGACCAGGCTGTTGACGAGGTACGTCCCGAAGTCCGCCTTGCCGAACAGGCCCTGGTAGTTCTCCAGCGAGAACCGCTCGGGCCAGTAGGCGACGGGGAAGGAGAAGATGTCGCCGGGCGCCTTGAGGGACGTGACGGCGATCCAGTAGAGGGGGAAGAGTGAGAAGACCAGCCACAGGCCGAGGAAGATGACCTTGGTGGCCCGGCCGGCCCCGGTTTCCTTGCCGATCATGACCGCGCCCCTCGCTTTCCGGTCTGCTTCTCCCGCGTCGCCAGCAGGAAGAACACCGCGAAGACCAGCAGGACGGCGACCACCAGGAGGCCGAGCGCGGACGCCTTGCCGTAGTCGCCCTGCTGCGTGATCTTGATCATCCAGGTCGTCACGATGTGCGTCTCGTCGTTCGGCCCGCCCCCGGTCATGCCGAAGATCAGGTCGGGGAAGTTGAAGATCCAGATCACCCGCAGCAGCACGGTGAGCGCCAGCGTCAGACGGATGTAGGGAATGGTGACCTGGAAGAGCGTGCGCGCCTTGCCCGCGCCGTCCAGCGCCGCCGCCTCGTACAGCTCGTCCGGGACCGACTGGAGCGCCGCCAGGATCATGATCGCGAAGAAGGTGACGCCGTACCAGACGTTGGCGATCAGCACGGCGATCATCGCGGTGTCCGGGTCGGCCAGCCAGGCGATCGGCTCGTCGACCAGCCCGGCCCTCTGCAGCAGGTCGTTGACGACGCCGAACTCGCTGTTGAACAGCCAGCGGAACAGGATGCCGATGAGGAAGCCGGAGATCGCCCAGGGGAAGAAGACCAGAGCCTGGTAGAGCCCGCGGAAGCGGAACCTGCGGCGCAGCCACAGGGCGAGGGCGAACCCGATCACCAGCTGCGGAACGATCGAACCGACCACCCAGAACAGGGTGTTGCCGACCACCGTGCCCCAGGCGGGGTCGGTGAAGACGTCCTGGAAGTTCTTCAGTCCCACCCACGAGGTGTCGGTGAGGTCGGTCAGGTTCCAGTTCCGGAAGGCCATCTGGCTGCCGGCGATCATCGGGTAGTACGTGAAGACCGCCACGAAGACGGCGGCCGGCGCCATGAAGGCGGCGACGACCAGTCCGCGCCGGGTGGTGAACTCCCGCCGGCGGCGGCCCGACGCGCCCCGGCCGGGCGGGGCGCCCTCCTCGCGCGAGGAGGGCGCCGACCGCGTCTTCGACGGCGTGGCGGGCGTGGGGGAAGCAGCGGGCATGGCTACTTCTTCCACTTCTCGGTCCAGTAGGCGTCCCAGCCCGCCAGCAGTTCCTTCGGCGAGAGCTTGCCGAGGATCATCTTCTGCACGTCGGTGTCGGCGCGCTGCTGCCACTCGGCCCACCAGGCGACGCCGCGCGGCTGGGTGACGACGAGGTACTTGTCCGGGTTCTCCGTCATGGTGACGTAGCTGGCCCACGGACCGGTCCGGTAGAACTCGTCCTCGGCCGCCGACTTCAGGATCGGCACCAGGCTGTTCTTCTTGGTGAACGCGGTCGACGCCTCGCCCTCGGAGAGGAACTCGACCAGCTTCACCGCCTCGGCCTTGTGCTTGCTGCCGTCCGCCACGCCCCAGCCGGCGGTGGCCAGCGGCTGCACGGTCCTGCCGCTGGGCCCTGCCACCAGCGGGGCGGTGCTCCACTGGCCCTGCTCGATGGACTTGGACTCCGAGACCGTGGCGATCACCTCGGGGTCCTGGAGCAGGAACGCGGTGGAGCCGTTGGAGAAGCCCTCGACCATCTCCGGGTAGCCCCAGGCCACCGACGACTTGGGCGAGGCCTCCTTGAACAGCCTCAGGTACATCTCCATCGCGTCCAGCGCCTCGGGCGCGGAGAAGATCGTGCTGCCGTCCTTCAGCCGGTAGCCGTTGGCCGGGTCGATCCGGTCGGCGACGTACGCCTCGATCGCCGCGGTGGCGTTGCTGTGCGCGTTGGCGCCGCCGCGGAAGGCGTAGCCGTAACGGCGCTCGCCCGGGTCGTGGAGGGCGGAGGCCTGCTCCAGCAGTTCCTCCCAGGTGGCGGGCGGCTCGTCGAAGCCGGCCCGCTCGATCAGGTCGGTGCGGTGGAAGAGGCTCAGCCCGTAGAAGCCGTAGGGGACGAAGTACGTCCTGCCCTCGCCGTCCTCGGAGGCCTGGACGGCGTTGTCGGTGAGGGCGTCCCAGCCCTTCCAGCCGGCGAGGTCCTTCTTCATGTCGTACAGCCAGCCGTTGTTCGACCACGGCCCGACCGTGATGTCCCGCACCTCCAGGACGTCCACGCCGCTGCCGGACTGGAGCATCTGCTGGATCTTCTGGTCGGCCTGCTCGGTGGGCGGGGAGACCAGATTGACCTCGACCTTCGGGTTCTGCCGCTCGAAGTCGGCGATCAGTTCCTCGAGCAGGTCGGTGCGGGCGGGGTTGGTCAGGCTCTCGACCATGCTGAGGGTGACCGTTCCGCTCTCACCGGGGCTCATGGTGGAACAGCCGGTCAGGACCATCGCGGCGGCGGTGCCGAGCGCGAGAGCTGCCGTCCTTCTTCTCATCGTGCTGACCTCTTCCTTGTTGTGCGGGGGTGCCGGCGGCGCGGGGGACGCCCGCCGGGCGCGCGGTGCCGTCAGGCGGCGGCGCGCGCCGCGCGGGCCCATTCGCCGAGGACGGGAACGCAGTTCTCGGCGAAGTACTCGTAGTCCTCGGCGGTGTTGTAGACATGGGCGGACAGCCGCACGTAGCCGACGCCGCCGAAGCTGGTGAACGCCGCCTCGACACCGAGTTCCGCGGCGGCCCGGTCGCGCAGGGCGTCGGCCGTGAGACGGGTGTCGGCCAGGCCCGCGGGCAGGCGCACCAGCCGCATGCCGGGCACCGGCATGCCGACGTCGACGACGGCGTCCTCGCCGGTCAGTGCGGCGAACGCGGCGCCCACGATCCGCTCGGCGTAGCCGGCCAGGTCGTCCATGTAGCGGCGGGCGGCGGGCCAGCCCCAGGTGGTGCCGACGAAGCCGAGCGCCGTCGCGGCGGCCAGATAGCCGGTGGCGTCGATCGTGCCCTGCTGGTCGAAGCGGTCGGGGTAGGGGTCGGCGGCGCCCCACGAGTCGATCAGCGGGTACAGCCCGTCCCGCAGCGGGCCCCGGGCGACCAGGGCGGCCGTGCCGCGCGGCGCGCAGCCCCACTTGTGCAGGTTGCCCGCCCAGAAGTCGCACGTCAGCCCGTCCAGCGGGGCGGCGATCAGGCCGGGCGCGTGCGCGGCGTCCACGAGCAGCGGGATTCCGCGCCGCCGCGCCTCCGCGCCGATCCGCTCCACCGGCAGCCGGCGGGCGGTGGCCGAGGTGATCTGGTCGACGACGACGAGACCGGTGGCCTCACCGACCTCGGCCATCACGGCCTCGTACGCCTCCTCCTCGCCGGCGTCCAGCGGCACCCGGGCGGTGCGCACCCGGCCGCCCCAGCGGCGGGCCAGCCGCTCGGCGCCCATCGTCACGGCGCCGTAGCCGTGGTCGGTGACGACGATCTCGCCTCCGGCCCGGTGGGGCAGCCCGGCGTACACGACGCTCACGCCGGCACTCGCGTTCGGCACCAGCGCGAGGTCGCCGGGGTCGGCGCCGAGGAAGGCCGCGAGGTCGGCCCGGGCCGCCGCGAGGCGCTGCGGCAGCTCGGGGAACCACACCACCGGCGCGCTCTCCATCCGCGTACGCAGCTCCTGCTGCCGCTCCTGGGCCACCAGCGGCACGGCGCCGAACGAGCCGTGGTTGAGGTGGCGCAGGGCGGGGTCCAGCGACCACGCCCGTGCCGCCGGCCGGCCGTCGGCCAGCAGCAGGGGGCGCGGGGCGGTGGTGACCTCGGTCTCGCTCACATGACTCCCATCCGCAAGGACATCAGATCCGGAACCCGACCTTCGGGCCAGACGTATGATGACTCGGGATGTTGGCACGCCTTTTTCGGCCAGACAAGACCTCTGCAGCGAAAGAAGTCAGATGACTCGCGGCTGATACGTCAAAGACATCTGACCTCTCGCCTCGCTACAGTGCTCCCCGGGGCAGGCGCGCGCTGCCGTCGGCCCGGCAGGGGAGGAGCTCGGATGTCCGCAGTCGACAAGGCGTTCCACGGCCTACGGCACATGATCGCCACCGGGCGCCTCGCCGCCGGTGAGCGCATTCCCCCCGAGGCGGACCTCTGCGAGGAACTCGGCGTCTCCCGGGGCTCGTTGCGCGAGGCGGTGCGCATGCTGGCGGCCCTCGGCGTGATCGAACCGCGGCACGGCTCGGGCACCTACGTCTCCCAGCTCAGGCCGGAGGACCTCATCGGCAGCCTGTCGCTGACCCTCCAGCTCCTGCCGCTGCCGGGGTTGCTGGAGGTCTATGAGATCCGGCGGGTCCTGGAGGCGCACGTCGCGGCCAAGGCCGCCGCGCGCGCGACGCCGGGGACGATCGAGACGCTCTTCTCCCTGATCGAGGCCATGGAGGCCACCGAGGACCCCACCGAGGCCTCGGAGCTCGACCACCGCTTCCACGCCGAGATCGCCCGGGCGGGCGGCAATCCCACCCTCGCCTCACTGCTCGCGGTCTTCCGCGCCCGCTCCCGCAAGTACCAGGTCTTCACCCTCCCCGAGGGCCCGGAACTGCGGCGCAGGAGCGACGCGGACCACCGGGTGCTGGCCACCGCGATCGCCGAGCGCGACCCGGGCGCCGCGGCGGGCGCCGCCGAGGCCCACGTCACCCAGACGGAACGCTGGCTGCGCGCGCTCATGCCACCGCCGGAGGACGGCTCCGAGGCCTGAGAGCGGGCCCGCTCCCCGCCCCGTACACCCACTTTTTTGTGCGTACTTGGCAGCGCGCCGCCGCACGGCGAACCTTGGTACGGGCGGCCGACGGGGCACCGGACGGGAAGGGAGCGGGAACGGCAGGCCCTCAGGACACCGGGGCCCGCGACATCCCCTCCAGGCGGCGGTGGCCCCAGTCGGACAGCGGCGTCAGCGCCTCGGCGAGCTCGCGGCCGAACGGGGTCAGCGAGCAGACCGTCTTCGGCGGCAGCACGTCGTGCACCTCCCGGTGCACCAGACCGTCCGCCTCCATCTCGCGCAGCGCCTGGGTCAGCACCTTCTCGGTCAGGCCGGGCGCCTTCCGGCGCAGCTCGGCCGGCCGGTGCGGCCCGGACTCCAGCAGCCACAGCAGCGTGGTCTTCCACTTGCCCTCGATCACCGCGATCGCGGCGGTCACCCCGCAGACCTCCGGGTCGTGGCGCCGGTGCACCATGCCGTGCCCCTTTCCTCAGCAATCGACACGTACGTTACGGGAGTTGAAGCATGTCTGAACACACCGACCAGTCCTCCGTGACCGTCCTCGGGCTCGGTCCGATGGGCCGGGCGCTGGCCGGCGCGTTCCTGGACGCGGGGCTGCGCACCACCGTCTGGAACCGCACGCCCGGCCGGGACGGCGACCTCATCGCCCGGGGTGCCGTCCCGGCGCCCTCGGCCGAGGCGGCGGTCGCCGCCGCCCCGCTCAGCGTCGTCTGCGTGGTGAACTACGACGCCTCGGACGCGGTACTGCGCCGGGACGCCGTCACCGCCGCCCTGAAGGGCCGCACGCTCGTGAACCTGAGCGCCGACACACCCGAACGCGCCCGGGACACGGGCGAGTGGGCCGCCCGGCACGGCATCCGCTACCTGGACGGCGCGATCATGACGCCGACGCCGGCCATCGGCACGGACGACGCGGTGTTCCTGTTCAGCGGCCCCGAGGAGCTGCACCGGGAGCACCGGCCCGTGCTGGCCGCGCTCGGCGGCGGCCACACCCACCTCGGGGAGGACATCGGCCGGGCGGCGGCGTTCGACATCGCGCTGCTCGACGTCTTCTGGACGTCGATGGCCGGTTACGCGCACGCCCTCGCCGTGGCCCGCGCGGAGGGCGTCACCGCCACGGAACTCACCCCGTTCGCCCAGGGCATCGCCGCCATCCTGCCGCCGCTGTTCGCGCAGTTCGCGGCCGACGCCGACGCCGGCACCTACTCGGGCGAGGTGAACCCGATCACCTCGGCCGTGTCGACCATGTCCCACGTCGTCCACGCCTCCGAGGACCACGGCATCGACGCGAGCGTGATGCGCGTGATCGAGGGGCAGGCCCGGCGGGTGGTGGCGCTCGGGCACGGTACGGACGGGTACGTCCGGGTCGCCGAGGTGCTCGCCCGGCACTGACCGGGGCCGGGCGGCCTCAGAACGGCAGGGGCCGCCCGTGCACCACCTCCAGCCGGGAGACCGCCCGGGTGAGCACCACGTACAGCCGGTGCGGGCCCCGGTCCCGGCATGCCTCCGACTCGGCGATCGCCGCCGGCTCGACGGCCACCACGTGGTCGTACTCCAGGCCCTTGACGACGCTCGCCGGCACGACGACGACCCGCGCGCCCAGCGCCTCCGGGCCCCCCGCCGCCACCCCCGCCCCGGCCAGCGCACGCCGCATCCGGGGCACGTCCGCGTCCGCCGCGACCACCCCGACGGACCCCTCCCGCTCCAGCGCGTCCCGTACGGCGGCCACGACCGCGTCCGGCAGTTCACCCGGCCCCGGCACCCGGCGGATGCGCACCTCGCCGTCGCCGCGCAGGGAACGGGTCGCCGGGACGTCGACGTCCAGCCGCTCCAGCAGCCGGTTGGTGAGCTCCACCACCGCCCGCGGCACCCGGAACCCGGTGGTCAGCGGGACCACGGCCGCGTCCGGCTTCCCCAGGTGCGCGAGCACCGCCGGCCAGGAGCGGGCCGCCCACGGCGTGGTGCCCTGCGCCAGGTCGCCCAGCACGGTGAGCGAGCCGAAGGCGGCCCGGCGGGCGATGGCCCGGCACTCCATCGGGGAGAGGTCCTGGGCCTCGTCGACGACGATGTGGCCGTACCCCTGCGGGTGTTCGAGGAGTCCGGCGGCCTCGTCGAGCAGCACCGCGTCGGCGGCCGACCAGCGCGCCGACTTCCACGACCGCGGCGGCACCGCCCACCGCACCGCCTGCTGCTCGCCGGTGTCCAGCACGCCCTCGGCGGCGACGGCCAACGCCCCGGGGTCACCGAGCAGTCCGGCCACCACCTCCTCCGCCCGCACCCGGGGCCAGACGGCGTCGACGTACGCGGACACCGCCCGCGCCCGCTCGATCCGGCGCACCCAGGCGGTGCCGCGCGGCCCGCTGCGCCGCTCCGCCCGCTCCCGCACCGCCCGCACGATCCGGGCCCGCACCCGCTCCCGCCCGACCTCGTACGGCGGTTCCTCGGCCCGTACGTCCGCCACGATCCGCGCCGTCTCGTCGGCCTCCACCCGCCACCGGTACGAGCCGTCGGGCACCGCGAGGGATCCGGCGCGGTCGGGGCGCACCCGGGCGTACAGCGCGCGGCGCAGCACCTCGGCCATCCGGGCGTCGTGCTTGACGGCGGCGGCGCGCGGGTCGTCGGTCCCGGTGACCGGGTGCCGGGCGATCTCCTCGAGAAGGGTCGACTGCCGTACGCCGGTCTCACCGAGGGCGGGCAGCACCTCGGAGATGTAGGAGAGGAAGGTGCGGTTGGGTCCGAGGATGAGCATTCCGCCGCGCCGGATGCGCTGCGGGTGGGTGTACAGCAGATACGCCGCCCGGTGCAGGCCGACGGCGGTCTTGCCGGTGCCGGGGGCGCCCTGCACGCACACGGAGGCGCCGAGGTCACCGCGGACGAGGTCGTCCTGCTCGGGCTGGATGGTGGCCGCGATGTCCCGCATGGGCCCGAGGCGGGGCCGTTCGATCTCCCGGGCGACGATGCCGCCGGCCCGCTCCTCCCCCCGCTCCAGGTGCTCGTCCTCCAGACCGGTCAGGTCGGCGGAGTCGCCCCGGCTGCCGGGTGCCCAGCCGAACCGCCGGCGCACGGCGACGCCCTGCGGTGCGCGGGCGGAGGCCTGGTAGAAGGCGCGGGAGACGGGCGCGCGCCAGTCGACGACAAGGGGCGGGGCGGCGGGGTGCTCGGTGATCCGCAGCCGCCCGATGTGGTAGCTCTGCCCGGAGTGCCCGGGGGCGCCGTGCGCGAAGTCCAGCCGTCCGAAGAACAGCGGCCCCGGCGGCAGTTCCCGCAGCCGTCCGGCCCGGCCGCGCAGGCGGCGTCCGAGGACCTCGGCGTCGGCGCCGGAGGCGGAGACGTCCTCTCCGGTGACGACCTGCTCGTCTGCGCCGTCGACCATGGCGCCGAGGGCGCGGCGGCAGCTGTCGTGGTGGGCGCGTTCCTGGTCGAGGGCGTGCCGGAGGGCCGGCTCGGGTGATGTCATTCCACCGAGCCTACCGAAATTTGAGACCGAGTTAAATTTCTTACCGAGTAACGGTGACGTGCAGGCGGGACAGCGCGTCCGCCAGCACCCCGAACGCCCGCTCCGCCGCCGCCACCGCCTCGCCCCGCACGTCCTCGACCCGCTCCCCCGCGGCGATCCGCCGCCAGTTCTCCTGCGCGAGGATCCGCCGCACGGCGACGATCTGACCGGCGGCCAGCCGTCCGTCGAGCCCGCCCCCGAGCGCGCCCGCCAGTGCCTCCTCGGACCGCTCCAGATGCCCGTGCAGCCGCGCGACCAGCGCCGGTGTCCCGTACAGCAGCGCGTGGAAGGCGAGCACCCCGGGGTCGTCGTTCAGCCCGGTGACCGGATCGCACCGCTCCAGCCCGTCCAGGAAGTGCCGCCGCAACGCCTCGACGGGCGAGGGCCCCTCACCGGCCACCCGCGCGGCCTCGCCCTCGTGGTCGGCGATCCGGAACAGGACGAGGTCCTCCTTGGCCGGGAAGTACCGGAACAGCGTCGGCTTGGAGATCCCGGCCGCGGCGGCCACCTCGGCCACGGACACCGCGTCGAAGCCCCGCTCCAGGAAGAGCCGGATCGCGGTGTCCGACACGGTCCGGTACATCCGCCGCCTCTTGCGCTCCCGCAGCCCCGTCTCGCTCATGCGGCGAGCCTACGGGCACGCCCGGGCGCCGGCACGAAGCCCTCGGGCGGCCGGGCGCACCGCGTCGATCCGCACCCCGGCGGACGGGGGCGCCACGGCAGCGGCGCTCAGAACAGGTCCGGGCACCACGGTCGCCTGGACGTGCGCAGCAGGGCGTCGGCCCGACGGGCGGCGCCCGCCCGTTCCTCCCGCACCCGGCCCGGGTCCCGCGCCATCATGCGGGTCAGCAGGCCGCGCCGGCGGTGGGTGGGGGCGACGGTGATGTCGGTGACGGCGTCGGAGGGCACGCTCGCCCCGCCGGCCACGGTCAGTTCCTGCGCGAAGGAACGGAACGTCGCGACGCAGCGCCCGCCGTCGAAGGCCCCGACCGGCCGGCCCGGCGTGGACTGCGCCCGGCGCGTGGCGAGGATCTCCCCGGCCGAGGTGGGCTCGCGCAGGAACCCGGTGTTCACGGCCCGGTCCCAGTCGGCGAACTCGGACTCGCCGACCGGGCGTGCGTCGATGCCGGAGCGAGTGGTCATGGCCCCACCGCAGGTCGGCCGCGCGGCAGGTGTCGAAGGCGTTTCCCCGTCCCTCCGGCGCCCCACGCTCACCCGAGCAGGTCGTCGACCTGCGCCTCCCCCTCCCGGTACCGGCGCGTCATCTCCGCACCGCACTCGTCGGCCGTCCGCTGCAGCCGCTGCCGCCGCCGGGACACCTGCTGCTCGTAGCGCACGAGCCGTCCCATCGCGGTGTTCAGCTCCCCGTCCGTACGCGCGCCGAGGTCGGACAGCTCCACCTCGGCGAGCATCTCCGCCGCCAGCTTCCGGTACTCCTCGCCCTGCGGCGTCCCCAGCGTCACATGGCGGGCGGAGGAACGGTGCCGGGCCGGCGCGTCCCGCAGGATCTCCGGCAGCCGCTGCACGACGGACGCGTCCCCCGCCGCCGCGGCCGAGGGCGGGTCCCCGGGCACCCGTAGGGCCAGTTCCGCCCGCAGGATGTCGATCCGCCCCTGGAGCAGCCGCCGCACGTAGCTGAGGTCGGCCTCGTCCCGCTGCGCGTCGCGGCGCACGGAACGCAGCGCGGGCAGCGTGAGCACGGTCGGATCGACCGCCGGTCCGTCCTCGGGCAGCACCGGGCTGTCCGTGCGCTGCGTGGGCGGCCGGTGGAACTCGCGCTCCCGGATCCCCGCCTGGGTCGACGAGACAGCCGCAGGCGGCTGCCCCCTTCCCGGTGTGCTCATGTGCCTCAACCGTCCCCTCGACCGGCGTGTGCCAGCATCGTGCCACCCCGGGCGGCCCCTATGTGAGCGAGTGTCCCCGATCCGCCCCAGATGGGCCCTAAGGAGTAAAAATAGCCCGGCCGGGGTCCCGCGCGGGGCGCCGTCGGTCCCCTGTTCGCCGACCGGCATGATGGTCGGATGCGAGCAGTGGTGCAGAGGGTCGACGGCGCGAGCGTCGTGGTGGACGGCGAGACGGTGGGGGCGATCGAGGGCGAGGGGCTGTGCGTCCTCGTCGGCGTCACCCACGAGGACACCGAGGAGAAGGCGGCCCAGCTCGCCCGCAAGCTGTTCACGGTCCGCATGCTCCAGGACGAGAAGTCGTGCGCCGACACCGGCGCCCCGCTGCTGGTGATCAGCCAGTTCACCCTTTACGGCGACGCCCGCAAGGGCCGTCGCCCCACCTGGAACGCCGCCGCCCCCGGCGACCTCGCCGAACCCCTGGTCGACGAGGTGGTCGCACGGCTGCGCGCACTGGGCGCGACGGTGGCCACGGGCCGCTTCGGCGCGCGGATGAGGGTGTCACTGACCAACGACGGCCCGTTCACCGTCCTGCTCGAGATCTGAGCCGCCTCGCCGGTCAGGGCTCGACGACGGTCTCCTGCGCGGCCGCCGTCTCCCCGGCGACCAGCCGCGCGTCCACGGGCACATTCCGCTTCACCAGCGCCAGTGCGACCGGCCCCAGCTCGAAGTGGCGCGCGGACGTGGTGACGAACCCGACCCTGCGCCCGTCCGGGCCCTCGTCCGCCAGCCGGATCTCCGTCCCCGGCGCGGGCAGGTGGACCTCGCTGCCGTCCAGGTGCAGGAAGACCAGCCGGCGCGGCGGCTTCCCCAGGTTCTGCACCCGGGCGACCGTCTCCTGGCCCCGGTAGCAGCCCTTCTGCAGGTGCACCGCACCGCCGATCCAGCCCAGCTCGTGCGGGATGGTGCGGTGGTCGGTCTCGAAGCCGAGCCGCGGCCGGTGCTGCTCGACCCGCAGCGCCTCGTGCGCGAGGATCCCGGCGGCAGGACCCGCCTTCTCCGCGTACGCCTCCAGATCGGCGCGGGGCAGGAACAGATCCCTGCCGTACGGCGTCTCGCGGACCACGGCCCCCTCGGGCACCTCCGCGATGGACCCGGCCGGCAGGTACACCACCGCGACATCGGCGGTGCGGTCGGCGACCTCGACCCGGTAGAAGAACTTCATCGACTCCAGGTACGCGATCAGCGCCTCACGGGTGCCGGGCTCCACGTGCGCCCAGACCGTCTCCCCGTCGTCGACCAGGTAGAGCGCGTGCTCGATGTGGCCGTTGGCGGACAGGATCAGGGCCTCGGTGGCCTGGTGCGGCGGCAGGTCGCTGACGTGCTGGGTGAGCAGCAGGTGCAGCCAGCCGAGCCGTTCCGGCCCGGAGACGGTGACGACCCCGCGGTGGGACAGGTCGACGAAACCGGTGCCGCCGGCGAGGGCGCGCTGCTCGCGGAACAGATCGCCGTAGTGGGCGGCCACGCCTTCGTCCACGCCCTCGGCGGGGACGGCGCCGGGCAGGGTCAGCAGAGGGCTCTTCATACCACCAGCCTACGACTCGGTAGTTGAAGCCTTCAGGGAGCAGTCCTCGCACCTGCCGAAGATCGCGAAGTGCTTCATGTCGGTGTCGAAGCCGAACTGCTCGCGCAGCTTGGCGGTGAACTCGGCGGCCACCGACAGGTCGGCCTCGATCACGTCGGTGCAGTCCCGGCAGACCAGGTGGAGGTGCTGGTGCCGGTCGGCGAGGTGGTACGTCGGCGCGCCGTGCCCCAGATGGGCGTGCGAGACGAGACCGAGCTCCTCCAGCAGCTCCAGCGTCCGGTACACGGTGGAGATGTTGACCCCCGACGCCGTCTTCCTCACTTCGCCGAGGATGTCGTCGGGGGTCGCGTGTTCCAGGGTGTCCACGGCTTCGAGCACCAGCTGCCGCTGCGGGGTCAGCCGGTAGCCGCGCTGCCTGAGGTCGCTCTTCCAGTCGGTGCTCACCACACCACGAGTCTAGGCCTACTTGAAGAAGGCGATCCCGTCGTCCGGCATGTCGTCGGGCAGGGCCTTGGCCCAGCGCTCGACCTCCTCCGGGGTGACGACCTTCTTCAGGTGCGCCGACATGTAGGGGCGCAGCTCGACCTCGGGGGTCTGCTTCTCGCCGACCCACATCAGGTCGCTCTTGACGTAGCCGTACAGCCGCTTGCCGCCGGTGTAGGGCCGGGCGGCGGCGGTGCGCGCCACCGCGTCCGTGACCAGGTCGATCTGCGGCTTGCCCTCGGCCAGCTCGCCGTACCAGATCTCGATGACGCCGTCGTCGCGGGTCATCGTCACCTCGACCTTGCGGTCCGCGTCGATCCGCCAGAAGCCGTGCTCGGACTCCAGCGGCCGGACCTTGTTGCCGTCGCCGTCCAGCACCCAGGTGCGGGACGTGTACTCCAGGAAGTCCCGGCCGTCATGGCCGAAGGTGACCTCCTGGCCGAAGTTGCACTTCTCGGCACCGGGGAAGTCGTGCACGCCCGCGCCCGCCCAGTTGCCGAGCAGGAAGGCGAGCGGGAGGAGGTCCTTGTGCAGGTCGGACGGGATCTCGATCATGAGCGGAACTTCCTAAGCCTGGGATCAGCGCTGGCCCTGGAACAGCTTCTTCACCGTCAGCCCGACGAAGGCGAGAACGCCGACGGCAACCAGGACCAACAGGATTTCGAAGAAGAGTTCCACGAGGTGCTCCTTGAGCGGGGTGCGGTGGTGTGCGCAGGGCCGGGCCCCAGCTTACGCGGCCGGGTCCGGCCCCCGTCGTGCGAGGTGCGCCTGTCCGCGCTCGGCCCAGCAGCCGGCTCCGCGGCACCACCGTCCGCCGGGACGGCACGGCGTGCACCTGCCCGGTCCCGGACGCCGCGACGGCCGGAGCCGCGTCCGCCGCTCCCGGCTCGTCCGGGGCGGCGGCTGCTTCTTCCGATGGCCGCAAGAGGTGTCCCCCACAGAAGGTGAAGCGCGCACTCCGTCCGTGCGCGCACAGGAGACCCACAGCCGGCGGTCGAAGTTGCGGCAGGCGTGATTACGATTCGGTCATGGCCAAGAAGCTCGTGATCAAAGTGACCGCGGGAACCGACGCCCCCGAACGCTGCTCGCAGGCGTTCACGGTGGCCGCGGTCGCCGCGGCCAGCGGTGTCGAGGTCTCCCTGTGGCTCACCGGGGAGTCCGCGTGGTTCGCCCTGCCGGGCCGCGCGGCCGAGTTCGACCTCCCGCACGCCGCCCCGCTCCCCGACCTCCTCGACTCGATCCTGGCCACCGGCCGGATCACCCTGTGCACCCAGTGCGCGGCCCGCCGCGACATCACGGAGAAGGACGTCATCGAGGGCGTGCGGATCGCCGGCGCGCAGGTCTTCGTCCAGGAGGCCGTGGCGGACGGGACACAGGCACTCGTCTACTGAGCGGCCCGCACCACAGGCGGCACGGCGCCACCCCCGCGCCACGTCCCCGGCGCTACCCGGGGCCCTTCCCGCCGTCCAGCTCGTCCCACCACTCGTCGGACTTCGGGTCGCCGGAGGGGTCGTCCCACCAGCGGTCCTCCGGCCCCCGCCGGTTGGCGACCACCGCGGCGACCGGCGGGATGACCATGGCGACCAGGCACATGCCCACGGCCACCGGCACCGACCAGAGCCGCACGACGCCCCAGGCCAGGACGAACAGCCCGATGCAGGTGCCCATCATGGCGAAGTAGACGTGCCGCCTGCGCGCGTACATACGTCCAGCGTAGGTCCGTCCGCGCACGCCGGAGGGCCGCACCCCGGGCGTCCAACCCGTGGGGTGCGGCCCGCCGGCCGTTCCCGAACCCTCAGACCGCGATCGCGACCTCGGCCAGACCACCCTGCTGGGCGACGACCGTGCGGTCGGCGGTGCCGCCGGGCACCAGTGCGCGGACGGTCCAGGTGCCCTCGGCCGCGTAGAAGCGGAACTGACCGGTGGCGGAGGTCGGGACCTCCGCGGTGAACTCGCCGGTCGAGTCCAGCAGGCGGACGTAGCCCGTCACCGGCTCGCCGTCGCGGGTCACCTGACCCTGGATGGTGGTCTCACCGGGCTTGATCGTCGAGGCGTCCGGGCCGCCGGCCTTCGCACCGCACATGTCTTACTCCTGAAGTGGTCTGGAAAGGTCGGTCGGGGGGACTACTTGCCGGAGCCGAGCTCGATCGGCACGCCGACGAGGGAGCCGTACTCGGTCCAGGAGCCGTCGTAGTTCTTGACGTTCTCCACGCCGAGCAGCTCGTGCAGCACGAACCAGGTCAGCGCGGAACGCTCACCGATGCGGCACAGGGCGATGGTGTCCTTGGCCAGGTCGACCTGCTCGTCCTCGTAGAGCGCCTTGAGCTCCTCGTCGGACTTGAAGGTGCCGTCGTCGTTGGCGTTCTTGGACCACGGGATGTTGCGGGAGGTCGGCACGTGGCCGGGGCGCTGCGACTGCTCCTGCGGCAGGTGCGCCGGGGCGAGCAGCTTGCCGGAGAACTCGTCGGGCGAGCGCACGTCGACGATGTTCTTCGTGCCGATGGCGGCCACGACCTCGTCGCGGAAGGCGCGGATGGACGCGTCCTGCGGCTTGGCCCTGTACTCGGTCTTCGCGCGCTCCGGCACCTCGTCGCCGGGGACCAGCTCGCGGGCGTCCAGCTCCCACTTCTTGCGGCCGCCGTCGAGGAGCCTGACGTTCTCGTGGCCGTACAGCTTGAAGTACCAGTAGGCGTACGACGCGAACCAGTTGTTGTTGCCGCCGTAGAGGACGACCGTGTGGTCGTTGGCGATGCCCTTGTCCGACAGGAGCTTCTCGAAGCCCTCCTGGTCGACGAAGTCACGGCGGACCGGGTCCTGCAGGTCCTGCGTCCAGTCGATCCGGATGGCGTTCTTGATGTGGTTCTTCTCGTAGGCGGACGTGTCCTCGTCCACCTCGACGATGGCGATGGTCGGGTCGTCCAGGTGCTCCTGGAGCCAATCGGCGTCGACCAGGACGTCGCTGCGACTCATGCTCTTTCTCCTCCGGGGCAGTTTCGGCGGGGCGTGCAGGTGAGAGGGCGCGCGTGCCCGCAGACGGGCCGTGCGCACAGATGCCCTCGACGGGGCGGGGGAATACGGACGGCGACGCGTCCGCTCAGAAGGTGCGACAGAGCATGGCGGCGACACGGCACAGGTCTACTGCCCGCCGCTTCGTGAGATCCGCCTGTCGCTTCATGACACCGATCGTAGGGAGACCCGGGCGCACGTGTCACCGGGGTGTCGCATACTGAGACGCGATCGTCCGCAATGCGGGACCGCTCAGGTGCCGGACCGGCTCCCGCCCGCCCCCGCACCCCCCGGGCCCGCCCTCACATCTGCCCTACGGACGCACCGTCTCGCCTGTCGGACGCCATGGCCCGCCGAACCGTCGCCTATCCGACCAGACGGACGTCGGAACCCTTCACCTTGATGTCCACACCGTTCTCCGCGGCCTCGACCTTGTCGAGCCGGATCCCGCCGGGCAGTCCGTCGATCCTCTGCTCGAAGTCGGTGATCCGCCGCACCTGCGACTCGGCCGGCGCGATCCCGCCGAACTCGGGCAGCGCGTCGGCCTGCACGCGCACGGTGTCGCCGTCCACGACCGTCACCGAGCTGAGCACGGAGACGGGCTCGGGCAGCGTGCCCAGCGGGGTCTCCACCTCCACGGCGACCCTGATCTTCCCGTTGCCGCCGTCGGAGAGGCCGATGACCTTGGCCGTGACACCGGGTGCGACCTGCGTGGACTCGGACTTGGCGGTCTTCAGCAGTTCGTCGTAGGCCACGGTGGCCGTTCCGGTCGCGCTGTCGGCGACGGCGGAGCCGAAGTCGCTGGAGAACTCCACGCCCCTCATGTCGGCGCGCAGATCCCCGATGCGAATCCGCTGGCCACCGTCACCGGTGCCGGCCTCGTAGTTCTCGATGCCGACCCGGACCTCGTCGAGGGAGCCGCCGACCACCTGGGTGAGGAAGGGGAAGCCCGTGATGGACACGTCGGGGGTGGCCGCGAGGTTCTCCGCCGCCTTCAGGCGGTCCGCCGCCTCGCCCTCGGCGACGTTGACCGCGATGCGGTCCGCGATCACGAAGAGTCCGCCGAGTATCACGGCGGTGATGATCAGTACTCGGAGTGCGCGCATGCGGTGATCCCCCACCTGGCTCTTGACGACGACTGTCCCCCGACGACCGGGGTGGCCGTCCAGCGCGAGGGTAGCCGCGGGGCGGGCGAAACCGGGAAACTGTCGATCAGCTGTGACAGGGGGTACGGGCGGCCGGGCCGTTCGGGCACCGGGGGCGGCACGACCGTCAGCCGGCCATCCGGCCCAGCACGTACACCGCGGGCGCCGCGGCGGCCAGAGGAAGCGCCACGCCCGCCGTGAAGTGCACGAACCGCGAGGGGTAGTCGTAGCTCGCGACCCGGTGGCCGATCAGCGCGCAGACCGCCGCCCCCGCACCCAGCAGCGCACCACCCGGGGCCCCCGGCCCCGTCATCCCGCCCACCGCGTACCCCGCACCCGCCGCCGCCGCCAGCGCGACCACCACGGACACGGCCGTCGGCAAGGGCAACGCCCGCGCCACCACCGCCGCCGCCACGGCGACCGCGCCCACGGTCACCGCGTCCGCGTCCGCCGCCAGGTATCCGCCCGCGGCAATCGCCAGCGCCGCCGCGGCGACCGTCGCCGTCAGGCCGTACATCCGCTCGTCGGGATCGGCGTGCGACCGCAGCTGCAGCACCAGCGACAGCAGCACCCACACCCCCAGCGTCCCCAGGATCGCCGCGGGCGAGCGGCCGGACACCAGCAGCGCCGCGTCCGCGGCCAGCGCGCCCAGGAACCCCAGCGCGATCCCCTGCCGCGCCGGCCACATGCCGTTCAGCCGGAACCAACCCGCCGCCGTGACTCCCTGGAGCAGCACCAGCGGCACCACGAGCCCGTACGTCCCCAGTGCCGCGCCCCCGGCGAGCAGCAGCCCCAGCAGCGCGGTCAGCGCCGCCGGCTGCATCCCGGGCTCGATGACCGGCGACCGTCCCTCCGCCCGCGCCCGCTGCGCGGCGGTGAGGCGGGTGTTCCCGCCGAGGGTGGCCGGCCCGTACTCGGGCGCGCTCCCGGGACCCGGCGGAGCGGAAGCAGGGGCGGGAGCGCCGGCGGGCGCCGCGTACCCCTGCTGCGGCAGATACGACGTCTCCTCGGCAGCCGCCCTCACCGGCGGCTGCGTCCGCGTCTCCCACGTCTGCCCCTGCCACTGCTGGGTGTACTGCTGATCCGCGTACGGATCCGCATGCCCCTGCTCCCCGGGCCACCCCTGCTGCGGCTGCACCTGCGGCGGCTGCTGCTGATACGGCCCACTGGCCCCGTGCTGATACGGCCCACTGGCCCCGTGCTGATACGGCCCACTGGCCCCGTAAGGCTCACCGGTTCCGTAGGGCTCACCGGCCCTGTAGGGCTCATGGGTCCCGTACGGCCCACTGGCCTCGTACGGCTCACCGGTCCCGTACGGCTCATACGGCTGGTTCGTCATCGCTCACCCTCCTGCGAACGGCGGAAGCACCTCGACCGTGCCGCCGTCGGCCAGCCGTACCGTCTCATGTGCGCGGGCCCCCACGGGATCACCGTCGACCAGGAACGAGCACCGCATCAGCACGCGGGCGAGTTCGCCGGCGTGCCGCCCGCGCACCGCGTCGAGCGCCTCGGCGAGCGTGGCCGCCTCGTACGGCTCCTCGGCCACCCCGGCCGCGGCCTTGGCGGCGGCCCAGTACCGCACCGTGACCTTTGCCATCTGCTGGTTCCTCAATCGGTTGACGGTGAACACCGTCAGGCTAGCCCGCCCGGGCGACCGCCCAGTCCCCGATCCGCCGCAACAGTCCCTCCGGCGCGGCGTTCTCGGCATGTCCCATGCCGGCCTCGACCCACAGCTCCCCGCCCTCCCCGGCGGCAGCCGCCAGCATCCGCGGATGATCGAGCGGGAAGTACCCGTCCCGGTCCCCGTGCACGATCAGCAACGGCGTGGGCGCGATCCGGGGCACCGCCTCCACCGGCGACAGCGGCACCGGGTCCCACCGCCGGTGGTGGATCCTCGTCCGCAGCCCGTACCGCCCCACCAGGCGCCCCGCGGGCCGGGTCACCAGCCAGTGCAGCCGCCGCATCGGAGCGGTCCCCCGGTAGAACCACCGCGCGGGCGCGCTCACCGAGACGACGGCGTCCACCCCCGCCCGAGCGCCGTCCGCCGCGTGCCGCAGCACCACCGAGCCCCCCATCGAGAAGCCCACGGTCACCACCCGCGCATGCCCCAGCTCCCGCGCCCAGCCCACCGCCGCCGCGAGATCCAGCACCTCCCGGTCGCCCACCGTGGACCGCCCGCCGGACGCGCCGTGCCCCCGGAAGGAGAACGTCACGACGCCCCCGTACCGCGTCAGCGCCCGGGCCACCCGCCGCACGTGCGGCCGGTCCGCGTCCCCCGTGAACCCGTGCGCGACCACGAACACGAGACCGGAATTCCCCGCCCCGGATCCGCCGTGCACCACCTCCCCCGGTTCGTACACGGAATCGATCGGCACGCCGTCCGCAGTGCGCAGGAACGTCCGCGAAGACCCGGCGCCCCGCGTCGCCTCGCGCGCGCCGTCCCGCGCCCCGTCACGTGCCGCCCCGTGCGTCTCGGAATACGGACCACTGGTGGATCGCGCCACATGACCTGCCGGGCCGGTGCTCATGTCGGCTATTCTGCTGCGAAGAGGACTCGGGCAGTGAAGCCCCCGGGTCCTTTTGTGCTTTCGGAAGCGTTGTATACGAACGCGGGAAACCGCCGGTGTACGAGCCGTCGAACGCACGCAGCAGGGCCGTGGACTCCCCCACCGCCTTGACGGCGTGGGAGGTGCCCCCATCGCAGGGACCGAGGAGGAACCAGACGTTATGGGCGAGCGAACCGAGCACGCACACGAGACGACCCCGATGCGGGCAGGTGAGGGGCGATGAGTTCGCTGCTGCTCCTGACCAACGCACTCCAGCCGTCGACGGAGGTGCTCCCCGCCCTCGGCCTGCTCCTGCACCACGTGCGGGTGGCTCCCGCGGAGGGCCCGGCCCTCGTCGACACCCCCGGCGCCGACGTCATCCTCGTCGACGGCCGGCGCGATCTCCCGCAGGTCCGCAGCCTGTGCCAGCTGCTGCGCTCCACCGGCCCCGGCTGCCCCCTCGTCCTGGTCGTGACCGAGGGCGGCCTCGCCGCCGTCACCGCGGACTGGGGCATCGACGACGTCCTCCTGGACACCGCCGGTCCGGCCGAGGTCGAGGCCCGTCTGCGCCTGGCCATGGGCCGCCAGCAGATCGTCAACGACGACTCCCCGATGGAGATCCGCAACGGCGACCTGTCCGTCGACGAGGCGACCTACTCCGCCAAGCTCAAGGGCAGGGTCCTCGACCTCACCTTCAAGGAGTTCGAGCTGCTGAAGTACCTCGCGCAGCACCCCGGCCGGGTCTTCACCCGCGCCCAGCTGCTGCAGGAGGTCTGGGGCTACGACTACTTCGGCGGCACCCGCACGGTCGACGTACACGTACGGCGCCTGCGCGCCAAGCTCGGCCCCGAGCACGAGTCGCTGATCGGCACCGTACGGAACGTCGGTTATCGATTCGTTACGCCGGAGAAGGTCGAACGCGCGGCCGAGGACGCCAAGGCGAAGAACGGCAGGCAAAAGGCGGCGGATGCGGACGAGACGACCACGAGCGGCGCCACCGGTGTCCGGGCCGGGGCGTGAGCGACGCACGCATGAGCGTTGCGTTCGCACGGACGAGCCGTTTCCGTGCCGTTCGGGACCGTTTTCACGCCCTGCCCGGAACGGGTATATCCGCGTAGACTCCGCGCGTGGCCAAGGTAACCAGGGATGACGTGGCGCGGCTGGCGGGGACGTCCACCGCCGTCGTCAGTTACGTCATCAACAACGGACCCCGGCCGGTCGCCCCGGCCACGCGCGAGCGCGTCCTCGCCGCGATCAAGGAGCTGGGGTACCGGCCGGACCGGGTCGCCCAGGCGATGGCGTCCCGGCGCACGGATCTCATAGGCCTGATCATCCCGGACGCGCGCCAGCCCTTCTTCGGGGAGATGGCGCACGCGGTCGAACAGGCCGCCTCCGAGCGCGGGAAGATGGTGCTGGTCGGCAACACCGACTACATCGGTGAGCGCGAGGTCCACTATCTGCGCGCCTTCCTCGGGATGCGCGTCTCCGGGCTGATCCTGGTCAGCCATGCCCTGAACGACCTGGCCGCCGCGGAGATCGAGGCCTGGGACGCCCGGGTCGTCCTGCTGCACGAACGCCCGGAGGCGATCGACGACGTCGCCGTCGTCACCGACGACCTCGGCGGTGCCCAGCTCGCCGTACGCCACCTGCTGGAGCACGGCAACGAGTACGTCGCCTGTGTCGGCGGCACCGCGGAGACCCCCGCCGTCGGCGACCCGGTCTCCGACCACGTCGAGGGCTGGCGGCGCGCGATGGACGAGGCCGGCATCCCGACGGAGGGCCGCCTCTTCGAGGCCCCGTACAACCGCTACGACGCCTATCGCGTCGGCCTGGACGTCCTCTCCGGTCCGGACCGCCCGCCCGCGGTCTTCTGCTCCACCGACGACCAGGCGATCGGCATCCTGCGCGCCGCGCGTGAGCTGCGCATCGACGTGCCCGGTGAGCTCGCGGTCGTCGGGTTCGACGACATCAAGGAGGCAGCGCTCGCCGACCCGCCCCTGACCACGGTCGCCTCCGACCGCTCGGCGATGGCGCGCGCGGCGGTCGACCTGGTCCTCGACGACGGCCTGCGGGTGGCGGGCTCGCGCCGCGAACGCCTGAAGGTGTTCCCGTCCCGCCTGGTGCTCCGCCACTCCTGCGGCTGCTCGTAACCGGTCACCGCGAGGCGCTCGCCACCACCGGGCGAGTGCCACCACCGCGAGGTGAACCCCCACGCACACCGGAGCGGGCCCCACCCGTCCCGACCCGCCCTTATGCCGGGCATACGAGGTTCTGCCGGGCTTCTCAGTGAGCACTCAGGATGCTCTCATCGTCGGGCGCGAGGCTCGTAGCCATGACCGAGAGCCTGCGCCCCAGCGACGAGTACGAGAGCAGCCCCCACCAGGCGAACCCCGAGTGGCCGCCCCCGCCGGCACACACCCCGGCGCCCGCGCAGCCCCCGCGGCGCAAGCGGGCCCGCGGCCCGGCCGCCCTGCTCGCGGCCGTGGCGATCGTCGCGGCGGCCGTCGGCGGCGGCACCGCGTACGGCGTGCAGGAACTGACCGGCAACGACACGGTCGCCTCCGGGAGCCCGACCGGCACCGGCGTGGTGCCGGCGAGCCGGAAGGGCACGGTGTCCGGCGTCGCCGAGGCGGTCGGCCCGAGCATCGTCGAGATCAACGCCGTCTCCGGTGCCGGGTCCTCCACCGGCTCCGGCGTGATCATCACCGACGACGGCGAGATCATCACCAACGACCACGTCGTCTCCGGCGCCTCCTCGGTCGAGGTGCGGACCGGCGACGGCAGGACCTACGACGCCGAAGTCGTCGGCACCGACAGCTCCAAGGACCTCGCGCTGATCAAGCTGGAGAACGCCTCCGGCCTGGAGGCGGCCACCCTCGGCGACTCCGACGGCGTCCAGGTCGGCGACCAGGTGGTGGCGATCGGCTCCCCCGAGGGCCTGACCGGCACGGTGACCAGCGGCATCGTCTCGGCCCTCGACCGCGACGTGACCGTCTCCACCGACGAGAGCCAGGGCCGGCAGGACGGCGGCTGGCCGTTCGAGTTCGGCGGCCGGGAGTTCAACGGCGACACCGGCGGCTCCACGACCACCTACCAGGCGATCCAGACCGACGCGTCCCTGAACCCCGGCAACTCCGGCGGCGCGCTGATCGACATGAACGGCGACGTCATCGGCATCAACTCCGCGATGTACTCGGCGAGCGGCACCGGTTCGTCGTCGTCCGAGGCGGGCAGTGTCGGACTGGGCTTCGCCGTCCCGGTCGACACGGTCAAGGCCGGCCTGCAGACCCTGCGCTCCGGCTCCACGACCTGACGCGTCCCCCGCCGGACGTGCGAGGCTGAGGACCCGGAGCCGCGACCCCCGCCCCCTCCCCCGCAGACAGACAGAGGACCCCGCACCCCATGAGCCCCGCCCCCGCAGAAGGCGACCGTGCCCCCCAGCGCATCCTGATCGTCGACGACGAGCCGGCGGTACGCGAGGCACTCCGGCGCAGCCTGGCCTTCGAGGGGTACGGCACCGAGGTCGCCGTCGACGGCGCGGACGCCCTGGAGAAGGCGGCGGCGTACCGGCCCGACCTGGTCGTCCTCGACATCCAGATGCCCCGCATGGACGGCCTGACCGCCGCCCGCCGGATCCGCGCCACCGGCGACACCACGCCCATCCTGATGCTGACGGCCCGGGACACCGTCGGCGACCGGGTGACCGGGCTGGACGCCGGGGCGGACGACTACCTGGTGAAACCGTTCGAGCTGGACGAGCTGTTCGCCCGCATCCGCGCGCTGCTGCGCCGCAGCTCCTACGCGGCGGCCGTGGCCGGCGCCGCCGAGGGCAGCGACGTCCTCGCCTTCGCCGACCTGCGCATGGACCTGGCGACCCGCGAGGTCGTACGGGGCGGGCGGCAGGTGGAGCTGACCCGCACGGAGTTCACCCTGCTGGAGATGTTCCTGGCCCACCCGCGCCAGGTGCTCACGCGGGAGCAGATCCTGAAGGCGGTCTGGGGCTTCGACTTCGAGCCCTCGTCCAACTCGCTCGACGTGTACGTCATGTACCTGCGCCGCAAGACCGAGGCGGGCGGCGAGCCGCGCCTGGTGCACACGGTGCGGGGGGTGGGGTACGCGCTGCGGCAGGGCGGCGCGGAGTGACCGGCCCGGTCCGCCGGTTCCGTTCGCTGCCGATCCGGGCGCGGCTGGCCCTGCTGGTGGCCGCCGCGGTGGCGTCCGCGGTGGCGGCGGTGTCGCTGACGTGCTGGTTCATCGTGCAGGGGAAGCTGTACGACGAGATCGACGAGGATCTGCGGTCCTCGGTCCTCGTGCTCCAGCGGGACGATTTCGACCAGCTCACCGCCTCCTGCCTGCAGGAGCCGTCCGACCCGGACACCATCACCCCCCGGAGCAAGCAGTACGCCCAGCTGGTGCGCTCGGACGGCAGGGTGTGCCTGCTGCCCTACTCCGCCGCCGCGGTCGACGTCACGGGCAGCGACCGGGACGTCGCCGAGAACCCCGACCCCGGCTCGGGCACGTTCCGCGACGGAACCGGCAGCGACGGCACGCGGGTGCGGGTCCTGACGACGGCGGTCACCGTGCAGACGGGCGGGCTGACCCGCGCAGTGGTCCGGGACCACGCCTTCACCGTCGCGGTGCCGCTCGACAACACCCGGTCCACGCTCAACGAACTGGCGCTGCTCCTGCTCCTCGTGTCGGGCGTCGGGGTGCTCGGCGCGTCCGCCGCCGGGCTCGCGGTGGCCCGTACCGGTCTGCGGCCCGTCGACAGGCTCACCGAGGCCGTCGAACACGTGGCCCGCACGGAGGACCTGGGCATCCGCATCCCGGTCGACGACGACTCCGAGGACGAGGTGGCCCGCCTCTCCCGCTCCTTCAACTCCATGACGTCCGCCCTCGCCAGCTCCCGCGACCTCCAGCAGCAGCTCATCGCGGACGCCGGCCACGAACTGCGCACACCGCTCACCTCGCTGCGCACCAACATCGAACTCCTCACCCGCAGCGAGGAGACGGGCCGACCGATCCCGCCCGCCGACCGCGAGGCACTGCTCGCCTCGGTGAAGGCGCAGATGACGGAACTGGCCGCGCTCATCGGCGACCTGCAGGAACTGTCCCGCCCGGACACCGGCCAGCACGCCGGCCGTGCCCAGATCGTCGCGTGGCAGGACGTCGTCGAGTCGGCGCTGCGCCGCGCCCGGCTGCGCGGTCCCGAGCTGACCGTCACGGCGGACGTGCGGCCGTGGTACGTACGGGCGGAACCGTCCGCGCTGGAACGCGCGGTGGTCAACATCCTGGACAACGCGGTGAAGTTCAGCCCGGACGGCGGCACGGTCGACGTACGGCTGGCCGACGGCGTCCTCACCGTCCGCGACCACGGTCCCGGCATCGCCGCCGACGAACTCCCGCACGTCTTCGACCGTTTCTGGCGCTCGCCCGGTGCCCGCTCGCTGCCCGGTTCCGGCCTCGGTCTGTCCATCGTGGCCCGTTCGGTCCAGCAGGCGGGCGGCGAGGTGCGCCTGACCCCGGCGGAGGGCGGCGGCACGACGGCCACGATCCGCCTGCCGGGCGCTCCCACGCCTCCGCCGGAGGTTCCGTAGCGGAGGCGGCAACCTTTCCGTGCCGGGCGGCGACCGATCGGCGTCCCCCTCCCCCCACACGGCACGGAACGCCGCATGAGCGAGCAGAGCGAGCCCCGCGGCACGGTCCGCGGCAAGGGCCGTCACCGCAGGGCCGGGAGACTCCTGGCGGCCGGCCTCCCGCTGGCCCTGACCACCACCGGACCGCTGGTCCACGGCGCGGACACCGGGTCGGCGGCCCCCGCCACCGCCGACGGTTTCGCCTCCGTGAACGCCCTCGGCCAGAACGGCGCGTACGGCGGCCGGGACGGCGCGATCGTCACCGTGCGGACGCGGGCGGACCTGGAGAAGTACGCCACCCGCTTCGCCGAGTACCGGAACACCGGCGCGGGCGCGGGTCCGGCGAGCGGTGACCGTCCCCACCTGACCGACGCCCAGGCCGCGGACCAGGAGATCGCGGACTGGCTCGCGGGCTGGACCCCCACGGCGTCCTGACCCCGCCGTCCGGCCCCGCCCGCCGGGGCAGGTGTGGCACACGGAGATCGCTTGTGGAAAACTCCCAGGGCCCGATGAGCCGGAGGAGGCATGCAACCACCGTCCACGACCGGTCAGTTACTGGCCATCGTGCTGCTCGTTCTGCCCGGGCTGACCTATCAGTTCCTGCGGGAGCGCTGGCGGGGGCCGGTCGCCGCACAGGCGGAGATCGGTGAGCGCGTGCTCCGCGCCATCACCGCCGGCGTCGCCCTGAACGGGCTGTACGCGGTTCTCGCCGGGCCGGGCCTCGTCGGGGCGTGGCGCAGGGTGGAACGGTCCGGTCTGAGCACGCTTGCCGCCGAGAACCCACGGGCGGTCGGCCTGTGGGCGCTGCTGCTCTTCCTCGGCGTGCCGGCGGCGGCGGCCGCGGCCGTTTCGTACCGGGAGCGGCGACGGTCCCGTTCCGTGTACCGGCCGGTGCCCACGGCATGGGACTACGCCTTCGGCACCGGCGCCGTCGGCGGACCGCGCTTCGTCCGGGCGCGGCTGAAGGACGGCACGTGGGTCGGTGGCTGGTTCGGTACGCGGTCGTACGTCTCCAGCCATCCCCAGGAGGCCGACCTGTACCTGCAGGCGTCCTACCGGATGGGCGCGGACGGCTCCTTCGTCTCCCGGGTGGAGCACACGGCCGGGATCTATCTGCGCATGGCGGACGTTGACGTGGTGGAGATGGTGAACGTGGCGGACCAGGGTTCGACAGGGGAGCGGGATGACAGCACCGGATGAGGAACTGACCGCGTGGGAGCGGGCGTTCCTGGCCGATCCCGGCGGGCCGCGCGGGTACCAGCCGCGTGCCGGGGCCGACACCTCCGAGGAGCCGCCGGAGCCACCGCCGGGCCCCGCGGGTGCGTCACCGCCCGGTCCCGGGGCACAGCAGGCACGTACCGACGAGGGATGAGCCCGGGCGGCGGCGCTCCGGTGCTCAGCGCTTGACCATGTCGAATTCGTACCCCGCCTGCTGGAGCCCGATCGCCGTCTCCTGGATGTCCTCGTGCCGGAACTCCCGCCAGACGTCGAGCAGTGCCGCGATCGGCGTCAGCAGCTGCGCGTTCTCGTACCGGGCCGGGGTGCGCCAGTGCGGGACGACCGTGGACGTGCCGTGCGGACCGGCGCCCCCGACCTCGATGTCGAACGGGTGCCAGTTCAGGGTGTGCCCGTCGAGGCCCGCGTCGAGGATCACCACGCCGGTGCCGAAGGACCCGCCCGGCAGTTCCAGCGCGGTGCGCAGGTCCCGCTCCTCCCACACGACGAGGAGCCTCGTCGCCATCAGCACCGAGGGGAACAGCCCCAGGCCCGCGAGTGCGGAGGCCGCGTCCGCGCCTCGGTAGAAGGGCCGGCAGGTGACGAAGCCGACGTACGGCTGTTCCATGTCCTCGGCCAGGATGTGGACCTGAGGCCGGGGACAGGCGCCGTGCGACCGGAGCAGTTCGTCACTGGTCCCCAGCACGACGTCGGACAGGGTCCCCACCAGATCTGGCATGTGGCCACGTTACCCAGGGGGCCGTATGGTGCACGCGGAAACGTGAAGTCTGAGGCAGACCACGTCAGTTGGGGGTCATGTGCGGGCACGGTGGACGGCGGCCCTCCGGTCCAGGCTCGGTGACGGGGCCGGTCCCTACGGCCCGCTCGACCCGGCCGCCCTGGCCGAGGCGGTGGAGCTCTTCTCCAGCACGACCGAGACGCGGGACATCGTGGAGACCTGCCATCTCGTCGGGCTGCTGCACTGGCGGCGGGGGCGGGCGCTCGCCGACGAGCGCGCCCTGCCCGAGCTGCGGACGGCCTCGGCGCTGCTCGCCCTCGTGAGCCTGGTGCAGCCCGAACTGCCCGTGCCGCGGCCGATGCGGCGCCTGCCCGGGCGGCGCGTGCGGCCGGACGGCGGGGCGACGTGGGAGACCCTGCTCGAGCATCTGGGCGTGCTCCTCGACGCGGGCGCCGACGCGCACAGCGCACGGCTGGCGGTCCACGCCGCGAGCAACGCGGTGACCGACGCCGCCGGGGATCCGGCACTGCTGGCGGGCCGGCTGAGGGCGCTGGGGATCGCCTGGCTCCGCCTGTACGAGCACACGGGTGACGTCGCCGCCGTCCGGCAGGCCGTCGCGGCCGCCCGCGGCTCGGTGGAGTACGAGGCGCCGGGGAGTCCGGGCCGGGCACCGTCCCTGCACGATCTGGCCGAGGCGCTCCGGGCGCTGTTCCGGCGCACGGCCGAGATCCGGCACCTCCGGGAGGCGGTCGACACCGGCCGGCGGGCGGTCCGCGAGGTGGCGCCGGACGACAGCAAGCGGTACCTGCCCCTCGGCGGGCTGGCCGACTCCCTGCGGCTGCTGTACGAGCGCACGGACGACGCCGCCCTGCTGGACGAAGCCCTGCGGCTGGGCGCCGCCGCGCTGGGGGCCGTACCGGAGTCCGACCCGGCCCGGGCGGCGGTGCTGGTGAACTCCGCCATCCTGCTGCGCCACCGGTTCGAGCGCACCGGGGACCAGCCGGTGCTGAACGAGGCCATCGCCATGGCGCGCCGTGCGGTCGCCGCGGCGCTCCCCGGTACGCCGGTCCACCGAACCGCTCTGTACAACCTCGGCGGCATGCTCCATGTGCACTCCGGGCGCACCGGGGACCTGCCCGCGCTCGACGAGGCCATCGGCGCCGTGGGCTCGGTGGCCCGCGCCACCCCCGCCGACCACCCCGACGGGCCCCTCTACCGGTCGACCCTCGTGGGGATGCTGAACGAGCTGTTCCGCCGGACCGGGGACGCCCGGGTGCTGGACGAGGCGATCGAGCTGGGCCGGAAGGCGGTGGCGGCGACGCCGGCCGGCCACCCGGACCGGTGGATGCACCTGGCGAACCTCTGCGTCGTGCTGAAGGCCAGGGCGCTGCACACCGACGACCTCGACGGCCTGCGGCGCGTCATCGCGCTGGAGCGCGAGACGGCGGACCTCGTATCCGCCGCGGGCGGCCGTCACCAGGGTTTCGTGCTGACGAACCTCGGCAATTCCCTGCGGCTGTACTTCGAGCGCACGGGGCACCCGCCGGCGTGGGAGGAGGCGGTCTCGGTGGGCCGCGCGGCCGTGGACAGGACCGGCGAGGACCACTCCTCCCGGGCACAGTGCGAGTTCAACCTGGCGCTGACGCTGAGCTGCCCCGGTCCGGCCGCCGGGGACGTACCCGTCGAGGAGGCGATCGGCCTGCTGACGGCGGCGGCGTCCAGGAACAGCGCGCCCGCGGCGGTCCGGGTGGCCGCAGCCCGGGAATGGGGCCGGCTCTCGATGGCGGCCGGACGGCCGGAACAGGCGGCGCGTGGCTTCGCGCTCGGCGTGGGGCTGCTGCCCCGCCTGGCTGCCCGCGGCCTCCCGCACACGGACGCGACGCGCTGGATGGCCGAGTACTCACCCCTGGCCAGTGACGCGGCGGCGTGCGCGCTCGCCGCCGGACGGCCGGACCGGGCGCTCGAAGTGCTCGAAATGGGGCGGGGCGTGCTGCTGGCACAGGCGCTGGAGTCGCGGACGGACCTCACCGCACTGCGGGAACGCGACCCCGGACTGGCCGATCGGTTCGACCAGTTGTGCGCCCGGCTGGACGGCACCACCACCGGCCCCGGCCTCCCCGGCCCGCTCCCCGGTGCCGGCACCCCGGACGTCGAGGACGACCCGGATCTGCGCCGCAGGCTGGCACAGGAGCTGGACGGCCTCGTCGCACGGATCCGGACGCTGAACGGCCTGGAGGGCTTCCTGCTGCCCCCGCCCGCCGCCCGGCTGATCGCCGAGGCGCACAGCGGCCCCCTCGTCGTGGTCAACGTCAGCCGGTACCGGTGCGACGCCCTCGTCCTCACCACCGACGGCATCCGGGTGTGCGAGCTGCCCGGCGTCGACCACGACGACGTCCACGACCGCCTCAGCCGCATGCGGTACCTGCTGGGGCGGGCCGACAGCTCCCGTGAGGCCCGCCTCGAGGCCGAGCGGGTCATGGCGGAGGACACGCTGCCGTGGCTCTGGGACGACGTGGCGGAACCGGTCCTCGACCGCCTCGGTCCCATCCCGCGCCCGGAGGAGCGGGGTGCGCGCCGCATGTGGTGGATCCCCTGCGGCCCGCTGGCCCACTTCCCGCTGCACGCCGCCGGCCACCACCTCGAGACGCCCCCCGGGGGCGAGCCACGCCGTACGGTCATGGACAGGGTCGTGTCCTCGTACGCGCCCACCGTACGGGCCCTGTCCCACGCCCGGGCCCGGCAGGCCCGCCCGGGGACGTCGTCCGCGGGTTCCGGCCGGCCGCGCGTCCTCGCGGTCGCCATGCCGCGCACCCCGGGCGAGCGGGACCTGCCGGGCGCCCGGACCGAGTACCGGCACCTGGCCCGGCTGTTTCCCGCCATGGAGGGCCTGACCGGTGAGGAGGCGACCCGCGACGCCGTGCTCTCCCGTCTCGCCGTCCACCCCTGGGTGCACTTCGCCTGCCATGCCGGTACGGACCCCGACGACCCCTACCGGAGCCACTTACTGGTCCACGACCATGCCGCCAACCCGCTCAACGTGCTGGAGATCTCCCGGCTGCGCCTGGAGGAATCCGAGTTCGCCTACCTCTCCGCCTGCAGCACCGCCCTGACCGGGCGCGACCTGGCCGACGAGTCCCTCCACGTCGTCACCGCCTTCCAGCTCGCCGGATTCCCGCACGTCGTCGGGACGCTCTGGCAGGTCAACGACACCGTCGCCGTGGAGATCACGGAACACATCTACGCGCACCTCGCCGCGGGCGGCTTCGACGCCGCCCGCGCCGGGACCTCCGTCCACGGCGCGATCCGGCTGGTCCGGGAGCGGTTCCCCAGGTTCCCGTCGCTCTGGGCGGCCCACCTCCACATGGGCCCGTGACCGGCGCCTCTCCCGGCCGGAGTCACGTGCGGTGCACCGGCCGGATGCGCCGCGCCCGGGCGCGCCCCGGCTCCGGCGTGCTCGGCTTCCGCTGCCGAGCACGGGAGCACGGCGGCCGGGCCGTACCGTGCGGCCGGGAGGTCACCGCTTCGCTCCGGGGCCGCGGGCGGCGCGGTACAGCACGTTCGGGCGCAGGGGTCCTTCGGGCGCGGCGGGGTCGTCGAAGTCGTCGGCCGGGTCCCGGGTCATGCCGATGCGGCGCATCACCGCCCGGGAGCGGTGGTTGGCGGCCGTCGTCACGGCGAGGATCTCGGGGAGTCCGAGGGCGCCGAAGCCGTGGGCCAGGACGGTCAGCGCGGCCTCGGTGGCGTAGCCCTTGCCCCAGGCCGGGCGGGCGAGCCGCCAGCCGATCTCCACTCCGGTGAACGGCATGCCCTCGTCGACCCGGTCCAGTCCCGCGAAGCCGATGAACTCGCCCGTCTCCCGCACCTCGACCGCCCACCACCCGTGGCCCCGCCGGTCGAACTCGGCCTGGAACCGCGCCACCGAGGCGTCGCTCTGTTCGCGGGTGAGCGGTTCGCCCAGGTGCTCCCGGACCTCGGGGTCGGCGTTCATCGCCGCCCACGGGGCGAGGTCGGAGCCGCGCCATCGGCGCAGGAGGAGGCGATCGGTGCGCAGTGCGGTCATGGTGCCCAGCCAAGGCGAGCCGACGGCCCGGGGCAATCCCTTTTGCGTCCGCCGCGGGGTCGTGGTGTCGGCCGGCGGTGGTCCGGCCGCCGGCCGGGGGACGGGCGTAGGGGCGTTCGTGGGGCAGGGCGGGGCAGGGGCCGGGCATGCGGCGGGGCCGGTACGAGGGGGTGAACCCGCCTCGTACCGGCCCCGCCGGTGGTCACCGCACGATCGTGACGCGGTCCGCCTTCGGCGGGGCGATCGGGTTCGCCGCCGAGGAGTTGGCGGTCAGGTACTGCTCGAGGGCGGTCAGGTCGTCCTCGCCGACCAGGTCGTTCGTGCCCTGGCCCAGGGTCGGGAAGCCGTCGCCGCCGCCCGCGAGGAAGCTGTTCGCGGCGACGCGGTAGGTGGCGGCCGGGTCGATCGCGGAGCCGTTCAGCCGGATGGAGTCCGTGACGACGCGGTCCGCGCCGGACTTCGTCAGGTCCAGGGTGTAGGTCAGGCCCCCGGAGGGCTGGAGGATCTTCGGGGCGGCCTGGTTGGAGCCGCTCACCTGCTCCTTGAGGACCTGGACCAGCTGGGCGCCCGTGAAGTCCTGGAGGTTGACGGTGTTGGCGAAGGGCTGGACGGTGAAGCCCTCCGCGTACGTCACCACACCGTCGCCCTCGGCGCCGCCGGCCGCGTAGGTCAGGGGCGCGCGGATGCCGCCGGGGTTCATCAGCGCCAGCGCCGTCGCCGGGTCCAGCTTCCTGGCGTACGCCAGTTGCGCGTCGGCGATCAGGTCGCCGAGCGGGGACTCGGTGCCGTTGCGGTCGATGTCACCGGAGACGTAGCCGATCGGCCGGTTGCCGATGGGGGCGGCGAGGGTGTTCCACTTGTCGATCAGCGCGGTCATGTCGGGCGCCTTGGGGACGTCCCGGGTGACGACGTGGTTCGCGGACTTCACGGCCGTACGGGCGATGTCGCCGGTGGCACGGTCGTAGGTCAGCGTGGTGTCGGTGTAGAGGCGGCCGAACGACGCGGCCGAGGTGACCGTGCGGGGCTTGCCCGCCGGGTCGGGGATCGTGCACGCGTACGCGTTGTGGGTGTGGCCGGTGACCAGCGCGTCCACCTGGGGCGTGATCTGCTTGGCGATGTCCGCGATCGGTCCGGAGATGCCGTCGCCGGCGCCCGGGGAGTCGCAGTCGTAGTTGTAGGCGGAGGACGCCGGGAAGCCGCCCTCGTGGATGAGCGCGACGATCGACTTCACGCCCTGGCGCTGGAGCACCTTGGCGTACTTGTCGACCGTCTCGACCTCGTCCTTGAAGGTGAGGCCCTTCACGCCCTCGGCGGAGACGATGTCCGGGGTGCCTTCGAGGGTCACGCCGATGAAGCCGACCTTGACGCCCTGCTTCTTCCACACCCAGTACGGCTCGAGGACCGGCTTGCCGGTCCTGTCGTCCAGGACGTTCGCCGCCAGGTACGGGAAGTCGGCGCCGCCGAACTCCTCGTCGGTGTAGCAGCCCTCGGTGGGGTGGCAGCCGCCGTTCTGCAGGCGGGCCAGTTCGGCGGCGCCCTCGTCGAACTCGTGGTTGCCGACCGCGGTGACGTCCAGGTCGAGCTTGTTCAGCGCCTCGATGGTGGGCTCGTCGTGGAAGAGGCCGGACATCAGGGGGGACGCGCCGACCATGTCGCCGCCGGCGGCGGTGACGGAGTAGCGGTTGCCCTCGCGGGCGTTGCGCAGATGGGTGGCGAGGTACTCCACGCCGCCCGCGTCGACGGTCCTCGTCGTGCCGTCGTGCTGGTGCTCGGTGACCCGGCCCGAGGAGCCGGCCGGGGGCTCCAGGTTGCCGTGCAGGTCGTTGAAGGAGAGCAGCTGGACGTCCTGGTAACGGCCGGGGTGGCCGGACGGCTTGCCCTTGCTCTCGCCGGCGCTCGCCGACCCGGGCAGCGCAGCCGCGGCCAGCGCGCCGGCGGTGACCAGGCCGGCGGCGGTCGCGAGGAGACGGTTGGTACGGCGTCTGCGGCGCTGGTGGTGCGCCGGGGATGTGGCTGGCATGCGCTCCCCTGTGGGTGTGCGTGGTCCGGTACGGGGCTGCCGTGCGAGACAGCGGGCCGCCCGGCGCAGCCTAGGGTCAACGCGCGTAGCGCGACAGGGGGTGCTTGGTTACATCCTGGTTTATCTTTCCGCGCGGTCCCGGCGTGTCCCCGGCCACCGCCGCACCGCGGCGTTTCCGCGCGCCCTCCCCTTACCCTCGTACGCATGACCAGCGACGACATCGCACGGCCCGGCCGCTCCCGCTCGCTCCAGACGTATGCCGCGCTCTCCCCCGAGCAGACCGAGGAGGTCCTCGTCCTGCTCGCGGAGGCCGCCCGGTCCGACGGGCAGCAGGCGGTGTCCGAACAGGGGCGGCTGCAACTGCGCGGCGGGGAGCGGGCCGGGGTGTCCCACCTGCTGCTGTCCGTCGGCGACGACCTCGTCGGCTACGCCCAGTTGGAGGACACCGATCCGGTGGAGCCGCCGGCCGCGGAGCTGGTGGTGCGTCCCGCGCACCGGGGGAACGGACACGGGCGGGCCCTCGGGGCCGCCCTGCTCGCCGCGTCGGGCAAGCGGCTGCGGGTGTGGGCGCACGGCGGCCACTCCGCCGCCCGGCACCTCGCGCAGGTCCTCGGGCTGACGCTGTTCCGCGAACTGCGGCAGATGCGGCGGCCGTTGGCCGGTCTCGACCTGCCCGACCCGGTGCTGCCCGAGGGCGTGACCGTGCGCGCCTTCGCGCCCGGACGGGACGACGCGGCCTGGCTCGCGGTGAACGCCGCCGCCTTCGCCCACCACCCCGAACAGGGCTCGCTCACTCAGCGCGACCTCGACGACCGCAAGGCCGAGCCGTGGTTCGACCCCGAGGGCTTCTTCCTCGCCGAGCGCGCGGGCGAGGAGGGCCGGATCGTCGGCTTCCACTGGACCAAGGTGCACCCCGGGGAAGGCCTGGGCGAGGTGTACGTCCTCGGGGTGAGCCCCGACGCCCAGGGCGGCGGCCTCGGCAAGTCCCTCACCACGATCGGGCTGCGGCACCTGGCGGGCAAGGGACTGCCGACGGCCATGCTCTACGTCGACGCGGACAACAAGGCGGCGGTCACCGTGTACGAACGGCTGGGCTTCGTCACCCACGAGGTGGACCTCATGTACCGGACGGAGACCTGAGCCCGCTGCGGAGCGAACGCCGCACGGGTTCCGTCGCGCACCCCGCCCCCGCCGCCGCGCACACCGCCGACGGCACGGCGACCGGCCACGGCGACCGGCCGGCCGGCCCGCGCGACGGCGGCATCACGTACGGATGCCGCGCGGAACCGGCCGACGCCCCCGGTGGCCTTCCGCCCCGGGGGCGGGCACGCGCGGTCGCGAATCCCGTGGGCCGCCCCCCGCTATCCCGGACGTCATGTCTCCGTAACCACTGATTCAGACAGCCTTGCGACGCTCGCTCAATGAATCCCGCCGCGCCAGAGCCTTCACCGCCCCGAAGGGTGAACGGGGGGAACGGGAACGCCTCAGGGCCACCACCGCTCCCAGCCGCGCTTTCCGACGCGCCCGTGTCGCCGCCGGCGCGGAACAATGGGGACATGAGCCAGCCCGACGCCCAGGCACAGGTACAGCACCCGCAGCCCTCCGTGGGCTCCATCGCCGCCCACCGCCCGCACACCGTGGCCGGGGTGGTCTCCGACCTGGAACCCGACATCGACGCGGACCTCGACGGGTACGAGGAGTCCCCGTTCGACGGCCCCCAGCTGCCGCAGGGCCGCTTCCTCGACCGGGAGCGCAGCTGGCTCGCGTTCAACGAACGCGTCCTGGAGCTCGCCGAGGACCCGGCCACCCCGCTGCTGGAGCGCGCGAACTTCCTCGCGATCTTCGCCAGCAACCTGGACGAGTTCTTCATGGTCCGGGTGGCCGGCCTCAAGCGCCGTATCGCCACCGGCGTCGCCACCCGCTCCGCCTCCGGTCTCCAGCCGCGCGAGGTGCTGGAGATGATCTGGGCCCGCTCCCGCGAGCTGATGGCCCGGCACGCCGCCTGCTACCACGAGGACGTCGCCCCCGCACTCGCGGAGGAGGGCATCCACCTGGTCCGCTGGAAGGAGCTGGCGGAGAAGGAGCAGGCCCGCCTGTTCACCCTCTTCCGGCACCAGATCTTCCCCGTCCTGACCCCCCTGGCGGTCGACCCGGCACACCCCTTCCCGTACATATCCGGCCTCTCGCTGAACCTGGCCGTGGTCGTGCGCAACCCGGTCACCGGCCACCGGCACTTCGCCCGGGTCAAGGTGCCGCCGCTGCTCTCCCGTTTCCTGGAGAGCTCCCCCGGCCGCTACGTCCCCATCGAGGACGTCATCGCCGCCCACCTGGAGGAGCTGTTCCCGGGCATGGAGGTGCTGCAGCACCACGCCTTCCGGCTCACCCGCAACGAGGACCTCGAGGTCGAGGAGGACGACGCCGAGAACCTGCTCCAGGCCCTGGAGAGGGAGCTCATGCGGCGCCGCTTCGGGCCGCCGGTGCGCCTGGAGGTCGAGGAGTCCATCGACCGTGAGGTGCTCGACCTGCTGGTGCGCGAGCTGAAGGTCAGCGAGGCGGAGGTGTACCCGCTGCCGGGCCCGCTCGACCTCACCGGCCTCTTCCGCATCCACGGACTGGACCGGCCCGAGCTGAAGTACCCGAAGTTCATCGCCGGCACCCACCGCGACCTGGCGGAGGTCGAGTCGGCCTCGCAGCCCGACGTCTTCGCCGCCCTGCGCAGCCGGGACGTGCTGCTGCACCACCCCTACGACTCCTTCTCCACGTCGGTGCAGGCGTTCCTGCAGCAGGCGGCCGAGGACCCCGACGTCCTGGCCATCAAGCAGACCCTGTACCGCACCTCGGGCGACTCGCCGATCGTGGACGCGCTCATCGACGCCGCCGAGGCCGGCAAGCAGGTCCTCGTCCTGGTCGAGATCAAGGCCCGCTTCGACGAGCACGCCAACATCAAGTGGGCGCGCAAGCTGGAGGAGGCCGGCTGCCACGTCGTGTACGGGCTGGTCGGCCTGAAGACCCACTGCAAGCTGTCCCTGGTGGTCCGCCAGGAGGGCGAGACGCTACGGCGTTACAGCCACGTCGGCACCGGCAACTACCACCCGAAGACGGCCCGCCTCTACGAGGACCTCGGTCTGCTCACCGCCGACCAGCAGGTCGGCGCCGACCTCTCCGACCTGTTCAACCGCCTCTCCGGCTACTCCCGCCGGGAGACCTACCGGCGGCTGCTGGTCGCCCCCAAGTCCCTGCGCGACGGGCTGATCTCGCGCATCGAGAAGGAGGCCCAGCACCACCGGGCCGGGCGCCCCGCCTTCGTCCGTATCAAGGTCAACTCGCTGGTCGACGAGGCCGTCATCGACGCCTGCTACCGGGCGTCGCAGGCGGGGGTGCCGGTGGACGTGTGGGTGCGCGGCATCTGCGCGATCCGGCCGGGCGTCGCGGGCCTGTCGGAGAACATCCGGGTCCGGTCCATCCTCGGCCGCTTCCTCGAACACTCCCGCGTCTTCGCCTTCGGCAACGGCGGCGAGCCCGAGGTGTGGTTCGGCAGCGCGGACATGATGCACCGCAACCTCGACCGCCGTATAGAGGCACTGGTACGGGTCACCGACCCGGCCCACCGGGCGACTCTGCACCGGATGCTGGAGACCGGCATGTCCGACACCACGGCGTCCTGGCACCTCGGCCCGGACGGCGAGTGGACCCGGCACGCGACGGACGCGGACGGCCAGCCCCTGCGCAACGTCCAGGAGATGCTCATAGACGCCCGGAGGCGCCGGCGTGGCACAGCGAAACCCTGATCCGACGGCCGCTCCGGTGCCCGCGGAGGCCCTGGCCGGCTATCTGAGGGCCCAGGCGACCGAGTTCCTGCGCGCGCTGCGCCTGCACCGGGAGAGCGGTGCGGGCGGGGCCACGTCGGAGGCGTCCGCCGAGGCCGCCCGGGAACTGCGCCGCGCGGCCCGCCGCATCAGCGCGAGCCTGCACACCTTCCAGCCGGTGCTGGACCCCGACTGGTCGGAGGCGATGCGCCCCGAACTGGCCTGGGTCTCCGGCACGCTGGCGCTGGAGCACGCCTGCGCCTCCCGGCTGGAGCGGCTGCTGCTCGCGCTGCACCGGCTGTCGGGGGCCACGGCGCTCCCGGCGGCCCAGGGGCCGGGCACCACGAGTCCCAAGGGCACCGCGCGTGCGCCGGCGACCGCGGCCGGCCGCGCTCCGGACGCGGCCGGCGTGGCCGCGCGTACGGCGGTCACCGTGAGCGCACGCACGTCCGGTGGCGCGCACGGCACCCCCGGCCGCACCACGCCCGCGGCCGGCGGCGACCCGGGCCCGGACGCCCCGGCGGCCCCCGGCCCCAGCGGCTCCGCCGCCCCGTGGACCGCGACGGCCACCGTCCCGGCGCCGGACCGCGGCAACCTCACCGTCGGTGCCGCCAAGGCCGGCGCGCTGCTGGACCGGCAGCTGACCCTGGCCAGGACCCGCGCGCACTCCACCGCCCTCCAGGCCCTCGGTTCCTCCCGCTTCCACGGGATAGCCGACCGGGTCGCGGTGCTGGCCAGCGAGGTGCCGCTCACCCCGGCCGCGTCCGGCGCCGACCTGCGCCCCCTGGCCGAGGCCGCGCGCGAGCGCCTCGCCGACGCCGTCGGCGCGCTGCCCCTGCTCACCGCGGGCAGCCCGTACAACGCCGAGGCGCTGATCCACGGGCTGTCCCCGGACCCCGCCCCGCACCCGCAGGACGCGCCCTGGCACCAGGTCCGTCTGCTGCTGCGCCTGCACCGCTACGCCCGCGAGGCGCTGGGCACCGGCGACGGCGGCGATCCGCCCGTGGACGTGCGCCTGCTCACCGCCGGCGAGGCCCTGGACCGGCACCGGGACGCCTCCGAGGCGGCGGCGGCCGCCGCGCACGCGGCGCGCACCCCGCGCATCGCCCCCGCCACGGCCTACGCGCTGGGCGTGCTCCACGCCGACCAGAGGCACGAGGTGGAGGCGGCGCGGTACGCGTTCCAGCGCTGTTGGCAGAAGCACGTCATCGGCACGCCCTAGGGAGGCGCACGGTGAGCACCCCGCGTTCGTCCAGGAACCGCACCCTCACCGTGCAGGCGGCCGGCTGTGTGCTGTGGCGCGGCTCCCCGGTGACCGGGGAGCTGCAGCTCTGCCTCGTCCACCGGCCGAAGTACGACGACTGGTCCTGGCCCAAGGGCAAACTGAAGCGCGGCGAGGACCCGCTGGCCGGCGCCCTGCGCGAGGTCGCCGAGGAGACGGGCCACACGGCCGTCCCGGCCGCCGAGCTGCCCTCGGTGCACTACCTGGCAGGCGGCCGCCCCAAGCGGGTCCGCTACTGGGCGGCCGAAGCCGTCTCCGGCACGTTCACCCCGAACGACGAGGTCGACCGGATCCTCTGGCTGCCCCCGGACGCGGCCCGCCTCCGCCTCACCGCGCCCGGGGACGCCGCCCTGGTGGACGCGCTGCTGTCCACCCTGCGCCAGGGCCGGGGGAGTGTCCCGTCTCCGCCCGGTATCGGACCGTGTCCTTGACGTGAGCCTTCCGTGACCTCACCACACCGTCCACAGGGGTTCACCTCACGTTCATATACGCCAATCGGCTGCTTCACCTGATCTGCCTAATTTCGGCCTTACGCGATGCGGACGGCCCGGGGAAAAGGCAAACGCATCACCACGACTTCGCACGCCGCCGAATTCAGGACGGCGGCCACTGGAAGGAACTCAAGTGAAGCTTCAGCGCAAGAACCGGCGGGCCCTCGCTCTCGGTGCTCTCGCCGTCTCCGGCGCCCTGGCCCTCACGGCGTGCGGCTCCGACGACACCGGCGGCAACAGCAGCGGCGGCGACGCCTCCGCGACCGCGCAGGCCGGCAACATCGACTGCGGTGACGCGAAGGGCCAGCTCCAGGCCTCCGGCTCCTCGGCCCAGAAGAACGCCATCGACGCCTGGGTCAAGCAGTACTCCGCGGCGTGCAAGGGCGTGCAGGTCAACTACAACCCGACCGGTTCGGGCGCCGGCATCACCGCGTTCCTCCAGGGCCAGACCGCGTTCGCCGGCTCGGACTCCGCGCTGGAGGCCGAGGAGATCACGCAGTCGAAGGAGATCTGCAAGGACGGCCAGGGCATCGACCTGCCGATGGTCGGCGGCCCGATCGCCGTGGGCTACAACGTCCCGGGCGTCGACAACCTCGTGCTGGACGCGTCGACCCTCGCCAAGATCTTCGACACCAAGATCACGAACTGGAACGACGAGGCGATCGCCAAGCTCAACCCCGACGCCAAGCTTCCCGACCTGAAGATCCAGGCCTTCCACCGCTCGGACGAGTCCGGCACCACGGACAACTTCACCACCTACCTCCAGGCCGCCGCGCCCAAGGACTGGACGTACGAGCCGGGCAAGTCCTGGGAGGCCAAGGGCGGCCAGTCCGCGCAGGGCTCCTCCGGTGTCGCCCAGCAGGTGAAGCAGACCTCCGGCGCCATCTCCTACATGGAGCTGTCCTACGCCAAGGACGGCATGAGCACGGTCTCCATCAAGACCGAGGCCGCCGAGCCGGTCGAGGCCACCATCGAGAACGCCACCGCCGCCATCGGCGCCGCCAAGGTCGTCGGCACCGGCAAGGACCTCGCGCTGGAGCTGGACTACACCCCCTCCGCCGAGGGCGCCTACCCGATCGTCCTGGTGACGTACGAGATCGTCTGCGACAAGGGCAACAAGGCCGAGACCCTGCCCGCCACGAAGTCCTTCCTGAACTACATGGCCTCCGAGGACGGTCAGGGCCTGCTGGCCGAGGCCGGCTACGCCCCGATGCCCGAGGAGATCATCACGAAGGTCCGCGAGACCATTTCGGGCCTGAGCTGACCCGAGTGTGCGGACCGGCCCCGGATGCGGGGCCGGTCCGCACCGTCCGGTGCACCGCCATCAGGAGCCCCCGGCCCCCGGACGGCTCCGACCGAGCCGACCCGACCGGCGGCTCCGCAGACCGGAGAACCCGATGGACACGCCTACACAGAACCTCACCGCTCCCCCCGCCCCCACACCACCGGCCGAGACCGGGAGCAAGGACGCCGCACGCGGCGCCACCCGCCCCGGTGACCGGATCTTCCTCGGGTTCTCCCGCGGATCCGGCATCTTCGTGCTGGCCCTCATGGCCGCCATCGCGGCCTTCCTGACCTACCGCGCCTCCATAGCCATCAGCGAGAACGAGGCGAACTTCTTCACCACCTTCGAGTGGAACCCCAGCGGCATCCCGCCGGAGTTCGGCATCGCGGTCCTGGCCTTCGGCACCGTCGTGTCATCGATCATCGCCATGGTCATCGCGGTCCCCATCGCGGTCGGCATCGCCCTGTTCATCACGCACTACGCCCCGCGCCGCCTCGGCGGCACCATCGCGTACGTGGTCGACCTGCTCGCCGCCGTCCCGTCCATCGTCTACGGCCTGTGGGGCGCGCTCGTCCTCGTGCCGCACATGGCCGGCCTCTACGGCTGGCTGGACGACTACCTCGGCTGGACCGGCTTCTTCGACTGGCACGGCGGCGCCCCGCGTTCGCTGTTCACCGTCGGCATCCTGCTGGCCCTGATGATCCTCCCGATCATCACCAACGTGAGCCGCGAGGTCTTCCGCCAGGTCCCGCGGATGCACGAGGAGGCGGCCCTGGCCCTCGGCGCCACGCGCTGGGAGGTCATCCGGATGTCCGTGCTGCCCTTCGGCCGCTCCGGCGTCATCTCCGCCTCGATGCTGGGCCTCGGCCGCGCGCTCGGCGAGACGATGGCCGTGGCCATGGTGCTCTCGCCGTCCTTCGACATCAGCGCCAGCCTGCTCGACCCGGGCGGCGGCACCTTCGCTCAGAACATCGCCAGCAAGTTCAACGAGGCCACCGTGATGGGCCAGGACGCGCTGATCGCCTCCGGCATGGTGCTCTTCGTCATCACCCTGCTGGTCAACGGCGCGGCCCGCCTGATCATCGCTCGCCGCAAGGAGTACTCGGGGGCCAACGCATGAGCAACGCAACCCTCTCCCCCCAGCGCAGCTCCCTGCGCGGCGCGTCCCTGCCCAAGTGGTTCGCCTGGGCGGTCGCCGCCGGCTCCGCCGCCCTGGGCTACGGCGTCAGCGCCGCGGCCGGCCTGCACAGCGACATCCAGTGGGCCCTGATCGCCGCGCTCCTCTTCGTCACCGGCTCCTACGCCATCTCCGCCAAGGTCGAGGGCCGCCGCCAGGCCAAGGACCGCACCGCGACCAGCCTGGTGTGGGTCGCCTTCCTCATGGCCGTCATCCCGCTGGCCTCCCTCATCTGGGAGACGGTCAAGCGCGGGGTGAAGGTCCTCGACGTCTACTTCCTCACCCACTCCATGGGCGTGGTCGCCGACACCGACCCCGGCGGCGGCATCTACCACGCCATCCTCGGCACCCTGGAGCAGGTCGGCCTGGCCGCCCTGATCTCCGTGCCGATCGGTGTGCTGACCGCGATCTACCTGGTCGAGTACGGCCGCGGCAAGCTGGCCAAGGCGGTCACCTTCTTCGTCGACGTCATGACGGGCATCCCGTCGATCGTCGCGGGTCTGTTCATCCTCAGCCTCTGGGTCCTGATCCTGAAGATGGGTCCCTCCGGCTTCGCCGGCTCCATGGCCCTGGCGATCCTGATGATCCCGGTGGTCGTCCGCTCCACCGAGGAGATGCTCAAGCTCGTCCCGAACGAGCTGCGCGAGGCGTCGCTGGCGCTGGGCGTGCCGAAGTGGCGCACCATCCTCAAGGTGGTCCTGCCGACGTCGCTCGGCGGCATCATCACGGGCGTGATGCTCGCGGTCGCCCGTATCACCGGTGAGACCGCCCCCGTGCTGCTGCTGGTCTGGGTCACGAACTTCATCAACGCCAACCCGTTCTCCGACCCGCAGGCGTCGCTGCCGATGTACATCTACCTGCAGTACGCCAACAGCGGCGGTTCCGGCGCGGCCTACGACCGTGCCTGGGCGGCGGCCCTGACGCTCATCGCGTTCATCATGATCCTCAACCTGGCGGCCCGCGGCATCGCCCGCTGGAAGGCCCCGAAGTCCGGTCGCTGACGCGGCCATAGGCGACCCAAGTCAGCGACCCGAAAGAAGCAGTGATTCCCATGGCCAAGCGCATCGATGTCAGCGGCCTCAACGCCTACTACGGCTCCTTCCTGGCCATCGAGGACATCTCGATGACCGTCGAACCCCGTTCCGTGACCGCCTTCATCGGCCCGTCCGGCTGCGGCAAGTCGACCTTCCTGCGCACGCTCAACCGCATGCACGAGGTCACGCCGGGCGGCCGGGTCGAGGGCAAGGTCATGCTCGACGACGAGAACCTGTACGGCACCGCCATCGACCCGGTGTCCGTGCGGCGCGAGGTCGGCATGGTCTTCCAGCGTCCGAACCCGTTCCCCACGATGTCCGTGTACGACAACGTGGCGGCGGGCCTGCGCCTGAACGGCAAGTACAAGAAGTCCGAGCTGGACGACGTCGTCGAGAAGTCCCTCAAGGGCGCCAACCTCTGGAACGAGGTCAAGGACCGCCTGAACAAGCCGGGCTCCGGCCTCTCCGGTGGTCAGCAGCAGCGTCTGTGCATCGCCCGCGCCATCGCGGTCGAGCCGAACGTCCTGCTGATGGACGAGCCCTGCTCCGCCCTCGACCCGATCTCCACCCTTGCCATCGAGGACCTGATCGGCGAGCTGAAGGAGCGCTTCACGATCGTCATCGTGACGCACAACATGCAGCAGGCGGCCCGCGTCTCCGACCGCACCGCGTTCTTCAACCTGGCGGCCGTCGGCCAGCCCGGCAAGCTGATCGAGATCGACGACACGGAGCGGATCTTCTCCAACCCGTCGGTCCAGGCCACGGAGGACTACATCTCCGGCCGCTTCGGCTGATCCGATCCCCTCGCGGTGCTGCATGGCGGTGCCACCGCGAGGCAAAGGGCCCGCCCCCGGCTCCCGGGGGCGGGCCCTTCCCCATGCGCCGGTCGTCCCGCGTCGCCGCGGGCGGTCGTCCCGCCGGGCGGCACGGGCGGGCCGCACGGGCGGGTGGGGTCCCCTGCTCGAGGAGTCCGGGAGAGGCGCCCCGCACACGCCGGGCCGCGCCACACCCCCGCCGGGGCCCGGCGCGGACCCGCCGCTACAGGAACGCCAGGTTCACCAGCCAGAACGAACACGCGGCCACCGCCGCGGCCGCCGGCATGGTGATGAACCACCCGAGAACGATGTTCTTGGCGACTCCCCACCGCACCGCGTTGACCCGCTTCGTGGCCCCCACGCCCATGATCGCCGACGTGATCACGTGCGTCGTGGAGATCGGCGCGTGGAACAGGAACGCCGACCCGAACATGATCGACGCCCCCGTCGTCTCCGCGGCGAACCCCTGCGGCGGGTCCAGCTCGATGATCTTCCGCCCCAGCGTCCGCATGATCCGCCAGCCGCCCGCGTACGTCCCCGCGGACAGCATCACCGCACAGGCGATCTTCACCCACACCGGGATCGGATCGCCGTAGTCCTCGACGTCGGCGATGACCAGCGCCATCACCACGATGCCCATCGTCTTCTGCGCGTCCTGCAGACCGTGCCCGAGGGCCATCCCCGCCGCCGACACCGTCTGGGCGATGCGGAAGCCCCGCTTGGCCTTGTGCGGATTGGCCCGCCGGAATATCCACAGGATCGCCGTCATCACGAGGTAACCGGCGAGCATACCGACCACGGGCGACACGAACATGGGGATGACGACCTTGTCGACCACCCCGTGCCAGTACACCGTCGTCCCGCCGGCCAGCGCCGCGCCCACCATGCCGCCGAACAGCGCGTGGGACGACGAGGACGGCAGCCCGAAGTACCAGGTGATCAGGTTCCAGACGATCGCGCCCACCAGCGCCGCGAAGAGGATGCCCATCCCCTTCGAACCCTCGGGCGTCTGGATCAGCCCCTCGCTGACCGTCTTGGCGACCCCGGAACCCATGAACGCGCCGGCCAGGTTCATCACGGCCGCCATCGCGAGCGCCGCACGCGGGGTGAGCGCGCGCGTCGACACGGACGTCGCGATCGCGTTCGCCGAGTCGTGGAAGCCGTTGGTGTACGTGAAGAAGAGCGCGACCCCGATGGTCACGACCAGAGCGAAGGTGTCCATGAACGGCTCAGGACTCCTTGACGGCGATGGTCTCCACCGTGTTCGCCACGTGCTCGAAGGCGTCGGCCGCCTCCTCCAGTACGTCCACGATCTGCTTCAGCTTCAGCACCTCGATCGCGTCGTACTTGCCGTTGAAGAGGTGGGCCAGCAGCTTGCGGTGGATCTGGTCGGCCTGGTTCTCCAGCCGGTTGACCTCGATCCAGTACTCGGTGAGGTTCTCCATGGTGCGCAGGTGCGGCATGGCCTCCGCGGTCAGTTCCGCGGCCCGCGCCAGCACCTCGATCTGCTGCTCGACGCCCTTGGGCAGGTCCTCGACGTTGTAGAGGACGACCAGGTCGACGGCCTCCTCCATGAAGTCCATGATGTCGTCGAGGCACGACGCGAGGGAGTAGATGTCCTCGCGGTCGAAGGGCGTGATGAACGAGGAGTTCAACTGGTGGAAGATCGCGTGTGTGGCGTCGTCACCTGCGTGTTCCGCGGCCCGCATACGCTCTGCGATCTCGGCCCGGGCGGAGGGGTCCGCCCCGAGCAGTTCCATCAGGAGTTTCGAGCCCGTGACGATGTTGTCCGCGGACGCGGCGAACATGTCGTAGAAGCTCGTCTCCCTGGGGGTCAGACGAAAGCGCACGTGGGGTCCTCGGTAAGCATCGGTTTCGGTCAGGCTGATGCTAGGCGCATCATCCGGCCACGTGTCACGGGCCGCCCTCCAGTGTCGCCCATCAGGCAGAGTGATGGGCAGGGGGGCGGTTCGTGGTCCGTTTCCGGCCGCGGCGCATGGCATCGGCCAAGAGGTCTATACCCAGCGAAGTTCGCTACCATATACCCACCAGGGGTATATGTCGGCGGTCAGCACACCAGGAGGACGCGATGACGACCACCGAGACCGGCGCGGACGCGCCCGCGTCCCCGGACACGACCGATGCGACCGACGCGACCGACGCGACCGAGACCGTGACCGGCCACGACCGCGGGGTCCACGGCTACCACGAGCAGAAGCACGAGCACCTCAAGCGCCTGCGCCGCATCGAGGGGCAGATCCGCGGCCTGCAGCGGATGGTCGACGAGGACGTCTACTGCATCGACATACTCACCCAGGTGTCCGCCTCCACCAAGGCCCTGCAGTCGTTCGCGCTGCAACTGCTCGAGGAGCACCTGCGCCACTGCGTCGCGGACGCGGCCGTCAAGGGCGGCGACGAGATCGACGCGAAGGTCAAGGAGGCGACGCAAGCCATCGCCCGCATGATGCGGACCTGACCGGTTCCGGCTCCGGCAGCGGTGTCAGTACCGGTTCCCGTACCGGCTCGGCTCCTCGGCGGACTCCGCCCGCGCCTCGGCCACCCTCAGCACCTCGTCGATGCTCTCCAGGCTGAGCCGGTCCTCGGCGGCGGAGGCCGCGATGATCAGCTCTCCGCACAGCTCGATCTCGGCGAGCGCCACGTGGTCCTGAACCGTCCCGCCCCTGAGCAGAGCCACGCGCCTCACCTCATCTCCGTCGTCACCGACTTCCTAGGGTAGGGAGCGTCCTGTGCCCCGCGCATGGCCCGGAAGGGCTAGTTGTTCCGCCGGGTCCCGCCCCCACCGCCCGGCGGTGGGCCCGACCGCCACCTGACGCGGGGCGAGGCCGGTTCGCCCCGCGTCAGTGCTCGATCAGTCCCCCGGGCGCCGGCAGCAGACCGGGAACGGTGACCGTCGGGGGCCTGCGGCCGGCTCCCGGAGCCCGGATCCGCCCGGTCGGCAACGGGCACCCCGGCAGCTCGGCGATCCCACGAGCGACGGTGCTCGCACCGACGACACCGGAAGCAGCGGTCACCCCTTCCGGCGGCGGCAGGCCAGCAGGACGACGACGGCCACGCCCGCGGCCGCGAGCAGCAGGTTGCGGTTGTCCCGCGCCAGCTGCACCCCTTGGGCCGTCCTCTGCCGCACCGGCTCGGGCGCCTTGTCCTCCCACAGCCGACCGGCCTGGGCGGCTCCGGACCGAATCTGCTCGGCGGCCCGGGCGGTCTTCTCCTTGACCGGATCGGGCAGTTTGTCCTGTGCCTGGTGTGTCAGGTCGGCGGCCTTCGCCTTCAGCTCCCCGGCCTTCGCACCGGCCTGTTCCTTCAGCTCCCCGGCCTTCGCACCGGCCTGTTCCTGCAGCTCGCCGGCCTTGGCGGCGGCCTGTTCCCTGATCTCGGCGGCCTTCTCCTGGGCGCGGGTCTTGACGTCCGCCTTCGCCGCCAGCGCCTCGACCGTCTTGCCGAGTTCGATACGGGTCCGGTCGACCTGTTCGCGCAGCTCCTCGGGGCTGGAGGCGGTGGGCTCGTCGTGGGGCGGCTGGGTCATCGGTGTGCACTCTCCTTGATCTCGGCCACGTCGGCCTTGACGTTCTCGATCGTCTGCTCCGGCGTGGGTGGTGCGGCCTGTTCGACCTGCTTCTTCCCCCTCATGGCCATCACCGCTGCGATCACACCCAGCACCGCGGTGACGATCAGCGCCGCCGCCCAGACCGGCAGCGGCACCGCCAGTGCCGCGATCGCGGTGGCGACCAGCGCCTGCAGCATCAGGAAGCCGACGACGCCGGCGCCGCCGAACAGGCCGCCGCCCTTGCCGTAGCGTTTGCCCTTCTCCTTCATCTCCGCCTGCGCCAGCCGCAGTTCGCCGCGCACCAGCTCGGCCAACTGCTGCGAGGCCCGCTGCACCAGCTCACTCACCGGCTCATCGCCGGCACTGTGTGCCTGCCGTTCGAATGCGGTGGAGCGCGGTTGCGTACCCGACACAGCGATCACCTCCCCTCCGTCTCGTCCCTGCTCTCCGGTCCACCGTGAGCGTCGTCCCGGTCGCTCTCCGGTCGATGGGACGGGTACCCCGAACGGCTTCGTCTAGGTCGCTTTCCCCGGCCTCGTCTTCGTCCTCGTCCTCGACGCGTCCGGGCCGCCAGGGGATCCGGCCCACCGCGGCCTGCCGCCGCGCCCACGGCGTCACCTGCTGCCACGGCTGCCGCGCCGTCGGCGACGACCGCCCGCGGGGCGTCAGCCGCCGAGCCGAGGGCACCGCCCACACCCTGGCCGCGCTCAAGTCGGTCCGTGCCGCCCGCCCCGGCGTACTCGCCGCCCAGCACGGGGAACGCGCCCGCATCCGCAGCGACGAGGGCATCCGCCGGGGCGGCCGCCCCCTCGCCTTCGCAGCCCGGATCCGAGCTTCACCGGCGAGACCGCCACGTGCAGGGTGTCGACGAGGTCGGTGTCGAGGAACTGCCGAATGGTGGTGGCCCCGCCGCCGAGCCGGACGTCCTTGCCGGACGGCATCCGGGGTGACCGTCGTGATCCTTCGCACAAGTCGCGGCGGACGCGCCACCGCCCGGCCCACCGTCCCCATCGCCGACCCGGCGAACCGTCCCGGTCGGAGCACCGGTTCGGGCCGGTCACTCCGCGGCGATGCGGCCCGCGTAGATGTCCCCGCCCTCGGGCAGCCGTACGTCGGCCGGCGTCCCGAAGTCGTACAGCAGCGTCGTCGAGGCGACCTCGACCGGCACGTCCTGCCGGCCGTTGACGAAGCTGAACCGGTGCCGGACCTTGCGGATCCGGCCCCGGTCGTCGAGGTAGGCGTCGAACGGCACCCGGGCCGTGGCGAACCCGCTCGCCGCCGCGCCCAGCGGTCCCCGGTTCGCCTCCGAGGCCGCCCGCGCGGCCTTCCCCAGATCGGCCGTGCCCCGGTAGTGGCGCACCCCGGTGCCCGCGACCTCGGTCCGCCCCACGAACCGCGCCGAGCGGGTCCCGCGCAGCACCTCGGCCGCGGCGAACGGATCGGTGGCCCCGCCGGTGACGAGGTTGCCGTCGGACAAGGTCCCGGTGTCCACGCGCACCCACTTGTCGGCGGGCACCCCGGCGCCCCGGTTCTTCATGAAGAGCGCCCCGGGGGCGAGCAGTTCGGTGATGGGCCGCCGCGCCGCGGCCCCCGCCGGGTCCTGCGGCAGCAGCACCCTCAGCCGGCCGAGCCGCTTGCGGTAGTCGTACACCCCCTCGCCCCGGATGGTGACCCGGGTCCCGCCGGTCGCCATCTCCAGGGACGTCGTGGCCTTGGAACTCCCGGCCGCGACGAGCGCGTCGGCGGCGCGGTGCAGCACCCGCACCGGGTCCCCGGCGGGGGCGCCCCCGGTCACGGCACCGCCGCTCGCACAGGCCACGGCCCCGAACCCCAGACAGCCCACGGCCCCGACCGCGACCATCACGCCGTCCATCCGCCCGTGCTGCTGCCGTCGAACCATCGCCTGTCCACTCCCGCTCCGTCCGACCGGGCCGCTTGTCGATCCGGTTAACGACCGGTAAGTGACCCCGTCACGCGGACACGCGGGAGCGCTACGGTTGTCGACGTGGCGCACCAGGATGACGAGGCAGCCCCCGGCCGGCACAGCACGACCACCACCGAGCAGGGTCCCTTCTGCGTGGCCCGCTGCACCTGCGGCTGGCGGGGCCCGGCCCGAAGAGCCCGGAGCCAGGCCCGCACGGACGCCGAGAACCACACCACCGAGTGACCACCCGCGGCGGCCGCGGGCAGTCGTACCACCGGCTGCCGCGGGCAGTCGGTATCCCGTGGCCGGGGACAGTCGTGCCGCCGGGCGGCACGGGTGGGCGCGGCGGCACCCGCGAACGCCGGGCCGCGCAGCACCCCGGGCCCGGCCCCGCCCCCTGCCCCGACCCGACCCCGGAAGGCTCATATGGAACGCCGCACGTTCCTCGCGGGCACCGCAGCCGCGCTCACCACCACATCCGCCTGCACCGGCGACGAGCCCCGCCCCGAACCGGCCTCCAGCCCCACCAGCCCCACCGCGATACCCACCCCCCGCAGAACCCCCCGTCCCCCGGCCCCCGCCGACTGGACCGCCCTGTCCCACCACCTCGACGGCCCCCTGTTCCGCCCGGACACCCCCGACTGGCCGTCGGCCCACCGCCTCTACAACACCCGCTTCGACGCCCTCGAACCCGCCGCCGTCGCCTACGCGGCCCACGCCGACGACATCCGCACCGCCCTCGCCCACGCCCGCGCCCACGCCGTCCCCGTCGCCGTCCGCAACGGCGGCCACTCCTACGCCGGCTGGTCCTCCGGCGACAACCGCCTGATCATCGACGTCTCGAGCCTCGACCACGTCCGCGTCAGCGCCGGCACGGCGGTCATCGGCGCCGGTGCCAAACTCATCGACGTCTACCGCGCCCTCGCCGCCCAGGGCGTGACCGTCCCGGGCGGCTCCTGCCCCACCGTCGGCATCTCCGGTCTCACCCTCGGCGGCGGCCACGGCATGACCAGCCGCGCCTACGGTCTGACCTGCGACAACCTGATCCAGGCCACCCTGATCACCGCCGACGGCAGGGAACTGACCGTCAACTCCGCCGAGAACGAGGACCTCTTCTGGGCCCTGCGCGGCGCCGGCAACGCCCACTTCGGCATCGTCACGGAGCTGCGCTTCACCACCCACCCGGCCCCCCGGAGCGTCACCGGCCGTCTGACCTGGGCGTGGCCGAAAGCCGCCGCCGTGTTCGGCGCCTGGCAGGAATGGGGCCCGGACCAGCCCGACGAGATCTGGTCCTCGCTCCACCTGGACCACACCGCCGGCGGCGCCCCCACCGTCTCCGTCACCGTGTTCTCCCTCGGCACGTACGGCGAACTGCAGGACGCCGTCGACCGCCTGGCCGACCGCGCCGGCGCCTCCGCGAGCGGCGTCTCACTGCGCCCCCGCTCCTTCAAGGAGTCCATGGAGCTGTACGCCGGCTGCGCGTCCTTCACCGACGACGCGCGGTGCCACCTCCCCGGAACGACTCCGGGCCGCTCCCCCGGGGGAGCCCTGGACCGCGAGACCTACTCCGCCCGCTCCGACTTCTTCGACCGCCCGCTCGACGCCGGCGGCATCCGCACCCTGCTCGCCCAGGTCCAGGCCGTACGCGGCGGTTCGGGCAGCATCGTGTTCACGGCCCTCGGCGGGGCCGTCAACCGGATCGCGCCGACGGCCACGGCGTTCGTCCACCGCCGCTCCCGCATGCTGGCCCAGTACATCGCGTCCTGGAGTCCGCACGGATCCGGTTCCGCCGCCGAGTCCTGGCTGGCGTCGGCCCACCGGGCCATGCGCCCGCACGCGTCGGGCGCGGCCTACCAGAACTACTGCGACCCCACCCTCACCGACTGGCGCCGCGCCTACTACGGCGACGCGGGCCCCCGCCTGACCCGGCTCAAGCAGCGCTACGACCCGGACCGCGTCTTCACCTACCCCCAGGCCCTGTGAGCCGGGAGGCGGCTCGGGCGGTCAGGCCGCCAGGTCCCGCTCCTCCGCCTCCGGCGTCCCGCTGTGCGTTCCCGCGGCCACGCGGCCCTCCTCGGCGTGGTGCCGGCCCCGCGCCCTGATCAGCGCACCGGCCCGCGGCGACCGCTCGATCGCCCGCATGACCGGCGTCAGCAGGGCCATGGCGAGCGGCGACAGCAGCAGTGCGACCGCCGTGCCGAGCGCCAGCCCGCCCACGACGTCCGTCGGGTAGTGCACGCCCATGTAGACGCGGCAGAAGCCTTCGAGCAGCGCGATCCCGAGGCCGACGAGCCCGAACCTGCGGTTGGCCACGAACAGTCCGACCGCCAGCGCCATGGTGATCGTCGCGTGGTCGCTGACGAAGGAGTAGTCGGTCTTGCCCTGGACGAGGACTTCCAGGCCCTGGTGGTCGTTGAACGGCCGGGGCCGCTCCACGAATCCCCGGATCGGCACGTTCACCAGCACCGCGACACCGGCCGCGAGCGGTGCCCACACCAGCGCCGCGACGGAGGGAGCCGCGTCCTCCCCGCCCCGCCGACGCACGGTCCACCAGCACCACAGCACCAGCAGCACCATGGCGAACAGCAGCCCGTACTCGCCGACGAACTCCATGATCCGGTCGAACCACGGCGGCGCGTCCTTGGCCAGGCCGTTGATGTCATAGAGCAGGTCGACGTCGGGGTTCGATCCGGAATCGGCGAGTCCAGCCATGGTGCTGCGGCCCCTTCATCATCTGTCCCGGCGCACGGTGCGCACGCTGCTCCTGCCACCCCCGTGGTTGTAGAAGCACTCGTCGGCTCGGCTACGACAACAGGAACGCACGATCCCCGCTGATACGTTCCATACTCCACCGAATGATCACGCAGACGTTATCGAAGAGAGATGCATCGGCGCAGCTCAGGGGGTGGGTTAACGCTCCGCTCACACCGTCGTGGGGAGCGCTTTCGCGCCATCTTCGGTGACACGGGTGGCACCGAAGTAGTCAGGGCTGTCGATCGGGCTGAACCGGATCACCGCGCCGGTACGGGGCGCGTCGATCATGTACCCGCCGCCGACATAAATGCCCACATGCCGGATGGCCCGCGAATTGGTGAGATCGTCCGAGAAGAACACCAGATCGCCGGGGAGCAGTTCGTCCCGCCCGGGATGCGGTCCCGCGTTGTACTGGTCGTTCGCCACCCGCGGCAGCGTGATCCCCACACTCGCGTACGCCGCCTTGGTCAGTCCCGAGCAGTCGAAGCGTCCGCCCTGCTCAGGGGTGCCGTTGCCGCCCCAGAGATACAGCGTGCCGAGCTTCTTCTGCGCGAAGGCGATGGCACCGGCCGCCTGCTCGGAGGGGTCGACCCGGCCGGCCGGCGCGGCGAAGCTCTTCTCCAGCGCGGTGATCCGCTCGACGTAGTTCCGCGTCTCCTCGTACGGCGGGACGCCCCGGTACTTGATCACGGCGTACGCCCCCGCGTTGTACGAGGCGAGCATGTTCTCGGTCGGATTCCCCGGGACGTCCTTCACGTACGACGCGAGCGTGCAGTCGTACTGCGCCGCCGACGGGATCGCGTCGTTCGGGTCCCACACATCGCGGTCGCCGTCCCCGTCCCCGTCGATCCCGTGCGTGGCCCAGGTGCCGGGGATGAACTGGGCGATGCCCTGCGCCGCCGCGTGGCTCTGCGCCTTCGGGTTGAACCCGCTCTCCTGGTAGAGCTGGGCGGCGAGCAGCGCCGGGTTGATGGCGGGGCAGAGGTTGCCCCACTTCTGCACGAGCTGCTGGTACACGGCCGGCACACTCCCCTTGGCGAGCGCCTTGGCCGCCCCGCCGCCGACCCCGCCCGCGAGGTTCCCGGCGACGACGTAGACCCCGACGACGAGCAGCATCACCAGGGCGAGCGCGGAACTGACGGCGATCCCCGCCGCGACCCATGCCTTACGCACCGTCAACCGCCCCTCACCGTCAGGGAGTACGTAGCCGAACGTCAGTGTAGAGGCGCTACCCGCCATCCGGGGCGATCATGGGCGCGGAGTTCAGCACACTCCCGCCGGGGACCCCGGGGGCCGTCCACGGAGTCGTTGCCGGACGTTACACGTCGTGATACACAGAGTGACGATACGACTCTTCACCCATCGGAACGCGCCCCCGGCGAGGCCCGGCGCGCGCCGGTGGCAAGCTATTTGTACGAAACCCGCCAACCGATGACGCCAAGTCGACATACGACAGCGTCATCATCAGCGACAATGATGCCTGACCTCTGCACCTCCGCAGAGGGTGCGGAACTACCCATACAGGGGCGGTGACTTACATGTTCTTTGCGGCCGACGAGGGAGACATCAACACCATTATCGGCGGGATCGCTCCGGATTGGGGCCCCTTCGGCAGTCTGGGCAACGAAGCCAAGGTGATGATCGAGGTGGTCATGGCGATCGCCATCCTCCTCTGCCTCGGCATCGCCATCTGGGGGGCGGCCAAACAGCGCATCGGTGCCACCGCGTTGAGGGACACCTTCAGCGCCGAACAGGGCAAGGGCCTGATCATCGCGGGGCTGACGGGCGTCTTCATCATCGGCTCGCTCGGCACGCTGTTCACCATCGTGTACGGCATGGCCGTATAGATCCCGCCGCATCGGTCCGACCGGGCACGCCCGGCTCCCCTCCATCCCACCCGCCCGTCGTGCCCACCGGCTGAGGTTGCGTTTCCCTGATGTCCAGTCACCACACCGCGCCCGTACGGGAGCCGTCACGGCTACCGTCGTACGTGGAGTACCCGGAGTACGCGGTGTTTCCGCACGACGCTGAGGGGGCGTACGCGGTATGAGTCTCGGAGACGACGCGGGCCAGACCCGTATCCGCCTGCCGGAGGGAGACGACGGCGACCCGTACGGCGGGGCGCGCAGAGGCGGCCGTACGTCGTCGCGCAGCCTGGTCACGGTGGTCGGCGTGGTGGTCCTCCTCATCGCCGCGATCGCCTTCGCGAACCGTGGGGGAGAGGATTCCGCCTCGGAGGAGGCCTCCGCCGACTCCCCCAGGGCGGCTGCGACGGCCCCCACCGGAGAGAAGCCGGTGACCTCGAAGGCGGCCGGCATCCCCGCGGGCTTCGCCCACGACCGCCAGGGCGCGGAGAGCGCGGCGGCCAACTACGCGGTCGCGCTGGGGTCCGCCGAGATGTTCGACGAGGACCGGCGGCGGGAGATCGTCACCACCGTCTACGCTCCCGATGTCGCCGCCTCCCGGCAGGCGGATCTGGACAAGGCCTACTCGAACGCGGAGTTCCTGGCCAACATCGGCCTCGACAAGAACGGCAAGGCGCCCACCGGGCAGACCTTCGTCTCCCGGGTGATCCCCGTGGGCACCAAGGTCACGGCGTCCAGTGCGAGCGATGCCTCCGTCGAGGTCTGGTACACGTCGCTGTTCGGTCTGTCCGGCGAGGGCTCGACCAACCCGGTGACCGAGAGCTGGTACACCACCACATACCAGTTGAAGTGGATCAACAACAACTGGAAGATCACCGACTTCCAGCAGAAGGACGGACCAGTCCCGGTCGGGCGCGACCAACAGGCCTCCACCGCCGACGACATGACGAAGGCTGTCGAGGAGTACGGAGGGTTCACGTATGCGCGCTAGCCACCGCTTCCTCAAGTTCACGGCCGCCGTCACCGCAGCGCAGGCCGCCATGGTGCTGCTCGCCAGTCGAGCCGTCGCCGCCCCCACACCGACGCCGACCCCGACAGACGGTGACGATCCCTGTGACCTGATCCGCGGCCCCGCCAAGGACTACTGCGAACGCGGTAAGGAAGGTGCCGGCTCCTCCGGGGACGCCCGCACCCTCGACGACCCCACCACCACCCTCGACCCCCTCGCCAGCCTCGCCCAGGGCTGCGCCGACGCCGCCTCCTGGACGGTCGAGAAGCTCAGCGACGCCGTCGAGGAGACCGCGAGCGTCGACTTCACCAACGACACCTTCCTCCAGCAGTACGCCGTCGTCTTCGCCGCGTCGACGATCCTGACCCTCCTCCTGTGGCTGCTGGCCGTCGCCAAGCGCGCGGTGCGCGGCGTCCCCCTCACCACCGCCCTCTCCGAGGCCATCGGCTTCCTCTGGCTCACCGTGCTCGCCTCGGCGTTCACGCCCCTGATCCTCTACACCGTCGTCTCCGCCACCGACGGCGTCACCGACGTGCTCGCCAAGGCGACCGGCGAGCAGACCGACACCTTCTTCGGCACGTTCGCCGCCGCCCTGGAAAAGGGCGACGACATCGGCGGCGGACCGATCATGCTGATCGTCGTCTCCCTCGTCTCCATCCTCGCCGCCGGCGTCCTCTGGCTGGAGCTCGTCATCCGCGCCGCCCTGCTCTACGTCGGCGCCCTCCTCGGCACCGTCGTCTACGCCGGCCTGGTCGACAAGAACCTGTGGGGCCACGTCCGCCGCTGGGCGGGCATCATGATCGCCGTGATCCTGGTCAAGCCCGTCATCGTCATCGTGCTCGGCCTCGCCGGCGCGCTGTCCGCCGGCGAGGGACCCGACGCCTTCTCCGCCGTCGTCTCCGGACTGGCGATCATCCTGCTCGCCATCTTCGCGTCCGCGATGATCTACCGCTTCGTCCCCGGCTTCGGCGACGAACTCGCCCACTCCCGCAACAACCGCCTCATGCAGGGCGCCGAGAGCAAGGCCGCCGCCGTCATGAGCTCCCCCGCGACCCTGGTCGCCCAGGGCATCAAGACCCACAGCACCCGCGCCGACAACAACGGCGGAGGCAGCCAGTCCTCCGCCCCGCGCCCCTCCAACCCCGCCTCCGGCGGAGTCGCCGCGCACAGCTCGCGCACGTCGAGCGGCGGCGGGACCGCTCCCTCCGCCGCACCCGCACCCCGCTCGAGCAGCCCGGTGAACACGCCCCACGCCAGCAGCACCCGCAACAGCAGTACCAACCGCACGGGAGGTGAAGGGCGTTGACGACCGAGTCCCACGTGTCCCATCCGGTCGCGCCCCGCCGGACGTATCTGATCGGCCGCGCCCGGCCGAACGCGATCGTCGGCCGCAATCGCGAGACCGGAGAGATCGCGCTCATCGTCGTGGGCGCGTTCCTCGGCATGATGTGCGGACTCCTCGTCCCCGTCCTGTCCGCGCGGATCGTCCTCCTCGTCGGCTTCCCGATGCTGGCGCTGGCCGCGGTGTACGTGCCGTACAAGCACCGCACGTTCTACAAGTGGTTCGAGATCAACCGCAGCTACAAGCGCACCGTCCGCCGGAACGCCACCTACCGCTCCGGGGTCGTCGAGGCCGGCACCCGGCTGGACGGACGTGAGGTCGCGGTCGGGCCGCCGCCCGGCATCGGCCGGATCACCTGGCTCGCCGCGCCCTTCGGGCCGGACGAGATCGCCGTACTGCTGCACGCGGACCGCAAGACCGTCACCGCCGCCATCGAGATCGAGGGCCCGGGCGTCGGCCTGCGCGACTCCGAGGACCAGGAAGCCCTCGTCGACCGCTTCGGCACGCTGCTCAAGCACGTCGCCAACGGCGACGGCTTCGTGACCCGCATCCAGATGCTCGCCCGCACCCTGCCCGCCGACCCCGACGCCCACGCCAAGGACGTCTCCGTCCGCGGGGACGACAAGTCACCGCCGTGGCTCCAGCAGTCCTACGACCAGCTGCAGTCGATGGTGTCGACCAGCAGCGAGCAGCACCGCGCCTACCTCGTCGCCTGCATGCACTACACGCGCGAGCTGGCCGCCGAGGCCAACGCCATGGCACGCGCGATGCGCAGCCAGGGCGGCGGCAAGGTGGACCGCGACGCGGGGCTCGCCGTCGTCATGGCCCGTGAGCTGACCGACATCTGCTCCCGGCTCCAGGAGGCCGACATCCGCGTACGGCAGCCGCTCGGCCAGAGCAGACTGTCCTCGCTGGTCCACTCCATGTACGACCCGGACCACCCGATCGACCACATCCAGGCGATGACCCAGCGCAACGCCTGGCCGGCCGAGCTGGACGCCATGGAGCCCACCTACCTCCAGGCCAAGACCCGCGAGTCCGCCACCCGCGCCCCCTGGTGCCACGCCACGGCCTGGGTGAAGGAATGGCCGATGACCCCGGTCGGCGTCAACTTCCTCGCGCCCCTGCTCGTCCACACCCCGGACGTCATCCGCACCGTCGCCGTCACGATGGACCTCGAACCCACCGAGGTCGCCATCGAGCGCATGCTGACCGAGAAGACCAACGACGAGGCGGAGGCGTCCCGCGCCGCCAAGATGAACCGGACCGTCGACCCGCGCGACATCGCGGCCCACAGCCGCCTCGACCAGCGCGGCGAGGACCTCGCCAGCGGCGCCGCCGGCGTCAACCTCGTCGGCTACATCACCGTCTCCTCCCGCACCCCCGAGGCCCTGGCCCGCGACAAGCGGACGATACGGGCCTCGGCCGGAAAGTCGTACCTGAAGCTGGAGTGGTGCGACCGCGAGCACCACCGCGCCTTCGTGAACACACTCCCGTTCGCCACCGGCATTCGAAGGTAGGGGCTGATTCCTGATGCGGGATCCGCTGTCCGTCGTCACCGACGCCTTCACGTCCTTCCTGTTCGGGAAGGTCGAGACGACCCGGCTGCCGGTGCGCACGTCCACCGGCCAGGCGCAGGCGGTCTACCTGCCGACCGCCGCGCCCGGCCTCGGCGACTCCGGCGTCATCATCGGCCGCGAGGTGTACTCCGGGAAGGGCTACATCTACGACCCCTTCCAGCTCTACGGCCAGCAGCTGCCCGCCCCCCACTGGCTGGTCCTCGGGGAGTCCGGCAACGGCAAGTCGGCGCTGGAGAAGACCTACGTCCTGCGCCAGCTGCGCTTCCGCGACCGCCAGGTCGTCGTCCTGGACGCGCAGGGCGAGGACGGCGTCGGCGAGTGGAACCTCATCGCCCAGGAGCTGGGGATCACCCCCATCCGGCTGGACCCGATGGCCGCCCTGAACCACGGCATCCGGCTCAACCCCCTCGACCCGTCGATCACGACCACGGGCCAGCTCGCGCTGCTGCGCACCATCATCGAGGTCGCGCTCGGCCACGGTCTGGACGAGCGCTCCGGCTTCGCCCTCAAGGTGGCGCACGCCTACGTCAACGAGACCGTCGTCGACCGCCAGCCCGTCCTGTCCGACATCGTCGACCAGCTCCGCCACCCCGAACCGGAGTCGGCGGAGGCGATGAACGTCGCCATAGACGACGTACGGGCCTGGGGCCTGGACGTCGCCCTGGTCCTGGACCGCCTGGTCGACGGTGACCTGCGCGGCATGTTCGACGGGCCGACGACCGTCGGCATCGACCTCGACGCGCCGCTCATCGTCTTCGACCTGTCCCACATCGACCGCAACTCCATCGCCATGCCGATCCTGATGGCGATCGTCGGCGTGTGGCTGGAGCACACCTGGATCCGCCCCGACCGGAAGAAGCGCATCTTCCTGGTCGAGGAGGCCTGGCACATCATCAACAGCCCGTTCGTCGCCCAGCTGTTCCAGCGGCTGCTGAAGTTCGGACGGCGGCTCGGCCTGTCGTTCGTCGCGGTCGTCCACCACCTGTCCGACGTGGTGGACGGGGCGGCCGCGAAGGAAGCGGCGGCCATCCTGAAGATGGCGTCGACCCGGACCATCTACGCCCAGAAGGCGGACGAGGCGAGGGCGACCGGACGGGTCCTCGGCCTGCCCCGCTGGGCCGTGGAGATCATCCCGACCCTCACCCCCGGCATTGCGGTCTGGGACGTCAACGGCAACGTCCAGGTCGTCAAACACCTGGTCACCGAGACCGAACGCCCGCTGGTCTTCACCGACCGCGCGATGACCGAGTCCTCCGCCGACCTGAACGACGACGCCCTGCGCGCCGCCGAACGGGAGGCCGAGGAACGCGCGGCGGCCTTCGTGGAACAGCACGTCGGCGACTCCGAATCGACGGTGGCGTAGGGGGAGCACGCGTGAGACCGGACGATCACCGTGAGCACGGCCGGACCGGCCAGGGCGGCATCCCCGACGGGCTGCTGCTCGGCGGCCTCGCGCTCCTCCTCGGCGCGACCACCATGGTGTGGACGGCCACGGGCCTCGCGGGCCTCTTCGCCCACGGCCGCTGGCCGTCCGGCGTGACCTTCGCCCGCACCCCCCTGGCCATGCGCCACCTCGTCGCCGAACCGCACGACGTCCCCGGCGCCTGGCCGGAGACACCACCCTCCGGCCTCTCCGGATACGGCCTCTTCTGGGGCCTGTTCATCGGCCAGCTGATGATCCTGGTCGTCCTGACGGTGTTCGTCCTCGGCACGACGGCCCGCTGGAGAGCGGGCCGGGCACGGCGCCGCACGGAACGGACGGCACACGTGCCGACGCCCCAGCCCGAACGGCAGGCGGAACCGACGCGACCGCACGAGGTACCGACACCGAGGGCACCTCAGCAGCAGACCCCGGCCCCGGAGCCGGAGCCGGCGGTACCCCCTTCGGCCGGCCGCGACCGGACGAGCGGACGGGAGACACCCCGCGCCGACGGCCCGGCGGTGCACTACGGCCCCCCGGCCACCCGCCACACCACCGCGACCCGGGCCGTACGGGACGCCGAGGGCCCCGCCCTCGTCCTCACCTCGAACCCCACCCTCTGGCACGACACCAAGGACGCCCGGGCCAAACTCGGCCCCACCCACCTCTACGACCCCACCCACCTCTGCGACACCCCCGCCCGCCTCCACTGGTCCCCCACCAGCGGCTGCGAGGACAAGAACACGGCGCTCTCCCGCGCGGCGGCGCTCCTCGCCCCGGTCCGCCCCGCCTCCCGCCTCGACCAGGCGGTCGGCGACACCGCCGAGACGCTGCTCCGCAGCTATCTGCACGCCGCCGCCATCGACGGCCGCACGATCCGCCACGTCCACCGCTGGGCCCAGGGCCTCCAGGTCCACGACGCCGTACGCGCCCTGCGCACCAGCCCCAAGGCCGCCCCCGGCGCCGCCGGCGAACTCGAAGCGGCCCTCACGGCACATCCCGAACGCCGGGACATGGCCCAGCAGCTGACCGCCCGTGCCCTGTCCGCCCTGTCGACGGTCAACGTGCGCGAAGCCTGCACTCCCAACCGAACTGATGCCCTCGCCCTGGATTCCTTCATCCACGAAGGGGGCACGCTTTACGTCGTGGGCGAATCCATCGAGGACCCCCGCACCGGCCCGGGCGCGATGCCCCTGCTGACGGCCCTCGCCGCACACGTGGTCGAGCACGGCCGGCGCATGGCCGAACGGTCATCCTCCGGTCGGCTCGACCCACCACTCACCCTCGTCCTGGACGACGTGGCGGCCGTGGCCCCGCTCCCCCAGCTCCCGGACCTGCTCGCCACCGGCGCCGACCGGGGCATGCCCACCCTGGCCCTGCTCCGCTCCCGCGCACAGGGCCGTGCCCGCTGGCCGCACGACGAACTACCGGTCTGACCGCCCCTCGGGCCGCGGCGGCCGCTCGGCGACCATCTCGAGCTCCCGCTCGTCCGGCTTGCCCGCCAACGGCACGGTGACCCCGCTCTCCACGAACCCCGCCTTGCGGTAGAAGCCCAGCGCCCGCGCGTTCCCCTGGTGCACGATGAGCCGCACGCGCTCGGTGCCACGCCCCCACGCCCACTCCAGCGCGGCGTCGAACAGCGCCTTGGCCGGCCCGTCCCCCCGGTGCTCCGGCACCACGTACACCCCGGCGAGATGCCCCTGCCGCCGCTCCACGGTGAACCCGGCCCAGTCCGTCGTACCGGCCTCCTCGATCAGCACGGTGACCGTACCCACCCAGCTCCCGTCCCCCGCCTCGGCGACGAACTGCCGCGCCCCGCCCGCCCCCTCCGCGGCGCTCTCCGTCCGCTGCCGCCAGTACGCGTCCGGCAGGGTCACGGCGTCCTGGTAGGTGTCCAGGAAGGCGAGGTGCGCGACCGGGTCCCGCAGCGCCGCGAGCCGCAGTTCCCTCACCGCGCCCCACTCCCGCGCGCGCACCGGCCGGATCACATAGTCCCCGGAGGGCATGGCACTCATGGCGGCCACCGTAGTACCGCGGTACCACGGACCTCACCGGAATACGGCCGACGGTCCGACGCCCGCCGCCCCCGCACGGACGAGCATCGAAGCATGATCACAGCTCGAGGACTCACCAAACGCTACGGCGACCGGACCGTCGTCACCGACCTGTCCTTCACCGTCCGCCCCGGCACCGTCACCGGCTTCCTCGGCCCGAACGGCGCCGGCAAGTCCACCACCATGCGGATGGTCCTCGGCCTGGACGCCCCCACGCGCGGCCACGCCACCGTCGGCGGCCGCTCCTACGCCGCCCACCCCGCGCCCCTCACGGAGGTCGGCGCCCTGCTGGAGGCCCGCTCCGTCCACCCCGGCCGCACCGCCCACCACCATCTGCGGGCCCTGGCCCACACCCACGGCATCCCGCGCACCCGCGTCGAGCACGTCCTGGGCCTCACCGGCCTCACCGACGTCGCCCACCGCCGCGTCAAGGGCTTCTCCCTCGGCATGGGCCAGCGCCTCGGCATCGCCGCCGCCCTGCTCGGCGACCCGGCCGCCGTCATCCTCGACGAGCCGGTCAACGGCCTCGACCCCGAGGGCGTCCTGTGGATCCGCACCCTCCTCAAGTCCCTGGCCGCCGAGGGCCGCACCGTCCTCGTCTCCTCCCACCTGATGAGCGAGACGGCCCTCACCGCCGACCACCTGGTCATCATCGGCCGCGGCCGGCTCCTCGCCGACACCACGGTCGCCGACTTCGTCCGCGCGTCCGGCGCCGGCACCGTCAAGGTCGCCACCCCGGACGCCGACGCCCTCGTACGCCGTCTCACCGCGCCCGGAGTCACCGTCACCACCGACGCCCCCGGCCGCCTCACCGTGCGCGGCACGGACGCCGAGCACATCGGCCGCACGGCCGCCGCCCACGGCATCCCCCTCTTCGAACTCACCCCGAGCACCGCCTCCCTGGAGGAGGCCTTCATGGACCTCACCCACGACGCCGTCGAGTACACCGCCACCCTGGAAGGAGCAGCCGCATGACCGCCGCCGTCCAGTCCTACCGGGTCACCCCGGCCCGCGTCCTGCGCTCCGAATGGCACAAGCTGTGGACGCTCCGCTCCACCTGGGTCAACCTCGTCCTCACCAGCGTCCTCACCCTCGGCATGGGCGTCGGCATCAGCGCGGCCTACGACGGCACCGGCGAGGGCGGCCTCGACACGGTCGTCCTCGTCCTCCTCGGCACCCAGTTCGCCACCATCAACCTCGCCGTCCTGGGCGTCCTCGCCACCGCCGGCGAGTACTCCACGGGCCAGATCCGCGCCACCATGACCGCCGTCCCACGCCGCCTGCCCGTCCTGTGGTCCAAGGCCGCCGTCCTGGCCGCGGTCGCCCTCCCCTTGTGCCTGGGGACCAACCTGCTCACCTTCGCCCTGGCCCAGGTCTTCCTCACCGGCACCGACCAGTCCGCCGCCCTCGGTGACCCCGGCGTCCTGCGCGGCCTGGCCGGCAACGCGGCCGCCCTCACCCTCCTCGCCGTGACGGCCCTCGGCTTCGGCGCCGTGACCCGTTCGATCCCCCTGGCCATCGGCGCGTACATCGGCCTCGTCATGATCGTGCCGGAAGTCCTGGCGATGCTCCCGTACGCCGTCGTCGACGACGCCGTCGACCACTTCCCCGCCCAGGCCCTGCAGTCCCTCACCGCCGCCGACACCGCCTCCCCCGGCACGGCCCTGCTCACCCTCGCCCTGTGGGCGGCGGCCTCCCTCGCCGTGGCGGCGACGACCCTGCGCCGCCGTGACGTCTGACCCCATGCCGTCCACCGTGTTCCCCCCGGCGGACGCACCCACGACCATGGACCCCGTGACGAACGACCAGGAGGCACCGACGACGGCAGTACGGACGACGGAACCCCTCACCCAGTACCTGCAACGCGTCAACCAGCGGGCGCGCGCCTTCGACCGGCGCCACCCACTGCTGTGGGACCTGCACGTCACCGGCTTCTGGGTGACGGCCGCCCTCATCGACTACACCAGCGGCGGCTGGCGCACCATCACCCACAACCCGGACATCCCCGGCGCGCTCCTCCTCACCCTGAGCCTTGGCCTGTCCGTCCCTCTCCTGCGGCGCCGCACCCACCCCGTGGCGGTCCTGCTCGCCATGGTCCCGTTCGCCCTGGTCAACGCCTGGTCCGGTGCCGCACTCCAGGCGGCGCTGCTCCAGCTCGTCGTCATCTACCACATCGCCCTGCGCCTCCCCCTGCGCGATCTGTGGTGGTCCACAGCCCTCGTGCTCACACCCGTGGTGATCGCCACGGTCCGCCACGGCCAGGGCGACCACGTGAACCAGCAGATCGGCTCCCAGCTGACGTCCGTCCTCGTGGTCGTCCTCATCGGCATCACGGTCCGCACCCGCCGGAACTACACCGAGGCCCTGGAGGACCGCGCCCGACGCCTGGAGACCGAACGCGACCAGCAGGCCCAACTCGCCGCCGCCGCCGAACGCGCCCGCATCGCCCGCGAGATGCACGACATCATCGGCCACCACCTCTCCGTCATAACGGGCCTTGCCGACGGTGGCAGGTACGCGGCGGCCAAGTCCCCGGAACGCGCCGCACAGGCCCTGGACGCCATCGCCACCACGAGCCGCCAGGCGCTCGGTGAACTGCGCCGCCTCCTGGACGTCCTCCGCGACGACGAGACGTCCCACCCCGCCGAACGAACCCCCCAGCCCACCCTCACCGACCTGGACCAGCTCATCGACGGCGTCCGCAGCGCGGGCCTGCCCGTCCACACCACCGTCCAGGGCCGAACCACCCTCCCCCCAGGCCGTCAGCTCACCGTCTACCGCGTCGTCCAGGAAGCCCTCACCAACACCCTCAAACACGCCGGCCCCGGCGCGACCTCCTCGATCGCCATCGTCCACGGAGACGAGGGCGCGGTCACGGTCACCGTCACCGATACGGGAAAGGGCATACCGCCCACCGTCCCCTCCGACGGCCGAGGCCTCCCCGGAATGCGCGAACGAACAGCCCTGTACGGGGGCACACTCGAGGCCGGCCCACGCCCGCACCCCGAGCAGGGCTGGCGCGTCCACCTGTACCTTCCGGAGGAAAGCCCGCAGTGACCACCGTCCTCATCGCCGACGACCAGCCCCTCCAGCGCTTCGGCTTCCGCATGCTCCTGGAGAGCCAGGACGACATCACGGTCCTGGGCGAGGCGTCGAACGGCAGCGAAGCGATCCGCATGACGGCGGATCTGCACCCCGACGTGGTCCTGATGGACATCCGCATGCCCGGCCTGGACGGCATCGAGGCCACCCGCCGCATCGTCGCCGGCGGCGGCCGCACCCGCGTCCTCATCCTCACGACCTTCGACCTCGACGAGTACGCCCACGCCGGCCTCCGCGCGGGCGCCTCCGGCTTCCTCGTCAAGGACGCCCAGCCGGAGGAACTCCTCTCCGGCATCCGCTCCGTGGCGACCGGGGACGCGGTCGTCGCCCCCAGCCTGACCCGTCGGCTCCTCGACGCCTACGCCCACCACCTGCCGGCCGGCTGCGTCGTGGAGGACTCCCCCGGCGATCCACGCCTGGCCTCGCTCACGGGCCGGGAACGCGAGATCCTCACGGTCATCGGCAAGGGCTGGACCAACACGGAGATCGCCGCCCGCCTCCATCTCGCGGAGTCGACGGTGAAGACCCATGTGGGCCGCATCCTGGCGAAAACAGGATCCCGGGACCGTATCCAGGCGGTGATCCTGGCCTACGACGCGAAACTCGTGGAGCCGTCCTGAAACGCAGAAAACCCCCGTGCCGAATGGCACGGGGGTCTCCTCAACGATTGTTCGGCGGCGTCCTACTCTCCCACAGGGTCCCCCCTGCAGTACCATCGGCGCTGTAAGGCTTAGCTTCCGGGTTCGGAATGTAACCGGGCGTTT
>NZ_JBIBRG010000004.1:0-278109 GCF_043076215.1 Streptomyces sp. NPDC016640
GGCGCCGACCGCACCGCCCCCTGGATCCGCAGCCACGTCACCGCCCCCCTGCGCGCCCTGCGCCGCCCGGCCGCCCGCGTCGGCCTGCAGGACGGCACCGACCTGGGCGCCCTGCACCGCGCGGCCGCCGACGCCGCCCGCGCCGCGGGCCTGCCCGACACCTGGATACTGCGCTCAGCCGGCACCACCCCACCCCACGACCCCACACACCCCGGCGAGGACCCCCACCACCTGGAAAACCGCCTCGCCCAGGTGTGGTGCACCGTCCTGGACCGCGACCGGGTGGACCGGGACGAGAACTTCTTCGACCTGGGCGGCAACTCCCTGCTGCTCATCACCGCCCAGAACGCCGTCAACACCGCCTTCGGCACCGACCTCACGGTCGTCGACCTGTTCGCACACCCCACCGTGCGGGACCTGGCCCGCCACCTGTCCACGCGGACCGGCCCCACGCCGGGAACCGAGCCGTCGCCGGGCCCGGCACCGGCCGGGGCACCCCCGGAGCCCACCGGACAGGGGGCCGCCGGCCCCGCGCGACGGTCCGCCGAGTCCGCGCCGAACGGCATGGACCGAGCCAAGGAACAAGCACAGCGGCAGCGCGCGGCCCGCGCCCGCCGCACCGCACGGCACGAGAGGGGCCCACGCCATGCATGACACCACCGAGCCGCAGGACGAGCAGGCACCCGCCGTCGCAGTGATCGGCATGGCGGGCCGCTTCCCCGGCGCCGACGACCTGGACGCCTTCTGGGACAACCTGGCGGCCGGCCGGGAGTCGATGCGACCGATCACCGACGAGGAGTTCCTCGCCGCGGGCGGCCACCCCCGCGACCTCGACGACCCCTCGCTCATCCGCGTGGCGTCGGTCGTCGAGGGGATGGACCGCTTCGACGCCGGCTTCTTCGGGTACAGCCCCGCCGAGGCCGCCGTCGTCGACCCGCAGCAGCGGCTGCTGCTGGAGACGGCCTACCACGCCCTGGAGGACGCCGGCTGCCTGGGCGAGTCCGGCACGAACGGCACGTTCGGCGTGTACGCGGGCAGCGGCGACAGCCGCTACTACCCCGCCCACGTGTACCCGCGCCACGCCGGGCAGCCCGGCTCGGTGGCTCTCGTCCACGCGGCCACCGCCAACTCCCTGGGCACCCTCGCCACCCGTATCTCCTACGAACTGGGCCTCACCGGCCCCAGCGTGTCCCTGCAGACGGCCTGCTCCACCGCGCTCGTCGCCGTGCACACCGCCTGCCAGGACCTGCTGGACTACCGGTGCGACACCGCGCTCGCCGCCGCCGTCTCCCTCAACCCCTCGGCCATGCTGGGCTACCGGCACGTGCCCGACGGGCCCTTCTCGCCCGACGGGCACTGCCGGGCGTTCTCGGCCGACGCCGCCGGCACCTCCTCCGGCGACGGCGTCGGGGCCGTGGTGCTCAAGCGCCTGGAGGACGCCCTCGAGGACGGCGACCACATCCGCGCCGTCATCCGCGGCAGCGCCGTCAACAACGACGGGCGGCGCAAGGTCGGCTTCAGCGCGCCCAGCGCCGCCGGGCAGACCGAGGTCATCCTCGCCGCGCAGGCCCAGGCCATGGTCGACGCCGAAACCATCGGCCTGATCGAGGCGCACGGGACCGCCACCAAGCTCGGCGACCCCATCGAAGTGGCCGCGCTGACCGAGGCGTTCCGGCAGAGCACCGGACGGCGCGGCTTCTGCGCCCTCGGCTCGGTGAAGACCAACATCGGCCACCTGGGGGCGGCCGCCGGCATCGCCGGACTCATCAAGGCGGTCCTGACCCTGGAGCACCGGCAGATCCCGCCGAGCCTCCACTTCGACCGGCCCAACCCGCTCATCGACTTCGCCTCCGGCCCGTTCCGCGTACCCACCGCACTGGAGGACTGGCCCGAGGGCGGCCACCCCCGCAGGGCCGCCGTCAGCGCCTTCGGCATCGGGGGCACCAACGCCCACGTCATCCTCGAGGAGGCACCGCCCACCGCCCCCGCGGCCCCCCGCCCGGCGGCGGAGGGCCGCCGTCTGGTGCTGCCGCTGTCCGCGCGCACGGCCGGCGCGCTGCGCGGCCAGGCCGAAGCCCTCGCCCGCCACCTCGAGCGGCGGCCGGAACTGCGCCTGGACGACGTCGCCCACTCGCTGCGCACGGACCGGCCCGCGCTGCGCCACCGCCTCACCGTCACGGCGGCCTCGCGCGAGGAGGCCCTGGACGCCCTGCGTGCCGCCGCCCCCGGTACACCGCCGGCCGACGGCGAACCCGCCCGCGTGGCGTTCCTGCTGCCGGGCGGCGGCACCCAGTACGCCGGCATGGGCGCCGAGCTCTACCGCGACCACGCCGTCTACCGGGACACCGTCGACGAGTGCGCCCGCATCCTGCGTCCCGCGCTCGGCGCCGACGTGCGCACCGCCCTCTTCGAGGAGCGACACCCCGACGACACCGCCGCGTTCCTCGGCCTGGTGGTCACCGAGTACGCCCTGGCCCGCACGCTCATGGAGGCGGGTGTACGCCCGGACGCGCTCATCGGCCACTCGCTCGGCGAGTACACGGCGGCCTGCCTGGCCGGCGTCATCGACCTGGAGGACATGCTGCCCCTGGTCACCGAACGCATCCGGCTGATCAGCTCCGCGGGCGGCGCCACCGTCGGTGTGGCCGCCCCCGCCGAGGACGTGAGCGGGCTGCTCGGCGACGACCTGTCCCTGGCCGCCGTCAACGGCCCCACCGCGTGCACCGTCGCCGGACACCTCGACGCGGTCGAGCGTCTGGAGGCCGAACTCACCCGCCGCGGCGTCCCGTTCCGCCGGCTGCGCATCCCCGTCGCCGCGCACTCCCACGTCCTGGACCCGGTCCTGGACACCTTCGAGGGCCATCTGCGCACGGTGACGCTGCGCCCGCCGCGCATCCCGTACGTCACCAACGTCACCGGCACCTGGGTCACCGACGCGCAGGCCACCTCCGTACGGCACTGGATCGACCACACCAGGAACACCGTGCGGTTCGCCGACGGCATCGCCGCGCTGTGGGAGCGCACGCGCCCCGTCCTCGTGGAGATCGGGCCGGGGGACACGCTCACCAAGCTGGCCACCGGCCGGCTCGCCGACGAGACGCCGGTGACGGTGACCACGATGCGGCACGCCAAGGCCGAGGCGTCCGACGGCTTCGTCCTCGCCGAGGCGCTCGGCCGGCTGTGGAGCGCGGGCGTGGACGCCGCCCTCCCGCCGGTGCCGGGCACGCCCGGGCGGGTCCCGCTCCCGCCGTACGCCTTCGAGCGGCACCGCCACTGGATCGACGCCCCCGGCGCCCGCACCGACCCCGCCGCGCCGGACACCCCGGCCGCCACGGCACCGGTCGCGGCCCTCGCCCCGCGGCCCCGGCTGACCACGGAGCTCGTGCCGCCGCGCACCGCACGCGAGCAGGCGGTGGCCGGCCTGTGGGAGGAGACCCTCGGCATCGGCGGCATCGGCGTGCACGACAACTTCTTCGACCTCGGCGGCGACTCGATGCGCGCCGTGCTGCTGGCCGGCCGGCTGCGCCAGGCCGGCGTCCTCGACGTACCGGCCGCGAAGCTGCTGGCCGCGCCCACGGTGGCCGGGATCCTCGCGGCGGCCGAGGCGGAGGACCCGGGAGCGCCGGGCGCCGCCCCCACCGCGCTCGGCCCGCTGCTGCCGCTGCGCGCCGAGGGCACCGCCACCCCCCTGTTCTGCGTCCACCCCGGGGCGGGCGTGTCCTGGCGCTACACGGGCCTGCTGCCCCACCTGGGCGGCGACCAGCCCGTCTACGGCATCCAGGCCGTCGGCCTCGACGGCACCCGGCCGCCCGCCGCGGACGCCGACGCCATGGTCACCGCGTACCTGGACCTGCTGCGGCAGGTGCAGCCGCACGGACCGTACCGGCTGCTGGGCTGGTCGTACGGCGGATTCGTGGCGCACGCCATGGCCTGCGCGCTGCAGGAGAACGGCGAGCGGGTCGAACTCCTCGCCATGCTCGACGCCCCCCAGCCGCACGGCACCCCGCACGACCCGGAAGCGGTCGAACGCCAGGTGGCGGCCCTGCTGTCGCGGGTGGCCGGTCTGCAGCCCGAGCCCGGGGCGGCGGACGTGGACTCCGTCCTCGACCGCATCGGCGCCCGGGTCGCCGCCGACCCCGCCTCCTCGCCGGTCACCCGCGAGGAAGCGGCCGCCATCGCCGCCGTCATGCGCAACAACCTGCGCATCGCACCGCAGTTCGCGCCCGGCGTCTTCCGCGGTGACGTGCTGTTCTTCAGCGCGGCCCAGGAGGAGGCCACGGACTTCCCGGGTGACCTGGCGGTGCTGCCGGACAAGGCCGACGCCTGGCGGCCGCACGTCGACGGCACCCTCCACGACCACCGGGTGCCCTGCGGCCACTACGAGATGACCGAACCCGAGCCGATCGCCCGCATCGGCGCGGCGGTCGCCAAGGCCCTGCGTGGACGCGTCGGCTGACCCGTCGCGGCGAACCGCCCCGTTCCGCCTCCCCCCGGCCCACCGAGTACGCCCCGACCGTTCAGGAGACGCCACGTGACCGCGACCGAGGACCTCTACGAGCTCGGCGACGCGCCCGAGCTCGGCACCGTCCCGAAGAAGATGTACGCCTCGCTCATCCGGCAGGAGCGCTACGGGCAGCCCGTCGACGCCTTCCGCACCGAGGTCGTCGACGTCCCACCGGTCGGCCGCGGACAGGTCGCCGTGAAGGTGATGGCGGCCGGCATCAACTACAACAACGTCTGGGCGGCCCTGGGTTCACCGCTCGACGTGATCGCCGCACGCCGGAAGGCGGGCGCCACCGAGGACTTCCACATCGGCGGCTCCGACCTGTCCGGCATCGTGTGGGCGGTCGGCGAGGACGTGCGCGGGGTGCGGCTCGGTGACGAGGTCGTCGTCCTCGCCAGCCGCTGGGACGAGTCGGCCGAGGACATCCGCCTCGGCGCCGACCCCGCCTTCTCCACCAGCCAGCGGGTGTGGGGCTACGAGGAGAACTACGGCTCCTTCGCGCAGTTCGCGGTCGTCGACGACTACATGCTGCACCCGAAACCGGCCCGGCTGTCCTGGGCCGAGGCGGCCTGCTACATGGCGACCGCCGCCACCGCCTACCGGCAGCTGTTCGGCTGGGAGCCGCACACGGTGCGCCCCGGGGACCCGGTGCTGATCTGGGGCGGTGCCGGCGGACTGGGCTGCATCGCCATCCAGCTCGTCCGGCACGTGGGCGGCATCCCGGTGGCGGTCGTCTCCAGCGAGGAGCGCGGCGAGTTCTGCCTCAAGCTCGGCGCCGAGGGCTGGATCGACCGCCGGGAGTTCGACCACTGGGGACGCATGCCGGACACCTCCGACGACGCGGCGATGCGCCGCTGGCTGACCGGCGCCCGGGCCTTCGGCCGGCGCTTCTGGGAGGTGCTCGGCGAGCGCCGCAGCCCGCGCATCGTGCTGGAGCACTCGGGCGCGGACACCATCCCGACCTCGATGTACCTGTGCGACAACGGCGGCATGGTCGTCATCTGCGGCGGCACCACCGGCTACAACGGCGACGTCGACCTGCGCTTCCTGTGGATGCGGCAGAAGCGACTGCAGGGCTCGCACGTCGCCTCCGCCCGCGAGGCGCGGGAGGTGACCCGGCTGATCGACCAGGGGGTCGTCGACCCGTGCCTGTCACGGACGTTCGCCTTCGACGAGATCGGCCTGGCCCACCAGCTCATCCACGACAACCGCCACCCGGCGGGCAACATGGCGGCGCTGGTCAACGCGCGGGCGTGAGCAGCGCGCGGCGGCGAAGGGGGGTGGGGCCGGGCGCCCCGCCCCCCTTCGCGCCGGGCGCCGGGAGAAAGACGGAACCGGCCGTCGCATCGGGCCGCCGGGAGAAGAAACGGAACCGGCCGGCCGCCGTGGGGACACGGCGGCCGGCCGGTTCGCGCGGGGGGCCGGCCGGCCGCCGGCCCCCCGTATCCCGCACCGCCGGGCGGCGTCAGACGCGCAGCAGCTTCTTGACGATCTTGCCGGCCGGGTTGCGCGGCACCTGCTCGATGAACTCCACCCGGCGCGGGCGCTTGTACGGCGCGAGCAGTCCCGCGACGTGCCCCAGCAGCTCCCGCGCACCCGTGTCGGTGTCCGGCTCCAGGGTGACGTACGCCAGGGGCACCTCGCCGTAGTCCTCGTCGGGCATCCCGACGACCGCGGCGTCCCGGACCGCCGGATGGCTCATCAGGGCGCGCTCGATCTCCGAGGGGTAGACGTTCTGGCCCGCCCGGATGATGACGTCCTTGGTGCGGTCCACGAGGTGGATGCGCCCCTCGTCGTCGACGAACCCCAGGTCACCCGTTCTGATCCAGCCGTCGAGGGTGATCTCGCGGGTGGCCTCCGGGTCGTTCCAGTAGCCCTGCATGACACCCGGTCCGCGCACCACGATCTCGCCGATCTCACCGCACGGCAGCTCCCGGCCGCCCTCGCCCACCGCGCGGGCGGACATGCCCGGCACCACACGCCCGCAGGGGATGCGGGCGGCGACGTCCCCGGGCGCGGGGTGTTCGTCGGGGCCGAGCGTGACGAAGGGCCCGCCGACCTCGGTCATCCCGTACACCTGGCGGAAACCGCAGCCGAGCCGCTCCACCGCCTCCGCGTACACGTCGAGCGGCATCGGGGCGGCGCCGTACAGGATCTCCCGCAGCGAGGACAGGTCGGTGCGGTGCGAGCCCTTCGCCTGGAGCATGAACCGCAGCATCTGCGGCACCATCCACAGGTGCGTCGCACGGTGCCGCTCCACCGCGGACAGCGCACGCTGCGGGGTGAAGCCCGGCATCAGCACCACCGTGGCGCCGGCCGCCATGTAGGTCAGCGACACCACCATGCTGCCGTGGTACAGCGGGCAGCAGTTGACCAGGACGATGTCGTCGGTGGGCCGGGCCATCACCAGCCAGCCCAGGGCGATGGCCCGGAACGAGCCGCTGTCGACGGTGACGCCCTTGGCCTGCCCGGTGGTCGCCGAGGTGTGCAGCACGGCGATCGGGTCGGTGTCGGCCACGCGGGGCAGCTCCCGCTCGCCGGCCGTGGTGCCGAGCGCCCGGAAGGCGGGCTTGTCCAGCGCCACCCGGGTGCGCACCGAGGCCGGCAGCTCGGGGTGCCGGTCCAGCAGTTCCGACTCGCCGAGGACGGCCACCGCCCCGACGCGCTCGACGATCCCGGCGACCTCGGGCACGGCCAGACTGTGGTTCAGCGGCACGAACAGCGCGCCGAGCCGGGCGAGCGCGAAGTAGCTCTCCATGACCTCGATGCGGTCCTTGGAGAGCACGGCGACCCGGTCACCCCGCTCGATGCCCAGCTCGGCCAGTCCCCGCGCCAGCTCGACCGTACGGTCGTGGAACTCGGCCCAGGTCACCGACCGTGCCTCGTCCACCAGCGCGGTCCGGCCGGGGAAGCACTGGCGGTTGCGCTCCAGCAGCTGGGTCAGCCACATCACGCACCACCGGTGGCACCGGCGACGGAGCGTTCGGCCACGAAGCGCTCGTAGTCGGCGATGGTGTGCAGGTGCTCCATGTCCTCGGCGCTGATCTCCACCCCGAGCCGCTGCTCCACGAGCAGGACGAGGCGCACCAGGTCGCCCGAGTCGATACCGCTGGCGGCGAGGTCGACGTCGTCGCCGACGCCGTCCGCGTACTCGGCCGTGCCGGTGAGCTCGACCAGCAACTCCCGGATGGTGCTCATGGTTTCCCCTTTCGTCCCGGCGCGTGCCGGCCGCGGTGCGGGTCTCGACTGTCACCCCACAAGAGGCGGGCGGCGCCGGTCGCACTCCCCGGGGCACCGCGTGAGCTTTGTCACGCGGACGGGCCGCCGCGGCGGGGATAGCCGGGGCCCGCGCCCGGCCTCTTACCGCAACGAGAACACCCGCTGACGAGAGGACCCGCTCCGCAGCGCCCCGCCACGAGCCGGGCGCGGACGGGCCGAAGCCGAAGGAGTGATGCGAGTGCCCAGGCATCCGGTACGGGTCCGGACAGCGGGACGCCGCCCGCTCGGCCGCACCGCCGCACGGGACACCGGTCGTACGGACGGTGCCGCGTGAGCGCACCGGCCACCACCGCCGCGCCCGCGGACGGCGACGGGCTGCTCGCGCACTTCGACGCGCTCCTCGCCGAGGGCGGGACGGTCGAACCGCGCGACTGGATGCCCGACGGGTACCGGCGCATGCTGATCCGTCAGATCGCCCAGCACGCCCACTCCGAGATCATCGGCATGCAGCCGGAGGGCGCCTGGCTCACCAGGGCCCCCTCGCTGCACCGCAAGTCGGTGCTCATCGCCAAGGTCCAGGACGAGGCCGGCCACGGCCTGTACCTGTACTCCGCCGCCGAGACCCTCGGCGTGGACCGCGCGGACCTGCTCGACGCCCTGCACCGCGGACAGCAGCGCGCCTCGGCCACCTTCAACCACCCCGCGCTGACCTGGGCGGACACCGGAGCCATCGCCTGGCTGACGGACGGCGCCGCCGTCATCAACCAGGCGCCCCTGTGCCGCACCTCCTACGGGCCGTACGCCCGCGCGATGCGCCGCGTCTGCCAGGAGGAGGCCTTCCACGTGCGGCAGGGCTACGACCTGATGCGCGCGTTGTGCGAGGGGACGCCGGAGCAGAAGGCGATGGCGCAGGACGCGGTGAACCGCTGGTGGCTGCCGGCCGTGGCGCTGATGTTCGGCCCGCCCGACACCGAGGCGGGCGGCGCCGACGCGCGGACCGCCGCGCTGGGCGCCGCGGTCTCCCGCCGCGCGATGGCCTGGGGGATCAAGCGCCACACCAACGACGAGCTGCGGCAGCGCTTCGTCGACCAGTGCGTGCCGCAGGCCGAACGCCTCGGCCTGACGCTGCCCGACCCGGCCATCCGCTGGAACGAGGAGCGCGGCCACTACGACTTCACCCCGGTCGACTGGGAGGTGTACCGCGAGGCGCTGGGCGACGAGACGCACTGGGCGCGGCAGCGGCTCGCGCACCGCCGGGCCGCGCACGAGGACGGCGCCTGGGTGCGGGCGGCGGCCACCGCGTACGCCGCCCGTGCGGACGAGGTTCCGGAGGCGGCCGCCGCGTACGCCGCGCCTGCGGACGACGCCTCGGAGGTGGCCGCGTGAGCCGGGCACGAGAGGGCGCGCCGGCGTCCTGGGAGGTGTTCCTGCGGGCCCGCCGCGGCCTGTCCCACCAGCACGTCGGTTCGGTGCGCGCGGCCGACCCGGACGGGGCGCTGGCCCTGGCCCGGGACCTGTACGCGCGCCGGGGCGATCCGCTGTCGCTGTGGGTGGTCCGCTCCGACGCCGTGCACGCGGCCTCCCCGGACGAACGCGACCCGTACTTCGCGGGCGCCCGCCACAAGCCGTACCGGTACCCGGAGCACTTCGCGCCGCTGACCGAGAAAGGCACCGAAGGTGACGACCACGAGTGACGCCCCGGCGCGCGCCGTGACGGGCGAACCGCCCGCGGCGGACGCGGCCGGCGGCGGCGCACCCGCCCCGGGCGACGCCGATCTCGCCGCCCTCCTGCTGCGCCTCGGCGACGACGCCCTCGTCCTCGGGCAGCGGCTGTGCCAGTGGATCACGCGCGCGCCGACCATCGAGGAGGACCTGGCGCTGTCCAACATCGCCCTCGACCTGATCGGCCACGCCCGCGCCCTGCTCACCCGCGGCGGTCTGCTGGACGGAACCGGCCGCACCGAGGACGACCTCGCCTTCACCCGCCCGGACCGCGAGTTCACCAACGCCCTGCTGACGGAACTGCCGAACGGTGACTTCGCGGTGACCGTCGCCCGGCAGCTCGCGTACACCCACTACGCGGTCCTCCGCTACGAGGCGCTGGCCGGCTGCGCCGACGCCGAACTCGCCGCCTTCGGCACGCGCGCCGCCAAGGAGGTCGCCTTCCACCGGCTGCACGCCGACCGCTGGACCCTGCGGCTGGGCCTCGGCACGGCGGAGAGCGCCCGCCGGATGCAGCAGGGCCTGGAGCGGGTCTGGCCGTACACCGGCGAACTGTTCGACGAGGACGACGTGGTGCGGCGCCTGGCCGCGTCGGGCACGGTGCCCTCGCCGGCCCCGCTGCGCCCGGAGTGGGAACGCCGCGTCGCCGACGTGGTGACCCGCGCCGGACTCACCGTGCCCGCCCCCTCCTGGCGGGCCCGGGGCGGTCGCGACGGCCTGCACACCGAGGAGTTCGGCCCGCTGATCGCCGAACTGCAGTCGGTGCACCGCCAGTTCCCCGGAGGCACCTGGTGACCGGGTCCACGCCGACCGCCGCCCGCCGCTCCGTGGAGGAGGTGCGGGAGCGGGTGGCGGCCGTCCCGGACCCGGAGCTGCCGGTGATCGGCCTGGGCGATCTCGGTGTGGTGCGCTCGGTCGCCGCGGGCGCCGACGGGGTCATCGAGGTGGAGATCACCCCCACCTATCTGGGCTGCCCCGGCATGGCCGCGATCACCTCGGCGGTGCGGGACGTCCTGGCCGCCTGCGGTCACCCCGACGGCCGCGTACGGCAGGTCCTGTCCCCGCCCTGGACGACGGACCGCATCACCCCCGAGGGCCGGCGCACGCTCCTCGCGCACGGCATCGCCCCGCCCGTGTCCCCGGCCCCGGACGGCCCGGTCGCCGTCGAGGTGGGCGGGGTGCCCTGCCCGCACTGCGGCTCGCGCGCCACCCGGCCGCACAGCCCCTTCGGGCCGTCCCGCTGCCAGTCGATGCTGTGGTGCACGGCGTGCCGCGAGCCCTTCCCCCACCTGACCGCGCTGTGAGGCAGACCGTGAACACCGCCGCCACCCCGCCCGCCGCCCTCCGCCCGCCGCGCACCGACCGCCCCCGGCGGACCGGCTGGCACGCGCTGGAGGTCACCGAGGTGCGCCGCCTCACCGCCGACGCCGTGGCCGTCGGCCTGGCCGTGCCCGACGCACTGCGCGAGGTCTTCACGCACCGGCCCGGCCGGCACGTCGTCGTCCGGCACCGCCGCCCCGAGGGGGAACTGCGCCGCAGCTACTCCGTGTGCCCGCCGCCGCACGACCCGACGGCGCTGCGCCTGGTGATCAAGCGCGGCGCACCCGACGGCTTCGGCGCCCACGCCACGACCTCCCTCGCGGTCGGCGACCGCCTCGAACTCTCCCCGCCCACCGGTTCGTTCGCCCTGCCGGAACTGCCCGGCGCCCACCACGTCCTGCTCGCGGGCGGCTCCGGCATCACCCCGCTCGCCGCGATGGCCGCCGACGCGCTGCGCCGGGACCCGGCCTGCCGGGTCTCCCTCGTCCACTCGGTGCCCACCTCTGCGGACGCCCTGCTGGCCGACGAACTGGCCGAGCTGAAGGACGCGTTCGTCGACCGGTTCACCATCTCGTACGTGATCACCCGGGAGGACCACGGACACGGGGACGGCCCCTTCGGCGGACGGCTCGACGCCGCGAGCCTGCCCCGCCTGCTCACCGCCCTGGACGCCCGGCCCGCACCGGACACCGCCTACGCCCTGTGCGGTCCCCCCGGTCTGGTCGCCACCGCCCGGGCGGTCCTGGCGGACGGGGGAGCCGACCCCGCGCTGGTCCGCTGGGAGCTGTTCACCTCGGCCGCCCCGCCGCAGGCGACACCGGGGGCGGCCGGACCGTCCCCGGCGCCGTCGTCACCGCCCGAGGGGACCCGCGTCACCGCGCTGCTCGCCGGGCGCCGCCGCGTCGCCACGGTCCTGCCGCAGGACCCGTCGGTCCTCGACGCGCTGCTGCGGGCCGACCCCGACGTGCCGTACGCCTGCCGCGAGGGCGTGTGCGGCAGCTGCCGCGCCAAGGTCCTGTCCGGGCAGGTGACGGCGAGCGGCCAGCACGCCCTCGACCGGCAGGACCGCGCCGCCGGCTACACCCTCGTCTGCCGCGCCCGGCCGAGCACCGCCGAACTCGCCCTCGACTTCGACGCGTGACCCGCCCCCCCCGCGGCCACGCACCCCCACGCACCCCACCCACCCACGCAGCGATCCCGCTAAGGAGACCGACGTTGAGCACCACCGCGCGCCACGAGGGGAAGACCGCCCTGGTCACCGGAGGCAGCCGAGGCATCGGCAGGGCCATCAGCCGCCGTCTCGCCCGTGAGGGCGCCCTGGTGGCCGTCCACTACGGACACAACCAGGAGGCCGCCGAACAGACGGTCAAGGAGATCGAGGCCGACGGCGGCCGCGCGTTCGCCGTCCACGCCGAACTCGGCGTGCCCGGCGACGCCGACACCCTGTGGTCGGCCTTCGACCGCGCCCTGGCCGCCGAGGGTGCGGAAGCCGGCCTGGACATCCTCGTCAACAACGCGGGCATCACCGTCCCGCGCACCATCGCCGACGTGACCGAGGCCGACTTCGACCGGGTGTTCGCCATCAACACCAAGGCGCCGTTCTTCATCATCCAGCGAGGCCTGGGCCGGCTGCGCGACGGCGGCAGGATCGTCAACATCTCCTCCGTCGCGACCCGCGTCGCCTTCCCGGCGATCGTCTCCTACACCATGACCAAGGCCGCCCTCGACTACCTCTCCCTGTCCCTGGCCCAGGAGCTGGGTCCCCGGGGCATCACGGTGAACACCGTCGCGCCCGGTTACACCGAGACGGAGATCAACCCCACGCTCGCCGTCCCGGAGATCCGCCGGAGGTACTCCGAGGCCTCCGTGTTCGGCCGGCTCGGAGCCCCGGCGGACATCGCCGACGTCGTCTCCTTCGTCGCGAGCGACGACGCCCGCTGGGTGACCGGCCAGTGGATCGACGCCTCCGGCGGTGTCCACCTCGGCGTGTGACGCCCGCCTCCCGGCCGCAGCACTAGGAGATGCGATGAACAACAGCACGTCCGCTCTCGCCGATCCGGTGACGGACGACTCCCTGACCCAGCCCTTCCAGGGCGCGAGCCCCTACGACACGTACGTGCACGCGTCCGTCCTGAACTCCCTGCAGCACCCGCTCACCGAGGCCCCGGACGAGATGGGGTTCCTCGTCACCACCCAGGTGATGGAGCTGTGGTTCACCCTGATCGTGCACGAATGGCGCACGGCACGGACGGCCTTCGTGAAGGACGAGCCGCACGCGGCGATGGACGCGCTGGTCCGCAGCCGCCGGGCGCTGACCGCGCTCAACGGCGCCTGGGCGCCCATCGCCGCGCTGACGCCCGCCCAGTTCAACGGCTTCCGCGCCGCGTTCGGCCAGGCGTCGGGGTTCCAGTCGGCGATGTACCGGCACCTGGAGTTCCTCCTCGGCGACAAGTCCGCCCGGCTCCTGCGCGGCCACCGGGGCGACCGGGCCGTCCACGAGGCCCTCGCCGAGACCTACCGCGAACCCTCCCTGTACGACGAGGTGCTGGCCTATCTGCACCGGCAGGGACTGCCCGTCCCGGAGCACGTCCGGGAACGGGACGTCACGAGCCCGTACACCTCCGACCCCGGGGTGGTGGAGGTCTGGCGGCGCGTCTACGCCGGACCGCAGCACCACCCGCACCTGGCGCTGGGCGAACTGCTCACCGACATCGCCGAACTCGTCACCCGATGGCGTTTCGAGCACGTCCTGGTGGTGCGCCGCGCCATGGGGTCCAAGCCCGGCAGCGCCGGCTCGGCGGGCCTCGCCTGGCTGGAGCAGCGGGCGGCCCGTCCGGTCTTCCCGGAACTGTGGGAGGTGCGCGGTGACGTCTAGGACCATTTCGGCCTTCGCGGCCGAGGAGGAGAAGCGCGTCCTGAGCCTGAAGCCGGTGCTGGCACCGGTGCACGGCCGCTACGGGGACCACCCCCACCAGGCCTACGACGCCTGGCCGGCCGGGGAGCCGGACGCCCCGCTGGTGATCCTGCTGCACGGCGGCTACTGGCGCTACGACCGGATGCACCTGACGCCGTTCGCGGCCTGGCTCTCCCGGCAGGGCTTCGACGTCCTGCTGCCCGGTTTCCGCCGCTCCGGCGGCGCGGGCGGCTACCCCGAGACCTTCGACGACGTCGCCCGGATCGTGGACACCCTGCCCGAGGGGCGGCCTTACGTGCTCGCGGGCCACTGCTCCGGCGGCCACCTGGCACTGTGGTGCGCCGCCCGGGCCCTGCTGCCGCCCGGCTCGCGCTGGCACACCTCCGCCCTGCCGACGGGCGTGCTGGCCCTCGCGCCGATCACCGACCTCACCGCCACCCGGCGGGACGACCTCAGCGACGGCGCTGCCCTCCAGCTCCTGGGCGGGCAGGAACCGTTCGAGCGGCGGCTGCCCGAGGTCGACCCGCTGACCCTGCTCCGCGGCGCCGGCACCACCGGGGTGCCCACCGTGCTGCTGCACGGGGCCGTCGACGAGGAGGTCCCGCTCACCCAGTTCACCGACTACGCGGCCGTCCACCGGGACCTCAGGACGGTCGTCCTGCCCGGCACCGGCCACTACACCCTGATCGAACCGGACGCGCCCGGCGCCCGCGCGGTCGCCGACACCCTGCGGGAGATGTCGGCCGCCTTCGCCCCGGCGCGGACCGGCCGTCCGGACGAGGAGACCGCGCGCCGATGACCACCGCCCCGTCCGTACGGACCGCGTACACCACGGACAGCGCGTCGACCGCACTGCGGGAACGGGCCGCACGGCTCGACGCCGACGACGCCCTGGCCCCGCTCCGGGAGAGGTTCCTGCTCCCGGAGGGCGTCGTCTACCTCGACGGCAACTCCCTCGGCCCGCTGCCCGCCGCCGTGCCCCCGGCCCTCACCGACGCGGTGCACCGCCAGTGGGGCACCGATCTGATCGGTTCGTGGAACGGCAACGGCTGGTGGGAGGCGCCCCTGCGGGTGGGCGACGCCGTCGGCGCGCTCATCGGGGCCGCGCCGGGGCAGACGGTGGCGGGGGACTCCACCAGCGTGCAGCTGTTCACCGCGCTCAGCGCCGCCGCCGCGCTCCGCCCGGACCGGCCGCTGCTGGTCACCGACCCCGGGCACTTCCCCACCGACCGGTACCTGGCCGACGCGGTCGCCGGGCAGCGGGGCCTCGAGGTGCGGCGGGTGCCGCCGGACGGCCTGACGGCGTTCCTGGAGGCCGAGGGGGACCGGGTCGCCGTCGTCAGCTACTCGCCCGTCGACTTCCGCACCGGCGAGCTGTACGACATGGAGGCGCTGACCCGGGCCGCCCACCGCGCCGGCGCCCTCGTCCTGTGGGACCTGTGCCACGCCGCCGGGGCGCTGCCCCTGCGCGTCGACGACCTCGGCGTGGACCTCGCCGTCGGCTGCGGCTACAAGTTCCTCTCCGGCGGGCCCGGCGCCCCCGCCTACCTGTACGTGGCCCGGCGCCACCACGCCTCGCTCAAGACACCGCTGACCGGCTGGAACGGCCACGCCGACCCGTTCGGCCTGAGCCGCGACTACACCCCCGCCCCCGGCATCTCCCGCGCCCGCATCGGCACCCCGCCGATCCTGTCCCTGCTCGCCCTCGAAGCGGCGCTCACCGCCTTCGACGGCGTCGACCTGACCCGGGTCCGGGCCAAGAGCCTCTCCCTGACCGCGTTCTTCCTGCGCTGTGCGGACGACCTGCTGACGCCCCTGGGCTTCACCTCGGTGACCCCGGCCGACCCGGACCGGCGCGGCAGCCAGGTCGCGCTGCGCCACCCCCATGCCCACGGACTCGCGCACGCCCTCACGGAACGCGGCGTGATCGCGGACATGCGGGCACCCGATCTCCTGCGCTTCGGCGTCAACGCCCTCTACACCACCCACCACGACGTGTTCACCGCCGCGGTGTGCCTGCGCGACATCACGCGGGACGGCGCCTACGACCCGTCACCTCCCGTCTCGGGACCGGTGACCTGAGCCGACGGCTCCGGGCGCGGCGGGCCCGGCCGCACGGCGACGGACGGGCTCCCCGCATGGGCGTGCGTGTGGACATCGCCGGGGAAACGACCCGGGAACTCGTCGACGCCTCCGGCCGGCCGCGACGGCCGTTGTGCAGGCCCGGGACTCTCAGTCCCGGGCCGTTGACAGGAGATCCGCGGCCGTGACGCGACGGAGGTGCACCAGTACGTCGAAATGGCGCCCGAGCGAGATCTGGTAGGGGTGCTCCGGCCAGGCGTTCCCGATGGAGCGGGTCGGCCGCTTCGCCATGAGCCAGTCCCGCGCCGGCCCCGGCACGGCCCGCAGATCGATGTAGTAGTCCCGGCGCGAGACCCGCTCCAGCACTTCCTCGTTGCTGCCCGCGCCCAGCGGCTCCACGGAGAAGCGGCGGTAGGGCTGCTCAGGATCCGTCAGATCCATCGCGTTGAACGAGCCCCGCCCGAAGGAGAAGCCGATGTTCACGTACTCGGCCCCGACCGCCCGGCGTATGAACTCCCCCTGGGTCTTCGGATACTGCTCAGGGTTGTCGGACTCGTAGGAGACATGGCCGTTGTGGGCCGACAACAGCATCCGGTGGCCGGTGTGCCGCTGCCACCACACAGTGTTTTCCGCCATGACGCGGTCGCGGTAGAGCATGGCCCGAGCGATCCTCTCCGGGTCGGAGAAGTCGTAGTACGAGTAGAGGGTGCCGGTCTGGGAGATGGCCCGGGCGTGCTGGAGGACCCACTCGTACGCCTGCCGGTCCCCGTCCGGTCCCTGCGTCCGGAGCAGTTCGTAGGCGCGCCGCACGTCCGCGGCCGTCCGCTTGCGCTCGGCGACGGGCCTGGCCAGGTTCTCGGCGACGGTCTCCTCCACGCTCCCCGTCGGCCGGAGCCCGCGGTAAAGGCGGTGGAACTCCGGCAGCAACTCCGGGTGGTGTGCGGACACATAGTCCGTGACCTCGTCGAAGAGCCCAGGTCCCGCGTAGCCGTTGTCCTCACCCATGAACTGCACGGGGCGGTCGGGGTGGCGGATGTTGTGGGCGCGCATCCACCTCAGCAGATCGAGGTACTCGCGGGTGTTCCATATCCGGTACGAGCTCTGGAGTTCCTCCCGCATGAGCTTCTCCGGGTCGCCCTTCCCGTACAGCACGTACTCGTTGAGGACCAGGCCGGTGGACCAGGGCGCCTCCAGCGCGAAGGTGGTGAAGCCCTTCTCCTCGACGAGGTACCGGAAGACGCGGTGCTTCATCGTGAAGAACTGCCGGGAGCTGTGCGTGGCCTCACCCAGCCCGACGATCCTCGCCGAGCCGATCATGCGGCCGAGCGGGCGCAGATCGCCGTCGAGGGCGCCGGCCCGCGTGGAGCGCAGCGGCTCCGTGACGCGCGCCAGTTCGCGCACCGGACCGGTGGTGGTCATCGCGTTCGCGTGCGCCGGCGGGGCGGCGGCCGGCAGCGTGCAGACCGCGAGCGTCAGCCCCAGCAGGAGCAGCAGTGACCGATGCGATCGATGTGATCTGTGGAATACGGGCATGGACCAAGGCTGCCGGTGGGCGGCGGGTCCCGGACAGCCTGCCCCCTTCAGTTCTCCTCCTGGGGAAAACCACAGGTCCGCCGTGGAGCAGGTGCCACTCCGGGTCCTGCCGCCTGTCCGCGCCGCCCCCTGGAGACCCGCTCCGGTCCGGGCTGGTCCCTTCCCGGCGTCACCAGTCCTCTCCAGGTGCCCCGCGTCCTGGACCCGTTCCGCGGACAGGGGGTCAATGGTCGAGGCGGGAGTGCCTGTCGGCCGCCCAGACGGCCAGCGCGCAGGCCGCGAATCCGGCCCCGAGGAGACTGGAGCCGGCCCAGCCGCAGGCGGTGAAGACCGCGGTGGTCGCGGTCGCGCCGAGGGCGGAGCCGAGTGAGTAGAAGACCATGTAGCCGCCGATGACGCTGCTGACGCGATCCGGACGCGCGGCGGTGAGCAGGTGCTGGTTGCTGACGTGGACGGCCTGGACCGCGAAGTCGAGAACCACGATTCCGGCGACGAGGAGCCACAGTGACCACGGCAGCTGCGCGATCGCCGCCCACGAGAGGACGAGCAGGGTGAGCGCGAGGCCGGTGACCGGGGCCGCCCGTCCTGTGTCCGCCCACCGTCCCGCGCGTGCCGCGCCGAGTGCGCCGGCGAGTCCGGCGAGGCCGAACAGTCCGATCAGGCTCTCGCTCAGCCGCCACGGCGTGTCCGCCAGCGGCAGGGACAGTCCGCTCCACAGGGTTCCGAACGAGGCGAACGAGAAGAACGCGATGAGCCCGCGCGTCAGGAAGACGCGCTGCCCGAACAGTCCGCCGAGTGAGACGACGACCTGTCCGTACCCCGCAGGCGGGTCGGGGCGCTCCTCCGGCGGCAGTGCCACGAGGACGAGGGCTGCGAGGGCGAGTGAGAGCACCGCGAGCACGGCGTAGACGCTCCGCCAGCCCCACACCTCGGCGAGCGTGCCGGTGACGACCCGCGCGCCCAGGATGCCGGCCACGACGCCCGAGGTCACGACGCCGATGTTCCGTCCGCGTTCGGCAGGCGGCGAGACCGAGGCGGCGTAGGCCACCGTGGTCTGCACCACGACCGCGAACACCCCGGCCGCCGCGAGCCCCACGAACGCCATCCAGGCGGCTGACGCCGAGGCCGTCAGGATCATGCCCGCTGCGGTGATCACCAGGTGCACGGCGACGAGTCGGGGCCTGTCGGCCACATCGCCGAGCGGCACCAGCAGCACCAGCCCCGCCAGATAGCCGAACTGGCCGGTCGCGACGATCCACCCCGTGAGGTCCGCCGGCACACCGAGATCGCGTCCCATCGGGCCCAGAACCGGCTGCGCGGCATAGATGCTCGCCACAGCGACACCGCACACCACCGCGAGCAGTAATCGCCGCCATGCGTCCATCGCACCCCAACCCCAATCAGTAGCAGATTGCAACCAATTCGCACCGTACGGCATGCTGGTTTCAATCCGCAACTCATCAGGAGGTGTCATGTCCCGCATCACCATGGGCGCCCCGGACCCCGACTGGACCGACCCCGACTGTCCCGTCGCCCGCACGCTCGACCTCGTCGGCGACAGGTGGAGCCTTCTCGTCGTCCGCGACGCGATGGACGGGGCACGATCGTTCACCGAGTTCCAGCGGCGCACCGGCATCGCCCGCAACATCCTCACCGACCGCCTCCGCAAGCTCACCGCTCACGGGCTCCTCGCCCAGCGCACCGCGCCATCGGGCCGCCGCCGGGAATACGTGCTCACCGACGCCGGCCGCGCCCTCTTCCCCGTCATCCTCACCCTGCGGCAGTGGGGAGAACGGCATGCCTTCGCCCCCGGCGAGACCCACTCCACCCTCGTCGACCGGCACGGCACCCCTGTGCCGGAGATGGTGCCGGCCGGCGCCGACGGCGCCCCCCTGGACGCCGGCACCACCCAGGTGCGCAAGGCCCGCCAGGGAGCAGGTCCCCGGCACGAAGGGGACTCCCGCTCGAAGGCGCCGCGCGCCGTGCGCGAGGGAACACCCTGATCTCCTTCGCAAGGAGGAGATTCCGGCCCGGGGCGTCCACTTCCCGTGGGACGCCGAGATGCTCCCCGGCGGGGATGCCCCGGGCCGCCGTGACTGATGGGGTGGGGACGTGCAACCCCGTATCCCCCGGCAGTCGGCCCAGGAGCTGCCGGAGCAGGGCATCCGCCGCGCGGACGGCGATGCCGGGCTCGGCGACGAACTGGCAGCGGTGGTCACCGGTGCCCGGCGAAGGGCGGTCCGGGACGGGGACCGCCAGATCGACACCGTCCACCTGCTGCACTCACTGCTGGAATCCGACGAGGACGTGAGGGCCGTCTTCGGTGACGGCCCGGGGCTCGCGCGCCTGCTCGGCTATCTGGTGCAGCGCAGCATCGGCTACGGCCTGCGCTGGCAGAGCACGGTCGAGGACTCCGGCAGTGTCCCCGCGGGGACGAGGGCGGCGGGTTTCTCACCGCTGGCCGCGGGCTGCATGGAGCACGCCCGCGAGCGCGCCGCCCGCCGCGGCCGCGGACCGGCCCGCGGCACCGACCTGCTCGCAGCCATCCTCGCGGACCCGCAGGCGCGCGCCGCCGAGGTGCTCGAACGGGCCGGGTTCGATCCGCGCGACCTGTTCGCCCGGCTCGGTGCCCCGGCCCGTGAGTACGCCGCCGGGCACGGCGATCCGCTCACCGGGGCACCGGTGGCGGAGGGGGGCGCCGTCCAGCCGGTGAGACAGGTGCCATAAGGGGTGACGCTCCTGTCGGCGCCTGTCATCATGTGCCGGTGCCTACCTCTGTCACTACCCGGAGCGACCGTCGCAAGGGCGTGGGTCTCGGTCTCGCGCTGCTGTCCGCGATGGCCTTCGGGGGATCCGGTGTCGCGGCGAAGCCGCTGATCGAGGCGGGTCTCGACCCGCTCCACGTCGTGTGGCTGCGCGTGGCGGGCGCCGCGCTCGTCATGCTGCCGCTGGCGGTGCGCCACCGGGGACTGCTGCGCCGCAGGCCGGGGCTGCTCGCCGGCTTCGGCCTGCTCGCCGTGGCCGGCGTCCAGGCCTGCTACTTCGCCGCGCTCTCCCGCATCCCCGTCGGGGTCGCGCTGCTGGTGGAGTACCTGGCACCCGCGCTCGTCCTCGGCTGGGTGCGGTTCGTGCAGCGGAGGCCGGTGACCCGTGCCGCCGCGGTCGGCGTGGTCCTGGCGGTCGGCGGGCTCGCCTGCGTCGTGGAGGTGTGGTCGGGCCTCGGCTTCGACGCCCTGGGACTGCTGCTCGCCCTCGGCGCCGCCTGCTGCCAGGTCGGCTACTTCGTCCTCTCCGACCAGGGCGGCGACGGCGACGAGGCGCCCGACCCGCTCGGCGTGATCGCCTACGGACTGCTGATCGGCGCCGCCGTCCTGACCGTCGTCGCCCGCCCCTGGTCCATGGACCGGACCGTGCTCACGGGCAGTGCCGAGATGGACGGCACCCCGGTCGCCGCCCTCGCCCTGCTGGCCTGGATCGTCCTCGTCGCCACGGTCGTCGCGTACGTCAGCGGGGTGATCGCGGTCCGCCGGCTCTCACCCCAGGTCGCGGGTGTCGTGGCCTGTCTCGAGGCGGTCATCGCCACCGTGCTGGCCTGGGTCCTGCTCGGCGAGCGTCTGTCGGCGCCGCAGATCGTGGGCGGCGTGGTCGTCCTGGCGGGCGCCTTCATCGCCCAGTCCTCGGCGCCGGCCAAGGGCTTGGAGGAGCCGGTGGCGAGCGGCGGCCCCGAACGGGAGCTGTCCACGCCGGGAACGGCCGCATAGGGTGCCGGTCATGCACGCGCGCGCACTCGTTCTTCCGCCTCCGGCCGCCTGAGGCGGGCCTTCCGGTCATCCGCCCGGCACGTCGCCGGGCGTAACGGTGCTGCCCGCGGACGAAGTCCGCGGCTCCCGTCGATCCGGCCCCGCCCGGGCCCGGTCCGGGGTCCCTTCCCACACTTCCGCACCCGCGCGAGCGCGCGTGGTGCGTGCATCTGCGGAGAGAACACGTGTCGAATGCCGTCTCGGCGCGGCCGTGCGGGGCCCTTCCGCGGGGAGGGGCCCCGTCACCGGCCGGTGCGCGTCCGTCACCTCGTGGCGTGGCCCGCGCGCCGCCCGCGGTGGAGCACGGCCGGCCGCCGCAGCAGGTCCTCACGGGGCGCGTTCCCGGGTCCCCGGGGGCGTACCGGCGTCACAGGGCCGCCAGATAGCCGGGGAACGCGGTGCCGGGGGCCAGGCCGGGGTCGGGGAGCGGGGCGTCGTAGCCCTTGCGCAGCGGGAGGACGCCCGCCCAGTGGGGCAGGGACAGGTCTTCGGGTTCGTCGTTGACCCCGCCGGTGCGGAGCTTGGCGGAGACCTCGTTCAGGTCGAGGCGGATCACCGCGGTGGCGGCCAGTTCCTTCTTGTCGGCCGGCCGTGAGTCGGCGGCGCGCCCCGGCACGACATGGTCGACCAGCGCGTCCAGCGCCCGCCGCTTCTCCCCGGGGTCGGTCACGTCGTACGCCGGGCCGTGCACCACCACGGAGCGGTAGTTCACCGAGTGGTGGAAGGCGGAGCGGGCCAGCACCAGCCCGTCGACGTGGGTGACGGTCAGGCAGACCGGGAGGCCCGGGGCGGCCCGGCCTGCCGCCCGCAGCGGCCGCGAGCCGGTGGAACCGTGCACGTAGAGACGCTCGCCGACCCGGCCGTACAGCGTGGGCAGCACCACCGGGGCGCCGTCCCGGACGAAGCCGAGGTGGCAGACGTAGCCCTCGTCGAGTATCGCGTGCACCAGTTCCCTGTCGTACGAGGCCCGGCCGGGGGAGCGGGTGGGGACGGTGCGCGCGGTGGGCGGGTAGGTGGCGGCGGTCCGCTGCTGCGGTGACGGGGTCCCCTGCATGGCACTCTCCATTGCACTAGTGCATAATAGGCTTTGTGCTAGGAGAGTATCGGATCAGTGGACGGCGCGCAGCGGACATTTCCGCGAGCATCGAGCGCGCGGTGGGCGAAGGGGCGCTGCGGCCGGGTGAACTGCTGCCTCCGCTGCGGGAGCTGGCGGACCGGCTCGGGGTGAACCCGAACACCGTGGCGGCCGCGTACCGGACCCTGCGCGAGCGCGGGGTCATCGAGACCGCGGGCCGGCGGGGGAGCCGGGTGCGGCCCAAACCGGCGACGACCGCACGCGAACTCGTCCGGGTCGAGGTCCCGCCGGGCGTACGGAACCTGTCCGAGGGCAATCCGGATCCGGCGCTGCTGCCCGCCCTGGCGGGCGCGTTCGCGGCGGCGGCCGGTCAGGGCGACCGGGAACCGGTCCTCTACGGGCACGCGCCCGTGGAACCGGAGCTGGCGCGCCTGGCCCGCGCCGGACTGGACGCCGACGGCGTGCCGGAGGGCCCCGTCGCCGTCACCTCGGGTGCGCTGGACGCCCTGGAACGGGTGCTCGCGGCGCATCTGAGGCCCGGGGACGCGGTCGCGGTGGAGGACCCCGGGTGGGGCAGTCTGCTGGACCTCGTCCCGGCGCTCGGCCTGCGAACCGTTCCCGTCGGTGTCGACGACGAGGGGCCGCTCCCCGACGACGTGCGCGCCGCGCTCGCGGGCGGCGCACGGGCCCTGATCGTCACGGACCGCGCGCAGAACCCGACCGGCGCCGCGCTGGGCGCCGCACGCGCGCGTGCCCTGCGGTCGGTGCTGGCCGGCCACCCGGGGACGCTGCTCATCGAGGACGACCACGGCCATCACATCGTCGACCTCCCCCTGCACCCCCTCGCCGGTTCCACCCGCAGCTGGGCCTTCGTGCGCTCGGCGGCCAAGGCGTACGGCCCCGACCTGAGACTCGCGGTGCTCACCGGTGACGCGGTCACCCTCGACCGGGTGCGCGGACGGCAGCGGCTCGGGCCGGGCTGGGTCAGCAGGATCGTCCAGCGCGCGGTGGTGCGGCTGTGGAGCGACGGCGCGGTGGACCCGTCGGCCGTGGCGGCGCGGTACGGGCGGCGCCGGGAGGCCCTGATCGGGGCGCTGGCCCGGCGCGGCATCCAGGCGCACGGGCGCAGCGGCATGAACGTGTGGGTGCCGGTCCCGGACGAGACCGGCGCCGTCGCCCGGCTGCTGCACGCCGGCTGGGCGGTGGCACCCGGCGCCCGCTTCCGGATGAGCGCGCCGCCGGGCATCCGGGTCACCGTCTCGACGCTCACGGAGGACGAGATCGAGCCCCTGGCCGAGGCGGTGGCCTCGGCCGTCGGGCCCGCGGGGGACCCGTTGCGGACGTACGTCTGAGACGCGGGGCGGCGCGGGGCGGCGCACGCGGTCGTTCCGGCAACGGCCGCGCGGGGGCCGTCGTGCCGTGCCCACCCGGCGACCGGCCTCGTGGGAGGCCCGGTGCACGGGACGGCGCGGTGGCGGAGTGCGCCGTGGCCGCCGGGTGTCATGGACTCCACCGCCGGGCGACCGCCGGCACCCCCCGCCGCCAGGAGCCGTTTCGGCGTCCCGGCGCGCCCGGTGGGGCTAGGGGGCCCGCTTCGGGCGGATCTGGGTGAGTGCCGCGCCCGCCAGCACGATCACCGCGCCCACCGGTGTCGACCAGGTCAAGGTCTCGCCGAGGAGCACGATGCCGGCCGCGGCGGCGATCACCGGGACGAAGTAGGTGACCATCTGACCGGTCGTCGGACCGACCTCGGCGACCAGGCCGTACTGGACGAGTACGGCCAGTCCGGTGCCCAGCGTGCCCAGCGCGGCGACCGCCAGCAGCGGGCCGATGGCGAAGGTGGTCGGCAGGCTGGTGAACAGCGGCGTCACGACAGCCAGTTGAACCGTGGCGAGCAGCAACTGGCCGCCGGTCAGGGACAGGTTCGAGTGGCCGCTGCCCGCCAGGGTGCGGCGGACGTAGATCCAGCCCACGGGGTAGCTCAGCGAGGCCAGCAGGGCCAGCGCGGTACCGCGGGCGTCCAGGCCCTCGAACCCCTGCCAGGCGCCCAGCACGGTCAGCACTCCGAGGAAGCCCACGCCGAGCCCGGCCACCCGGACCCGGGTCGGCCGGTCCTCGGACAGGGCCACCAGCGACAGCGCCATGCCCCACAGCGGCGAGGTCGCGTTGCAGATGCCGGCCAGCGTGGAGGGGATGGTCAGCTCCGCGAAGGCGAACAGCGAGAAGGGCAGGGCGTTCAGCAGGAACCCGGCGACCGCGAGATGGCCCCAGGTGCGCGCACCCCGCGGCAGCCCCTCCCGCCGTACCGCCATGGCGACCGCGAGGACGGCGGTCCCGAAGGCCAGCCGGCCGAGGGTGACCTGGAAGGGGGCGTAACCCTGGGTGCCGACCTTGATGAGGAGGAAGCTGAAGCCCCAGATCAGGGACAGAGCGCCGAAACGCAGGCGCCAGTCCAGGCGGGGCCGGGCGCGTTCCGGGGCGGGGGGAGCCGGACTCGGCGTGGTGGTGGGTGCGGTGACGCTGGTCATGGACGCAACACTGCTGCACAGCCATCTCGTAGCACAATCGAGATTTCGCACGCGGTATCTCGTAGCATCGCTTACATGTTGAACCTGGAGCGCCTGCGCACCCTCGACGCCCTCGCCCGGCACGGCTCGGTCAGCGGCGCGGCCGCGGGCCTGCACATCACCACCTCGGCCGTCTCGCAGCAGATGGCCAAGCTGGAGCGCGAGGTCGGGCAGCGGCTGCTCGCCAAGAACGGGCGCGGTGTCCGGCTCACGGACGCCGGCCGGCTGCTCGCCGAGCACGCCACGCGCATCCTCTCCCAGGTCGAACTCGCCCAGGCCGACCTGGAGGCACAGCGCGGCCAGGTCGCCGGCGAACTGCGCGTGTCGGCGTTCCCGACCGCGGCGCGCGGACTGTTCCCGGCCGCGCTCGGTCACCTGCGCGAGCGGCATCCCGCGCTGCGTGTGCGCTCGCGCGAGCTGGAACCGGAGCAGGGCATCCGGGGAGTGGTGCGCGGGGATCTCGACCTCGCGGTCGTGCTCGACTGGTACAACAAGCCGATGCCGCTGCCCGACGGCCTGGTCAAGGCCCCCCTGCTGGACGACCCGGCCGATGTGGCGCTTCCGGCCGGGCACCGGCTCGCCGGCCGTGACGAGGTGGGCCTCGACGAGTTGGCCGAGGAGGAGTGGATCACCTGGGGCGAGGGCGAGTTCTGCCACGAGTGGCTGATGTTCACGCTGCGGTCCAAGGGCGTCGAACCGGTCATCGGCCACCGCGCCGCCGAGAGCCACACCCAGCTCGGCCTGGTCGCCGCCGGGCTGGGCGTCTGCGTCGCGCCGCTGCTGGGCCGCAACCCGCTGCCCGACGGGGTGGTGACCGTCCCGCTCCGGCAGCGCGTACGACGGCACGTCTTCGTCGTGTGGCGCGCGGACGCCGACCGCCGCCCGTCGATCCGGGCGGCGGTGCGGGCGCTGCGGGCGGCGGGGGAGGGCGTCGGCGCGGGCGCGGCAGCCGGGGGCGGCGCCGGGGAGGGGCCCGCGGCCGCGCCCCGGTGACCCGCCGGCCGGGACAGCGCAGCCGGCTTCCCGAAGTCCCAGGAGACGGTCCTCTCCGGTGTCAGACGCGTCCAGGCGTGCCGGCCGTCGTGGGGCATCTCGTCCAGGCCGGAGTTCTCACGGGCGAACAGGGTGCCGGGGACGTCCAGTTCCGCGCGCAGCTCGCCGGTGCGCGGGACCTCGCCCACGAACTCCACCCGCCCGGACGGTTCCACACCGCGCAGTTCGCCGTACTCCTCGCCCGCCTCGACCACGATCGCCACCCGGGGTCCCGGCGCAGGTCCGCCCAGCGCTTGCTGCGCACCACGGAGTACAGCCACAGCGAGGTGCCGTCCCAGGCGGACCAGAGCGTGCTGACGTGCGGCGCGCCGTCGGCGGACACCGGGGCGACCCGGCACGTGCGCTGCTCGGTGAGGAAGTCGTCCAGCTCCCCGGGCGTCATCATGATCCCGCGGCCCCGGCGCTGTGCGGCGGTCATCCGGCCCTCTCCTCTCCCACGTCGTGCCCGGAGGGCTTTCCGGTGTCGGCCGCTCAGGCGAGGGAGATCGAGTCCCCGCTGACGGTGATCTCCACGGAGGGAAGCGGCCGGTTGGCCGGGCCGCTCTTCACGCTGCCGTCGGCGATGGAGAAATTGCTGTTGTGGCAGGGACAGTTGATGAGGCCGTCGGCGATGCTCCTCACCGCGCACCCCTGATGGGTGCAGGTCGCCGAGAACGCCTTGAACTCGCCCGCCGTCGGCTGGGTGACGACCACCTTGCGGTCGGCGAAGACCTTTCCGCCGCCCTCGGGGATGTCGGCGGTCGAGGCGAGCGCGGCACCGGCCGCCGCGCTGCCGTCACCGCCCGAACCGCCGTCGCCCGAACCCCCGTCGTCCGGCGAGCCGCCGGCGGTGCCGGTCTCCGCCGCGGAGTCCGGCGCGTCGTCGCCGGAGCCGCCGCACGCGGCCAGCGCGACGGCGAGCCCCGCCGCTCCGGCCGCCGCCACGACGGTTCGACGGGCGGGTCCTGCGAGGGCACCGCCCCGCTCGAGCGGAGCCGGGGGCTCGGGGGAGGGCTGAAGCGATGCTCCGGTCATGTGGGTGAGTCCCTTCCGGGGGATGCGTGATCTGCGGAGAGGTACGGTCAGCGGGCCCACGCTGTTCAGGTGATACCGAGAGCTTGGCCTGCCGGCGGTCGGAAGGACGTAAACCACAGCCGTCGTTCCGCTGTCGGCGCGCTCCCGCGGACCCGGACCCGCTGTCCGCGTCCCGTCCGCCGGCCGCCTCAGGGCGTCGGTGGACGGCGGCACCGCCTTCTCGGACCGCTCACCCGTTCCCTCCGGAGCCGTCGTCGGGCCCGGCGCCGGGGCGGTCGTCGCGTCGGTGGCCGCCCGGCAGCATCTCCTGGACCTTGGCCTTGACCCCCTGCCTGATCATGGAGCCGCGGTCGCTGTCACCCCGCAGGACGGCGGAGGCCGCGGCCTCGATCTGGTCCAGGGAGGCGTGCGGAGGGATCGGCGGGACGGCCGGGTCGGTGCGGAAGTCGATGACGAACGGCCGCTCCGCGGCCAGGGCCCGGTCCCAGGCCGCCCCGACGTGCTCGGGCCTTTCCACCCGCACGCCGTCCAGGCCGATGCGCTGGGCGATCTCCGCGTACGGCAGGTCCGGGATGTGCTGCGACTCCTCGAACTGCGGCACGCCGGTCATGGCCCGCATCTCCCACGTGACCTGGTTGAGGTCGCCGTTGTTCAGGACCGCCACGATCAGCCGCGGGTCCGACCACTCGTGGTGGTACTTCGCCGCCGTCACCATCTCCATCATGCCGTTCATCTGCATCGCGCCGTCCCCGACCAGGGCGATCGCCGGCCGTTCGGGATGGGCGAACTTCGCGCCGATGGCGTACGGCACGGCGGGCCCCATCGTCGCCAGGGTGCCCGACAGCGAGCCGCGCATCCGGCCGCGCAGACGCAGGTGGCGGGCGTACCAGTTGGCCGCCGAGCCGGAGTCGGCGGTGACGACGGCGTCGTCGGGCAGCCTGGCGTCCAGGGAGTGCACCACGTACTCGGGATTGACCGGGTCGGCGTCCACGGCCGCCCTGCGCCCCATGACCTCCCACCAGCGGGCGACGCCCTTCTCGATCCCCTCACGCCACGTGCGGTTCTCCTTGCGGTGCAGGCGGGGCAGCAGCCGCAGCAACGTCTCGCGGGAGTCGCCGACGAGGTTCACCTCGAACGGGTAGCGCAGCCCCACCATGTGCGGGTCGATGTCGATCTGCACCGCGCGGGCCTGGTCCAGCTCCGGCATGGACTGCGTGTACGGGAAGCTGGAACCGATCATCAGCAGCGTGTCGCACTCCCGCATCAGCTCGTACGAGGGACGGGTGCCCAGCAGACCGATGGCGCCGGTGACGTAGGGCAGGTCGTCGGGCAGGACGTCCTTGCCCAGCAGGGCCTTGGCCACCCCGGCGCCGAGCACGTCCGCCAGCCGTTCCACCTCGGCCCGCGCCCCGCGCGCCCCCTGCCCGACCAGGACGGCGACCTTCTCCCCGGCGTTCAGGACCTCCGCGGCCCGCTCGATGTCCTCGTCCGCCGGCACCGGTGCGTAGCGTCCCAGACCGAGGCTGGAGGGCACCATCTTGAAGGCGTGCGCCGGCGGGCTGTAGTCCAGCTCCTGCACGTCGGCGGGCAGGACGACCGCGGTGACGGTGCGCCTGGCGTACGCCGTGCGCATCGCCCGGTCGATCAGGTTCGGCAGCTGCTCCGGCACCGTCGCCGTCTCGCAGAAATCCGACGCCACGTCCTTGTACAGGCTCCGCAGGTCCACTTCCTGCTGGTAGGAGCCGCCCATGGCGCTGCGGTCGGTCTGCCCGACCAGCGCCACCACGGGGACGTGGTCGAGCTTGGCGTCGTAGAGCCCGTTCAGCAGGTGGATCGCCCCCGGCCCCGAGGTGGCCGCGCACACCCCCACCCTGCCGGAGAACTTCGCGTACCCCACCGCCTGGAAGGCGGACATCTCCTCGTGCCTGGACTGGATGAACCTGGGCCGGTTCCCGGCCCGTCCCCAGGCCGCCAGCAGCCCGTTGATGCCGTCACCCGGGTAGGCGAAGACGTGCTCGACACCCCACTCCCGCAGCCGCTGGAGGACGAAGTCGGACACCTTCGTGCCGGCCATGGAAACTCCCGTTCCTCGACGCTTCGTGGGGCGGTGACGGCCCTCCGCCACCCCGTGCGGGACGGCCGCCGGGAGATGCGGACGGCACACCCCGGCACGAGTAACCGCGCGGCCGCGAAGTATGCGCGAGCGCCCGGCCGCCGGGCGGGCAGGGCCCCGCAAAGGCCTGTGCCCGGTTCCCCGGCCCCGGGGGCGGCGGCCGCGGGAGGGTTCCGGATCGTACGGCCGGAAGATCGCGTAACCTGGCGCAATGCTGTCCGAGGTCACCGCCACCCGCTACATCACGCCCCTGCGCGAGGGCGGTTCGCTGCCGGGGCTGATCGAGGCCGACGACCTCGGGACGTACGTACTGAAGTTCACCGGCGCCGGACAGGGCCGCAAGACACTGGTCGCCGAAGTGGTCTGCGGGGAACTCGCCCGCCGGCTGGGGCTGAGGGTGCCGCGTCTGGTCGCCGTCGGCCTCGACCCCGTGCTCGGACTCGGTGAGCCCGACCAGGAGGTGCAGCAGCTGCTGAAGTCCAGCGCCGGCACCAACCTCGGCATGCACTTCCTCTCCGGCGCCCTCGGCTTCGACCCGCTCGCGTTCGAGGTGGACCCCGAGGAGGCGGGCCGGATCGTCTGGTTCGACGCCCTGGTGAACAACGTCGACCGCTCCTGGCGCAACCCCAACCTGCTCCACTGGCGCGGTGAACTCTGGCTCATCGACCACGGCGCGACCATGATCTGGCACCACAACTGGCCCGGCGCCGCCGCCTCCGCCGCCCGCCCCTACGACGCCTCCGACCACGCCCTGAGACCCAGCGCGCCGGACATCGCGTCCGCCGCCGCGGACCTCGCTCCGCGGGTCACCGAGGATCTGCTCGCCGAGGTCACCGCCGCGATCCCCGACGTCTGGCTGACCGGCGAGCCCGGCTTCGGCACACCGGACGAACTCCGGCAGGCCTACGCGCGTCCGCTGATCGCCCGCGCGGCCACCGTCCACCAGCGCATCCACGGCCTCGAGGAGGACCGGTGAGCGACCGGCACGTCTTCGAGTACGCGCTGCTGCGGGTCGTACCGCGCGTCGAACGCGGCGAGCGCGTCAACGCCGGGGTGCTCGTCTACTGCCGCCCCAAGTCCTTCGTCGCCGCGGGTACCCACCTCGACGAGGCGCGGCTGCTCGCCCTCGACCCGAAGGCCGACGTGCCCGGCGTACGGGCCGCGCTGCGCGCCGTCGAGGGCGTGTGCGCCGGTGGGGCCGAGGCGGGACAGGCGGCGCAGGACGACGCCGGGCGGCGCTTCCGCTGGCTGATCGCGCCCCGGTCCACCATCGTCCAGCCCGGCCCCGTGCACACCGGGCTCACCGCCGATCCGGCGGCCGAGGTGGAGCGGCTGCTCGACCTGCTGGTGCGCTGACCCGGCCGTCAGCTCCGGCGGCGCCTGACCAGAAAGCCGGTCGCGAGCGCGGCGCCCGTCACGAACGAGGCGCCGATGCCCACGTCCCACTCGCTCGGTCCGTCGTCCGAGGAGCCGCCCAGGCCGCCCCGCACGCCACGTGTCGGCGTGACGGAGGCGGGGGCCGTGGGCGTGGCGGTGGGGGACGCGGTCCGTGTCGGCGCGGTGGTCGCGGTCACGGTCCGGGTGGGTGCGGTGGCCGCGGGCGTCGCCGGCCGGGAGGGAGCCGAGGTGGCCGGCGCGGGCCTGGAGGTGGACGAGGTGAGGCCGCGCCGGGGCAGTGCCTCGCAGGCCACGCCGTCGTCCGGACCCGGGTCCTCGTCGAGCCGGTGCGGGTCGCTCCGGTCCGTGTCGAAGAAGTTCTGCGCGTCCTCCTGGTAGGTGAAGTCGCCGCAGTCCAGATCCTGGGCATGCGCGGTGTCGGCCAGCGGCACGACCGCGGCGAGCGCGATCAGTGTGCCTATGGCACCGGTGCGACGGCGCATGGAGCGCCTCCTTTCCGGCCACGGGTGGCTCGCGCTTCGACGCTAGGCGGTGCCGGGCGCGGGAGCGCGCGGCCGTGGGCCGATCGGGTGCCCGGCGCGGACGCCCCGGGTGCGGGACGGCGGCCGGACGGGCGCGGACGGCCGGGGCGCTCCCCGCGCGGGGAATGGATCACACGCGCGCGGTGTGCCGTTGACACCGGGTGCCAGGGCTTCTAGCGTCTCGTCTGCTGGAAGGTACTAAGCGGTCGCTCACCGAGGTGGGCCGACCGCGGAAGCCGTGTTCCAAGGGCGAGGAGAAGCAGCAATGTCCACCACTGAGCAGCGGGTCGCGGTCGTCACCGGCGCCGCGCGCGGCATCGGCGCCGCCACCGCCGTACGACTGGCCGCCGAGGGCCGCGCGGTCGCCGTGATCGACCTCGACGAGGCCGCCTGCGAGGACACCGTCGAGAAGATCACCGCCGCCGGTGGCAAGGCCCTCGCGGTCGGCTGCGACGTCTCCGACGAGGCGCAGGTCGAAGCCGCCGTCGCGCGGATCGCCGGGGAACTCGGCGCGCCGGTGATCCTCGTCAACAACGCGGGCGTGCTGCGCGACAACCTGCTGTTCAAGATGAGCGTCTCCGACTGGGACACCGTCATGAACGTGCACCTGCGCGGCGCCTTCCTGATGTCCCGGGCCTGCCAGAAGCACATGGTGGACGCCGGCTTCGGCCGGATCGTCAACCTGTCCTCCTCCTCCGCGCTCGGCAATCGCGGCCAGGTCAACTACTCGGCCGCCAAGGCGGGTCTGCAGGGCTTCACCAAGACCCTCGCCAAGGAGCTCGGCAAGTTCGGCGTCACCGCCAACGCCGTCGCCCCCGGCTTCATCGCCACCGAGATGACCAAGGCCACCGCCGACCGCGTCGGCATGGGCTTCGAGGACTTCAAGGCCGCCGCCGCCACCCAGATCCCGGTGCACCGCGTCGGTGAGCCCGAGGACATCGCCAACGCGATCGCCTTCTTCACCGGCGAGGCGGCCGGATTCGTCTCCGGTCAGGTCCTGTACGTCGCCGGCGGACCGCTCGACTAGGGGACACGGACATGACTGAACTCTCCGGCAAGGCCGCCCTCATCACGGGCGCCAGCCGCGGCATCGGCTACGGCATCGCCGAGGCGCTCGTCGCACGCGGCGACCGCGTCTGCATCACCGGCCGCAACGAGGACGCCCTCAAGGAGGCCGTCGAGAAGCTCGGCGCCGACCGGGCCGTGTACGCCGCCGGCAAAGCGCACGACGAGTCCCACCAGGCCGTCGCCGTCGAGCGGGCGATGGAGGCCTTCGGCCGCGTCGACTACCTGGTCAACAACGCCGGGACCAACCCGGTGTTCGGGCCGATCGCCGACCTCGACCTGAACGTCGCGCGCAAGGTGTTCGAGACCAACGTGGTCTCCGCGCTCGGCTTCGCCCAGCGCACCTGGCACGCCTGGCAGAAGGACAACGGCGGTGCGATCGTCAACATCGCCTCCGTCACGGGTCTCGCGGCCTCGCCGTTCATCGGCGCCTACGGCGTCAGCAAGGCCGCCCTGGTGAACCTGACCGTGCAGCTCGCGCACGAGTTCGCGCCCAAGGTGCGGGTCAACGCCATCGCCCCGGCGGTGGTGAAGACCAGGTTCGCCCAGGCGCTCTACGAGGGCCGGGAGGCGGAGGCCGCCGCGGGCTACCCACTGGGCCGGCTCGGCGTGCCGTCCGACATCGGCGGCGCCGCGGCGTTCCTCACCTCCGACCAGTCGGACTGGGTCACCGGCCAGACCCTGGTGGTCGACGGCGGCCTCTTCCTCACCGCCGGCGTGGCCTGAGCCCGGACCGCACGCCCGCGCGGACGCGGTGATCCCCCGCGCGGGGCGGATGAACGCCGAGACGGGCACGGTGAACGCCCGTGAGGGTGCGGAGCGTGCCCGATCGTGCCCGTCGCGCGGACATGGACACGGGCGCCGTGGACGGAAGCGGCGTCCGTGTCGGCGTGTCCGGGCCGCAACGGTCGGTGACAACGTAGTCATCGAAAAGTCGGTTTCAAGGGCCTTGCAAGGGAGGGTCAACGGGGCAAACACTGCGGTATGGTCTGCCGACTCTTGGGACGGCAGATCGAGGAGCGTGCGCGTGTTCAACCGGAACCGATGCCTGCGGCGGGGGGCGGTCATCGCGTCCATAGCGTCTCTGGTGACCGGATGCGGCATTCTGACGCCCGACGGCACGGACGACGAGGGCCCCATCGTCCTGGGGACGACCAGCTCGCCGAGCACGCTGGATCCCGCCGCCTCCTGGGACAGCTCCTGGGAGCTGTTCCGCAACATCTACCAGACCCTGCTGAGCTATCCGGTCGGCGCGAGCACCCCGCAGCCGGACGCCGCGAAGAGCTGCGAGTTCTCCGACAGTTCCAACCGGGTGTTCCGCTGCGAGCTGCGCGAGGGCCTGACGTTCTCCGACGGCGGCACGCTCGACGCCCAGGCGGTCAAGCACTCGATCGACCGGATCCGGGAGATCGACGTCAACGGCGGCCCGGCCGGTCTGCTGGGCAGCCTGGAACGGGTGCAGGCACCGACCGAACGCGAGGTCGTCTTCTACCTCGACAAGCCGGACGCCACCTTCCCGTTCGTGCTCGCCACCCCCGCGATGTCGATCGTCGACCCCGAGGCCTACCCGGCGAACGCCCTGCGCGAGGAGGGGAACGTCGTCGGCTCCGGCCCGTACACCCTCCGGTCGTACGAAGAGGGCGCGCGGGCCGAACTCGTCCGCAACGACCGCTACAAGGGCTACGCCGAGCGACGCAACAACGCGGTGACCATCCGCTACTTCCAGGACTCCGGCGCCATGGTGAAGGCGCTGCGGGACGAGCGGATCGACCTGACCTATCGCGGCCTGGCCGCCGGCGACATCATCGGCCTCCAGGACCGGACCTCCAAGGAGGAGGAGATCCAGCTCATCGACGGCACCGGGACCGACATCAGCTACCTGGTGTTCAACCCGAAGGACCCCTGGGCCGGGAAGAAGGAGGTGCGCCAGGCCGTCGCCCAGATCGTCGACCGCGCGGCGATCGCGCACAAGGTCTACAAGGACACCGTGGACCCGCTGTACTCCATGGTCCCCAAGGGCCTGACCGGACACACCACCGGCTTCTTCGACGACTACGGCGAGCCCAGCGTCGCCAAGGCCCGGAAGATCCTCACCGGGGCGGGCGTCACCGAGCCCGTCCCGCTCACCCTCTGGTACACCACCGACCGCTACGGCTCCGAGACCGCGCTGGAGTTCAAGGAGATCGAGCGGCAGCTGGAGGCGTCGAAGCTGTTCGACATCACGCTCAGGAGCCGTCCCTGGAAGACCTACGTCGAGGGCTACCAGAGGGGCGAGTACCCGGTGTTCGGGCGTGGCTGGTTCCCCGATTTCCCGGACGCGGACAACTTCATCGCCCCGTTCGTCGGCGAGCAGAACGCGCTCGGCACCCCCTACGAGACGGACAGGATCACGGACGACCTGCTGCCCAGTTCCCGCCGGGAGAACGACCGCGGCAACGTGGTCGGGCAGTTCGAGGAGGCCCAGCAGATCCTCGTCGACGACGCCCGGCTGCTCCCGCTGTGGCAGGGACGGCAGCATGTGGCCGCGAGCCGGGACATCTCGGGCGCGGAGCGGGCGCTGGACCCGTCGACGATCATGATGCTGTGGGAGCTCTCCCGGAAGACCAGCTGGTAGCTCCCCGGCGGCGTCGCCCGCCGGGCAGGATGTCAGTGGTCGCCTGTAGGTTCTGTGACCTGGAAGTGACCGCACACGTGAGGACATCGACGTGACCGACATCGCCATGCTGCCCGAATCCTGGCGCGGGGTTCTGGGCGACGAACTGCAGCAGCCCTACTTCAAGGAGCTGATCGGGTTCGTCGAGGAGGAGCGGGCGAAGGGTCCGGTCTATCCGCCCCGCGAGGAGGTCTTCGCGGCGCTGGACGCCACGCCGTACGACAAGGTGAAGGTCCTGATCCTCGGGCAGGACCCCTACCACGGCGAGGGCCAGGGCCACGGCCTGTGCTTCTCGGTCCGGCCGGGGGTGCGGATCCCGCCGTCGCTGCGGAACATCTACAAGGAGATGCACGCGGAGCTGGGCACGCCCGTCCCGGACAACGGCTATCTGATGCCGTGGGCCGAGCAGGGCGTGCTGCTGCTCAACGCGGTGCTCACGGTCCGCGCAGGCGAGGCCAACTCGCACAAGGGCCGGGGCTGGGAGAGGTTCACCGACGCGGTCATCCGCGCGGTGGCCGGCCGCCCCGACCCGGCGGTCTTCGTGCTGTGGGGGAACTACGCCCAGAAGAAGCTGCCGCTGATCGACGAGAGCCGTCACGTGGTGGTCAAGGGCGCGCACCCCTCCCCGCTGTCGGCGAAGAAGTTCTTCGGGTCGCGTCCGTTCACGCAGATCAACGAGGCGGTGGCCGCGCAGGGGCACGAACCGATCGACTGGACCGTCCCCGACCTGGGCTGACCGCCCGCCGGGTGCCCGCCCGGGTGCGGACCGGTCCACCGGATACCGCGCCCGGCGCGGTCGCGCGGGGCGCCACGGAGTGGCTCCTCCGGTATCGCGGCCCTCCGCGGTTAGCGTCGGGGACGACAGCCGGCGAGGGTGCGGAGGGCGTGGTGGCGGAGGGACAGGGGCAGGCGGCGCCGGACGCCGTGCTGACGCGGATCGGCCAGGTCGTGATGCTGCACCACGCGGGGGACCGCGAGGAGGCCCGGCACCGGCTGCTCGGCCTGTGGGCGGAGATCGGCGAGCACGGAGACCCCCTGCACCGCTGCACCCTGGCCCACTACCTCGCCGGCACCCAGGACGAGCCCGAGGACGAACTGGTGTGGGACCTGCGGGCGTTGGCGGTGGCCGAGGAGGCCGCGGGCGGCCCCGCCGAGTACGAGGGCGGCAGCGCCGTGCGCGCCCTGTATCCGTCGCTGCACCTGAACCTGGCCGCCGACTACGCCCGCCTGGGCCGCCCCGACGCCGCCCGCGCCCATCTCCGCCGGGCCGGGGACGCGGCCCGCGCCCTCGCCGACGACCGCCATGGCGAGGGTGTACGGGCCGCCATCCGGCGGCTTCGCATCCGGCTGGACGAGGACGGGACGCGCGGCGGCTGGGGACCACCGCGGCAGCGGCCGTAGCGGCGGCGGCCCACGGCCCGTGGGGGGACGGTGCCGGTCCGCCCGGTCCGCCCCGGCCGGTTCAGCGTCCGTACGTCTCCCGGCAGATGGCCGCCTCCGGGCTGTCCGCGCGCCAGCCGCCGTACTGCCGGCCCAGCGCGCAGAGATCCGGACTGCCGGAGGCATCGGGGCGCACCGGACCGGCGACGCCGGGCAGGGCCGCCGGGGGACGGCGGGGGGTGGCGCGCCCGCCCGGCTCGGGACGGCTCCGGCCGTTCCGGCCGTCGGGCGGAGTGCTCCGCTCCGGCGGGCGAGCCGTGGGGGCCGCGCCGCCCGGCGGGGACGCGGGCGTCCGAGCGGGCCGGGACGGGCCGACCATCTCCAGGGCCTCGCGCGCCGGTGCCTGCACGACCTGCGTGCCGTCCTTCCCGGCCGGACGCGGCTCCCGCTGGGACGGTGCCGTCGCCGGGCCGGGGGCGAGGGGACGCTGGACCGTCACACAGCCCGAGAGGGCGGAGACAGCCACGGTCACCAGAAGCGTTGCTGTGGTCGTCTTTCGATGCACCCGGCCAACTCTGCTGGCTCCGTCCGCCCCGGAGGGGGCGGACAGGCGCACCGTACCCCGCACGGGTGATCTCCGGCCCCGTACGGAGGCCCCCCGGGGGCGCCGCGGGTGACGTCAGTCGCCGGTGGCGCCGTCGAGCCGCTCGCGGAGCAGATCGGCGTGGCCGTTGTGGCGCGCGTACTCCTCGATCATGTGGGTGTAGATCCAGCGCAGGCTGAACGGTTCCCCGGTGGACCCGCTCCGGCCCCGGGACGGATCATCCAGGGCGAAACCGGCCGCGGTGCGCCGGGCGGCGTCGATCTCGGCCTGCCAGGCGGCGCGGGCCTCCCGCCAGGTGTCCGCCCCGGTGAGATGGAACTCGCCGTCCCGGTCGGCCTCGGTCCAGTACAGGGGGGAGACGTCCTCGCCCGCGAGCACCCTGCGGAACCAGCTCCGCTCCACCTCCGCCATGTGGCGCACCAGCCCCATCAGGGACAGCTCCGAAGGCGGCACCGACGCGGTGCGCAACTGCTCGTCGGTCAGCCCTTCGCACTTCCACGCGAGGGTGTGGCGGTGGTAGTCGAGCCATCCCTCCAGCATGGTGCGCTCGTCGGCGTTCTGGGCGGGTTCGCTGCGCTCGGTCGGCATGCCGCCATCCTCGCCCGGCCCCGCCCCCGTCCACCAGGCGTTTTCGGTACCGAGCGGCCCGGCCCGGCCGGCGGCCTCCCCGGCGGCCGTATGCTTCGCAGCGGACCACGGCAGGCAAGGGGCTAAGGAGTACGCCACGTGAAGGTCGGCTGCATCGGACTCGGTGACATCGCGCAGAAGGCCTACCTTCCGGTACTGGCCGTGCAGCCCGGAGTGGAGCTGCATCTGCAGACCCGCACCCCGGCGACGCTGGACCGGGTCGCCGACCGCCTCCACCTCCCGGCCGGCCGGCGCCACCCCGACCTCGGCTCCCTGCTCGCCCAGGACCTCGACGCCGCCTTCGTCCACGCACCGACCGAGGCCCATCCGGAGATCGTGAGCCGGCTCCTCGACGCCGGGGTACCGACGTACGTCGACAAGCCGCTCGCCTACGAACTCGCCGACTCCACGCGGCTCGTGACACTCGCCGAGGAGCGGGGCACGAGCCTCGCCGTCGGCTTCAACCGGCGCTTCGCCCCCGGCTACGCCCAGTGCGCCGACCATCCGCGCGAGCTGATCCTGATGCAGAAGAACCGGATCGGGCTGCCGGAGGAACCGCGCACGATGATCCTCGACGACTTCATCCACGTCGTGGACACCCTGCGCTTCCTGGTGCCCGGCCAGGTCGACGACGTGACCGTGCGCGCCCGCACCGAGCGCGGGCTGCTGCACCACGTGGTGCTCCAGCTCGCCGGGGACGGCTTCACCGCCCTCGGCGTGATGAACAGGCTCAGCGGTTCGGCGGAGGAGATCCTCGAGGTCTCCGGTCAGGACACCAAGCGCCAGGTGGTCAACCTCGCCGAGGTGATCGACCACAAGGGGCAGCCGACCGTGCGGCGGCGCGGCGACTGGGTGCCGGTGGCACGGCAGCGCGGCATCGAGCAGGCCGTGCTCGCCTTCCTGGACGCGGTGCGAGCGGGCAGGGTGCTCAGCGCCCGGGACGCGCTGGCGACCCATGAGCTGTGCGAACGGGTGGTACGAGCGGTGCGCGAGCGCTCCGCCTGAGGCGCAGCGCCTCGACGACGCCCCAGACCGCGAGGACCACCGGCGCCGCGTGCAGCGGCCAGTCGCCGAAGCGGACGTAGGGCGTACTGCCGTGCGCCAGCGGGACGTCGTACACCCGAGCGGCGCTGGTGTCCGTGCCGAGCCGCGGGCCGACCCGCTCGCCGCCCGGCCCGTACACGGCGGAGACACCCGTCAGGGTCGCGTGCACCATGGGGCGGCCGGTCTCGGCGGCGCGCAGCGCGGCGAGCGAGGCGTGCTGCGCGGGGGCCCAGCTCTGCTGGAACGTCGAGGTGGAGGACTGGGCGAGCAGGACGTCGGCGCCGTCCTCGGCGAGATGCCGGCTCATGTCGGGGAACGCGGACTCGAAGCACACCATCGGGCCGATCCGCAGCCCCTGGCCGGCGTCCATGACCACCTGCCGCGAGCCGCGCCTGCGGTCCTCGCCGGCCGCCTCCCCGACGGACGTCGCCCAGCCCAGCAGGGAGCGGGCGGGGACGTACTCGCCGAACGGCACCAGACGCATCTTGTCGTACCGGTCGCCGGTCGGGCCGTCGGGGCCGATCAGCACCGAACTCTTGTGGATGCCGGGCTTGTCCGAGCGCCGGGCGTCCACGTTGACCAGGATCCCGGCGCCCGTCTCGCGGGAGAGTGCCGCCAGGCGCCGTGCCAGGTCGGGCCGGGAGCCGAGGTCGAAACCGACGCTGCTCTCGCCCCAGACGACCAGGCCGACGTCCCGGCCGGCGAGTTCGCGCGTGAGCTGTTCCTGGCGGTCGAAGCGGCGGTCCGGTCCGGAGACGACACCCGGCTGCACGAGGGCGATCCGGACCCGGTCGCCGGGGTCGGGGCGGGGCGAGTAGGCCCAGGCGGCCGAGGCCGCGGCGGCCGTGGCGAGCAGTCCGGCCACGGCGGGCACGCGGGAGCGCGGGAGGGCCACCAGTACGGCCACGGCGACGTTCAGGACCACGATCAGGAAACTCGGCAGCCACATCCCGCCCACCGACGCCAGCCGCAGCGCCGCCTCCACCTCCCACTGGCTCGCGCCGAGCACGCCCCAGGGACCGCCGAGCCCCTGCCAGGAGCGGATCAGCTCGATCGCCAGCCAGCCGGACGGCACGACGACGAGCGCGGCGGCGACCCGCCGGCGCGAGGGCAGCCCGCCGAGCAGCCGCCGCACCAGCCGGCCCCACGGCGCCCACAGCGCGCCCATCAGGGCGGCGATGACGAACGTGAACACGTGCAGGTTCGGCAGCAGCCAGTGGTGCATGGCCAGCATGAGACCGAACCCGCCCCACCAGCCGTCGTGGGCCGCCCGTTTCCCCGTCGGGGCGCTGCGGACCAGCAGGATCCACGGAACCAGGGCGACGGGGGCCGACCACCACAGGGACGGAGCGGGAAAGGCCAGGACGGGCAGCGCGCCCGCGACCGCGGCGACGGTCGAGCGCCGCCAGGGGGAGGCCGGCCAGTGGCCGAGCGTCTTCATAGGCACATCCCTACCCCGTGGTGCCCCCGGTGTGCGTCCCGGAGATGATCCGAGGACAGTGCGCGCCGGCTCGGTCGATCACGGGGGGCCACGGCCGCGAGCCCCACCCGCCGCGTCATCGCCCCGGTGCCGGCCATGGCGGGCGCGGCCGAGGGGGCGCGCGCGGATATTCACTGGCTCCGGCGGGCGAGGCGGCCGAAGCTGGACGTCGTGAACGATCAACCGAGCGACCGGCCGCACGAGTTCGAGGTGCGGGCCCGCCACACCGAGTCCACCGTCACCGTCTACCAGGCCTACCGTCCGGAGATCGGCCGCGCCGCTGCACGCGACGGCCGCTTCCCGCCGTCCTGGAGCCGGGAACGCATGACCTGGATCAAGCCGTCCTTCCTGTGGATGATGTACCGCTGCGGCTGGGGCACCAAGAAGGACCAGGAGACCGTGCTGGCCGTGGAGATCAGCCGCGAGGGGTTCGTCCGGGCTCTGCGGGACGCGTGCCTGTCGCACTACGTGCCCGCCCTGCACGGTGATCCGGACGCCTGGAAGCGGAAGCTGCGGCAGGCGCCCGCGCGGGTGCAGTGGGACCCCGAGCGGGACCTGCGCCTGAACCCGTTGCCGTACCGCTCGCTCCAGCTGGGGCTCGCCGGGGAGGCGTCCGCCCGGTACGCCGACGAGTGGATCGTGGGCATCGAGGACGTGACCGGGCTCGCCACCGAGATCCACGCCCTGGTGCGGGAGGGGGAGTCGGACCGGGCGGCCCGGCTGTTGCCCGAGGAGCGGACCTGCCCCCTCGACGACGGTGTGCTCGCGCATCTGCGAGCCTGAGGATCCTCGTCCCGCGCTCTTCGCCCGGAGGTACTCATGAAGCGCTTGGTCACCGTGGTCACCGGAGGGAGCCGGGGGATCGGCGCCGCGACCTGTCTGCGGCTCGCGGCGGAGGGCCACGACGTCGTGGTGAACTACGTCCGCGACTCCGGCGCCGCGGAGGCGGTGGCGGAGGGGGTGCGGGCCGCCGGGGCACGTGCCGTCACCGTGCGCGGGGACACCTCCGCAGAGGCGGACGTCGAGCGGCTCTTCGACGTGGCGGAGCGGGAACTGGGGCCGGTCACGGGGCTGGTGAACAACGCGGCGGTGACGGGGCCGCTGGGGCGGTTCACCGAGGCCGGCACCGACATCCTGCGCCGGGTCGTCGACGTCAACCTCGTCGGGACGCTGCTGTGTGCGCGGCGGGCCGCGCAGCTCATGACGCCCCGGGGCGAGGGGGTGATCGTGAACATCTCCTCGGGGGCCGCCACGCTGGGCAGTCCCGGCGAGTACGTCCACTACGCGGCGACCAAGGCCGCCGTGGACACCCTGACCCTGGGACTGGCCAAGGAGCTCGGTCCGGACGGCATCCGCGTCAACGCGGTCGCGCCGGGGGTGATCGACACGCAGATGCATGCCGCCATGGGGGCGCCGGAGCGTGCCCGGGAGATCGCCGGGGCGGTGCCGCTGCGACGGGCGGGCCGGGCCGAGGAGATCGCGGCGGCCGTGGCGTGGCTGATGTCGCCGGACGCCTCGTACGCGACGGGGACGGTGCTGCGGGTCGCGGGCGGGCGATGAGGCACCGCGGGGAGTCGTGTGCCGGTCCGTGGGCGGGGCGAGGCGCCGCGGGGTGTTCTCCTCGGTCCGGGGGCGGGCGCCGGGGCCCGCCGCGGGGCGGTCAGGCCGCCTCGACGACCCGACCGTTGATCGCCGCCGCCCACTCGACCACCAGCAGTTCGTACTCCGCGCGTTCCTGCGCGGACAGGGACCCGCGCGCGCGGGTCCACAGCGCGCGGATCTGTTCGTTGACCTCGGCGGCGGACCGCACGGAACCATGGGTCGTTAACTCGGGGGACATGCCGACCAGCCTAGGGCCATGGACTGACTGTGCGCCACGGGACGGCTACCCGTCCCGTATGTCCTCGGTCACGTGCCCGGGTCACGTGTTCCGGGTCACGTGTTCCGGGTCACGTGTTCCGGGACTCAGCCCGCCGACTCCGCCGCGTGCGGGCTGAGACTGCCCGTGGCGACCAGGACGATGATGACGATCCCGAGCGCGATGCGGTACCAGACGAACGGCATGAAGCTCTTGGTCGAGATGAACTTCATGAACCAGGCGATCACCGCGTAGCCGGTCGCGAAGGCGATCACCGTCGCGAAGACCGTCGGCCCCCAGGAGACGTGCCCGCCCTCGGCGGCGTCCTTCAGCTCGAACGCGCCGGAGGCCAGCACCGCGGGGATGGCGAGCAGGAAGGAGTAGCGGGCCGCGGCCTCGCGCCGGTAGCCCATGAACAGGCCGCCGCTGATGGTGGCACCGGAGCGGGAGACGCCCGGGATCAGGGCCATGGCCTGGCAGAGGCCGAAGATCAGGCCGTCCTTGACGCTCAGGTCCCCGAGTTCCTTGCGCTGCTTGGCCACGCGGTGCCGGCCACCGCTCTCGTCCCGCGCCGCGAGGCGGTCGGCGACGCCGAGCACGATGCCCATGCCGATCAGCATCGCCGCGGTGAGCCGCAGATCGCGGAACGGCCCCTCGATCTGGTCCTTGAGCGTCACCCCGAGCACACCGATCGGGATCGAGCCGACGATGACGAGCCAGCCCATGCGCGCGTCCTGGTCCCGGCGCATCTCCTTGTCCGTCAGCGAGCGGGTCCAGGCCGACAGGATCCGCCCGATGTCCTTGCGGAAGTAGATCAGCACCGCGGTCTCCGTGCCGATCTGGGTGATCGCGGTGAAGGCGGCGCCCGGATCCTCCCAGCCGGAGAAGGCCGCGGTCAGCCGCAGGTGCGCGCTGGAGGACACGGGCAGGAACTCGGTCAGCCCCTGGACGAGTCCGAGGATGAGGGATTCAAACCAAGACATGAGGTAGGGAGTCCAAGTGCCGATCGTGGAACGGACGAAGGGCACACCGCACCGCCGTGTGCGGTGATCGATGATCAGGTGTGCCGAGGGGGAAGCGTAGCGCCCCCGGGTGACGGCCCCGACACAGGGGCTTCGCCGCCCGGAACCCGTCCCCGCGGTGGCGGTCCGGGCCGCCGCCGGGCTGCCCGTCCGCGGGGCCGTCCACGGTCCGCCCCGGTGCCCGCGGACGCGGCGTCAGGCCCTCGTGGCGCACCCGCTCGCCGCACGCGCCGCCGGCCGGCCCGGCGGTCGCCTCACCTGCCGCGCAACCGGTGCCGCTTGCGCCACGCCACCACCGCACCCGCCAGACCCGGGAGGGCGATGCAGGCCAGCGCGATCAGGAAGGCGGGGGACGTCGGCGTCGAGGCGCGGGCGCCGGCCACCGCGTAGGCGGCGGTGTTCGGCAGCGAGCCGAGCGCCGTCGCCAGCAGGAACGGCAGCAGACGCATACGGGAGACGGCGGCGCAGTAGTTCGACGCCGCGAACGGGATGCCCGGGAAGAGCCGGGCCGCCAGCATCGAGCGGAAGCCGTGCCGGCTCAGCTGGTCGTCCGCCGCCTTCAGCCAGCGTCCGCGCAGCAGCGGACGCAGCGCGTCCTGGCCGAGCGCCCGGCCCAGGCAGAAGGCCAGCCCGGCGCCGAGCACCGTGCCGCCCAGCGCGGCGCCCAGGCCCAGCTGTGTCCCGAACAGCGCGCCCGCGGCGAGGTTCAGCAACGGGCGCGGCACGAACGCCACCGTGCACACCCCGTAGGCCACCGCGTACGCCACGACCGCCGCGGCTCCGCCGAGCCGGTCCGGCCAGCCGTCGGTCAGCAGCCGCTGCGGCTCGAGGACCAGCATCAGCGCCGCCGCGGAGGCGAGCAGCGCGACGAGCAGGGACAGACGTGACCACGGTGACAGCAGGACCCTGGCGCAGCGGGCGGTGGGACCCGGGGCGGGGACGAGTACGGGCGCGGCCGCGGGGACGGCGGCGCCGAGGTCGGTGGCGGTGGCCCGGGGAGAGGCCGTGGCGGTGCCCCCAGAGCGGGTGGTGGCATCGAGCATCCGGTGACACTAACCGACATATGGGGGTGATCGCCGTAGTGCGCGTCTCACGGGCGTGACAAGGGACAGGACGGCGGCCCGGACGGGCCGGGACCCACCCGGACGCCGTACGGGTCTCCCCGGAGCGCGAGGGCCGGGGCACCGTGGTGACGGGCGCGGTCGAGCGCGGCACGGTCCGCGCCGGCGACCGGGTCGAGGTGCCGGGCGCCGGGGTGGGGTCCGTGGTGACCGGCCCGGAGACCTTCGGCAAGCCCATGCACGAGGCCCGGGCCGGGGACAACGTGGCGCTGCTGCTGCGCGGGGTGCCGCGCGCCGCGGTGCGCCGCGGGCACGTGGTGGCCGCGCCCGGCAGCGTGGTGCCCGGCCGGCGCTTCACGGCGCGGATGTACGTGCTGTCGGCCCGTGAGGGCGGCCGTACGACACCGGTGTCGACCGGGTACCGGCCGCAGTTCCACATCCGCACCGCGGACGTGGCCGGCGTCGTCGACCTCGGCGAGGCGGCACTCGCCCGGCCCGGGGACACGGTCACCATGACCGTGGAGCTGGAGCGGGAGGTGCCGCTGGAGTCCGGGCTCGGCTTCGCCGTCCGTGAGGCGGGCGCACGGCCGGGGCCGGCACGGTGACGGCGGTCGGCTGAGCGCCGGACGGCCGCCCGCCCCCGTCACAGGGGGCGGGCGGCCGCTCGTCCGGGCGACGGCACAATGGGACGGTGAGCGAGCCCATCCCCGTGACCCGCGTCGTCGATCACGGCACCGCCAAGCTGATGCCCGACGTCGACCGGGAGCGGGCCTGGCTGCTCACCGTCGACGGGGCGCCGCAGTCCTACGTCGACCTGGACGAGCCGACGCACCTGGAGTTCGAGTACGCCCGGCGGCTCGGGCACCTCCTCGACACCCTGGCCGAGCCCGGCCGGCCCCTGGACGCCCTGCACCTCGGCGGCGGCGCGTTGACCCTGCCCCGCTACCTGGCCGCCACCCGGCCCGGCTCCCGGCAGCACGTCGTGGAGGCCGACGGACGGCTGCTGGAGCTGGTCGCCGAGCAGCTGCCGCTCCCCGCGGACGCCCGTGTCACCCTGCACGCGGCGGACGCCCGCGCCTGGCTGGAGACGGCTCCCGACGACAGCGCGGACGTCCTCGTCGCCGACGTCTTCGGCGGATCACGGGTCCCGGCGCATCTGACCTCGGTCGCCTACGTCCGTGAGGCCGCGCGCGTGCTGCGGCCCGGCGGGGTCTACCTCGCCAACCTCGCGGACTCGGCCCCGTTCGCCTTCGTGCGCTCCCAGCTCGCCACTCTGCGTACGCGGTTCGAGGAGCTGGCGCTGATCGCCGAGCCGGGGGTGCTGCGCGGACGCCGCTTCGGCAACACGGTGCTCGCCGCCGCCCACCACCCCCTGGACATCGCCGCCCTGTCCCGCCTCGCCGCCGCCGACGCCTTCCCCGCCCGGGTCGAACACGGAGCGGCCCTGCGGGACTTCACGCGCGGAGCCCGCCCGGTGCGGGACGAGGACGCCGTGGCGTCACCCGAGCCCCCCGACGGGGCGTTCGGCATCGGGTGAGGTGCCCGCCGGCTCCGGGGCCGCGGCGGTGACGTGACGGGTGCGGCGGCGCAGGTCGCGTACGTCCGGGACGCACAGGACCGCCGCCGTGACGACCACGACCAGAACGGCGCAGCCCCACAACGCCTCCGGGCGCCCGAACGCCGTCTCCGCCGGGCCCGCCAGCGCCATCGCCGCCGGCATCAGCGCGACCGAGCCGAACCAGTCGTACGCCGAGACCCGGGACAGCTTGTCCTCCGGGATCTCCTGGTGCAGCGCGGTCATCCAGGAGACGCCGAACACCTCCAGGGACACACCGGTCGCGAACATCACCGCGCACAGCACACCGACCGGCACCGGCACGGCCAGCGCGGCGGACGGCAGGGCCAGCGGGAACACGCACAGGGTGCCGACGAACAGCAGGCGGCGCGGCTGCCATCGGGTCATCAGCAGCGCGCCCACCACGGTGCCCGCGCCGAAGAAGGCCAGGGCCACACCCCACGGCGCGGCGCCGCCCAGGTGGTCACGGGCGACGAGCGGCCCGTAGACCGCGTCGGCGGCGCCGACGACCGCGTTGGCGACGGAGAACTGCACCACGACGCCCCACAGCCAGGGCCGGCCGATGAACTCCCGCCAGCCCTCCCGCAGATCGGCGAGCATGCCGCCGCCCGGCGCGCGCGGCGGTATGTGCTTCACGTCGAGGAAGGCCCGCAGCGCCGCGGCGACCGCGAAGGCCGCCGCGTCGGCCGCCAGCACCCAGCCGGGCCCCATCGCGGCGACCATGGCCCCGCCGAGCGCGGCCCCGCCGAGGGTCGCCCCGTGCATCGCCATCCGGAACACCGCGAACGCCCGGCCGGCCTGCTCGCCGTCGACGCAGGACAGCAGCATGCCTTCGGCGGCCGGGTTGAAGAACGCCTGGCCGGTGCCGCCGAGCGCGCTGAGCAGCATCATCTGCCACAGCTGCGCCTCGCCGGCCAGGACCAGCGCCGCGAAGGCGGCCTGCGACACACAGTTCAGGGCGTTGGCCGCGACCATCACCCGGTGGCGCGGCAGCCGGTCCGCGACCGCGCCGCCGATCAGCAGGAACAGCACCAGCGGCAGGGTGCGGGCGGCGGCCACCAGACCCACGTCGCCGCCGTCGCCGCCCGCGCCCAGCACGGCGAACGCGGCGGCGATCAGCGCACCGTGGCTGCCCAGATTGGTCACCACGGCGGCGGCGGTCAGCAGGGAGTAGTTGCGGCCCGCCCAGGCGGGACGGCGGCTCAGGAGGGGGGTCGGCACCCCGTGACTATCGCCGGGGCGGGGCCGACTTGCCAAATGGATTGCCGGCCCCTCGGTCCGCCGCGCCCGCGCCGGCCCGTCACGTCTCCGCCGGTCCGCTACGACCCCGTCGGCGGTTCCTCCGTGAGACGCACCGTGCTGAGGATCTTCTGCACGGTCGCGTCCGGGATCTCGTCCTTGACGCCCTTGGCGCCGAACAGGTTCCAGGTGACGAAGTCACCGGCGCCGTTCTTGAACGCGAAGGTGATCGCCTTGCCCTCGCTGTCGCACTTGCCGTTCTGCGGCGTGTTCTCCGAGCGGGCGGTGGCGACGCTGCCCTTGATGCCGGACTTCGTGGTGTACGCCTTCGGCTTGTCGTACTTCACGCTCTTCTTGTCGGGCTGCGTGTACCCGCCGTAGATCCACCACGGCACCCTGGTCTCGGCCGCCATGTCCGCGTTCTTGGCGCCGTTCTCGCCGCGGGTTCCGGCGGTGACGAGGGCGGTGTCCTCCTCGGTGCCGTCCTTGTCGTCGTCGCTCGTGCACCACTTGGACTTCAGGTAGGCCGGAGCGGTGACGGTGGTGCGGTCCAGCTCACCGTCCTTCTCCTCCCATTCGAAGCCCACGCTGGTGCCGGGATCCTCGATCTCCCAGTCGGCGGGGACGTCGAACTCGGTGCCGAAGCGGGTGTTGACGACGACCTGCCAGCCCGGAACGGTCGCCTTCTCCCCGTCACCGCCGCGTGGGTTGTCCGCCGGGGCGGAGGTGCTCGGCTCCGCGGAGGTGTCCCGGGAAGCGGTCACGGTCGGCTCGGCGTCCTTCTTGCCGTCGGCCTCGTCGTCCCTGTCGCCGCCGAGCACCAGGAACCCGGTGACACCCGCGGCCACGACGACGGCCGTCGCCGCCACGATCGCCACCAGCTTCGTCCGGTTCCCGCCGCCCCCGCCCTGCGGCGGCTGAGGCATGCCCGCCGTGGACGGACCACCCCACTGCGGCTGCTGCTGATACGGGTTCGGCTGCTGGTAGCCGGGCTGCTGATACGGATTCGGCTGTTGGTACCCCGGCTGCTGGTACGGGTTGTTCGACTGCGGGTTCTGCTCGCCCCCGGGCGGCTGCTGTCCTGGCCACATGAGCAGCAACCCTAGCCGCGCACCGACACGATTGGGTCACCGCCCGTTGACGGGGATGTAGCAACTCGGCTGCCGTACGGCATGGCCAGCCGAGGCTACTCGTGGGTAACCTTCGGTCATGAGCGCAGACCGGATGTCCGTCGGCGACATGCTCGCCGCCACGGTGCCCATGGCCCGTACCCTCAACCTCGAGTTCCTCGAGACCACGCCCGAGCGGGCCGTGGTGGCCCTGCCGGACCAGGGCGATTACCACAACCACGTGGGCGGACCGCACGCCGGCGCGATGTTCACGCTCGGTGAGTCGGCGAGCGGCGCGATCGTGCTCGCCGCGTTCGGGGACCAGCTCGCGCGCGCCGTGCCGCTGGCCGTCCGCGCCGAGATCGCCTACCGGAAGCTGGCGATGGGCCCGGTCACCGCCACCGCGACCCTCGGCCGCCCGGCCGCCGAGGTCGTGGCGGAACTGGACGAGGGCCACCGCCCCGAGTTCCCCGTCGCGGTCGCCATCCGCCGCGAGGACGGAGCGGTCACCGGCGAGATGACCGTCGTGTGGACCCTGCGCCCCAACAGCTGACCCCGGCCGCCCGCGGCGCGGGGCGGGCCGTCCCGCACCGGCCCGACGCCCCGCGCCGTACGCGCCGCAGACGCCCGGCCGCCGTTCCGCGGCCCGGTAGGCTTCCCGCCCGTGCGCCGTGCCCGTGCGCCGTGCCCGGGCGCACGGACGCGAGCGCGGCGGCGAGCGCGGCGGCGAGCGCGGGCTCGGCGAACCGGGCGGAAGTGGCGTTGCACGTCCAGGAGTGGCTCGAGTCCGTACCCGCGGTCGCCGTGTACGTGCTGGTGGGACCGGTCATCGGACTGGAGAGCCTGGGCATCCCGCTGCCCGGCGAGATCATCCTGGTCTCCTCCGCGCTGCTCGCCTCCCGGCACGGCGACATCGACCCGGTGATCCTCGGCGCCTGCGCCACCGCCGGCGCGATCATCGGCGACTCGGTCGGCTACGCCATCGGCCGCCGGGGCGGGCGGCCGCTGCCGGCCCGGCTGGGCGCCAGGTTCCCCGGGCACTTCGGCGAGGGGAACATCGCCACCGCCGAGCGGTCGTTCCGCACGTGGGGCGTGTGGGCCGTGTTCTTCGGCCGCTTCGTGGCCCTGCCGCGGATCTTCGCCGGGCCGCTCGCGGGCGTGCTGCGGATGCCGTACGGGAAGTTCCTGACCGCCAACGTGCTCGGCGGCATCCTGTGGGCGGGCGGCACCACCGCCGTCATCTACTGCGTCGGCATCGTCGCCGAGTCCTGGCTGAAGCGGTTCTCGTGGCTCGGCCTGGTGGCGGCGGTGCTGATCGGCGTGACGTCGATGCTGGTGCTGCGGCGCAAGGCGGGGAAGGCGGTGCCCGGGCCCGCCGCCGTCACCGCCGAGTAGCACGCGGGCCGCGTGCGCGCTACGCCCCGTGCTCCTCCCGGTGCGCCTTCGCCAGTTCCGCGTACATCGCGCCGTTGAGGGTGAGCCCTTCACGCTCCTGCGGGGTCAGCTCCCGCCTGACCTTCGCCGGCACCCCCGCGACGAGCGACCCGGGCGGCACCCGCATCCCCTGCGGCACCAGCGCCTGCGCGGCCACCAGGGACCCCGCTCCGATCACGGCCCCGTTCAGCACCGTCGCCCCCATGCCGATCAGGCAGTCGTCCTCGACGGTCGCCCCGTGCACCACGGCGTTGTGCCCGACCGAGACCCGTGCGCCGACGGTCGCCGGGAAACCGGGGTCGGCGTGCACGGTGCAGTTGTCCTGGATGTTGCTGTCGGCCCCCACCGAGATCCGTTCCACGTCACCGCGCAGCACCGCCCCGTACCAGACGCTCGCGCCCGCGTGCAGCGTGACGTCCCCGATCACCGAGGCCGTGGGCGCCACGAACGCCTCCCCGTCCACCCTCGGCTCCTTGCCCCTGATGCCCGTGATCAGCGCGCGGTGCGTCATCGCCCTCTCCTCCACCGACGTCGTAGACACCAGGCACCGTAGCCCAATCCGGTGGGGTGAAGATCACAGGGAGACCGGACCGCCGGTGTCCTGCCCGGCGACTACGGTGAGCGGGTGCCGAAGCGCAAGAACACGTTCTCGTCCTGGTCGCGCCGCCTCGCCCAGCGCGCGGTCCACGCCGGCTGGGCCTGGGCGCAGCGCACGGGCTCGGTGACCGCCGAGCACCCCGGCCGCTTCCGGTTCGCGGCGATGGGAACGGGTACCAGGCTCGCCTTCCCGCTCGGCACGGTCTTCGGGGAACCCTGGATCCGGATCGGCGCGCACTGCATCGTCGGCGAGCAGGTCACCCTCACCGCCGGGCTGATGCCCGGCCTGGACCTCGGTCCCGAGCCGATCCTGCGCATCGGCGACGGGGTGGTCCTCGGCCGCGGCAGCCACGTCATCGCCGACACGGCCGTCACCATCGGCAGCGACTGCTACTTCGGACCGTACGTCTACGTCACCTCCACCAACCACTCCTACGACGATCCGCACGAGCCCATCGGCAAGCAGTGGCCGCGGATGGAGCCGGTACGGATCGGCCCCGGGTGCTGGATCGGCACCGGCGCGGTGATCCTGCCGGGGGCGCGGATCGGGCGGAACGTGGTGGTGGCCGCGGGTGCGGTGGTCCGGGGCACGGTGCCCGACCACGCCGTGGTCGCGGGCGCCCCGGCCCGGGTCGTACGCCGCTGGACTCCCGCCGACGGCTGGCAGCCGCCGCTGCGCACCCCGGCACCGGTGCCGATCCCGGAGGGCGTCACCCCGGAGCAGCTGCGGGCGCTGGCGGAACTGGACGAGGAGAGCGTGGCCCGGCTCGCCGAACTGGAACCCGGCGGCTGAGCCGCGGCGGGGCGGAGGGCGCCGCCGCGGGGGCCCCGCGGTGCGGGTGCGGTGCGGTGCGATGACCGATCGGGTGCACCCCACCGCGGCCGGAGCCGCCGAACATAATGAACTCCGTCACCCGAGACAGTGAACGGAATGGATGGGATGTGTCGGACCTCGACCTGCTGACCCGGTCCTTGGCGCGCAACGTCAAGCGCTGGCGTGCCGAGCGCGGTTTCACCCTGGACGCGCTCGCGGCGCGGGCCGGTGTCAGCCGCGGCATGCTCATCCAGATCGAGCAGGCCCGCACCAACCCGAGCATCGGCACGGTGGTCAAGATCGGTGACGCGCTCGGCGTCAGTGTCCCCACGCTGCTCGACTACGAGCGGGGCCCGAAGGTCCGGATCGTCTCCGCCGACCGGGCCGTGCGGCTCTGGCACACCGAGGGCGGCAGCTACAGCCGGCTGCTCGCGGGCGCCGAGGCCCCCGGCCCGCTGGAGATGTGGGACTGGCGGCTCATGCCGGGCGAGAGCAGCGACTCCGATCCGCACCCCGCCGGCACGGTGGAACTCGTCCACGTCACGGCCGGGGAGCTGACGCTCACCGTCGACGGGACGGAGCACCGGGTGCCGGCCGGCGCCAGCGCCTCCTTCGAGGCCGGCACGCCCCACACGTACGGCAACCGGGGCGACGTCCCGATGGAGATGATCATGGCTGTCTCGGTGCCGCCCGTGCACTGAGACACCCCCCCGGGCGGCCGTCGGGTCGCGGCCGTGCGCGCAGTCGTACGCCGTCACCCCGGCGCCCGCAGGGCGTTCTCGTGGTGGGCGAGCGGCAGGTGCGGGTCCGCCGCGCCCGCCACCGGTTCCGGGTCGGCGTGCACCAGGGCGGCGGTCAGCCGGGGGACGGCGTGCAGCAGCGCGTGCTCCGCGTCGACGGCGACGCGGTGGGCCTCGCGCACCGTGGCCTCGCCGTCCACCACGACCGCCACCTCGGCCCGCAGCCGGTGCCCGATCCAGCGCAGCCGAAGCTCGCCCACCCCGCGTACGCCCGGGACGTCCGTCAGCGCCCGTTCGGCACGCTCCACCAGCGCCGGGTCGACGGCGTCCAGCACCCGGCGGAACACCTCCCGGGCGGCGTCCCGCAGGACCAGCGCGATCGCCGCCGTGATCGCCAGCCCCACCACCGGGTCCGCGAACCGCCACCCGAGCGCGGCGCCGCCGGCGCTCAGCAGCACGGCCAGCGAGGTGAACCCGTCCGTGCGGGCGTGCAGCCCGTCGGCGACCAGCGCGGCCGAGCCGATGGCCCGTCCGACGCGGATGCGGTAGCGGGCCACCCACTCGTTGCCCGCGAACCCCACCAGTGCCGCGACGGCGACCACCGGGATGTGCTCGACGGGGCGCGGGTCCAGCAGCCGGTCGACCGCGGTCCAGCCCGCGAAGGCCGCGGACGCGGCGATCGTCAGCACGATCGCGATGCCCGCAAGGTCCTCCGCGCGCCCGTAGCCGTAGGTGAAGCGGCGGGTGGCGGCGCGCCGCCCCAGCACGAAGGCGATGCCCAGCGGTACGGCGGTCAGCGCGTCCGCCGCGTTGTGCACCGTGTCGCCGAGCAGCGCCACCGATCCGGAGACGAACACCACGACCGCCTGCGCCAGCGCCGTCGTGCCGAGTACGGCCAGTGAGACCCACAGTGCCCGCAGGCCCCGTGCCGAGGACTCCAGGGCGGAGTCGAGTCTGTCGGCGCTCCCGTGGGAGTGGGGCGTGAGGAGATGACCGATGCGGTGGAGCGGGGAGGCCCGGCGCTGCTCCCGCCCGTGACCGTGCCCATGGCTCCGCCCGTGCTGCCCGTGCCCGTGACCGTGCTCGTGGTCATGCCCGTGCCCGTCGTCATGCCCGTGCCCGTGCCCGTGGTCGTGTGTGTGCTCGTGGCCGTGGTGGTGCGGGTCGCTCACGGTCGTCCCCTTCCGGTGCGCGAGGTGGACGCGGCGGCGCCCACGCGGCCATTATGTGCGTATGAGCGCACGCATGCACCTGTCACCTGCGCACGATGCGCACCCGCGCACACCCGGCGAGGAGCACTTCGCCCTCGCGGCGGAGCTTCTCGCCCTGCTCGGCGACCGCACCCGGCTGGCCCTGCTGCACGCCCTGACCGGCGGCGAAGCCGATGTCACCACGCTCACCGGGGCGTGCGGCGCGGCCCGCCCCGCGGTCAGCCAGCATCTCGCGCGACTGCGCCTCGCCGGGCTGGTCGACACCCGCAAGGAGGGCCGCCGGGTCGTCTACTCCCTGCGTGACGGCCATCCGCGGCGACTGGTGGACGAGGCGCTGAACGTGGCCGGCCACCGGATCGGCGGGAACCCGTCCGGATGGCAGCCGAACAGGACGCAGTCGGCGGACGGCGGCGCCTCGGCGAGCCGGGCCAGCCGGCCGACGCCGTAGTCGTGCCGTGCGACCCGGGCCCGTCCCGGAGGCAGGGAGGCCCTGGTCACCCCGCGGGCCCCGTCACAGCCCGCGACGAAGTCGCAGACGACCGCCTCCCGCCGCGCCGTCTCCGGGCACCGGTACGACACCGACGGACGGTCGCCGTCCAGGTCGTGCAGCCGGACGTCGCGCACACCGAAGCGGATCCGGCCGCCGCGCACGTCCGCGTACTCCCGCACCAGGTCCGTCACCAGCAACGGCTGCGGGTGGACCCAGTGGTGACTGCCCGTCAGTTCCCGGCAGGAGAACCGGTGGCGCTCCCCGCCGAACCGGAACCCGCACGCCGTGTGCAGCTCGGCCCGCTCCAGCAGGTTCCGCGCGAGCCCCCACCGCTCCAGGCCGCGCACCGCCCATTCCTCGATCACCCCGGCCCGGGGCCGCCGCTCGATGAACTCCCGGGTTTCGGCCTCCAGGACCAGACAGTCCACCCCGGCCGCCCGCAGGATGTTGCCGACCGTCAGCCCGGCGGGTCCGGCGCCCACGACGACGACCGGACAGCGCTGCGGGGCGGGGGAGTCGGGACGGGCGGCCCTCTGGTCCACGGGGCCCTCATGGGGGCACCGGACCCCTGGGAAACCGTGCCGTGTCCTGCCGTGTCCCGCCGTGGCGGACCCGGGGACCGGGCGGACCCGGTGGGCCGTCAGTCGAGCAGGGGTATCTCGATCGCGGGGCAGCGGTCCATCACCATCTCCAGGCCCGCCGCGCGGGTGCGCCCGTAGGCCGCCTCGTCGACGACGCCGAGCTGGAACCACACCGCCTTGGCGCCCTTGGCCACCGCCTCGTCCGCGACGGCCCCGGCCAGATCGCTGTTGACGAACACATCCACGACGTCCACTTCGAAGGGGACGTCCGCGAGCGAGGCGTAGCCCCGCTCGCCGTGCACGGTCTCCGCCTTCGGATGCACCGGTACCACCCGCTTGCCGAAGCGCTGCAGCACCTGGGCGACACCGTACGCCGCGCGCCGCCGGTTCGACGACAGGCCCACCACGGCCCACGTGTCACCGGATTCGGTCAGGATCCTGCGGACCGCCGCCTCGTCGCCGTACACCGCCGGCCTCCCGGGAGTCGTGAAAAACGCCGTCACCGCACACAACGAAGCAGGGCGCGCGGTGATTCCCGCCGGGGGCGGCCCGTCGCCCCGGAGCGGACAGCCCGCCCCCGGCGACGGCCGGTGGACTGTACCGGCCCCCGGGGCACCCGGCGCCGGGAACCGCCCACGGCGACCCGAAAGGCGTGCGAGATACCTGCGTACGCCCGCTCGCGCGCCTACGCTCGCCTCGTGCTGCGCATCACCGACGCCCGAACCGGCCAGCCCGTGGACGCCGCCCCCGCACGCCGGGGGCTGACCCGTGTCGAGGCCCACACACAGGGGTTCGACCCGACGAGTCTGCGCGTGCTGCTCGTCGCCGACCTGCTCGTGCGCGCCCTGGAGCTCGGCGGCACGCCGGTGTGGGCGCTGCTCACCGGCGAACGGCAGCGGGCCGAACTCCGGGCGGCGGGCGCCGCCCTCGGCGTGCGGCCGCTGGAGGACGGCCGCGACGCCGGCACCGGTCTGGGCGAGGCCCAGGTGCTGCACGTGGTGAGGGAGGGCGGCGCCGCACCCGACGGGGTGCGGGTCGCCGTCGCTCCCGTGCGCGGGCAGGCACCCGGCTCCCCGGGCGGCGCCGACCCCTCCGTGCTGCGCCTGGCCCTGCTCACCCACCCCAGGAGCGCGCACGTGGGCATCGGCCCGGCAGCCCTCGCCGACGCCGGGGACACCCTCGACCGCTGGCGCCGCGGGGTCGCCGCCTGGGCGCACCGGCCCTCGCGGCCGATCCCCGACACCGTGCGCGCGGACCTGCGCACCGCGTGGGAGGACGACCTGGACACGCCCGGCGTGCTGAGCGTCCTGCGCGCGGTGGAGACCGACCCGGACCTGGCCGACGGCGCCCGTTTCGAGACCTACGCCTACGCCGACCGGCTGCTCGGGCTCGACCTCACGCGCGAGCTGGGATCCCCGGCATGACCGAGCGCGCCGGCGCCGGACCGCCGCGCCGCCTGGTCGTGCTGCGCCACGCCAAGTCGGCCCGCCCGGAGGGCGTCACCGACCACGAACGCCCCCTCGCCCCGCGCGGCCGCAGGGACGCGCCCGCCGCCGGACACGCGCTCGCCGAGGCGGACTGCCTGCCCGACCTCGCGCTGTGCTCCACCGCCGTCCGGGCCCGCCGGACCTGGGAGCTGGCCGCCGCGCAGTGGGGCACACCCCCGCCCGTCCGCCACGACCGGCGCCTCTACCACGGCGGCGCGGCCGAACTGCTGGCCGTGGTGCACGAGGTGCCGGCCGAGGTCGGGACGCTGCTGCTGGTCGGCCACAACCCGGGGCTCGAGGACCTCGTCCTGACGCTCGCCGGCGACGGTCCGGACGACACCCTGGACCGGGTCCGCGCCAAGTTCCCGACCTCCGCCGTCGCCGTACTGTCCTGGCGAGGCGCCGCCTGGCGCGCCCTCGCACCCGGCGGCGCCCTGCTGACGTCGCTGACCGTGCCCCGGGGCCCGCGCGGCTAGGCCCCCGTCCGTCCGTTCCCTCAGGCCCGCCGGCGCCCCGCACGCGCTCCCGTCCGCACCTGACGCGGCCGGGCCGCCCCGCGGGCGGCGAAGGGGGCCGCCGGACGGAACCCCGGCCCGCCCCCGCCTCCCGCGCGGCGGCGCATAGGCTGGCCGGATGCAGGACCAGTACCGCACCGTCGCGCGCGCGGGTGTGCACGAGACCGAGGTCAACCGCTCCCGCTTCCTGTGCGCGCTCGCCCCGGCGGCCACCGAACAGGAGGCGCAGCAGTTCGTCGCCGCCGTCCGCGAGGAGCACGCCGACGCCACCCACAACTGCTGGGCCTACGTCATCGGCGCCGACGCCTCGACCCAGCGGGCCAGCGACGACGGTGAGCCCGGCGGCACGGCCGGCGTCCCCATGCTCCAGATGCTGCTCCGCCGCGACATGCGGTACGTCGTCGCCGTCGTCACCCGCTACTACGGCGGCGTCAAGCTCGGCGCGGGCGGTCTCATCCGGGCGTACGGCGGCGCCGTCGGCGAGGCGCTGGACACCCTCGGCACGCTCACCCGGCGCCGCTTCCGGCTGGCCACGGTGACCGTCGACCACCAGCGGGCCGGCAAGGTCCACAACGACCTGCGCGCCACCGGACGCGAGGTGCGCGAGGTGCGCTACGGCGAGGAGGTCACGATCGAGATCGGCCTCCCGGACGCCGACGTGGCCGCCTTCCGCGCCTGGCTCGCCGACACGACCGCCGGGACGGCCGGCTTCGAGCTCGGCGGCGAGGCGTACGGAGACGCGTGACGAGAAAACCCCGTGCCGGTTTCCCCCGGGGAGACGGCGGACGAACCCGGACCGGGTCCCGCGCATCGACGTACTGGCCGACGACGCCGGGGCGGTCCTCGGGGACCGCCATGTCACAGCGGACGGCTTCGAGGAGACGTTCCAGGTCGACTGTCTCGCCCCGTTCCTGCTGACCCACCTGCTGCCGGACGCCCTGCCGGCTTCCACAGGCTCCCGCAGCCGGCCGATCTCGTTCGAGCAGCCCGCGGGCACGGCCTCGCCGTCAGGTGCTCCCGGCTCTCGCGCGAGCTCCGCTGCTCAACGATCCGGACCGAACTCCGACCCGCCCGGCGGGAGCGGGGGCCACGTCCCTCACCCGCCGGGGGGCGGTCGGACCACGGGGGCACCCGCGGCCCGGTGCGCTCACGGCTTCCGGGCGACGACGACTCCGTTGGCGGCCGGTGCGGCGAAGGGGCGTATCTCGACGTCGGTGAAGCCGGTCTCCAGCAGCCAGTCGCGGTACTCGGCCCCGGTGTAGTTGCGGCCGAAGGTCTCCACCAGCATGGACAGGCTCATCAGCGTGGCGTCGAGCGGACCGTCCTTGGTGTCGGCGACCAGCAGCTCGCTGATCAGCAGGCGCCCGCCGGGAGCGAGTGCCTCGTAGCAGCTGCGCAGGATGCGCTTGCACTGATCGACGTCCCAGTCGTGCAGGATCATCGAGAGCAGCACGACGTCCTGGCCGGAGGGCAGCCGGTCGGTGAAGAAGTCGCCGGCGGCAAAGGAGATGCGGTCACCGAAGCCCGCCTGCTCGACCTTCTTGCGCGTCAGGTCGCACACGAAGGGAAGGTCGAAGATCGTGGCGCGCAGGGACGGGAACGCCCGGCTCAGTTCGATCGCGTAGGCTCCTCCCCCTCCTCCCACGTCCAGCAGCGACAGGTCACCCGACAGGTCGACCGCGTCCGCCAGAGCCCGCGCCGTGGGCCTGGAGATCGCGCTCATGCCCTCCCAGAACGACTCCACGACCACGGGGTTCTCGTCGTCGAACAACGAGTCCCGGTGTTCGCTGTCCCAGGTGGTCGGGCGGTTGGTGCGCAGCGCCTCGTCCAGCCGCAGCCAGCCGGGATAGTCATGGCGGGAGACGATCTCCACCCAGCCGCCGACGTAGTCCTCACCTCCACGAAGCAGGTGCCGGTCGGTCATCGGCGTGTTGCGGTAGCCCTCGCCGTCACGCTCCAGCAGGCCCAGCCCCGCGCAAGCGGTGACCAGTTGCTCGACCGGGCGTTCCTGCAGGCCCATGTCGTCGGCCAGTTCGGCCGACGTCATGCCCGGGCGCTTGGCGAAGCGCTCGAACACGTCGTGTTCGTGCGCGGTCACGAGCGTCTGGGACACCCACAGGCCGTAGACCATGTTCATGATCGGCATGACCGATACAGGTTCTTCCTGCACGGACGTCATCGTCACCTCTCAGTTCAGTGCGGACCTCGTCGTGACCACCGACCGGTACGGCAACCGGAGAACGCGCCGGACGCACCGGTGGGCGGGAAGTGTGCGGGGGCGGGAGCCGCCCACCGTCGGCGGGCCGACCGCCGGCTGGCCCGGGTGGGGCGGGCGGTCTCAGACGGTGCGCTCGGCCACGTCCAGGCTCCATTGCTGCGCCCTCTTGTTGGCAGCGGCGCGCGTCGCTTCCGAGGGCACGATCGGGGTTGCCGCCTTACGGCCGAAGAGAACGTCCATCGGCTCCTCGATGTCCCCGGCGTAGCCCATGGCGAAGCAGCCCTGCTGGTAGCCGATCATCTTGAGGACGTCCTCGGAGAACGTGCGGGCCAGTTCCGGAGGGGCGACGAGGTACTGGTTCTCTTCCTGACGGACCCAGCCCGCGCAGTAACTGAGGATCAGACCCTGACGCACCCGGTCCGAGCGGTTGGTGCCGCCTCCGTGCACCACCTTCCCGTTGAAGATGAACACCGAGCCCTTGCTCATCTCGACGGGGATGGTGTCCTCCTCCCTCAGGTCGTCGGGGTCGATCGCATCACTGCCGGGGGCCACGCGGGTGGCCCCGTTCTCCTCGGTGAAGTCGGTGAGCGCCCAGAAGAACTGGCACATCACGTGGTGGTCCACCGCGAAGGGGAAGAAGTCCCAGACGAGTTCGTCCTTGTGGAGCTTCTGCGAGACCGAGCCCGGGTAGGCGCTGATGAGCTGGGTCTGCGAGAGCTGGAACTCGGTGGAGGACTTGAGTACCTGGCGTGCCACCGCCTTGCACAGAGGGTGCACGATCAGGTCCCGGGCGGTGGCCGAGCGGGCGACGAGACTACCCGTCCGCTTGGTCCGCTGGCCCGCGAACGCGTCCGGCCCGAACGGTGTGGCCTCGATCCAGGGCTCCATCTCGCTCAGCAGGGCGTCCACCGTCTCATGCGAAAGCACGTTCTCGACGACGGCATAGCCGTTCTCGTCGAGGCTTTGCATCACCTCGTCGATAGGTGCGTCCTTGTCGAACCGGTCGTTGACCTTCGGCTTCATTGTTCTGGATCCTCCTTTTCGCAAGGTCACGAGCCCCGGGGAAAGGCCGGGGAGGGGGAACTGGATTTCCTGCGGCGCCGGCTGTCGCATGCGACGTCGATTCCGGAGCGGCTCCGGCGCAGAACCTGCCGGGAGATACTCCGGATGCATTGTTGCCCGCCGTCGGTTCCGGGACAACAGCGCGAAGTCCGCCCTCTCATACCGAAAGGACGCCCGCCGGAATGAGGCTGGAGGGCGTTCGGGCAGGTAGGGGCGGGTGGGCCGAAGGAAAAGGAGACAATCCCACGTGTCCTTCGAGGCAGTCGAATAAGCCCTGAAGTTGGCCGGGAACGTCCATTCATTCGTATCGGTGTGCCCCAAAGTACATTCCGAAACGCCCCTGCGTCCGTACCGAAAACGATGTCCCACTGGTCGAATGGAATGGCGGCACCGATACCTGCCGGCCGGGTCTTCCGGCTGGTGCCGCCCGTCGCGCCCGCAGCCGGCCGAGTCGGCAGGCGAGACGCAGTCAGCCAACCGGTCGACCGACACGAGGAGACGTACGCCATGACCATCGACACCACCGCAGCCGTCGTCACGATCGACGGGGAGACCCTCGGCATCGACGAGGTGCGGCGCGTCGCGGAGCAGCACGTACCGTGCGCCGTGAGCCCCGAGGTGCTGAACAAGGCGGCGGCCAGCCGCAAGCAGTTCGAGGACATCATCCACCAGGGCGCCTCCGTGTACGGGGTGACCACCGGCTACGGCGAGATGATCTACATGCAGGTGGAGCCCTCCAAGGAGGTGGAGCTCCAGACGAACCTCATCCGCAGCCACAGCGCGGGCGTCGGCCCGCTGTTCGCCGAGGACGAGGCCCGCGCCATCCTGACCGCCCGGCTCAACGCCCTTTCACGCGGGTACTCCGCCGTGCGGCCCGAGGTGCTGGAGCGCCTGGCGCTCTATCTGAACGAGGGCATCATTCCCGCGATCCCCGAGATCGGTTCCCTCGGCGCCAGCGGTGACCTGGCGACCTTGTCCCACATCGCCATCACGGTGATCGGCGAGGGGTACGTACTGCGCGACGGCCGGCGCGTCCCGACCGGCGAGGTGCTGCGCGAACGGGGCATCCAGCCGCTGGAGATGCGGTTCAAGGAAGGACTCGCGCTGATCAACGGCACGTCCGGGATGACGGGCCTGGGGTCGCTGGTGGTCGGCCGCGCCCTCGACCAGCTCCACCAGGCGGAGATCGTCTCCGCCCTGCTGCTGGAGGCCCTGCGCTGCTCCACGAGCCCCTTCCTCCCCGAAGGCCACGAACTGGCCCGCCCGCACCGGGGCCAGATCGACTCGGCGGCCAACCTGCGCACGTTGCTCTCCGACAGCCGGCGGGCCGCTTCCCACTCCGAGATCCGCGAAGAGGTGGAGAGGAAGCGGTTGGGCGAGGACGTGACCCGCACCGACGTCTACCTCCAGAAGGCCTACACCTTGCGGGCCATCCCCCAGGTCCTCGGCGCCGTGCGTGACACCCTGCGGCACGCGGCGAACACACTGAGCACCGAACTCAATTCCGCGACCGACAACCCGCTGTTCTTCCCGGGCAAGGAGGTCTTCCACGGCGGCAATTACCACGGCCAGCCCGTCGCCTTCGTCATGGACTTCACCACGATCGCCCTCACGCAGCTCGGCGTGCTTTCCGAGCGCCAGAGCAACCGTATGCTCAACCGGCACCTCAGCTACGGGCTCCCGGAGTTCCTCGTCGCCGGGGAGCCGGGCCTCAACAGCGGCTTCGCCGGAGCGCAGTATCCGGCCACCGCCCTGGTCGCGGAGAACCGGACGATCGGCCCGGCCAGCACCCAGAGCGTCCCCTCCAACGGCGACAACCAGGACATCGTCAGCATGGGTCTGATCTCCGCGCGCAACGCACGCCGCGTGCTCGCCAACAACACCAAGATCCTCGCGTTGGAGTTCCTGGCGGCGGCCCAGGCCGTGGACCTGAACGACTGCTACGGACAGCTCAGCACCGCGGGTCGGGTCACCTACGACACGGTGCGCTCGATGGTTCCGACCCTCGACCACGACCGGTACATGGCCGACGACCTGGAGGTCGTGGCCGACGCGGTCGCACGCGGTGAGTTCCTGCACGCCGTCACCTCCGCGGGGATCACCCTGCGGTGACGTGGTCCGCACCCGGCAGCACGATCCCACGCGGCAGACAGGAGGCAGCATGAAGACGGCGGAGGCGCTGGCGGTCCTGGACGCTCCCCTCGATGCGGAAGTCGACCAGGACGAGTTGGTCCAGGCAGCGATGCAGTGGCACTTCTCCCCGGAAACCGGCACGCCGTTCTGGCTCGACAGGCTGGATCAGCTGGACTTCGACCCGCGCTCGGACGTCCGCACGACGGACGACCTGCACATGTTCCCGCAGTTCGTCGACGACCTGCGGCACGCGCCGGTCGAAAGCCTGCTGCCCCGGGGCTACGGCGGAACCGCCGAGGTGATCGGGGTGTTCGAGAGCGGTGGCACCACCGGTGCGCCCAAGCGGGTGCTCTACCTCGCCGACTGGATGGAACGAGAAATGGCCGGCGCCATGCGCGCCATGGACGAGCGAGGCTATCCGCGGGGGGTGAACTGGCTGTCGCTGGGCCCCAGCGGGCCGCACGACTACGCCGAACTCACCGGTCAGCATGCTCGCCGCAGGAACGGTGTGCGTTTCGCCGTCGACTTCGACCCCCGTTGGGTGCGCCGGTGTCTGCGGGAGGGGCGCGGCGAGGACGCCGAGAGGTACCTCGACCACGTACTCACCCAGGCGGCCCACGTGCTCGACACCCAGCGGATCGGGGCGATACAGGCGCCCCCGCCCTTGCTGGAGAGGCTGGCCCGGGACGAACGGCTGGTCGACGTGGTACGCGGCCAGGTCCGCGTGATCACCTGGTGCGGGACCAGCATGGATCCGGACACTCGGGACCTGCTGCGGAACGATGTCTTCCCCGGCATACCGGTGTACGGGCTCTACGGCAGCACGATGGCGCTGGGCGCCGCCTTCGAGCGGCCGGCCACCGAGGACGGCGACTCCGTGTTCGACTCGCCCTCGCGCCACGTCACGTACACGGTGGTCGACCCCGACAGCGGCAAGCCGGTCGCCGTCGGGGAGAGGGGCCAGGTCGTCATGCACCACCTCAGCAAGTCGGCCCTGCTGCCCAACAACCGTGAACGCGACGTGGCACGGCGGGTGGCCGAACCACCCGGTGCGACGGGCCACTCCGTCGCCGACGTGCGCCCGCTGGAGACCTTCACCGGGGTCCCCGTCATCGTGGGGGCCTACTGATGACGACGGCACCGACGACGGTCGCCGCCTCCCGGCCGAGCGCCGGGGCCGTCCAGCCGGCGGTCATCGACGCCCTGGTCCCCGAGGGCACCTACCGCACCACCAGGCGCGAGACGGTCCGGGACGTCACGGGGGCACCTCTGGTGGAACTGGCGCAAGTCCCCGGACTGTACGTCACCAGGACGCTGGACCGGCTACGCAGGTCTCAGGCCTCCTCGGCGGACCAGTCCCGGACCCGGCTCGTCGGCCGGCTCCGCTCGGCCGCCTCGGCTTTCGCCTCGGACACACTCGGCGGGCTGACACCGCAGGAGCATCACCGGCGCGTGGCGCGGGCGACGGGCGTGCCCGTGTCGGTGGTCCGCACCGCGACGACGACCATCGCGGAGGCGCTGGCCGACGCGGTCGACACCGCTGAACGGGCCCGCCCGCGGGCGGCGCTGCCGCGAGGCCGCCGGCATGCACCGAACAATGGCGCGGTCCTCTGGCGCCGTCGCGGACGGCTGTTCGGTGTCAACGCCTCGGGGAACCATCCAGCCGTCCACTCACTGTGGCTGGAGGCATTGGCCCTGGGGTATCGCGTCGCGGTGCGGCCCTCGCGCCGCGACCCGTTCACCCCCTACCGGCTCATCCTGGCACTGCGTTCGGCCGGCTTCGCCGACGAGGACGTGCTCCTGCTGCCGTGCGACCACGGCGTCGCCGACGCCCTGATCCACGGCAGCGACCTCGCCATGGTCTTCGGCGGGGACGAGACGGTGAACCGGTACACCGGCGGATGGGTCCGGACGCCGGTCCTGCCGCAGGGGCCCGGACGGGTCAAGATTCTCCTCACGGGGCCGTGGGAGCCGCACCTGGACGCCGTCGTCGACTCGGTGGCAGGGCTGGGCGGGGTGTCCTGTCTGAACGCCACCGCGGTGCTGGTCGAACAGGACGTCCGGGGCTTCGCCGAGGCTTTGGCGGACCGGCTCTCAGCCCTGCGGGCGCGGCCACCGGAGCAGGAGGACGCCCAGCTCCCGTGCCTGCCCCTGGCCGAGGCCCGTGCGGTCGAGGACGCCCTGCGGCACGGCGCGGCGGGCTGTGAGACCGTGCTGGGCGACGTCGTGGCGCACGACCTGGGTGACGGCAGTGCCGCACTGCAGCCGGCGGTGCACCTGCTGGACGACCCCATGGCCGGGCAACTGGGCCTGGAGCTGCCGTTCCCCTGCGTGTGGGTGGCCCCCTGGTCCAGGGACCGGGGCGCCGTGCCGCTGCGCGGCTCGCTCGTCGTCGGAGTCTCCACGAAGGACCCGGAGCTGGTGGACGCGTTGGTGGCCGAGCCGTCCATCCGCAACGTCTACGGTCTGGACCGGCCGACCTGGTGGCTGCCTCCCGGAATGCCGCACGACGGGTTCCTGGCGGAGTTCCTCATGCGCAGCACCGCGCTGGCCGGAATCTGAAGGGAGGCACGCTGTGCTGGCTGTTGTCATCCACGCTCCCGGCGACGTACGCGTCCAGGAGGTGCCCGAGCCACGCATCGAGGAGCCCACCGACGCGCTGGTGCGCGTGGTGGCGGCCGGTGTCTGTGGTTCGGACCTGTCCGTACTGCGGGGTCTGTCGCCACTGCCGCGGCCCGTCCGCAGCGGTCACGAGTTCGTCGGTGTCGTCGAGGATGTGGGCGTGGGGGTGACCACGATCCGCCCGGGGGACTTCGTCCTCGCTCCGTTCAGCACCTCGGACGGCGACTGCCCCCACTGCCGCCGAGGTGTGCCGATGGCCTGCGAGAAGGGCAGGCTGTTCGGTGAGTTCGGGCCGGACGGGTCCGTACTGGACGGAGGCCAGGCCGAGTTCGTCCGGGTACCCCTGGCCGACACGACGCTGCTGACCGTCCCGGGGACGCAGCCCGAGGAACTGGTCCCGTCGCTTCTGGCCCTGACCGACGTGATGTCCACCGGGCACGAGGCCGCCCTGCACGCCGGCGTCGGGCCGGGGGCCACGGTGGTGATCGTCGGAGACGGTGCCGTCGGCCAGTGCGCCGTGCTGGCTTGCCGGAGGCTGAAGGCGGAACGGATCGTCATCATGTCGCGCCACCCGCGGCGTCAGCAGCTCGCCCGCGCGCACGGGGCCACCGATGTGGTCACCGCCCGGGGCGAGGAGGGAACGGCGGAGGTGATCGACCTGCTCGGCGGCGGCAGCGGACACGTGATCGAGGCGGTCGGGACGCTCCAGGCGGTGCGGCAGGCGATCGGCTGCGCGCGACCCGGTGGCCAGGTCGGCTACGTGGGTCTGCCCTGGGACGTGACACTGCCGTTGTGGGAGCTGTTCGCCAAGAACCTCTCCCTCAGCGGCGGTGGGGCCAACGTGCGGGCCACGATGCCCGAGTTGCTCGATGACGTGCTCCAGGGCACCTTGCAGCCGGGCGGCGTCTTCGACGCGGAACACGCCCTGACCGACGCGCCGAGGGCGTTCGAGGACATGGACGCCCGTCGTTGCATCAAACCGATTCTGCGGCCCTGACGCCGTCTCGGCACCAGGTGCCCGTTCCCGCTCTGCGGCGTCCGCCGTCGCACCGAAGCCGATGCCCCGACAGGCTCACCGCCTGTCGGGGCATCGGCCCGCGGGAAGGGGGTTCCGGGTCGGCGCAAGGTGCCCACCTCAGGTCAACGGAATCCCCGGCCCGGAGGACTAGATGTAGCCCTCCCGCAGTGCGTAGGCCACAGCATGCGCTCGGTTGCGCAAATTCAGACGTGTGGTCAGCTTGTGCATGATGTCCTTTATCGTGCGTTCGGAGTAACCCAGTTTCGCTGCGATGTCGACCGTGCCGAACCCTTCGGCGACCAGCCGCATCACATCCACTTCACGGGGTGTCAGCGCTTGGGCTGATGAATAACCGGAGTTGCCGACGGCCGTATGGGGCGGCTTCGTTCCCATCCGGCGGATCAACCGGCCGAGCAGGTCGGCCGGGAGGTCCCCGTCACCGCGCGCGGCGGCCAGCACGGCCTGCGTCAGACGACTCGGTGTGGCCTCGTGGCGCCATACCACGGCACTGATTCCGTGACTCACGATCTCGTACAGATCCTCGTCCTGCAGCATCTCCACGACGAGAACCGCCTGCGCCCGGTCTTCGCCCACTGCCCGGCGCAGCTGAGTCAGGGTGGTCCGGCCGAGTGTGTGGTCGACGTGCAGGACCACACCACCCGGTCTCACTTTGTCGCACAACTCGATGCGTGAGTCGTCCCTCAATGCGCTGAGCACTCCTTCCCGAGAGATGGGATCTCGGGCATGGACCGCGACCGGCACCCGCGGTCCGAACGGTGCGAGTGAGTCATAAGCGATATTCCTCGGTGTCGCAAGATTCCCGGCGCCGAACGAACTGGGCATTTTTCCCTCTATGTCTCGGTATGCAGTGGATGCATGCCGTCCGGACAAACGAAGAGTGAAATGCGTGTCGGTGAGACTGGTGAATGAGGTCCGTGCCCCGCGCTCACCTTTCGTACTGCCGGCAGCACCTCGGGCAGGGCAGGTGCTGCCGGCGCCCTCCTTTTCGCGGGCGGCACCGAGCCGGGACGGCATTCGGTCGCCGGCCCCGCGAACATCGGGAACACGGAGAGGGGGCGCCCCGGCGAAACCGTCGGGGCGATGAGCGCGTCCTGCCCGGCACGGGTGGGTGCGGACCGCTCTTCGGCTAGGCGAATTCCGGCCGCCGGGCTTGCGCCGCTGTCCGGTTCCGTGCGACATGGGTCGCGGCGAACCGGCACCCTCTCGCGCACAGTTCCAGCTGGCGGGCAGCCTCGTCGAGGTGGCCGTTCATGAGCCGTATGGCCTTGGCCTGGCGAGCGATGCGCGCCGGGGCGTCCTCCACCCGGCGACCGGGAAAAGGCATGCTCTCGTCGGGGTTGGCGTGCAGCGTGCGGGCGAGGGCGTTGCTCACGAGGGACGCGGCGACGACGACCGAGGACAGGCACTTCAGGCTGGAGCGGCCGTCGATGACACCGGCGTGTGAACTGTTGTGGAGCGCGTTCAAACGCACGAGAACGACGGCGGTCAGGTCCTGCGCCTGGTGCAGGAGCGGGCCGATTTGCCGGAGTGCGTCGACCCCGGGAGTGTAGGAAAGGTCGCCTACGCGGGCCCGGAGAACTTCGAACTCCTTTGCGAGGTCGTTTAGTTGCCATTCCTGTTCATGCAGGTCGAGTGGTGCCATGACAGCATGACTCCAAAAGATCGCGGCGGCGGCAAACTGTCGTAAACGCTAATGAAAATACAGTGAGCATGCGCGCTCTTGAGAGATAAAGTTTTCGGACGCTCGCGATTCTCGACACCCGGGAACTATCGGCCTCCTCCGGCGCTGATCACCCTCCGCGATCGAATGCGCCGGAATGCCGATGAATTCCGGTCATCGTCCGCCACCATCACGCCACTTCGGACGGGTGTCCCAGGGGAGCCGACGCGCCCTCTTGCCCGTTCGGTGCCCCATCGTGCCCGCTTCCGCCTCCCGGTAAGAATTTGGCCTGAACGGCATCGATGCACCGGTGACCAGGGGTGACGTCGACCACTCGCCGATCCCGCCCGTGGGGGATTCCGCATGACCTTGCCCGTATCGGCCGTCGCGCGCTCCGGTTCACACCCCTTTCACCTCGGTCGCGGTGTGTGAGGGAACGAGCTGCCTCACTTGACCGGAAACTCCATGCGCATCGCCGTTGCCGGACTCCGGCGAGAAGGCGTTCGCCGATGCCGGCCCGGATCCGCCGTGCCCGACCGCCCTCCTGAGGGCTGTCCCGCAACGGCCGGGGATCCTGTGGCCCTGTCCTCCTGGCCCCGGACGCGGTGGCAGACTGAGGTCCGTGATGGATCAGGTGCTGACGGGCGCTAGCGTGGCCGGGACTGACCACAGGGGCGGGGTAGGGGAAAACATGCAGGTCGGAGCGGCGTCTTGAGAATTCTGCACACCTCCGACTGGCACCTCGGCCGGTCCTTCCACCGGGCCGGCATGCTCGGTGCCCAGGCCGAGTTCATCGGCCACCTCGTCACCACCGTGCGGGAGCGCGACGTGGACGCGGTGGTCGTGTCGGGAGACGTGTACGACCGCGCCGTGCCGCCGCTCGCCGCGGTCGAGCTGTTCGACGACGCCCTGCACCGCCTCGCCGGCCTCGGCGTGCCGACGGTCATGATCTCCGGGAACCACGACTCGGCCCGCCGGCTCGGAGTCGGCGCGGGGCTCATGGGGCGCGCGGGCATCCATCTGCGGACCGAGCCGTCCGCGTGCGGCACGCCCGTGGTGCTTCCCGACGGCCACGGGGACGTCGCCTTCTACGGGCTGCCGTACCTCGAACCCGCTTTGGTGCGGGACGAGTTCGCGGTGGAGAAGGCCGGGCACGAGGCGGTGCTGACCGCCGCCATGGACCGGGTCCGCGCCGACCTCGCCACCCGTTCGCCCGGCACCCGGTCCGTCGTCCTCGCGCACGCCTTCGTCACCGGCGGCGAACCCAGCGACAGCGAACGGGACATCACCGTCGGCGGCGTGGCCGCCGTGCCCGCCGGGGTCTTCGACGGCGTCGACTACGTGGCGCTCGGGCACCTGCACGGCTGCCAGACCCTCACCGAACGCGTGCGGTACTCCGGCTCCCCGCTGGCGTACTCCTTCTCCGAGGCCGGCCACCGCAAGACCATGTGGCTGGTCGACCTGGCCGCCGACGGGACGGTCACCGCCGAGCGCGTCGACTGCCCGGTGCCGCGCGCGCTGGCCCGGATCCGCGGCACCCTGGAGGAACTGCTCGCCGACCCCGGGCTGACGCGCCACGAGGAGGCGTGGGTCGAGGCGACGCTCACCGACCCGGTCCGTCCCGCCGACCCCATGGCCCGGCTCACCGAGCGCTTCCCGCACACCCTCAGCCTCGTCTTCGACCCGGCCCGGGCGGCCGGCGGGCCGGAGGTCTCCTACGCCCGCCGGCTCGCCGGCCGCGACGACCGGCAGATCGCCGAGGACTTCGTCACCCACGTACGCGGCACCGGCCCCGACGCACACGAACGGGCCGTCCTGCGGGACGCCTTCGACGCGGTCCGCGCGGACGACGCGGTACGGGAGCCGGCGCGATGAGGCTGCACCGGCTGGACGTCACCGCCTTCGGGCCCTTCGGCAGCACCCAGAGCGTCGACTTCGACGACCTGTCGGCCGCCGGACTGTTCCTGCTGCACGGCCCCACCGGCGCCGGGAAGACCTCCGTGCTGGACGCCGTCTGCTACGCGCTGTACGGCTCCGTCCCCGGCGCCCGGCAGAACGGGCAGGGCATGACGCTGCGCAGCGACCACGCCGCCCCCGGCGTCCGCACCGAGGTCACCCTCGAACTCACCGTCGCCGGACGCCGGCTGGGGATAACCCGGCAGCCGCCCTGGGAACGCCCCAAGAAACGCGGACGCGCGGGCACCACCGTGGACAAGGCCCAGACCTGGCTGCGGGAACGCGACGCGGCCTCGGGAAGCTGGAAGGACCTCAGCCGCTCGCACCAGGAGATCGGCGAGGAGATCACCCAGCTGCTCGGCATGAGCCGGGAGCAGTTCTGCCAGGTCGTCCTGCTGCCCCAGGGCGACTTCGCGCGCTTCCTGCGCGCCGACGCCGAGGCCCGGGGCAGGCTGCTGGGCCGCCTCTTCGACACCCGCCGCTTCGCCGAGGTGGAAAAACGCCTCGCCGAACTGCGGCGGGCCGCCGAGTCCCGGGTACGGGACGGCGACGCCGCCCTGCTGGCCGACGCCCACCGGATGCAGCAGGCCGCCGGCGACACCATGGAGCTGCCCGGGCTGACGCCCGGCGACCCGGGGCTGGCCGAGACCGTGCTCGCCGCGGCCGCCGTCGCCCGCAGCACCGCGCGGGAGCGGCTCACCGCCGCCCACTGCCGCCTCGCCACCGCCGAGTCCGCCCTCACCGCCGCCGACCGGGCCCTGGACGACGCCCGCGAACGGGACCGGCTGCAACGGCGTTTCGCCGAGGCGCGGGAGCGGGCGGCGCGGCTCGAGGAAGGCTCCGGCGCCCACCGGGAGGCGCGCAGGCGCATGGAGCGGGGCCGCAAGGCCGGGACCGTCGCCCCCGCCCTGGAACTGCGGGACGCCGCCGAGGCCGAGCACCGGCGGGCGGCCGGCGCCGAGCTGCGCGCGCGTGCCCTGCTCCCGGCGTCCCTCGCGGACGCGGGGGCGGCCGGACTCGCGGCCGCCGCCCGCCGGGCCGCCGAGGAACTGGGCGGGCTGGAGTCGGCCCGGCGCGCCGAGCGGCGGCTGACGGAACTCCTCGACGAGCGCGCCGGCCTGGACCGCCAGGAACGCGCCGACGAGGAGGCGCGGGAGGACGCGGAGACCTGGCTCGCCGACTGGGAGGAGACCCGCGCCGGTCTCCAGGCCCGCATCGAGTCCGCGCAGCAGGCCGCCACCCGGGCCGGTGAACTCGCCGCGCGGCGCGATCCCGCGCGGCAGCGGCTGGACGCCGCGCGGACGCGCGACCGGCTGGCCGAGGACACCGAGGCGGCCGCCGGGCAGGCCCGCGCCGCCCGGGAACGCGCGCTCGCGGCCCGGCAGCACTGGCTCGACCTCAAGGAACAGCGCCTGAACGGCATCGCCGCCGAACTGGCGGCCGGCCTCGCCGACTGCGCGCCCTGCGCGGTCTGCGGCGCCACCGAACACCCCGCCCCCGCCCGCAAGGTCGACGGCCACGTCGACCGCGAGACGGAGGAACGCGCCCTCGCCGAGTACCAGCGGGCGGACGACCGCCGTACCGAGGACGAGCGGCGGCTCGGCGCCGTACGGGAGGCGCTGGCCGCCGCGAGCGCGGAGGCCGGGGACACCGCCACCGCACGGCTCGCCGCCGCGCTCGAGGAGCTGGAGCAGGAGTACGCGCAGGCCCGGGAGGCCGCCTCCGCGCTGCACGCGGCGCAGGAGCGGCTGCGCCGCGCGGAGCGCGAACACGAGCTGCGCACCGCCGCCCAGCGCGAGGCCGCCGTCCGGGCCGCGTCCCGCGTGGGCCACCGCGAGCGGCTGGACCGGGAGCACGCCGCGCTGGAGGAGGAACTGACCACGGCGCGGGGCGGCGCGGACAGCGTGGCCGCGCGCGCCGGGCAGCTGGAACGGAGCGCCGCGCGGCTCACGGACGCCGCCGACGCCGCCCGCGCCGCCGAGCACGCGGCCCAGCGGCTCAAGGACGCAGACGCCAGGCTCGCCGACGCCGCCTTCCGCGCGGGCTTCGACACCCCGCAGGCCGCCGCCGACGCCCTCCTGGACGACGCCGGACACCGCGAACTCCAGCGCCGCCTGGACACCTGGCAGCAGGAGGAGGCCGCCGTACGGGCCGTGCTCGGCGAACCGGAGACCGCGGCCGCCGCGCAGCAGCCGCCCGCGGACCTCGCCGCCGCTCGGCGGACGGCCGAGGACGCGGCCCGCCGGATCCGCGAGGCGGCCTCCGCACGCGACGCCGCCGACCGGCGCTGCGCGGAGCTCGACCGGCTCTCCGCGCGGACCGCCGCCTCGGTCCGCGACCTGGGACCGCTGCGCGAGGAGTACGACCGCGTGGCCCGCATGGCCGGCCTCACCGCCGGCACCTCGGCGGACAACGAACGCAGGATGCGCCTGGAGTCGTACGTCCTCGCCGCGCGGCTGGAGCAGGTGGCCGCCGCCGCGACCGTACGGCTGCACCGCATGTCCTCCGGCCGGTACACCCTCGTCCACTCCGACGGCCGCACCGGCCGCGGCCGCAGCGGCCTCGGGCTGCACGTCGTCGACGCCTGGACCGGACGGGAGCGCGACACGGCGACCCTGTCGGGCGGCGAGACCTTCTTCGCCTCGCTGGCCCTCGCCCTGGGGCTCGCGGACGTCGTCACCGACGAGGCGGGCGGGGTACGGCTGGACACCCTCTTCATCGACGAGGGCTTCGGCAGCCTCGACGACCAGACCCTCGACGAGGTCCTGGACGTGCTGGACTCCCTGCGGGAACGCGACCGCAGCGTGGGCATCGTGAGCCATGTCGCCGATCTGCGGCGGCGGATCCACGCCCAGCTGGAGGTCGAGAAGGGGCGCTCGGGCTCGAAGCTGCGGCAGCGCGGCACGTGATGACGGCGCCTCACCGCCCGGGCGCCGTGCCCGGACCCGCCGACGGCACCCGTGGGCCGGGGGCCGCGGACGCCGGACCTCCGGCTCCGGTGGGGGAGCGGGCCCGGCGCACGGTGGATACGCCGGGCCGGGCACCGGCCACCCGCGCCTCGCCCCCGCACCCGGCCGCTACGCGGTCCGCGCGGCCCGGGCGCGGCCGCTTCCCCGAGCCCGCGCGGACGGCGGGGACATGGGCGTGCGGTGTCCCCGCCCGCCTCATCGCGTGGCCCGCCACGGACGAGGCGGACCGGATCACCGGTCAGGTCGTCGACGGCGGGGGCGGTTTCCGGCGCTGACGCCGCCGGCCGGGATCACAGTGCCGACAGTTCGTCCACCAGGTCGTCCAGTCCCAGGGAACCCTGGGACAGCGCCGCCATGTGCCAGGCCTTGAGGTCGAAGGCGTCGCCGTGCCGCTTGCGGGCGTTCTCCCGGCCCAGCAGCCACGCCCGCTCGCCGAGCTTGTAGCCGATGGCCTGGCCCGGGATCGTGAGATAGCGGGTCAGCTCGCTCTCCACGAAGTCCGCCGGGCGGCTGCTGTGCGCGCCGAAGAACTCCTCGGCCAGCTCCGGCGTCCAGCGCTCACCCGGGTGGAACGGCGAGTCCGCCGGGATCGTCAGCTCCAGGTGCATGCCGATGTCGACGACGACCCGGGCCGCCCGCATCATCTGCGCGTCCAGATAGCCCAGCCGCTCCTCCGCGTCCGTGAGGAACCCGAGCTCGTCCATCAGCCGCTCCGCGTACAGCGCCCAGCCCTCGGCGTTGGCGCTGACCATGCCCACCGAGGCCTGGTAGCGGGACAGGTCGTCGGCCACGTGCACCCACTGCGCGAGCTGGAGGTGGTGGCCGGGGACGCCCTCGTGGTACCAGGTGGAGACCAGGTCGTAGACCGGGAAGCGGGTCAGGCCCATCGTGGGCAGCCAGGTGCGGCCCGGCCGGGAGAAGTCCTCCGACGGGGGCGTGTAGTACGGCGCCGCCGCGCTGCCCGGCGGGGCGATCCGCGACTCCACCTTCCGCACCCGCTCGGCGAGGTCGAAGTGGGTGCCGTCCAGGGACGCGATCGCCCGGTCCATCACGCCCTGGAGCCACTCGCGGACCTCGTCGACGCCCTCGATGTGCCGGCCGTGCTCGTCGAGGTGCGCCAGCGCCACCCACGGCGTCCCGGCGCCGGGGAGGATCTTTTCGGCCTCCTTCTTCATCTCGCCGAGCAGCCGGTGGTACTCGGACCAGCCGTAGGCGTACGCCTCGTCCAGATCGAGGTCGGTGCCGTTGTAGTAGCGGGACCAGCGGGCGTAGCGCTCCCGGCCCACGGTGTTCGGGGCGCCGTCGACGGCCGGCGCGTACACGTCGCGCATCCAGTCCCGCAGCTCCACGACGGCCGCGGTCGCCGCGCGGGCGCCCTCGTCCAGCTCCGCGCGCAGCGCGTCCGGTCCCGCGGCGGCGAAGTCCTCGAACCAGCCGCGGCCCTCGCCGGTGTCCGCCCACTCGGTGAGCTGCCCGACGAACGTCTCCGTCGGGCGCGGGGCCGCGTACAGCCTGCGCTCCAGACCGAGTCCGAGGGACTCCCGGTAACCGGCCAGCGCCGACGGGACCGCGCGCAGCCGCTCGGCGATCGCCGCCCAGTCCTCGTCCGTCTCCGTGGGCGTCACGGTGAAGACCTCGCGCACCGAGTGCGCGACCGTGCCCAGGTTGCCGACCGAGCGCAGGCCCTCGCCGGCCTCGTGCACGGCCAGTTCGGCGGTGAGCCGCTCGCGCAGCAGGCGGGCGCAGCGGCGCTCGATGCCGCTGTCCGCGCCGGGCAGCCGTTCGGCCGCGTCGAGCCGCGCCAGCGTGGTGCGCTGCAGAGCGGCGAGCGCGGCCTGGCCGGCGGGCGAGAGATCGGGCAGACGGGAGGAGCTCTCCTTCACTCCGAGGAACGTTCCGGTGACCGGGTCGAGGGCGATGAGCTCGTCGACGTAGGCGTCGGCGACCTGACGGGGGAGCGCGCTGTTGGTCTGTGACATGCGGACCATCCTGGTACGCGTCCCGCCGCGCGTCACCCGCTTTGTGCCGAGGGCGAAGGCGGCAGCACCGGCCCGCAGTCCCACTGCTGGAAGATCAGCCGGGTCTCCACGCGCGCCACCTCGCGCCGGGCCGTGAACTCGTCGAGCACCAGCCGCTGCAGATCCGTCATGTCCGCGACCGCGACATGCACCAGATAGTCGTCGGGGCCGGTCAGATGGAACACGGTCAGCGACTCCGGCAGCGCCCGGATCCGCTCCACGAACGGCCCCACCAGCTCCCGCCGGTGCGGTCTGACCTGCACCGACAGCAACGCCTGGAGCCCTCGCCCCAGCTTGGCCGGATCCAGTTCCAGCCGGTGCCCGAGGATCACCCCGCAACGGCGCAGACGCGTCACCCGGTCCAGACAGGTCGACGGCGCCACCCCGACCTGCGCGGCGAGATCCCGGTACGTCGTCCGGGCGTCGTTCTGCAACAGCCGCAGCAGATGAAGGTCCACCGGATCGAGTACGACGGATTCGGCCACCGGCCGAACGTAGCACGGGCTTCAGGCCCGGCGACCCGTTCTGTGTTCACCCTTCCGTCCATGGACATGAACATGGGCATGGGCACGGGCACGCGACGCACCACGAAAGCACTCGCCACCGAGGCCGTGCACGCAGGCCGGGACGACCTCGCCGGACGGGGACTGCACGCCCCGCCGATCGACCTGTCCACCACCTACCCCTCCCACGACAGCCGCGCCGAGGCCGCCCGTATCGACGCCTTCGCCACCACCGGCGCCGAACCGGACGGCCCGCCGGTCTACGGACGGCTCGGCAACCCGACCGTCGCCCGTTTCGAGACCGCCCTGGCCCGTCTGGAGGGCACGGAGTCGGCGGTCGCGTTCGCCAGCGGCATGGCCGCGCTCAGCGCCGTCCTGCTGGTCCGCGGCTCGACGGGGCTGCGGCACGTCGTCGCCGTACGTCCCCTGTACGGGTGCAGCGACCATCTGCTGACCGCGGGACTGCTCGGCTCCGAGGTGACCTGGACCGACCCGGCCGGGGTCGCCGACGCGCTGCGTCCGGACACCGGTCTGGTGCTGGTGGAGTCCCCGGCCAACCCCACCCTCGCCGAGATCGACCTGCGGGCCGTCGCCCATGCCTGCGGCTCCGTGCCGCTGCTCGTCGACAGCACCTTCGCCACCCCGGTCCTCCAGCGCCCGGCCGAGCACGGGGCACGGCTGGTGCTGCACAGCGCCACCAAGTACCTCGGCGGGCACGGGGACGTGCTGGCGGGCGTGGTGGCCTGCGACGAGGAGTTCGCCGGACGGCTGCGCCAGGTGCGGTTCGCCACCGGCGGTGTGCTGCATCCGCTGGCCGGCTATCTGCTGCTGCGGGGCCTGTCGACCCTGCCGGTACGGGTGCGGGCCGCGTCCGCGAGCGCCGCCGACCTCGCCGGCCGGCTCGCCGCCGATCCGCGCGTGGCCCGTGTGCACTACCCGCGCATCGGCGGGGCGATGGTCTCCTTCGAGGTGCACGGGGACCCGCACGAGGTGATCGCCGGTGTCCGGCTGGTCACCCCGGCCGTCAGCCTCGGAAGCGTGGACTCGCTCATCCAGCACCCGGCGTCCATCAGCCACCGCGTCGTCGACGCCGGGGACCGCAGGGACGCCGGGGTGAGCGACCGGCTGCTGCGGCTCTCGGTCGGCCTGGAGGACGTCGAGGACCTGTGGGCCGATCTGGACGCGGCCCTGGGGGAGCGGGCCGGGACCCGCGCACGCCCTCAGTCGCTGTCCCGGGGCTGAGCCCTCGCGCACACGGCGAACGGCCCGGCGGGACGCGCCGGGCCGTGCCGTGTGCGACCGCGGTGGGCTATGGCCGGCCGATCCGCTCGCCGTGCCCTCCCCGCTCCTGCGTCCGGCGGGCCGCCGCGGCGTCCAGCCGGGCCGTGACGACCAGGGTGCCCTCCTCGACCTGGTAGTCGAGCGGCAGCCCCAGCCCGCGCATCGCGGCGACCATGCCGGTGTTGGAGGCCTGCGTCACCGCGTACACCTGGGCGCAGCCCGCCTCGGTCGCCATGGACACCAGCCGGGCGAGGAGCGCGCCGCCGATGCCCCGGCGCTGCCAGGCGTCCTCCACGATCAGCGCCACCTCGGTCTCGTCGCCGTCCCACAGCAGATGACCGAGGCCGACGATGCGGCCCGAGGCGGTCTGCACCGCGAGCGTGCGGCCGAAGCGGGGGCTGAGCAGGTGGTTCAGATAGCGGTCCGCGTCACCGGCCGGTCCGTGGTAGCGCATCCGCAGGGTCTGGGGGGAGCACCGCTCGTGCATCGCCCGCGCGGCGGCCAGGTCGCCGCTGTCCGCCCGGCGCACGCAGACGTCGTCGCGCTCGGGCAGCCTGAGCACGTCCCGGCCGCGCGGGATCCGCGGGCCGAGGCGGGCGTCCAGTTCCACCAGCGCCCGGGCGCGGGCGAACTCGGTGGGCGTGAACGGCAGATACGGCCGCTCCACGGTGATCACGCCGCCCTCCGGGGCGCGCAGCCGGATCACGGTGTCCTGCAGGGAGCCCTCCGCCGGCACGGACTCGGGGGAGCCGCCGGCCGGCGCGGCGGGCCGGGAGCGGATCGTGCACCGTCCCAGCAGCTGACGCAGTGCCAGCGGCAGCTCGGCCGCGTCCTGGGCGGTGCGGGCGGCCAGCCGCAGTACCCGGGTGGGGGCGTCCACCAGGTCGTGGGCGTCGGCCCGTTCGGCCCAGGTGTCCGCGCCCCCGGCGAGCGACACCGCGGTGGTGAGGTCCGTACCGGCCGGTGCCCGCAGCAGGAACTCGTCGACGGTGGAATCGCCCAGCGGGTGCGTCTGCAGGGTCAGGATGTCGACCCGCAGCCCGGCCAGCGCCGTGCACAGCGCCGCCAGCGCGCCCGGCTCGTCCTTCACCGTCGTCCGCATCCGCCACAGCTCGCTGTCCCCGGCCGCGGCGGAGGGCGGCGGGGCACCGCCGGTATCGTGCGCCGGCGGTGCGCTGCCGTGGCGCCGTGCCCACCACGCGTGGAGGGCGGCCGTGCACCGCGCGGCGGGTCCGGCCGCCCTCCACCGGCGGTGCGTGGGGCCCCCGTGGGGGGTGTTCGTCGCTTCAGGCATGTCTCGGCTCATGCAGCCACTGTGAAGGAATCGTGTTTCCTGATCACGAACGCACTGTGACTGACGGGTAAAGCAAGCTTCTGCCCGTTTTGAAGGGTTACTGGCCGACCAGGCCCGGCTGCAGCGTCTTCGTGAACAGCACCGTGCCGTCCTGCTCCCGCATCCGCACCGTCAGTTCGCCGCTGCCGCCGTCGATGTCGACCTCACCGAAGAACTGGTAGCCGCCGGCCGGCGAGACGTTGGAGGCTGTCGGCGCCTTCACCCACACCCGTTCCGGACCGAAGGTGCCGTCGAGCGCGCTGGCCGGGAAGGCACCGGCGTTCAGCGGACCGGAGACGAACTCCCAGAACGGCTCGAAGTCACCGAACGCGGCCCGCGAGGGCTGGTAGTGCTGGGCCGAGGTGTGGTGCACGTCGGCCGTCAGCCACACCGTGCCGGTGATCCGCCGGTGCTTGACGAACCTCAGCAGTTCCGCGATCTGCAGCTCCCGCCCCAGCGGCGCGCCCGGGTCGCCCTGGGCCACCGCCTCGACGTTCGCACGGCCCTCGGTGGTGTCCGGTACGACCAGCCCGATCGGCATGTCGGCGGCGATCACCTTCCACACCGCCCGCGACCGCACCAGTTCCCGCTTCAGCCACTCCAGTTGCTCGCGCCCGAGGATGCCCTGCGGGTCCACGGTCTGGTCACCGGAGGAGTTGGCGTTGCGGTACGTCCGCATGTCCAGCACGAACACGTCGAGCAGCGGCCCCTGCCGCAGCACCCGGTACACCCGGCCCTCCCGGTCGCCCGGCCGCAGCGTCGACATCGGGAAGTACTCGCCGAACGCCCGCCGTGCCCGGGCCGCGAGCACATCGACGCTCTTCTCCGTGTACCGGGTGTCCGTGTCGGCGATCCGCTGGCCGGGGTACCAGTTGTTGCGCACCTCGTGGTCGTCCCACTGCACGATGGAGGGGACCCGGGCGTTGAACCGGCGCAGGTTCTCGTCGAGCAGGTTGTAGCGGAAATTGCCCCGGAACTCGGCGAGGGTCTCGGCGACCTTGGACTTCTCCTCGGTGGTGATGTTCCGCCAGGTGCTGCCGTCCGGCAGGGCGGCGGTCGCGGCGATGGGGCCGTCCGCGTAGACGGTGTCACCGCTGAACAGGAAGAAGTCGGGGTCGAGCCGGGCCATCGCGTCGAAGATGCGGTAGCCGCCGATGCCGGGGTTGATGCCCCAGCCCTGTCCGGCCAGATCGCCCGACCACAGGAACCGCACGCCGTCCCGGCGCCGGGCCGGCACCGTGCGGAAGGTGCCGGTGACCGGCTCGCCGGTGCGGCGCGGGTCGTCGGGGTCGGCGAGCAGCACGCGGTAGTGGATCTGCTCGCCGGGCGGCAGCCCGCGCAGCCGGGTGGTGCCGGTGAAGTCGGTGTCCGCGCCGAGCAGCGGGCCGTGCAGACGGCGCGGGTTGCGGAACGACTCGGTCGCCGACGTCTCGACGATCATCCGGGCCGGCCGGTCGGAGCGCACCCACACCAGCCCTGAGTCACGGGTCACGTCGCCCGTCTGCACGCCCCACTTCGCCAGCGGACGCCCCGACCGGGCGAACGCGGGCGCCGCACCGAGCGCGGTGGGCAGGGTGAGGGCCGCCGAGGCCGCGAGCGAGCCGCGCAGAACGGCGCGACGGCCCGGGAACGAACGGTGTGACATGGATGCGCCTCCAGGGACGGGATCCGGCCAGTGTGCGCAGCCAGGACTACTCGGGCGGCGCGGCCCGTACGCAAACCCCGGGTGAACAACTGATCGGACGAGCGCGCGGCACCGTTCTCACCGGCCTCCGCCACGCGCGTGAGGAAAGGCTCCCGGCGGCGCCGGAGCCGGGCCAGGCCGCTGGCCGGCCGTGTGGACCCGCTCGCCGTCCCGTACCGCCCCGCCGTCTCGATCAGCGGCTGCCGTCGAGGAGGACGCGTGCGACGAGCGCCGGGTCGTCGTTCATCGGGACGTGGCCGCAGCCGGGCAGCCGCACCAGCCGGGCCCGGGGGATCAGCCGCTTGGCGCGGACGCCCTGCCGGGGGATGAGCAGCCGGTCCCGGGCGCCCCAGGCGACGGTCACGGGGATGCCCGGCACGTCCTCGGTGAACCGTACGGCGGTGCCCGCCCGGAGGGTCTCGGCGAAGCCCGTGGCGCCGGCCAGCGCGAGCGTCTCGGCGACCACGGCCTCGGGTGAACGGCGCCCGGGGCGGGCGTAGACGGTGCCGGTCAGCGCCGCCCGGCCGGCCGCGGAGCGAGCGAGGCGCTCGACCAGCGGCAGCGGCATCCGCTCCGCGATCCGCCGCATGCCGGCCAGCACGGCGAAGGCGTACCGGCGCTCGGCCCGGGTCCAGAAACCGGCGGGGGACAGGGCGGTGACGGACCGTACGAACTGCCCGCGGCCCAGCTCCAGGGCCAGCAGACCGCCGAGCGAGTTGCCCGCGACATGCGGCCGGTCCAGTTCCAGCGCCTCGCACAGGGCGGCGAGCGCGGTGCTCATGGTCGGCAGGTCGTGGGCGAGGCCGCCGGGCAGCGACGGGGAGGCGCCGAAGCCGGGCAGGTCCACGGCGATCACCTCGCGCTCGGTCGCGAGGATGTCCACGACCGGGTCCCAGGCCTGGCGGTGATGGCCGATGCCGTGCAGCAGGAGCAGCGGTTCCCCGCGGCCCACGCGCGCGTAGGACACGGTCACGGTCTGCGGGCCGAGGGGAGAGGTGATCTCGAAGGAGACGGTCGCGGACATGGGGGTGCTCCTCGTCTGGGACTCGCGGAAACGGACGCCGCCCGACGTCGTGGACAGCTTGTCAGCAGTTGCTACCGGCGGGTAGCCCCCGGCTCCGCCCTTCTCGCCGCGCTCCCGGCGGCCCGGACCGCCTGGACACGACCGCGCGGGTCGGCTGGGATGGGGCCGTGACCACCGACACCCTGACCGACGTCTTCGAAGAGCACCGTCCCGTTCTCCTGGGAGTCGCCTACCGCATGCTGGGCCGGGTGGCCGACGCGGAGGACGTGGTCCAGGACGCGTGGCTGCGCTGGTCCGGCGGCGACCGCTCGGAGGTGCGCGAGCCGCGCGGCTACCTGGTGCGCGTCACCGCCCGCCTCGCCATCGACCGGCTGCGCCGGATCAAGGCGCGCGGTGAGACCTATGTCGGGCCCTGGCTGCCGGAGCCGTACGTCACCGACTTCGGCGACACCGTCCCGGACGCCGCCGATCGGGCGGTGCTCGCCGACTCCGTCTCCCTCGCCGTCCTCGTCGTGCTGGAGTCACTGTCGCCGCTGGAGCGCGCGGTCTTCGTGCTGCGGGAGGCGTTCGGCTACCCGTACGCCGACATCGCGGCCATGCTCGACCGCGGCGAGGCGGCGGTACGCCAACTCGCCGGGCGCGCCCGCGGGCACGTCGAGGAGCGGCGCCCGCGCTACGAGGTGGACCCCGTCCGGCGCCGTGAACTCACCGAGCGCTTCCTGGCCGCGGCGGCCGGCGGCGATCTGGCGGGACTCATGGAACTGCTCGCGCCGGACGTGCGTCTCGTCGGCGACAGCGGCGGCAAGTCGCGCGCCCCGCTGCGGGTGCTGGAGAGCGCCGACCACGTCGGGCGCTTCGTCATCGGCGTCGCCGGCAAGGGGGTGCCCGACCTCGGCGTCCGCTTCCTGGAGCTCAACGGCGGCCCCGCGGTGCTCGTCCTGTCCGGCCGCGAGCCCGACTCCGTCCTCCAGCTCGACGTCGCCGACGGGCGCGTCCAGGCGGTGTACATCATCCGCAACCCCGACAAGCTGCGCTCCCTGCCCGCCGTTCCGTAGGAGCGGCACGCACCCTCACCGGACGAGGCCCCCGCCGCGACGGGGGCCTCGTCCCGTCGTGCGGATTGGTCTTGACCAAGGGGGTGGGCCGCCTTATGGTCACAGATAAGTGAAACAACCTTTCATAAACAAGGGCGCTGAAAACGGCGCCGGACACGGCGAACGTGGAGGACAGGGTGGGGACCACGCAGCTGGAAACGGTGCCGGAACCGAAGTACTGGCATCTCAGGACCGTGCTCAGCGAGGCGCTGGACTCGGAGTTCGCCGTGGGCGAGATCCTGCCCAACGAGCGTGACCTCGCCGCCCGCTTCGGCGTCGCCCGCGCCACGCTTCGGCAGGCGCTGGAACAGCTCGAACTCGAAGGCAGGCTGCAGCGCCGCCGCGGGGTGGGCACGACCGTCGCCCCGCCGCGCATGGGCGTGTCCGTCGGCACGGCGCAGCACGCCTGGCCGGGCGGCCCGGACGACGCCTGGCAGGCCCTCGACTGCGTGCTCGAGGTGCCGCCCGCCGCCGTCGCCGAGACCCTGGTGACCGGCCGCGACGAGCCCTTGCACGTCGTGCGGCGCTCCCGCGTCTCCCACGGCCAGCCCGTCGCCGCCGAACTGCTGTACCTTCCGGTGGACTCGGTGCCGGACCTGTCCGGCATCGACGCGCCGTCCGGTACGGCCCGCGCGCGTGCGGTGCTGCGTGAACTGCGGCGCCTGGAGCTGGAGCGGCAGGAGAGCGCGGTCGAACTCGGTTCCGCCCGCGCCGACGACGCCAGGGAGCTGGACCGCCTGCCGGGCGCCCCCGTCCTCGTCGTCACCACCCGCTTCATCGCCCGCGGGCGCATCGCCGCGCTCTCCGTGGCCACCTACCGCGCCGACACCTGCCGGCTGACGTTCGGCGACTTCGGCGGCGTGGAGATCCACCACGGCCCGGAGCGCCACGCCTCCTGAGACCCCCGGCCGCCGTGCCCGGGGCGCTCCCGGCACGGGCGCCGCGACGGGTCGCACCGCCCCGGTGCGGTGCACCCGCACCACCCACGGGGCTGCGCCGGAAGGACCGTCGGGTGCCCCGCGGGCGCGCGGCACCCGACCGTGACGGTCCTCAGCGGCGCGCCGTCACCGTGCCCTCCACCGCGAAGAGCTGCCCCTCCACATGGTCGAGGGCGAGCCGCACCGCGCCGGTGGCGACCGCGGCCTCACCCAGGTGGGACAGGGTGACCTCCGGCGGGCGCAGGCAGTAGCGGGCCAGTTCGCGGCGCAGCGGCGCCAGGACCCCGTCCAGGCCCGCCGCCCAGCCGCCGATCACGACCAGTTCCGGATCGAGGGCGAGCACCAGCGCCGCCACGTCGTGCACCAGTCGGCGGATGAAGCGGTCCACGGCGGCGAGCGCCCGCCGGTCGCCCTCGCGGGCCTGGGCGAAGACCTCGGCGACCGCCTGCTCGTCGAGCGGGTGCAACGGCTCGTCCGTGGTGGACAGCAGCGTCTCCGGGGTCGCCTCCCGGCCCAGCAGGTGCAGCGCCCCGATCTCGCCGGCCGCCCCGCCGTAGCCCCGGTGCAGCCGTCCGCCGATCAACGACCCAGCGCCCGGGCTCAGTCCGGCCAGCACGAACACCACGTCGTCGGTCTCCCTGGCGGCGCCCTTCCAGTGCTCCGCCACGACCGCCGCGTTGGCGTCGTTCTCCACCAGCACCGGGCACTTGAAGGACCGGCTCAGCCGCTCACCGAGGCCGAGACCCGTCCAGCCGGGCAGCGCCGTGCCCAGCCGCACCGTGCCGTCCGCCTCGACGATCCCGGGTGTGCCGACGCCCACGGCCCGCAGCGAGCCGCGCGGCACGCCGGCCCGGCGCAGCAGCTCCGCGACGGCCGCGCGCAGCCGGTCCAGCCGCTCGTCGGCGTCGACCGTCCCGTCCACGTCCCTGGCCTGTGCGCCGATCACCCGGCCGTCCAGATCGGCCAGCAGCGCGGCCACCCGGTGCACGCCGATCTCCAGGCCGAGCAGATGCCCGGCCTCCGCCCGGAACCGGAACCGCCGCGCCGGCCGTCCCTGGCGGCGCGCGGCACCCTCCTGGGCCGCCGTCTCCACGACGAGGCCCGCCTCGATGAGTCCCTCCACGACGCCCTCGACGGTCGGCCGGGACAGCCCCGTCACCCGGGTCACCTCGGTCAGCGTCGCGCAGTCCGTGGCCCGCAACGCGTGCAGCACCACCGCGGAGTTGATCCTTCGCAGCAGCGAGGGGTCCCCGCCGGTCAGCCGAGCCACCGTCCGTCCCTCCCGCTCGTGCGCGTGTTGGGCGGATCGTACTCGGCACGGCGGGCCCCGGCGACCTCCGGGTACGGGCGCCCCGCGGCGCCCGGCGCTCGCGGCGCGCCCCGGAACCCGCGGACGGTTCCGCTGCGCACCGGACGGGAGGACGTACCGCGGCCCGCACGTGGCCCGGCCGGGGGAGGTCCGGGGAACCGGCCGCCGGGCCGCGGTGGCGGTCGCCGGCCGGGACGCGAGCGACGGGACCCGGCTGCCGGCGGTGGCCACCGGGACGGCCCCGCCACGACCACCGGCCGACGCTACTCCGCCGCGGCCTCCCGCAGCCGCCCGAACTCCTCGGCCAGCGTCGCCGGCGTCCAGTGCGCGTTCAGCCCGCTCGGGTTGGGCAGCACCCACACCCGTGTGTCGCCGATGGTCCGCTCCTGCGGTCCCACCCGCGCCGTGCGGTCGTCGAACGCCGCCCGGTACGCGGTGATCCCCACCACGGCCAGCCACCGCGGACGGAGCCGTGCCACCTTCCGGGTCAGCAGCCGCCCGCCCTCCCGGTACTCCTCGGCGCTCAGCTCGTCGGCCCGCGCGGTCGCCCTCGCCACCACGTTGGTGATGCCGAGTCCGTACGACAGCAACTCCCGCTGCTCCGACGGCAGCAGCTGCCGGGGCGTGAAGCCGGAGCGGTGCAGCGCCGGCCAGAAGCGGTTCCCCGGGCGGGCGAAGTGGTGGCCCGTCGCGGCCGTCATCAGCCCCGGGTTGATACCGCAGAACAGCACGCGCAGGCCGTCCGCGACCACGTCCGGCACCAGCCGGTCGCGGGCGGCCTCCAGCTCCTGACGGGTGAAGCGCGTCAGAGGATCGCCCCGGGGGTGTACCCGGCGGCCTCCGGGCGCCGCCTCACGATGTCCTCGACGCGGCCGACGACGGTGGCGACCTGGTCGCTCGCGGCACCGGTGAAGGACAGCTTGTCCGCCATCAGCTCCTCCAGCCCGGCGCGGTCCAGCGGCAGCCGCTCGTCGGCGGCGAGCTTGTCGAGCAGGTCGTTGCGCTCGGCGCCCCGCTCGCGCATCGCCAGGGCCGTGGCGACCGCGTTCTCCTTGATCGCCTCGTGCGCGACCTCGCGGCCGACGCCCGCGCGCACCGCGCCCATCAGCACCTTGGTGGTGGCGAGGAACGGCAGGTAGCGGTCCAGCTCCCGGGCGACGACGGCCGGGAAGGCCCCGAACTCGTCGAGCACCGTCAGGAACGTCTCCAGCAGACCGTCGAGCGCGAAGAACGCGTCCGGCAGCGCGACCCGGCGCACCACCGAGCAGGAGACGTCGCCCTCGTTCCACTGGTCGCCCGCCAGCTCGCCGGTCATCGAGGCGTAGCCGCGCAGGATCACCATCAGGCCGTTGACGCGCTCGCAGGAGCGGGTGTTCATCTTGTGCGGCATCGCCGAGGAGCCGACCTGACCCGGCTTGAAGCCCTCGGTGACCAGCTCGTGCCCGGCCATCAGCCGGATGGTCTTCGCCAGCGACGACGGCGCGGCGGCCAGCTGCACCAGCGCGGTGACGACCTCGTAGTCCAGCGAGCGCGGGTAGACCTGGCCGACCGAGGTGAACACCTCGGAGAAGCCCAGGTGCCCGGCGATCCGCCGCTCCAGCTCCGCCAGCTTGGCGGCGTCCCCGCCGAGCAGGTCCAGCATGTCCTGCGCCGTGCCCACCGGGCCCTTGACGCCGCGCAGCGGGTAGCGGCCCAGCAGGTCCTCCACCCGGCCGTACGCGACGAGCAGCTCGTCGGCGGCGGTCGCGAACCGCTTGCCGAGGGTGGTGGCCTGCGCGGCCACGTTGTGCGAACGGCCGGCCACGACCAGTTCGCCGTACTCGCCGGCCAGCCTGCCCAGACGCGCCAGCACGGCCACCGTGCGGTCGCGCACCAGCTCCAGCGAGAGCCGGATCTGCAGCTGCTCGACGTTCTCGGTGAGGTCGCGGGAGGTCATGCCCTTGTGCACGTGCTCGTGCCCGGCGAGGTCGTTGAACTCCTCGATCCGCGCCTTCACGTCGTGCCGGGTGACCTTCTCGCGCTCGGCGATCGAGGCCAGGTCGACCTGGCCGAGGACACGCTCGTAGTCGGCGATCGCCGCGTCCGGCACCTCGATCCCGAGGTCCTTCTGGGCCCGCAGCACGGCGATCCAGAGCTGCCGCTCCAGTCTCACCTTCTGCTCGGGGGACCAGAGCGTGGCGAGCTCGGCGGAGGCGTAGCGTCCGGCGAGGACGTTCGGGATACGGGGCTTGGCGGGCGCAGCAGTCACGTACAGGGATTCTACTGGCGATTCGTGCAGGCCGGTGCCACGGGGTGGTTCGGAGGAAGCCACGAGGGGCCGGGAGCGCCGGCGGATCCCGGACGGCAGCGGCTCGGGGCGCCCGGGCGGCCTCCGGACGGGCACGGTGCCCCGATCCGATCCGATCCGATCCGTCGTCGACGACACGCCCCGCCCCGTCGCGGTCCACGACACGGCCACCGGTGACCTGGAGACCGCTGACCAGCCCGGGGAGGGAGGGCCGGCGCCCCGCGTCCGATCGGTGCGCGGCGGCCGGGCGGGACTCCGGCTCAGGGCCCCACCCGTCGCCAGTCCGTCACGGGGCCGGGCTTCGCGGGGTCCGCAGGGGTGACCCAGAAGGCTCTGCCCAGCTCGGCGTTGAACTGGGCGCCTGCCCGGCCGTCCCCCGAGGAACGGCCCGTGAGCCGGCGGCCGATCCAGGGCAGCAGGTGCCGCCGGGCGAACCGGGCGTCCTCGACCCGACGTGCCGTCCAGCGCGGCGGCAGCGTCGCCCGGGGCGGCAGGTGCCACTCGGGGTCCTCCGGCGGGTAGCCGAGGGCCTGCCACACCGCCTCCGCCACCCTGCGGTGCCCGTCGGCGGTCAGATGCAGCCGGTCCACGTCCCACAGCCGGGGATCACTGAGCGAGGGCGCCCCGTACAGGTCGACGACGAGGGCGCCGTGCCGCTCGGCCAGCTCGTCGACACAGGCGAACAGCGCCTCCATGCGCGGCCGGAAGCGCTCCAGGACCGGCCCCTGGCGGCCGGGACTGCGCATCAGCACCAGCTGCTCGCAGTGCGGGGCCAGCCGCTCCACGGCCTCGGTCAGCAGATCCCGCACCCGCGCCATGTCGCACTTGGGCCGCAGGGTGTCGTTGAGCCCGCCGACCAGGGTGACGACGTCGGGCCGCAGGGCAGCGGCGACCTCGACCTGCTCGTCGACGATCTGCCGGATCAGCTTGCCGCGCACGGCCAGGTTGGCGTAGCGGAAACCGGAGGAGGCGGCCGCCATCCGTCCGGCGAGGAGATCGGCCCAGCCGCGGTACGTGCCGTCCGGAAGGAGGTCCGACATGCCCTCGGTGAAGGAATCGCCGAGGGCGACAAGGCTGTTGTGGGAGGGATGCGTCTGCATGGCGACAGAGATGGTATCCCGTGGCACATACCCATCGGTCGGTCCCCCCCCGGATGCTCAGGTCCGCCGCCCGAACAGCTCCCGCAGGACGTCCTCCATCGTCACCAGTCCCGCCAGCCGCCCGTCGGCGCCGAGCACGGCCGCCAGATGCGTACGGCTGCGCCGCATGGCGGTGAGGACGTCGTCCATCGGCGTGCTCTCCCGCACCCGGGCCACGGACCGCATGTCCCGCAGCCGGAACGGCAGGTCCCGCGGCGAGGCGTCCAAGGCGTCCTTCACGTGCAGATAACCCACGATCCGCCGCTGCTCGTCCACCACGGGGAAGCGGGAGAAGCCGGACTGCGCCGACAGCCGCTCCAGTTCCTCCGGGGTGACGCCCACGCGGGCGTAGACCACGCGCTCCAGTGGCACCACCACGTCCCGCACCGGCCGCCGGCCCAATTCCAGCGCGTCGCGCAGCCGTTCCTGCGCCCGGTCGTCGATCAGACCCGCCTCGCCGGAGTCCTTCACCATCTGGACCAGCTCCGCGTCCGAGAAGGAGGCGACGACCTCGTTGCGCACCTCGACCCGCAGCAGCCGCAGCAGGGCGTTGGCGAAGGCGTTGACCGTGAAGATCACCGGGCGCAGGGCCCGGGACAGCGCCACCAGCGGCGGCCCCAGCGCCAGCGCGCTGCGGACCGGCTCGGCCAGCGCGATGTTCTTGGGCACCATCTCGCCGAGCAGCATGTGCAGATACGTCGCGAGCGCCAGCGCGATCACGAACGACACCGCGTGACCGGCGCCCTCCGGCATGCCCACCGCGTGGAACACCGGCTCCAGCAGGTGGGCGATGGCCGGTTCGGCGACGACGCCGAGGACCAGGGTGCACAGCGTGATGCCGAGCTGCGCGGCCGCCATCAGCGCGGACACGTGCTCCAGCCCCCACAGCACGCTCCTGGCGCGCCGGTCGCCCTCATCGGCGTACGGCTCGATCTGGCTGCGGCGGACCGAGATCAGGGCGAACTCGGCGCCGACGAAGAAGGCGTTGGCGACCAGGGTCGCCAGACCGATCACCAGCTGTACGACGGTCACCGCCGCGCCCCCTCGCCGTCCGTGTCCGTCCGCCGTTCCGCCGGGTGCGGGCCGCCGCGCGGTGCGTGCAGCAGGACGCGTGCCGCGCGGCGGCCGGTCGCGTCCAGCACCTCCAGCCGCCAGCCGGTGACCTCGAGGGTGTCGCCGACGGCCGGGATCCGGCCCAGCTCGGCCGCCACGAGCCCGGCGAGGGTCTCGTACGGCCCCTCCGGCGCGCGCAGGCCGACCCGGGCGAGCTGGTCCACCCGTGCCGAGCCGTCGGCCGAGAACAGCTCGCGGCCCTCCGCGTCGGCGCCGGAGCGGGCCAGGTCGGGGGTCTCGTGCGGGTCGTGCTCGTCGCGGACCTCGCCGACGACCTCCTCGACGATGTCCTCCAGCGTGGCCACGCCCGCGGTGCCGCCGTACTCGTCGATCACCACGGCCATGGTCCGCCGGCCGGAGAGCCGGTCCAGCAGGCGGTCGACGGTGAGCGATTCGGGGACCAGCAGCGGGTCGCGCATCACCTCCGACACCGGGACGCGGGCGCGGTGCCCGGCGGACATCGCCAGAACGTCCTTGACGTGCGCGGTGCCGACGACCGCGTCCAGGGTGTCGCGGTAGACGGGGAACCGGGACAGCCCGGTGGCCCGGGTCACGTTCGCCACGTCCTCGCAGGTCGCGGAGGCCTCCAGGGCGACGACCTGGACGCGCGGTGTCATCACGTTCTCCGCGGTGAGGTCGGCGAGGTTCAGCGTGCGGACGAACAGTTCGGCGGTGTCCGGCTCCAGGGCGCCCTGCCGGGCGGAGTGCCGGGCGAGCGCCGCGAGCTCCTGGGGGCCGCGCGCGGACTCCAGTTCCTCGGCGGGCTCGACGCCGATGCGGCGCACGATGCGGTTGGCCGTGTTGTTGAGGTGCGTGATGAAGGGACGGAAGGCGGCACTGAACCAGCGCTGCGCGTTGCCCACCCGCTTGGCCACGGCCAGCGGCGAGGAGATCGCCCAGTTCTTGGGCACCAGCTCGCCGACCACCATCAGGAACACGGTCGACAGGGCCGTGCCGATCACCAGGGCCGAGGAGTGCGCCACCGCGTCGGAGGCGCCGGCGTCCTTCAGCGGGCCCGCGATCAGCGCCGCGATCGACGGCTCGGCGAGCATGCCGACCACCAGGTTGGTGACCGTGATGCCGAGCTGGGCGCCGGAGAGCTGGAAGGTCAGTTTCCGAACGGCCTCGAGCGCGCCGGCGGCGCCGCGCTCGCCGCGCTCGGCCGCCCGCTCCAGATCGCCGCGCTCGACCGTGGTGAGGGAGAACTCGGCCGCGACGAACGCGCCGCAGGCGAGCGAGAGCAGGATGGCCGTCAGGAGGAGGAGCACTTCGGTCATCGGGTCACCTCCGTCCCATGGTCGGACAGGACGGGGACGGATGCGCGATGTCCCGGACCGGGACGCTCGCCCATGGCGGACGCACACAACCTTTCATGGAGGAGCGAGTGGCCCGCCGGGGGTAAAAGATCGGCAAAGAAGCCCGTCGGCCCGCAGATCACCCGGTCAGGGGTGTCACCCGGCACCGCCCCCACCGCGTGAGGGGCGAATCCGGCCGGTGGACGCGCTTGCCCCGCTAGCATTCCGGCGCTAGCTTCACGGTATGGCGAAGACCCAGCTGAACGTGCGCGTCGACGAGGGCACCGCCCGCGCGGCACGCGAGCGCGCCCTGGCCCGCGGGATGAGCGTCAACCGCTACATCGAGGAACTGGTCCGGCAGGACACCGGAGAGGCGGGCCGCGCCTTCGTCGAGGCGGCCGCCGACTTCATGAAGCAGTACGAGAGCGTCTTCGCCGAGGAATTCGGCAAGGACGGCGAGGGCACGCGCGAAGGTCGCCGCTGAACCGTTGGACAACCTGCGCATCGACCTCGCGTGGCTGCTCATGCTCGCCGAGCAGCAGACCCCGGGAGACCCCCAGGTGACCGACTGGGGTGCCCTCGTGGCCGCCGTCGCACGCCACGAGGCCCGGATCTTCGACGTCCCCGTCTACGACAGCCCCCAGGACCGCGCCGCCGCGCTGCTCCAGCTGCTGATCCACCTCCCCGCGCTGGAACGCTCCAACGCCCTGTTCGCCTCCGCCGTCGCGTACGCCTATCTCGTCGCCAGCGGTCTGAAGGTCGTCACCTCGCCGGAGCGGGTGCGCGACCTGGCCCGGCTGGTCAAGAGCGGTGAGGCGGGCGTGGCCGACATCGCCGCCGAGCTGCGCCGCTGGAGCGAGTGATCAGCCCGCGGGGGCCGAGGCGTCGCTCACCGGTCGCCACGCGGTGCCGACGACGCAGTACGAGGTGGGCAGCGCCGGCCCCTTCTCCGGCATCAGCGTCCGCCGGTAGGGCCCGAGTTCGAACCCCGCCTCCCGCAGCGCGCCGACCGGGTCCCGCGCCACGTGGCAGCCGCCGGCCAGCGACGGCCACACCGTGCGGTCCAGCGCGCGCTGGGCGAGGTTCATGACCCGGCCGCCGCCCCGGCCGTGCTCCAGGAACCGCACCTCGCCGCCGGGCCGCAGCACCCGCCTGAGCTCCGCGAGCGCCCGCGGCACGTCCCGCACACTGCACAGCACCAACGAGAGCACCGCCGCGTCGAACGCCTCGCTCTGGACCGGAAGCGCCTCCGCCACCCCCGGCGCCACGTCCACCGGCACCCGGGCGCGCAGGGCGGCCTCCACGGCCAGGGTGCGCAGCGCACGCTCCGGTTCGATCGCGACGATCCCCGAGACGGTGCCCGGGTAGTGCGCGAAGTTCAGACCGTTGCCCGCGCCGACCTCGATCACCCGCCCCGACAGCCCGCCGAGCAGCCTGCGGCGCACCCCGGCCATCCCCGCCCGGGTCTCGGCGGTGACACTGAGCCGGGCGTAGCAGCGGGCGAACAGCGGGTGGTGCACGGGCTCCCGCGCCGCCTTCGCGGAGCGGCCGGACCGTGGCTGCATGTGGACCTCCCCGGGACGGGCCTACGGCGATTCTCCCCCGGTCGGGCCGCCCGCACCCCCGCTGTCGTCAGGCGCTGTCGTCAGGGCGCCTCGCGCACCCGGAACACCTCCGCGTCCCAGGTTCCCTCCAGCCGGGGCGCCAGCCACTGCGGCGCCGCGGCCCGGAAGCGGGCCGGGGCGAGGGAGCCCGCCCCGGCCGGCACGGCGCCCAGCAGCGGGGCCCCGGTCACGTCGGGCAGGTCCAGCAGATTGCAGCGCGCCGCCAGATCGGGCCCGGCCGGCCAGCTGCCGATCACCACACCCGCCGGCTCCAGCCCCCGCCCGCGCAGTTCGCGGACCGTCAGCTCCGAGGCGTTGAGGGTGCCGAGTCCCGCCGGCGCCACCACCAGCACCGGAGCGGACAGCAGCCCGGCAGCGTCCGCCAGCGTCCCGCCGGCCGCGTCGAACCGCACCAGCAGCCCGCCCGCGCCCTCCACCAGCACCAGATCGTGCTCGGTGGCCAGCTTGGCGGCCCGCTCCGCGACCTCGTGCGGATGCACCGGTGCCCGCCCGGCCCGGCGGGAGGCCGTGGCCGGCGCCAGCGGATCGGGATAGCGGGCGAGTTCGTCCGTCGTCACCGCACCGGCGAGCCGCGCGACCTCCTCGGCGTCCCCGGGCTCGCCCGGCCTTACGCCCGTCTGCGCCGCCTTCAGCACGGCCACCGACCGGCCGGCCGCCAGCGCCGTCGCGGCGACCGCGGCCGTCACCACCGTCTTGCCGACCTCGGTGCCCGTGCCCGTGATCACCATCACCGGCATGTCATCCCTCCTTCGCCGCCGCGCACACCGCGCGCGCGACGAGCGCCACGTCGGCGTCGCCCGTCACGTACGGCGGCATGGTGTAGATCAGATCGCGGAACGGCCGCAGCCACACCCCTTCGCGCACGGCGGCCTCCGTGGCCGCCGCCATGTCCACCGCGTGATCGAGCTGCACGACCCCGATGGCGCCCAGCACCCGCACGTCCCGCACCCCCGGCAGCCGCGCGGTCGGCGCCAGCCCTTCCCGCAGGCCCGCCTCGATCCGCCCGACCTCCGCGCGCCAGTCCTGCCCCAGCAGCAGTTCGACGGAGGCGCAGGCCACGGCCGCCGCCAGCGGATTGCCCATGAACGTCGGACCGTGCGCCAGCACCGGCACCTCACCGCGCGCGATGCCCTCGGCCACCCGCGCGGTGCACAGCGTCGCCGCCATGGTCAGATAGCCTCCGGTCAGCGCCTTGCCCACGCACATGACGTCCGGCGCCACCGCCGCGTGCTCCGCCGCGAACAACGCCCCGGTGCGCCCGAATCCGGTCGCGATCTCGTCGAACACCAGCAGCACGTCGTGCGCGTCGCACGCCTCCCGGAGCACCCGCAGATACGCGGGGGAGTGGAACCGCATGCCGCCCGCGCCCTGCACCACCGGCTCCACGATCACCGCGGCCAGCTCACCGGCGTGCCGCTCGACCAGCTCCCGCAGGTGATCGGCGTACGACTCCTCGTACCGCTCGGGCGGGGCGTCGGCGAACACCTGACGGGGCAGCACCCCGGACCACAGCCGGTGCATGCCGCCGTCGGGGTCGCACACCGACATCGGCTGCCAGGTGTCGCCGTGGTAGCCGCCCCGCCAGGTCAGCAGCCGCCGCTTCGCCGGCCGCCCCAGCGAACGCCAGTACTGCAGGCACATCTTCACCGCGACCTCGACCGACACCGATCCGGAGTCGGCCAGGAAGACGTGTTCCAGCCCTTCCGGTGACATGTCGACAAGGAGCTTCGCCAGCCGTACGGCGGGCTCGTGCGTGAGCCCGCCGAACATCACATGACTCATCCGGGCGAGCTGCTCGCCGGCCGCCTCGTTGAGCACCGGGTGGTTGTAGCCGTGGATCGCCGACCACCAGGACGACATCCCGTCGACCAGTTCGCCCGAGCCGTCGGCGAGCCGCAGCCGCACCCCGCTCGCCGACTCCACGACGAGCGGTTCCCGACGGCCCGGCATGGGCCCGTACGGATGCCAGACGTGCCGCCGGTCGAGCTCCAGCAGTTCGGCGACGGACCGCTCAGGCATTGGGCGCGAGGTCCGTTCCGGCGCCCCGGCGGCGCACGGCGACCAGATCGGTGCGCGGCCCGTCGGCACCTCGTGCGGCCCCGTCACCGGCGTCCGCACCGGCGGGCGCCGCACCGGTCGGCGCCGCACCGCAGGCGCCGCCGCTCCCGTGGGAGCCGCAGGCGCCGCCGCCCGCCCGGTGCTCGGGCAGTGTCACCTGGTCGGTGCCCTCCACCTCGAACCCGGCGTCCGCGATCATCTCCAGGTCCGCCCTGCCCGCCTGGCCCTCGCTGGTGAGGTAGTCGCCGAGGAAGACCGAGTTGGCCAGGTGCAGCGCGAGCGGCTGCATCGTGCGCAGGTGCACCTCACGGCCGCCGGCGATCCGCACCTCGACGTCCGGGCAGACGAACCGGACCATCGCCAGGATCCTCAGGCACCGCTGCGGGGTCAGGTTCCATTCCTTGGCGAGCGGCGTGCCCTCGAACGGGATCAGGAAGTTGACGGGCACCGAGTCCGGGTCCAGCGCGCGCAGCGAGAAGACCACGTCGACCAGGTCCTCGTCGCTCTCGCCCATGCCGGCGATCAGCCCGGAGCAGGCGGAGAGACCCGCCGCGTGCGCCTTCCGCACCGTGTCGACACGGTCGGCGTAGGTGTGCGTGGTGGTGATGTCCCCGTACGTCGACTCCGACGTGTTGAGGTTGTGGTTGTAGGCGTCGGCGCCCGCCTCGCGCAGCCGCTCCGCCTGCCCCTCGGAGAGCAGTCCGAGGCAGGCGCATACCTCGACGCCCTCGTTCCGGTCCTTGATGGCCCTGATGGTGTCGGAGACGCGGTCCACGTCGCGGTCGGTCGGACCCCGCCCGCTGGCCACCAGGCACACCCGCTTGGCGCCGCCCGCGAGCCCCGCGGCGGCCGCCCGCGACGCCTCGTCGGGCTTGAGCCAGGTGTACTTCAGGATGTCGGCCCCGGAACCGAGCCGCTGGGAGCAGTAGGAGCAGTCCTCCGGGCACAGGCCGGACTTGAGGTTGACGAGATAGTTGAGCTTCACCCGCCGGCCGAACCAGTGCCGGCGCACCTTCCCGGCCGCGGCCACCACATCGAGCAGGTCGTCGTCGGACGTCGCGAGGACGGCCAGTGCTTCCCCACGGGTCGGCGTCTCGCGCCGAAGCCCCTTGTCCACCAGCGTGTTCAGCAGGTCCATGAGAGCCGATCCTGTCCTACCCGGCCCACTCGGGCCAAGGAGAGTTCGTACAACAGAGGCACTTCGAGGTGTGGGTATTGCCACACAGAGGTCCGCAGGTCCACCCACTAGTGTCTGTGCACTGCCTACAAAATCCCCGGAGGACCCATGGCGTTCGGCTGGATCGACGAGCAGGCGGACCGGCGCCGCCGGGCCGGACTCGTGCGCACCCTGCGGCCCCGGGCCGCCGGTTCACCGCTCCTGGATCTGGCCGGCAACGACTACCTGGGTCTCGCCCGGCACCCGGAGGTCACCGAGGGCGCGGCCCGTGCCGCGCGGACCTGGGGCGGCGGATCGACCGGCTCCCGGCTCGTCACCGGCACCACCGAACTCCACACCGAGCTGGAACGCGAACTGGCCGCCTTCTGCGGCTTCGAGGCGGCCCTGGTCTTCTCCTCCGGCTACGCGGCCAATCTCGCCGCCGTCACCGCGCTGGCCCCGCACGGCTCGCTCATCGTCTCCGACGCGGGCAACCACGCCTCGCTGATCGACGGCTGCCGGCTGGCCCGCGGCACGACCCGGGTCGCCGCGCACGCCGACCCCGACGCCCTCCGCAAGGCACTGGGTTCGCACGGGGGACCGGCCGTCGCGGTGTCCGACACGGTGTTCTCGGTGGACGGCGACGCAGCCCCGCTCGGCGCGCTGGCCGAGGCGTGCCGGGAACACGGTGCGGGCCTGGTGCTCGACGACGCGCACGGCCTCGGCGTACTGGGCGAGGGCGGCCGAGGGGCCCCGCACGCGGCGGGCATCGCGGGCGCCGACGACGTCGTCGTGACGGTGACGCTGTCCAAGTCGCTGGGCAGTCAGGGCGGAGCCGTGCTCGGCCCGGCCCGGGTGATCGAGCACCTGGTCAACGCGGCGCGGACGTTCATCTTCGACACGGGGCTCGCCCCGGCGGCGGCGGGCGCGGCCCTGGCGGCGCTGCGGCTGCTGCGCCGCGAGCCCGAACGCGCGGCGCGGGCGGGTGCGGTGGCGCGGGAACTGCACGCCCGGTTGACGGCCGAGGGTCTGGAGGCGGCGCGTCCGGACGCCGCGGTCGTCTCCGTGCGCGCCCCTTCCCCGGAGCAGGCCGTGCGATGGGCGGCCGACTGCCGGGCGGCCGGCCTGTCCGTGGGCTGCTTCCGTCCTCCTTCCGTACCCGACGGCATCTCACGGCTCAGACTGACCGCCCGCGCGGACCTGTCCGGGGCGGAGATCGAACGCGCTGTACGGGTGATCGGCGAGACGCGGCCATGAGTCGGCGGGGCACGGTCGTGCGTCGCACGATGACGGGTGGAACGGCCGGGTCAGCGGATGCGGGGCCGCATCAGCGGACCGCGGTCACGAACCCCGCCCAGCTCTCGGGGGAGAAGAGCAGCGCGGGTCCGGCCGGGGTCTTGGAGTCGCGCACGGCGAGCAGTCCGGCCAGGGGGCCGGTGGCCGGCCGGGCCGTCTCGACGCAGTTGTTCGCCCCCGTGCTGTAGCTGCTGCGCAGCCACCGCGCACCGTGCAGTGCGAGGCTGGAAGGAATGGTCCGAGGCGGTGTGGGCATCGTGCCTCCTTACGCGCCGGCTGCTGCGCCGGCGATGAAATCCAACGAGTCCTCTGGCGAAAGGGCGTGGACCGAAAGGGCGTTGAAGGCTTCCACGTAGGTCCTGAGGTCTTCTTTCCGCTCCAGATGGAGGCTACTCGTCAAGTGGTCGAGAACAACCACATCCAGATCGGAAGTGCGCGAAAATGAAAAGATTACGAAAGGGCCGGTAACCCCGATGTGTGCCCCCGCGGTGAACGGCAGGACCTGCAGCCGCACCTGGGGAAGCCGGGCCGCCTCGACCAGCCGGGTCAGCTGCCGGGCCATCACGCCGGGACCACCGACCTGGCGGCGCAGCACCGCCTCGTCCAGGACCGCGCTCAGCTCCAGCGGCGGGTCCGCCCGCAGCACGTCCTGCCGGGCCAGCCGTACCTCCACCAGGGCGTCCAGTCGTTCCTCCGACGTGCCCTCCAGGGCGGCCTCGGTCACCGCCCGCGCGTACTCCGGGGTCTGCAGCAGCCCGGGGATCACCGTGGTCTCCAGGGTGCGCATCGCGCTCGCCTGCGACTCCAGGCTGATGAAGTCGCGGTAGGTGGGCGGCAGCACACCGCGGTAGGCGTGCCACCAGTGGTGCCGGCCGGCGCCGTCGCCGGTGCCCGACAGCACCAGCAGCAGCTCCCGCAGCTGCGGATCGGACACGCCGTAGACATCGAGCAGTAAGCGCACATCGGCCGGCTTCACCCCGCTCGTGCCGGTCTCGATCCGGCTCACCTTCGACTGGTGCCAGCCCGCCAGCCGGGCCGCCTCACCACTGGTGAGCCCCGTCGAGGCGCGCAGCGCGCGCAGCTCCGCGCCGAGTTTCCGGCGGCGCACCGCGGGGCCGTACTGCATGGACCTCTCCCTACTCCTTCCGAGCCGCCCGGATACGGTCTCCCGTCGCAGAGTTCACCGCTTTGAGCGACAGATATATGCATATCTTGGGGGATCGTCGCCCTATGCCGTGCGGGGGTGGCAGTCTGGCGACGAAGCACCAGTGCGGGACCGTACTCGAACCAACCGCTCCGTGTCGGACTGCGGTCCCGTGGGAAAGGGACGACGTCGCCATGGCAGATCACCTGGAAGCATCCGTCACTCTGCCGAGCGATCCCGCCTCGGTCCCGGCCGCCCGTGCGCATGTGGTGGGCACACTGCTGGAATGGGGCATGCCGGCGGATGCGGAACTGTCCGACACCGTCCGGCTGATCGTCTCCGAACTCGCCACCAACGCGGTGCAGCACACGCTGGGGCAGTCGCCCACGTTCACGGTGGACGTCGTCCTGGTCCGCGACGAACAGCTGCACATCGGTGTGACGGACAGTCATCCCCGGCTTCCCAAGCGGCTGCCCGCCGCGGTCCAGCAGGACAACGGCCGGGGGCTGGTCATCATCCGCTGGCTGACCGCGGAGTGCGGCGGCAGGCTCAGAATCCGCCCCACGCGTGAGGGCGGCAAGACCGTCTCGGTGGCGCTCCCGTGGACCGTCCGGTCCGCCGGAGCGGTCACGGCGGCGGGGCGGCAGGAGCCGTAGGAGGTGGGCCCGCCGGTCACGGTGGCGGGGCGGCGGCGTGTCGGGCCGCCGCCCCGCGGATCACTTCACCCGGCCGTACCAGACGCTGCGGGACCAGATCTTCTGCAGACGCACCACGTCCCCGGTCTTCGGGGCGTGCCAGATCTTGCCCTGCCCCGCGTAGATGCCGACGTGGTACACGTAACTGCCCGAATGGAAGAAGACCAGGTCTCCCGCCCGGCGGCTGCCGGCGGAGATGTGGCGGGTCTTGTTGTACTGCTGGGCGGCGGTGCGCGGCAGTTTCTTGCCCGCCTTCTTGAACGAGTACAGCGTCAGACCCGAGCAGTCGAACCTGTGCGGTCCCACGGCGCCCCACTGGTACGGCGAGCCCTTCTTGGCGGCGGCGATGCGCAGGGCCTTGGTGGCCGGGGTCGCGGCCGCCGCCTCCGAGGCGACGCCGGGGACCGCGATGGAGCCGCCCACGGCGGCCAGGGTGAGGGCCGAGGCCGTGCCGGCCCGGGCCATGAGAGACGGGACACGATTGAGCGCAGTCATGCGCAACCCTTCGTCAGCCGCCTGTGAAGGATGACCTGTCGGATTCGGGCTGGCGAAGTTGCCCGGCCGCACGAGTGCGGCTTCACCCCAAGGACTGCTCGGAACTGACGTCCCGGCGGCCCGTCGTGCTCGGGTCCTCCACTCCTGCCGATCCACTCCTGTCGACCGGTCATCCGGGTGGCGGCAGGACTCGGCGTCCACCCGGATCGCCCCGCCGCGGCGGCGGGGTCTTGTCGTCAGTCAGGGATCTTGGCCCATGAAGGGATCGAAAACCCAACGGAACGGGGGGTTTGTGTTGTTACTCACCACTCCACCGTTCGGATGGACACCTGCCCGTCCGGGTCGCCGTCCAGGGCGCCGGTGAGCCCCGGACCAGCGAAGAAAAGCCCGATTCCGCCTTCGGGCGCGCGCGTTGCGCAACTTCGGCGCCCCGAAAACAGCAGCCTCGTCTACGCCGGATGGAGGTACGCCGTTCGGTCCGTTTCAACTCCGGACGGGACGCGCCGTCGTCGGGGGTGCCGTGCGCATCGGCCCGGGCGTCAACTGCCCGGGTCCGGCGGGAGGGTGACCCGGGCCGCGCGCCGTTCCCCGTCCAGCACCCGCAGCGCGCGGGCCAGGGTGGCGGCGTGCAGTTCGCTCTCACCGCGCCGGTGCATCAGGGTCAGCGCGTCGCGCAGTGCGACGGCCGTGCCGACCAGCGCCCGGGCCGCGCGCAGCCCGCGGTAGGTGTCACCGCCCAGGGCCGGATTGACACGGCCGAGCAGATCGACGACCTCGGGGCAACGGCCGGTCGATTCGGCCTCGGCGCGGGTCGACGCGGGCAGCGGCGGCAGTTCCGGTGGCAGCGTCCGCGGCTCACTTCGCGTCCGGGGCGGGGTACGCGCTCCGGCGGGCGGGCACGATCCGGTCCGCCGGTCCGTAGTCCACCGCCGCCCGCGCGTCGAGGACCGTGTCCCGCTCGACGTCCGCCCGGACCCGTTCCGCGGTACGGCCCGTGTGCCGGACCAGCATCTCCTCCATGCGGGACCGGACGCGGGTCGGCTCCTCGGCCCGGACCGCCGGATCGTCGGTCCGGCCCTGGACGGGTTCCTCGACCGGGGCAGGCGGAGCAGCAGGCGCGAGCCGGGCAGCACCGCTCGCCTGCCCGGGGTGCCGGCGGCCGGCAGCACCGCGGCCGTCCCCTCCGCCCGGCCCGGACAGACCGTCTCCACGTCGCAGGTGACGTAACACAGCGTGTCGTAGAACGCGGACATGGCGTGGAAGGAGCCGCCGGGGGGAGAGGGCCGGCCGCCTCCCAGGGCGCCGGCCGTGCGGTCCGATCAGCCGACGGGGGCCGGGCCGCGTCCGGACGCGGGCCCGGGCTTCCCCGTACGTTCCTTCAGCGGCCCGGCGAGGAGCACGGCGCCCAGCCCCAGAGCGGCCCACCAGGTCAGCGTCAGGGCCGGGCCCGCCGCGGCCGCGCCGTCGAAGAAGGACACCGAGCGCAGCAGCGACACGCCCGCCCCCGGGGGCAGCCACTGGCCGATCGCACCGGCCGGTTCGGGCAGCATCTCCGGTGCCGAGGCCGCCCCCGAGAACGGGTTGCCGAACAGCATGATCACGAAGGCGCCGAGCCCGATACCGGCCTGCCCGAGGAGCCCCGCGAGTCCGGCGACCGTCGCGCCCATGGCCAGTGCGGCCAGCCCGAACGTCGCGGCCACGGCCCACCAGTTCCCGGGGACCGCGTCCAGCCAGCTGTGCGCCAGTGCCGCGGCCACCGCGCCCACCAGGACGGCGGAGCCGGCCAGCGCGGCGAGCGCGCGGGCGCCGCGCAGCCCCAGCAGTGTCACCGCGGCGCCGCCCGCGATCCCGGCCAGGGCCAGGGGCAGCACGCTGGTGTTCATCACCGCGCCCCGCGGATCCCGTTCGGCGGCGGGTACGACGTCCACGGTGGTGACCGGCGTGCCGGAGGCGGCCGCCGGCTGCGCCACCGCCTCCTGCAGCAGCTGGGCCACGGCCGGGCTCGCGGCGGACGCGGTGAGCAGCCTCGGGCCCCGCTCCGTGACGACGACCGCGCCGTACACCTCGCGCTTCTCCACGGCCTCGCGGGCGGCGGCCTCGTCGGCGTAGCGGTGCAGCTCGAAGGCGCCCTCCTGCCGCTCCAGCCGCTGCTCCACCGGTGCCGTGGCGGCGGCGGGGCCGGCCACGCCCAGCGGCAGGTCGTGGGGTGCCGTGCGGGCCGCCGGCCAGGCGAAGGCCCACAGGGCCAGCGCCACCAGGGCGGGGATCAGCACCACCACGGCGGCGACCCGGCGGTGCGGAGACAACGAGGAAGGGGACATGAAGACTCCCGCATCAAAAAGAAGGATCGTTCGTTTTAGTTCTTCCCCACCGTCCCGCTCCGCTGTTTCCTTGTCAAGAAGGAATGTTCGTTTTAGATTGCCGCCATGGCCCGTGTATCCCAGGAACACCTCGACGCCCGCCGCCGCCAGATCCTCGACGGCGCCACGCTCTGCTTCGCCCGCAACGGCTTCCACGCCACCTCGATGCAGGACGTGCTCAAGGAGGTGGACCTCTCCGCCGGAGCCGTCTACCGGTACTTCAGCGGGAAGGACGAGCTGATCGCCGCGATCGTGACGGAGGTGCTCGGCACGGTGCGCGACATCTACGAGCAGGCCGCGCGGGAGAGCCCGCCGGCCACCCCGGACGTGCTCATTCCGCGCACCCTGGCCCGGATGCGGGAGCTGCGCCCGGCGACGCTGGACGGCGAGTGGATGTTCCCCCGGCTGATGATCCAGGTGTGGACCGAGACCAACCGCAGTCCGGAGCTGGCGGCCGCGCTGGTCGAGGGGTACCAGCTGGTCCGCGCGGCCTGGGGGAGGGTCGTCGAGGGCTACAAGGACGCCGGACTGATGTCCCCGGACGCCGACACCGACGCCATGGCCCGGGTGCTGATCGCGCTCGTCCAGGGTTTCGCGGCCCAGACGGCCCTGTTCGGCGGGACCTTCGAGGAGGCGCTGGGCGACGGCCTGCGGGCGCTGATGACGGTGCGCCCGCCCGCGGTGGGCGACTGACGCGGCGGACGCGGGGGAGCGGTGCCGAAGCGCACGTCACGCCGGCCGGCGCCATGAGCGGCCCGCTCGGCGGGGACCACCTCACGGTGCGGGCCGACGCGCAGCCGGGCGCCCGGCTGCGCGTCGGCCCGGCCGCCGCCCTCGCCCTGCCGGGTCCGCACCGGGGGCGGGGCGCGCTACGAGGTACGGCTCACCGTCGCGGCCGGGGGCGAGCCGCACTGGCTGCCCGAGCAGTTGATCTCCGCCGAAGGGAGCGACCTGACGTCGCCGCACGGGCCGGCCCCGCCCGCGGCGCGCGGCTCGTGCTGCGCGAGGAGCAGGTGCTCGGGCGGGCCCCGGGGAACGGCCGGGACGGCTCACCTCCCGTCTGACCGTGCGGATCGCGGGACGTACCGTCCTCGACCAGGAACTCGCCTGCGGCCCCGGGCGGCCGGGACGGTCCCGCCGTGCTCGGCGGACATCGGGCCGTCGGGCAGCTGCTGGTCGTGGCAACCGGGTTCGAGGAAAGGCCGGTCGCCGCGGAAGCACCGGGTGAGGGGGCCGCCGTCCTGCCGCTCGCCGGCCCCGCCGCACCGGTGACCGCCGTGGCCCCCGACGCGCTGCGGCTGCGGCGCCTCCTGGACGAGGCCCCGGCTTCCCTCACCGGGCGGACCGGTCCGGCAGGACGCGGGCGCCGGCGCCGCGGGCCCGGGCGGTCAGCTCAGCGGCATGCGCGGGAACCGGCGCCTGTCCTCCGCCCCGCGCTCGGCTTCCTCGGCCTTGGCGACGGCCGCGTACTGGTCGACGTACTCCTGCCCGGACAGGTTGAGGACGGCGTACATGATCTCGTCGGTGACGGCGCGCAGGATCGCCTTCTCGTTCTCCATGCCCGCGTAGCGCGAGAAGTCCAGCGGTGCGCCGAAACGGATCGCCACGGGGCGGATGCGGGGGATCTTCCTGCCGGGCGGCTGCGCCTCGAAGGTGCCGATCATCGCGCACGGGACCACCGGGACACCCGCCTTGAGCGCCATCACCGCGACACCGACCTTGCCCTTGTAGAGGCGGCCGTCGTGCGAGCGCGTGCCCTCCGGGTAGATGCCGAGCAGTTCCCCCTTGCCGAGCACCCCCAGGCCCTCCCGGATGGCGGCCTGTCCGGCGTCCTTGCCGGAGCGGTCGACCGGGATCTGCCCCGCGCTGTGGAAGAAGAACGCCGTCAGCCGGCCCTTGAGTCCGGGCCCGGTGAAGTACTCGGCCTTGGCCAGGAAGGTGATGCGCCGTCGGAGCACCGCGGGCATCAGGAAGTGGTCCGAGAAGGACAGGTGGTTGCCGGCGACGATGGCGGCGCCGGACGGGGGCACGTGCTCCAGGCCCTCGATCCGGGGCCGGAAGAGCAGTCTCAGCAACGGGCCGAGCAGCACGTACTTGAGCAGGTGGTAGAACACGGTCGCTCCTCATTCACCAGGTCCGCTTCGAACCGGGGTCTCCCGGGCCGGGCCGGGATCGCGGCACTTGGTTCACGTGTACCCGTTGTCACTGTGACCCTGTTCGGTCGAGCGCGTGCCGACCTGATGCTGACATCCCTGACTCGCAGTCAGCCCCATGGTGCCAGTGAATCCCCGGGGAGCACAGCGGCCGGTCACCGACGCCGAGGCGGGGGAGCGGGACGGCGCCGGCCGGAAGCCGGTGCGCGGTGCCGGTCCAAGGTCCACGCGACCGCGCCGGCCGCTCCGCCGCACCCTGCCCCGCGGTCACCACACCGTCCTCCACGGGAACGGCGCGGACCCCGGCGCGGGGGAGCGCCAACTGCTCACCGCCGCCCGCGCCTTCCCCGTCCGGTCGCGTCCGCACGTCTGTACGCGGCCCGCTCGCGCGGGCCGCGACGCGGCCGGCGGAACGGCGGCGGGTCCTGGGGCGAGAGAGGCCTTCGTGCCCTGGGAGGCTCCGTGCCCCGTGCGGAGGTCATGCTCCCGGCCGCGACCGCATGCCGTCGGCCGGCCGGCCGAGTAGGCTCCGGAGCATGCGGATCTCCGTCTCCTCCGACATGGACGAACCCGTCGCCCGCGCCCTGGTCGCCGAACTGCGCGAGCGCGGCCACGAGGTACGCGCGCACGGCGCCCTGAGCCCCGGGGACGACGCGCAGTGGGCCTTCTGCTCGGAGGCGGCGGCCCTCGAGGTCGCCGACGGGACGGCGGACCAGGCGGTGGTGTGCTGCTGGACCGGCACCGGCGCCTCGATCGCCGCGAACAAGGTCCCCGGGGTCCGGGCCGCCCTGTGCACGGACGCCTGCACGGCGGACGGCGCGCGCCGCTGGAACGACGCCAACGTGCTGGCGCTCAGCCTGCGGCTGACGTCCGTTCCGCTGCTGAAGGAGATCCTCGACGCCTGGTTCGCGGGCGCGCCCAGCGAGGACCCGGAGGACCGGCGCAACGTGGACCGCACGGCACGGCTCGACCGGGCGCGCACCGGCTCCTGAAGCGCGCTCCCCTCACGGGCCGGTCACAGCCGCACGACGACCAGCGCCGTGTCGTCGGTGGCACCGCCGGGCGGCAGCAGCTCCAGCAGCACGGTGTCCGCGAGGGTCTCCGGATCCTGCGCCCGGTGGCGGCGCAGGGCGTCGGCCAGCCGGAGCAGGCCGGTGTCGATGTCCTCCCGGCGCCGTTCGACCAGTCCGTCGGTGTAGAGCACCAGGGTCGCCCCCGGCTCGAACGCCGTCGCCGCCTCGGGCCTCGGCGTCGGATCGGGGCGGGCGTCGAGCGGCGGGTCGGTGGCCCGGTCGAGGAACTCCACGCGCCCGTCGCGGTGGAGCAGCACGGGCGGGGGATGGCCGGCACTGCTGTAGGTGATGGTGTGCCGGTCGAAGTCGATGAAGGTCGCCACCGCGGTCGCCGACTCGGCACCGTCCACCACGTGGGCGTAGCGGCCCACGACGTTCAGCGCCTGGGCGGGACCGTCCGCCACCCGGGAGGCGGCGCTGAGCGCGCTGCGCAGCTGGCCCATGACACCGGCCGCCGCCAGACCGTGCCCCACCACATCGCCCACGGACACCCCGATGCGGTGCCCGCCCACCAGGTCGACCAGGTCGTACCAGTCCCCGCAGACGTTGAGCGCGCCCACCGCGGGCCGGTAGCGCACGGCGGCCCGGTGGTGGCCGACCTGCCGGCGGGCGGGCAGCATCGCCTCCTGCAGCGCCAGGGCCACCTCGCGCTCCCGGGCGTGCGCCTGGCGCAGCCGGTTGTTGAGTTCCTGCAGCTCACGGGCGCGGGCGTACAGCTCGGCCTCCAGCATCCGTCCCTCGCCGCCGCCCGCGCGGCCCCGGGCCCGGATCAGCTCGGTGACCTCCTCGACCCGGTGCACGATCAGCGCGACCCTCCCGTCGGGGCCGAGCACCGGGGTGTTCACCGGGCTCCAGTAGCGCTCCTCCCACCCCCCGGGCCGCTCGAGGCTCTCCACGTCGTAGCGCTGCAGGGCCATGGTGTCGCGCTCGCCGGTGGACAGCACCCGGAGCAGTGACGCCCGCAGGTTCCGCGCGCCCATGGACTCCGGGTCGTCCGGATGGTCCGGGAAGACGTCGAAGAGGAAGCGGCCCACCATGGCCTCGCGGGAGCGGCCGGTCCCGCGGACGTACGCGTCGTTGACGTCCGCGTACACCAGATCGGGGGTCAGCAGGGCCACCATGCCGGGCAGGGCCCGGTAGACCGCCGTGTAGTCGATCGACGCCTCCGCCACGGGCCACCACCTCACACCGACGGTCCGGTCAGGGACTGTTCCGCCCAGATGATCTTCCCCTGGGGAACGAACCGGGTTCCCCACCGCTGGGCCAGCTGGGAGACCAGCAGCAGCCCGCGCCCGCCCTCGTCCATCGCGCGGGGATGACGCAGATGGGGCGCGGTGGCCCCGCCGTCGAAGACCTCGCACACCAGCGCGCGCCCACGGATCAGCCGCAGCCGGACGGGCCCGCTGGCATGCCGGATGGCGTTGGTGACCAGCTCGCTGACGACCAGCTCCGTGGTGAAGACCAGCTCGTCCAGCCCCCAGTGGTCCAGCTGCCGGGTGGCGGTCTTGCGGGCCTCGGCCACCATGGCCGGATCCGCCGGCAGGTCCCAGGCCGCGACCTGGCCCGGATCGAGGCGCCGGGTGCGGGCCATCAGCAGGGCCACGTCGTCGTACGGGCGGGCCGGGACCAGGGCGTCGACCACCGCCCGGCAGCCCTGCTCGAGCGCGGTGGTGGCCCCCTCCAGCGCCCGCCGCAGCCGGTCCCGGCCCGTCGCGACGGGCCGGGCCTCCCCGTGGGCCAGCAGTCCGTCCGTGTGCAGGGCGAGCGTGCTGCCCTCGGTGAGGGACAGCTCCACCGCCTCGAACGGCGGTCCGCCCACGCCGAGCGCCGGGCCCTGGGGAAGGTCCACGAAGGTGACCGTGCCGTCGGGCGTCACCACGGCGGGCGCGGGATGGCCGGCGGCGGCCATCGCGCACCGCCCGTCCACCGGGTCGTAGACGACGTACAGGCACCCGGCCCCCACGGGCCCCTCGGGGGTGTCCCCGGACTCCCGCCCGTCGCCCTCCTCCCGCGCCGACCGGGCCGTCAGGTCGTCCAGATGGGCCAGTACCTCCTCGGGCGGCAGATCGATGGCGGCCAGGGTCCGTACCGCGGTCCGCAGCCGCCCCATGGCCGCGGCGGCGTCGATGCCGTGGCCCGGTACCTCGCCGACGACCAGGGCGACGCGGGCACCGGACAGCGGGATGAGGTCGTACCAGTCGCCGCCCAGCCCGGTCAGCTCGTCGGCCGGTCGGTAGCACGCCGACACCTCGACGGCGTCCTGCTCGGGCAGCCGGCGCGGTAGCAGACTGCGCTGCAGGACGAGCGCGGCGTCCCGCTCGCGGGTGTAGCGCCGGGCGTTGTCCACGCAGACGGCGGCGCGGGAGACGAGGTCCTCGGCCAGGTTGAGGTCGTCCGCGTCGAAGGGGTTCTGGTGGCGGCGCCGGAAGAACGTGGTGACCCCGAGGGTGACGCCCCGGGCCCGGACCGGGACGATCATCACGCTCTGCAGGCCCAGTTCCAGGAAGGTGGACTCCCGGCCGCCCGGCGTCCCCGCGGCCCACTCCAGGGCCAGCGGGTCGAGCTGCTCCTGACGCCAGGCCCGGCCCGTGCTCAGACAGCGCACCGGCGGGGACCCCGCCAGGTAGGCCACGGCCGCGCCGGTCTCCACGACCGTCCGCGGCAGGTCCTCGTAGAGCGACCGGTGGCCCGCGCGGCGCAGTTGCACCCGCTCGGAGTCGGTGAGCGGCCCGGGCGGCAGCTCGGCGCCCCGCAGCACCGTCTCCAGCAGATCCACGACGACGAAGTCCGCGAGCCCCGGCACGGCGACGTCCGCCAGTTCCTGCGCGGTGACCATGACGTCCAGGGTGCGGCCGATGCGCTCGCCGGCCCGGTCGAGCAGGGCCAGGCGCTGCCGGGCCCGGTGCCGCTCGGTGACGTCCACGACGGTGTAGTACACGCCCATCGGGCGGCCCCGGTTGTCGTCGAGGCGGGTGAACGACAGCACGTGCGCGGTCTCGCGCAGCGGGGCCGAGCGGACGCTGCCGACGTGCTCGTAGCCGACCACCTGCTCCCCGGTGGTCAGCACGTGCCGCATCTGCGCCTCGACGGCCTCGGCGTCCAGACCCGGCTGGACGTCCGCGAACCGCAGGCCCAGGCGCCGCGCGGCCGGACCGCCGCCGAACTGCTCCAGCGCGGCGTTGGACCAGACGTAGCGCAGATCGGTGTCCACGACGGCGATGCCGATCGGCGAGCCGGCGACCATCTGCTCCAGCGTGCCGCGGCTCATGTCCCAGCCGGCGGAGCCGGCCAGTTCGGACAGCAGGACCAGCAGCGAGGAACGGCCCCGGGACGCCACGGTCGGCGTGGCCCGCACCACCACGGGCACCGGCCGCCCCTGCCGGTGCCGGGCCGTCATCGGCCCCGCCCAGTCACCGTCCGACCGGCAGCGCTCGACCAGGTCCGGCAGCCGCTCGGCGTCCTCGGGGGCCAGCAGATCGGCGAACTTCCGGCCCACCACCTCGGCCGCCTGGTACCCCAGCAGCCGCTCGGCCCGGGCCGTCCAGCCCGACACCATGCCGTGCGCATCGAGCAGCAGGGGAACGGCGTCGGCCACGTCGAACCCCCGCCGGGCCACGTCCCGCTCCTTGTCTGCGCCCACGGAGCCGACCTCTCTGTCGCTGAGAGCGGTCTTCCACCTCCTGACCCAATCTTCACCCTTGGAGCCCGCCGAAGGCTCCCTGGGCGTGCGCCACCGGTGGACGGCCGGGACGGCACCGCGCCGCCGCCCCGGCCGGGGCGGCGGCGGCCCGGCTCAGGCGGCGGGCCGGGGGATCAGCCCCGCCGGCCGAGCACCTTCTCCAGGGTCCGCAGGGCGCCCCCGAGCTCCTCCGCGGTGATGGTCAGGGGCGGCGCCAGGCGGATGGTGGAGCCATGGGTGTCCTTGGCCAGGATGCCCTCGCGCATCAGGTGCTCGCTGATCTCCCGGCCCGTGCCCAGTGCCGGGTCGACGTCCACGCCCGCCCACAGGCCGCGGGAACGGAAGCCGACGACGCCCTTGCCGACGAGCGTCTCGAGGCCCTCGCGCAGGACCTCGCCCAGTTCCGCCGCCCGGCGCTGGAACTCGCCCGTCTCCAGCAGCCCCACCACGGCCGTGCCGACCGCCGCGGCCAGCGGATTGCCGCCGAAGGTCGACCCGTGCTCCCCGGGGTGCAGCACCCGCAGCACCTCGCGCCGGGCGACCACCGCCGACACCGGGACGATGCCGCCGCCCAGCGCCTTGCCGAGCAGGACCACGTCCGGGACGACCGACTCGTGCTCCACGGCCAGCGTCCGGCCCGTACGGCCCAGGCCCGACTGGATCTCGTCCGCGATGAACAGGCAGTTCCCGCGGCGCGTCAGCTCACGCACCCCGGCCAGATAGCCGTCGTCCGGGACGATCACGCCCGCCTCGCCCTGGACCGGTTCGATCAGCACCGCCGCCGTCGTCCCGTCGACCGCCGCCTCGAGCGCCGCGAGATCGTTGTAGGGGACCACGCGGAAGCCCGGCGTGAACGGGCCGAACCCGGCGCGCGCGGTCCCGTCCGTGGAGAAGCTGACGATCGTCGTCGTCCGGCCGTGGAAGTTGTCCGCCGCGACCACGATCGTCGCCCGGCCGTCCGGGACGCCCTTCACGTCGTAGGCCCACTTGCGGGCCACCTTCACCGCGCTCTCCACCGCCTCCGCGCCGGTGTTCATGGGCAGCACCATGTCCAGCCCGGTCAGCGCGGCCAGCCGCTCCGCGAACTCCGCGAGCCGGTCGTTGTGGAACGCGCGCGAGGTCAGCGTGAGCCGGTCCAGCTGGCGGTGCGCCGCCTCGATCAGCGCGGGGTGCCGGTGGCCGAAGTTCAGCGCCGAGTAGCCGGCCAGCATGTCGAGGTAACGCCGGCCCTCGACGTCCTCCACCCAGGCGCCCTGCGCGCGGGCGACGACCACGGGCAGCGGGTGGTAGTTGTGCGCGAGGACCGGCTCCTCCGCGCCGATCAGCTCGGCGGACGAACGCGCGGGGACGACAGCGGGGACGACAGAGGTCATGAGCGGATCTCCTGAGTGCAGCACTTGATGCCCCCGCCCGCCTTGTGGAACTCGGACAGGTCGACGGGGACGGGAACGTAACCGCGGTCGGCGAGCTGGGCGACGAGGGCCGTGGCCTCCGGCGGGACGAACACATGGCGCCCGTCGGAGACGGAGTTCAGGCCGAACGCCATCGCGTCCTCGCGCGTGGCGAGCAGCGCGTCCGGATACAGGCGGGCGAGCACCTCGCGGCTGCCCGGCGAGAACGCCTCCGGGTAGTACGCGACGTTCTCCTCGTCCAGCACGAACAGCGCCGTGTCCAGGTGGTAGAAGTACGGATCCACCAGCGTCAGGCCGATCACCGGCACCCCGAAGAACTCCTGCACCTCGCGGTGCGCCTCCCGGGTGGTGCGGAAACCGGTCCCGGCGAGGATCCAGCGCCCGGCCGGCACCAGGTCGCCCTCGCCCTCGCACACCGACCCGGGGTGCTGGACCTCGTACCCCTCGGCCTTGAACCAGGCCTCGTACGGCACGGACTCCGGGCGCCGCTCGGGCGCGAGGAACAGGGAGCCGAAGACGCGGCCCCCGACGACGACCGCCGCGTTCGCGGCGAACACCATGTCGGGCAGTCCGGGCTCCGGCTTCACGTTCTCCACGGTATGACCGTGCTCACGGTAGGTGTCGACCAGCGTGCGCCACTGGCGCCGGGCGAGCGCCACGTCGACGGGCCGGTCGGGATGCATCCAGGGATTGATCGCGTACCGCACGGCGAAGTGTCTGGGTTCGCAGACGAGGTATCGCCGCCGGGACGCCACACGGGAGTCGGGCACAGAGGGGTTCCTCCGCTTCCACGCGGTGTCGACAGGGGTGCCTTCACGGTAGGAACCGACCCGGACGGGCGACAAGGAACGGGAGCTGCGTGTCGGCGCAGGATCGCTGCGCGTCGACGCCGCTCAGCGCACGTCTGATGCGCCCTGGGGCGCGGGCTGGCTCACTCCGGCCTCAGGACTGTCCGGCAGCAGATGGGACAGCACCATCACGCTGATCGTCTTGCGGATGAACGGTTCCTGGCGGATGCGCTCCAGCACCTCCTCGAAGTGCTCCACGTCCCGCGCCCGCACGTGCAGCAGCGCGTCCGCGCCCCCGGTCACCGTCATCGCCGCCGCGATCTCCGGATGGTTGCGCACCACCTGTGCCAGCCGCCGGGGCGGCGCCGCCCCCTCGCAGTACACCTCCACGTACGCCTCCGTGCGCCAGCCCAGCGCCGCCGGCCGCACCGTCGCCGTGAACCCGGTGATCACCCCGGTCTCGCGCAGCCGGTCCACCCGGCGCTTGACCGCCGTCGACGACAGCCCGACGGCCGTGCCGATCTCGGCGAAGGAGGTTCTGGCATTCGCCATCAGAGCCGTGACGATCTTCCGGTCGAGCTCGTCGAACGACGCGGGCCTGCTGTTCATGCGGGCACTGTATCCAGCGCCCGGCCGGCGTCGTCCACACCGGCCGCCCGCCCCCCGCCCGGCGGGAACGCCCATGTCCGGCACGTGTCCAGACGCGGAAATCACCCCTACACTCCACCTTCATGCTGCGCGCCCTCGCCGTCGACGACGAACGTCCCTCCCTGGAGGAACTGCTGTACCTGCTCAACGCGGACCCGCGCGTCGCCGGCGCCGAGGGCGCCGGCGACGCCACCGAGGCGCTGCGCCGCATCAACCGCGCCCTGGAGTCCGGACCCGACGGGCCCGAGGCCATCGACGTCGTCTTCCTGGACATCCAGATGCCCGGCCTGGACGGCCTCGACCTCGCCCGGCTGCTCACCGGATTCGCCCGGCCCCCGCTCGTCGTCTTCGTCACCGCCCACGAGGACTTCGCCGTCCAGGCCTTCGACCTCGAGGCCGTCGACTACGTGCTCAAACCCGTCCGCAGGGAGCGGCTGGCGGAGGCGGTCCGCCGCGCCGCCGACCTGCGCGCCGCCGCACAGCGGGACACCGCCCCGCGCATCCCCGTGCACGAACCCGACCCCGACCACATCCCCGTCGAACTCGGCGGGGTGACCCGCTTCGTCGCCGTCGACGGCATCACCCACGTCGAGGCCCACGGCGACTACGCCCGCCTGCACACCGACCGCGGCAGCCACCTGGTACGGATCCCCCTGTCCACCCTGGAGGAACGCTGGCGTTCCCGCGGCTTCGTCCGCATCCACCGCCGGCATCTGGTCGCCCTGCGCCACATCGGCGAACTCCGGCTGGACGCGGGCACCGTCAGCGTCCGGATCGGCTCGGAGGAACTCCAGGTCAGCAGGCGGCACGCGCGCGAACTGCGGGACCTGCTGATGCGCCGGACCACGAGCTAGGGGGGAGCACCCATGCCCCAGGACCCGGCCGAACGCCGCGTGGTCGTCACCGGACCGCCCCGTCGCACCGTCCCCCACGCCCGGCTCCGCTCGCGCGGGCGGCACCCCCATTCCACCGGCTCCTACCGGCCGCGCACCGAGATCGACGAGCAGACCACCCTCGGCCACACCTACGTCCGCTCCCTGATGCGCATCCAGCTGCGCACCGGACTCACCGTGTTCGCCGTCCTCGCGCTGCTCGTCGGACCGCTCCCGCTGGTCTTCGCCGCCGCCCCGGACGCCCGCCTGGAGTGGGTGGTCCTCGGCTTCGGTCCGTACCCCCCGCTGGTCCTGCTCGCCCGCTGGTACGTGCGCCGCGCCGAACGCAACGAACGCGACTTCGTGCGGCTCGTCGAGGACCGCTGAGACCGGGACCCGAAGCGCCGTGAACTACGCCTACGCCGTGCCCGCCGTCGCGCTGGTCGTCCTCGCGACCGTCCTCGTCGGCGCCTTCGGCCTGCGCATCTCCCGCACCACCTCCGACTTCTACGTCGCCTCCCGCACCGTCGGCCCCCGCCTCAACGCCGCCGCCATCAGCGGCGAGTACCTCTCCGCCGCCTCGTTCCTGGGGATCGCGGGACTCGTCCTGGTCCAGGGCCCGGACATGCTCTGGTACCCGGTCGGCTACACCGCCGGCCACCTGGTCCTGCTGGTCCTGGTCGCCGCCCCGCTGCGCCGCTCCGGCGCCTACACCCTGCCCGACTTCGCCGAGGCGCGGCTCGCCTCGCACGCGGTGCGGCGGCTCGCGGGCGCCTTCGTCCTCGGCGTCGGCTGGCTGTACCTGCTGCCCCAGCTCCAGGGCGCCGGCCTGACCCTGACGGTGCTCACCGGCGCACCCGACTGGCTCGGCGGGGTGATCGTCGCCGTCGTGGTGACCGCCATCGTCGCCGCGGGCGGCATGCGCAGCATCACCTTCGTGCAGGCCTTCCAGTACTGGCTGAAACTCACCGCCCTGCTCGTCCCGGCCCTCTTCCTGGTCCTCGCCTGGCAGAGCGACGGAGCGCCCCGGCACGCCTTCGACGAACCGGCCGCCTTCCGCGAACAGCGGGTGGTCGTCGTCGACGACACCCTCGACCTGCGGCTCGACAGCCCGCTCACGGTGACGGTGGACGGCACCGTCGACGGCCGCGCGCACGACGGCGCCACGCTCGGCCTGCCCGCGGGCACCCACCGCATCGACGGCGGCACCCGGCTGACCTTCGCAGAGGGCACCGAGGTCCCCGCCGCCGGGCGCGGCGCCGACGACGTCCTGTCGCCCTCCCGGGCCGAGTCCCGCGAGGAGCGCCCGCTGTACGCCACGTACGGGCTGATCCTCGCCACCTTCTTCGGCACCATGGGCCTGCCGCACGTCGTGGTGCGCTTCTACACCAGCCCGCACGGTGTCGCCGCCCGCCGCACCACCGTCGCGGTCCTCGGTCTGGTCGGCGCCTTCTACCTGCTCCCGCCCGTCTACGGCGCCCTGGGCCGGCTGTACGCCCCCGAGCTCACCCTCACCGGCGACGCGGACGCCGCCGTCCTGCTCCTGCCCGGCCGCATGATCGGGGGAACGGGCGGCGACCTCCTCGGCGCCCTGGTCGCGGGCGGTGCCTTCGCGGCGTTCCTCTCGACGGCCTCCGGGCTCACCATGGCCGTGGCCGGCGTGCTCACCCAGGACGTGCTCCCCGCGCGCGGCGTACGGCACTTCCGGCTCGGCACCGTGCTGGCGACGGCCGTGCCGCTCGGGGCGAGCGTCCTGGTCGGGGGACTGCCGGTGGCCGACGCCGTGGGGCTCGCGTTCGCCGTGTCGGCCTCCTCGTTCTGCCCGCTGCTCGTCCTCGGCATCTGGTGGCGCCGGCTGACCCCGCCGGGCGCGGCGGCCGGCATGCTGGTCGGCGGCGGCTCCGCCTTCGTCGCCGTCGCCGCGACCATGGCCGGCTACCCGGGCGGGGGCCCGCTGCACGCGCTGCTCGCCTGGCCCGCGCTGTGGTCGGTGCCGCTGGGCTTCCTCACCATGATCCTGGTGTCGCTGGCCACCCCCGGCCGGGTGCCGCCCTCGACGGCCGCGGTACTGGCCCGTTTCCATCTGCCGGAGGAACTGCGTACGGAGGTGTCCGCGTGAGCGGTTTCCTCGCCGGTCTGCTCGTCGCCGTACTGCCCCTGCTGGCCGCCGGGTTCTGGCTGGGCCGGCGGACCGCCCGGCCCGCCGGACTCGCCGGACTCGGCACCCCCGTCGAGCACGCCACGTTCGAGACCCTGCACACCGCCTCCCTGGCCACGCCCCCGCTCCGGGCCGGCCTGACGGAGGAGACCGCGGGCAGGTCGGCCCGCAAACTGCGCTCCCTGCTGGGCACGGACGCCCTGTGCCTCACCGACCGCGAACAGGTCCTGGTCTGGGACGGTGCCGGTGCCCACCACCGCACCGAGATCATGGAACGTCTGGCGGGGCCCCTCGGCACCGGCCGCGGCGAGGCCTTCCCGCTGACCTGCGACACCCCCGACTGTTCGGTGCGCTGGGCCGTGGTCACCCCGCTCACCGTGGACGACCGGGTGCACGGCGCGCTCGTCGCCTGCGCGCCCCGCGAGTCGGCGGTGCTGGTCCGGGCCGCCGGGGAGGTCGCCCGCTGGGTCTCCGTCCAGCTCGAACTCGCCGACCTCGACCAGTCCCGCACCCGTCTCATCGAGGCCGAGATCAGGGCGCTGCGCGCGCAGATCTCCCCGCACTTCATCTTCAACTCGCTCGCCGTGATCGCCTCGTTCGTGCGCACCGACCCCGAACGCGCCCGCGAACTGCTGCTGGAGTTCGCCGACTTCACCCGCTACTCGTTCCGCCGGCACGGCGACTTCACCACCCTGGCCGACGAACTGCACGCCATCGACCACTATCTGGCGCTGGTGCGGGCGCGCTTCGGCGACCGCCTCTCCGTCACCCTGCAGATCGCCCCCGAGGTGCTGCCGGTCGCCCTGCCCTTCCTCTGCCTCCAGCCGCTCGTGGAGAACGCCGTCAAGCACGGCCTGGAGGGCAAGGCCGACACCTGCCGCATCCAGATCACGGCACAGGACGCCGGCGCCGAGGCCCTGGTCGTCATCGAGGACGACGGCGCCGGCATGGACCCCGGCCTGCTGCGCCGCATCCTCGCCCGCGAGGTCAGCCCCACCGGCGGCATCGGCCTGTCGAACGTCGACGACCGGCTCCGTCAGGTCTACGGCGACGACCACGGCCTCGTCATCGAGACCGCCGTCGGCGCGGGCATGAAGATCACCGTCCGGCTGCCCAAGTACCAGCCGGGCGTGCATCTGGCGGGGCGGCTCACCCCGAGGTGAGGCGAGGCCGCCCGAGGGGTCCTCAGGTGCCGCGTGTGCCGGCCATCGCGAGGGTGATCAGGCCCAGGACCACCCAGCCGAACCACAGCCAGCCGTTGCTGCCGAGCGCAACCGTGTAGGCCGTCACGGCGACGAGGCCGCCGAGGGTGAGCACTCCCATGGTCTTCGTCGACGTTGAACCGTTCGTGGAACCGGGCATCGCGGCACCCTCCTCATGGTCCGACTCCCTCCATGGTGCCCCCGTTCTGCCTCCTTACGGTGCACACGACGACATGTGTGCCCGATTTCCACGGTCCCGCGCCGGTCCACGACCCGGCCTCGTGGACCGAGGGGTCGAAGCCGTAGTCGCGCGGCGGCACCTCCCGCGCGCACGCCGCGTCCGACTCGGTGCGCGCCTCGGCGAGCGTGACGTCCCCGCCCAGCCGGGTGAACCCGAGCACCTGCTCGTCGTACCGCCCGCCGCACGGCACCAGCCGCGCCTCCCGACGGGAGCGCACGTCCAGACAGTCCCGCCGCTGCATCGTCGCGGTGTCGGCGAACGCCGTCCCGAACCGGCGCCGCTCGCCGAGGGGCCCGTACACCGGCCCGTGCGCCCCCAGCACCAGACAGGCGGTCCGCCGCCCGGCCGCCTCGAACCCGTCCGACGCCGGTACGACGGCCAGCGCGCGCACGTCGGCCAGCCGGCCGCGCAGCTCGCGCGTGCGCTCCTCGCAGCCCGCCGGCCCCAGTTCCCGTGCCTCCTGCGCGGAGACGGCCCCGACGAACGCCACGACCTGCCCGTCGGGTGCCTCGTCCGCGCAGGTCGGGTCGAGGGTCAGCCGGGGCGTGCCGGCGAACCGGGTGCCGCCGGGCCAGTCGGCCAGCACGCAGTCGCCCTCCTCCAGCGGCTGCACCAGCCCGACGGCCTCGCCGTACGGCGCCGCTTCGCCGCCGCCCTCCCGGCCGGCCAGCGCGTACCAGGCGCCGCCCAGTGCCAGGACCAGGCCGAGCCCACCGGCGAGGACACCCCGCAGGGCGCGCGGGCGGGCGCGGCGGCGCGTGCCGGTGGCGCCGCCGGGGCCGTGGGTGTCCGCGCGGGGCGCCGGGGCGCCGGGGGCCTCCCAGGGCGACAGGGACCCGAGGTCGTTCCGCGTCCGCGCGTACGCCTCCGACTGGGGCGTGACGATCCGCGCCAGCTCGGTCTCCACCTCCCGCGCGGTGCTGCGCAGCTCCGGATCCTTGCCGAGCAGTCCGCGCAGCACCGGCTCCAGCGCACCGGCGCGCACGGGTGGACGCGGGTCCTCCGTCACCACCGCCGTGATCGACGCCAGGGGGGACGGACGGGCGAAAGGGGCGCGGCCCTCCACCGCGTGGTAGAGCGTGCAGCCGAGCGAGAACAGGTCGGCCGCGGGGGCGGGCGGGCCGCCGGTGGCCCGCTCCGGCGCGAGGTAGCCCGCCGTGCCGACCAGCGCGGACGCCATGGTGTGGCGCGTCTCCCCGGTGTCCGGCTGCACGGAGATGCCGTAGTCGGTGAGCAGCACCCGGCCGTGCGGCGAGCCGGTGCGGTCCGGCGCGAGCAGGATGTTCGCCGGTTTCACGTCCCGGTGCATCACGCCCCGCTCGTGCCCGGCGGTCAGCGCGTCCAGCACCGCCAGCCCGATCCGGGCGCACTCGGCGGGGGCGAGCGGGCCGCTCCGGGCGAGCAGCTCCCGCAGGTCGACGGCGCCCGCGACGTACTCCATGACGATCCAGGGAAGTCCCTCGTGCTCCAGCACGTCGTGCACGGTCACCACATGCGGATGACCGCGCAGACCGGCCGCGTGCCGGGCCTCCGCGCGCGCCCGGGCGACCCGGGCGTCCCGCTCCTGGCCGGGCTCGGCCGGATCGCCGAACGCGACCTCCTTCAGGGCGACCTCGCACGCGAGCCGCTGGTCGTGGGCGAGCCAGACGTGCCCCATGCCGCCACTGCCGAGCCGGTGCAGCAGCAGATAACGGCCGGCGACGACCCGGCCCACTCCCGACGTCGGTGATCCTGAGGGCATCGGGTCACTCCGGGGTTCGGCGGGGGCGCTCGGCGGGGGCGCTCGCGGTGGGTGCTTCGGTGGTGGCGGGAGCGCCGGTGACCGGGGCGGTGGTGCCGCCCGGCGGGCTGCTCGGGGGCTGGCCGGCCGGCGGCGGCGCGGGGCCGGTGACCGGGTCGCCGGGCGGCGGTGAGGAGGCGGTGGTCCTCGGGGGCGGCTCGGCCGGGCCGGGCGGAGAAGTACCGGTCCCGGGCGCTCCGGGGCCCGTCGAAGGGGGCGCGGAGCCGGTTCCGGGATCCTCGGAGTGTGCCGGAGGCGGTGGTGGGCCCTCCTTCGGGGGCGACGCCGCTCCGGAGCCGGACCCGGTGTCCGGCGGGGACGGCGGCGTGGAGCCGGGCGGCGGGGTGCCGTCCGGCGACCCCGGCCGCTCGGATCCCGTCGGCCCGGACGGCGACGGGGGCGGTGAGGACGGTGCCGACGGCGACCGGGGATCCCGCGTCGTCGCCGGCGGTCCCGCGTCCGGGGGAGTGGCCCCACCACGGGAGGCCCCCTCGTCCGGGTCCTCCGTCACGCTCAGCGTGACGTACGCCCCGAACCGCAGTTCGGTCCCGGCCGCCGGGTCGGACGCCGTGACCCGCGCGCCCTCCGGCGGCACGTCCCCGCCGTCGTGGGCGGCCGCCAGTCCCCGCCCGGCCAGCCGCCTGCTCGCCTCACCGAACGTGGTGCCGGTCAGCGACGGCACCGCCCGGCGCTCGCGCGTGTCGAAGGCGGAGTCGTCCTCGCCCGTGGTCCCCACGGGCCGCTCGATGCCCCGGTCGGGATTCCGGACGTCGACGAGGGCGATCCGCTCCAGTCTGTGGGACGCGGGCCGCACGACCACGACCTCGGAACGGTCGTATCCCTTCCACTTCTCGTTCCGGTCGTCGAACGTGACGGAAATCCTGCTCCTGTCGCCCTCGAAGGGCCGCAGGGGATTACCGCACGAACACTTCACCGCCGGCAGTCCCCGCTCATCGACCAGAACGGCGATTCCGGCCTGCAACAGCGCATTGAAGGGAACAGCCTTTCCCTTTTTGTAGTCGTGATTCCTCACGAGCGTGTCGTGACGCAGGAGAACGGGTGTGAGCCGGTCCAGATACTCCGGTATCCCAGCCGTACGGAGATCGAGCGCCTCGGCCCAGGCCCGTGCCTTGCGGTCGTTGCGCGGCTCGGTGAGATACCGCTTCAGCCGCTCGACGTCGCAGATCACGGCCTCACCGGTGCCGCCGTACAGGCCGGGGACGTCCCCCTGCTGCAGGCCGCCGTGGGCGGGCCGCGACCGCACGGCGGCATCCCGGCCGAGGCCGCTGCCCTCGTCGAAGAACGGCGCGAGAGAGGCGGCCCCCGCGGCGACCGCCTTCACGTCGAACAAAGGTGTGGCCGATTCGCACCCGCTGACGAGCAGAAACAGCAATGACAGGACGGCGATCTTACGGATCACTGCTTTTCCTGCCCTGTGCGTGAACGCGCGACGTTTCATCACCGCTCCCCCCGGCGGTCCCCCTGACGCATCATGCTACTGGAGGAAATTGCCCGTTCAAGGGGAGTCGGGAAACAGTGAATTCAGTTCCCGCGTGCGTGCAGTGAGGCCAGATAGGCGTTGTACGCCTCGAGTTCCTGGTCCCCGTCCCGGTCGGCGGCGCGGTCCTTGCGCCTGGCCTGCCGCTGGTCCGAGGCGTACCACTGGAACAGCAGCGCGAGCAGCACCAGGACGGAGGGGACCTCGCTGAACGCCCAGGCGATCCCGCCGGCCGCGTTCTGGTCCGACAGCGCCTCGATCCCCAGGGAGGCGGGCGGGTTCCCGAACGTCGTGACCATCGGGGCCGACGCCATCATCAGCGCGATGCCGAAGAACGCGTGGAACGGCATGCCCGCGAACAGTTCCAGCATCCGCATGAGGTACCCCGGCCGGTGCGGACCCGGGTCCACGCCCATGATGGGCCAGAAGAAGATCAGGCCGACGGCGAGGAAGTGCACCATCATCGCGATGTGCCCCGCCGTCGAGCCCATCAGGAAGTCGAACAGCGGGGTGAAGTACAGCCCGTACAGGCTCGCGATGAACATCGGAATGGTGAACACCGGGTGGGTGACGACCCGCATGTAGCGGCTGTGCAGCAGCATCAGCAGCAGCTCGCGCGGTCCCCTGCGGCCCCGCCCGGCCGGCGGCAGCGCGCGCAGGGCCAGGGTGATCGGGGCGCCGAGCAGGATCAGGATCGGCGACACCATGCTGATCACCATGTGCTGCACCATGTGCACGCTGAACATGACCATGCCGTAGTCGTTCAGCCCGGTGCACATCATGAGCCCGATGCTCAGCACGCCGGCCGCGAACGCGACGGTCCTGCCGACCGGCCACCGGTCGCCGCGCCGCACCAGGCGCGCCACACCCCAGCCGTACAGGGCCAGCCCCAGCAGGCAGGCGATCAGGAAGAACGGGTCCGCCGACCACGCGAGCCCTCGCCCCAGCGTGAACGGCGGCAGATCCATGGTCATGCCGTGCCCGCTGTGATCCATCCGCCGGCTCCTGTTTCGTGGGGGTTGTACGCAGTCTGTCCGCACCAGACTAGAACCGCCCCCGGCGACGGATGTCACCGGGGGCGATGAACGCCCTGCTGCGGGCGGCGCACTACCACGACCTCACAGAACGCACTCCGCCTCCGCGTACCGGGCGTCCGGCACCGTCTTCAGCGTCTCCACGGCCTCGGCCAGCGACACCATCACGATCTCGGTCCCGCGCAGCGCCGTCATCTTCCCGAACTCGCCGCGGTGCACCGCCTCCACCGCGTGCCAGCCGAAGCGCGTCGCCAGCACCCTGTCGTACGCCGTCGGCGTCCCGCCGCGCTGGATGTGTCCGAGGATCACCGGCCGGGCCTCCTTGCCGAGGCGCGCCTCCAGCTCCAGGGAGAGCTGGCGGGCGATGCCGGCGAACCGCTCGTGGCCGTAGACGTCCTTGTCGCCCTCGTCGAAGTCCATCGTGCCGGCCCTCGGCTTGGCGCCCTCCGCGGCCACCACGATCGCGAACCGCTTGCCCGCCGAGAACCGCTCGCCGACCTTCGCGGTCAGCTCGTCGATGTCGAAGGGCCGTTCGGGCACGACGACGGCGTGCGCGCCGGCCGCCATGCCGGAGTGCAGCGCGATCCAGCCGGTGTGACGGCCCATGACCTCCACGATCAGCACCCGCTGGTGGGACTCGGCGGTCGTCTTCAGCCGGTCCAGGGCCTCGGTCGCCACGCCGACGGCCGTGTCGAATCCGAAGGTGACGTCGGTCACCGCGATGTCGTTGTCGATGGTCTTCGGAACGCCGACTATCGGCAGACCGCTGTCCGACAGCAGCCGGGCCGCCTTCAGCGTGCCCTCACCGCCGATCGGGATGATCGCGTCGATGCCGAGGTCCGCCACGTGCCCCTTGGCCCGCTCCACACCGTCCCGCAGATGCTCGGGGCGTACCCGGGAGGAGCCGAGGATGGTGCCGCCCCGGGCGAGGATGCCGCTCACCGCGTCGAGGTCGAGCTTGAGGTAGTCGCACTCCAGCAGGCCCTTCCACCCGTCCCGGAAGCCGATGACCTCGTCGCCGTGGTCGACGACGGCACGGTGCACGACGGACCGGATGACGGCGTTCAGGCCGGGACAGTCGCCGCCGGAGGTGAGGACACCAATGCGCATAGCCCGAAGCAACCTTCTCGAAGTGGGCCGGGACCGGACCTCGCTGTCCGGCTCGATCCCCGCCACCCTAGCGGCATCCGGGGGCGCGATCGCACCCCGCGTCCGCCTGCTGGACGACCCCGCTCACCTGTGCGGAGCAGCCGTCAGACGGGCCGGTTACGCCCGTCCGGCGGCCGGGTTTCCCGCGGGTTCGGCACCCCCGTGTCCGCCGTGTCGGGCACGCCTCACGCCGGCTGCTGCGCCGCCGCGATCCGCTCGCCCCGCAGCGCCTCGTACCAGCGGTCGTCGGTCGGCGGCAGCGCGTTGACGTCGAGCGCCAGCTTCAGCAGCAGGTCCGCGATCAGCGGGTTGCGGGCGAGCACGGGACCGTGCATGTACGTGCCGAAGACGGTGTCGTTGAACGCGCCCTCGGTGCCGTCCCCGGTGCCGTTGCCGTTGCCGAAGCGCACCTGGGCGAGCGGACGGGCCGTCGGGCCCAGGTGGGTGACGCCCTGGTGGTTCTCGAACCCGGTCAGCGGGGGCAGCCCCAGCCGTGGGTTGATGTCCGCCAGCACGTCGCCCACGCACCGCTCGCCCTCACCGCGCACCGAGACGACGTCGAGCAGACCGAGGCCGGGCTCGCGCTGGCCGAGGTCGTTGATGAACTCGTGGCCGAGGATCTGGTAGCCGGCGCACACCGAGAACACGATGGCGCCGTTCTCCACCGCCCGGTGCAGACCGGCGTCCCGGCGCAGCCGCTCGGCGGCCAGCCGCTGCGGACGGTCCTCGCCGCCGCCGATCAGGTAGATGTCGCCCGAGGTCGGGATCGGCTGGTCGCTGCGCACGTCGAGCCGGGCCACGTCCAGGCCGCGCTGCCGGGCCCGGCGCTCCACGACGAGGACGTTGCCCTGATCGCCGTACGTGCTGAGCAGGTCCGGGTAGATCCAGACGATCCGCAGCTGGTTGTCGCTCACTTCAAGTCCCTGAGGTGTGGTGGTCAGTTGCCGACGCGGCGGCGCAGGTCCTGGAACGCGGTGTAGTTGGCGATGACCTCGATCCGGCCCGGCGGACACATCTGGACCGCCTGGTCGAGATTGTCGCAGACCTGGAACTGCTGGTCGGCGACCTCCAGGCGCACCGCGAGGTCCAGCTTCCGGTCGCCGACGACGCAGATCGGGTGGCCGGTCAGCCGGGTGTAGTCGACGTCCCACAGCCAGGAGGTGTCGGTGCCGTCGGCGGAGCGCGCGTTCACCGACAGGATCACGGGCGTGGGCGGCGGGTCGATCAGCGAGAACGTCTCGAGCCAGCCCGCGGGGTTCTTGGCGAGCAGCAGACGCAGGTCACGGCCCTCGAACTGCACGACGTCGTAGCGGCCGGCCACGGCCTGCACCTGGTACATGCGCTCCAGGGCGACCTGTGGCGGCACCCCGAAGACGGCGGCGACGGCCGCGGAGCTCGCGGCGTTGGCCTTGTTGGCGCGGCCCGGCAGCTGGAGGTGGATCGGCCAGGCGGAGCCGTGCGGGTCGAGGACGTGGTCGCCGGAGAGCGCCCAGCTGGGGGTCGGCCGGCGGAAGCCGCACTCCCCGCAGAACCAGTCGTCGCCCGGGCGCTGCATCACGCCGCCGCAGGACGGGCAGGACCAGGCGTCGTCCTTCCACATCTGCCCGGCGGCGACCCAGATCACGTTGGGGGAGGAGGACGCGGCCCACACCACCAGCGGGTCGTCGGCGTTGGCGACGACGACCGCCTTGGAGCCGGCCAGGCCCTCGCGCCAGTTCTCCGCGAGCATGCGGGTCTCGGCGGCGCGGTCGAGCTGGTCGCGGGAGAGGTTGAGCAGGGCGATGCACTTCGGGTCGGTGTCCCGGGCGACGCCCGCCAGGTACTTCTCGTCGACCTCGATGACGCCGAACTTCGCGTCCGAGCCGCCCGCGAGGGCCGAGGTGATGCCGGCCGGCATGTTGGCGCCGAGCGCGTTGGAGACGACGGGACCCGCGGCCCGCAGCGCCTCGGCGATGAGCCGGGTGGTGGTGGTCTTGCCGTTGGTCGCCGAGACCAGGACGCAGTCCAGGTTCTGCGCGAGCCGGGCGAGGAGATCGGGGTCGAGCTTGAGTGCCACCCGGCCGCCGATCACCGAACCGCTGCCGCGCCCGGCGGCGCGGGATGCCGCCGCGACCGCCTTGCCGGCGGTCACGGCCAGCTTGGCCCGCGGCGTGAGCGGGTCCGAGTTGCCTGCCATCAGTTCTCGATCCTCCTTGCGTACGCGCCGCGGCTGTGCCTGACGGCCACGTGGTGTGGACCTCAGCCTATCGAGATCCGTTCGCACTCCAGAACCGCGGCACCATCGTGAGACGGGTGCTGCTGCAAGGACCGTACTCTTGCCGCCATGCGACACGGCTCCATCCCCGGCGTCCACGGACGCGTGCGGCCCCTCACCCTGCTCGGCGACCCGGTGCTGCACGCGCCCTGCCGGGAGGTCACCGGCTTCGGTCCCGAACTCGCCCGTCTGGTGGAGGACTTGTTCGCGACGATGTACGCGGCCCAGGGAGTGGGCCTGGCCGCGAACCAGGTGGGCGAGCCGCTCAGGGTGTTCGTGTACGACTGCCCGGACGACGAGGACGTCCGGCACCGGGGCCATGTGGTGAACCCCCGGCTCGTGGAGACGGACGGGGTGGTGCTGCGCGGCCCGGAGGGCTGTCTGTCCCTGCCCGGCCTGGAGGCGGGCACGGAGCGCCACGACCACGCGGTCGTCGAGGGCGTCACGGTGACCGGCGACCCGGTCACCGTCCACGGCACCGGCTTCTTCGCCCGGTGCCTGCAGCACGAGTGCGACCATCTGGAGGGCCGGGTCTACGCCGACCGGCTGACGGGGTGGCGGCACCGCCGGCTCCTGCGTCAGGTGGGCCGTGCCCCCTGGAACCGGCCGGACTGAGCGCTCAGAACCCCGGCCCGCCGGCCTTGTCGCCCGCCGCCGCCAGCCGCCCCCACAGCAGGTCGGCCAGGCTGCGCACCAACTCGGACCGCGGGCAGGGCCGTTCACCGAGCCACCAGTCACCGGCCGCGTGCATCATGCCGACGATGCCGTGCCCCCACACCCGGGCCAGCTGCCGGCCGTCCGGTCCGAGGTCCAGCCGGTCCCCGATCACCTGGGCCAGTTCCTCACCCATGCGGCGCAGCAGCGGTGCCGAGTGCTTGCCGACGTCGAAGCCCTGGTCGCCCGGCGACCCCTCCGACGGGTGCATCAGGAACCGGTACACCTGGGGGCGCGCCTCGATCGCCGAGAGATAGGTGTCCAGGGTGGCCTCGACCCGCTCGCGCCGGTCCGCCGGGGCGTCCAGCGCGGCGCGCAGCGAATCCAGCAACGCGTCGGTGTGCCGCTTGGCCAGGGCGGCGTAGAGTCCTCCCTTGTCACCGAAGTGCCGGTAGAGGATCGGCTTGGTGATGCCGGCCTCGGCGGCGATCGCGTTCATCGAGGCCCCGGGGCCGTCACGCAGCACCACTCGGTCGGCGGCCTCCAGCAGCTCGCGTCGGCGTCGGTCGGCGGACCGTTGCTGATCGGTCCGCTGTGTGGTGTCCATGAGCTCTCCCCACCCGTGCTGATTCGGTGACGCCTGCGCAAACTAACACTGAAGGCGCCCCGGTCATCGAACGGGATACCGACCGGCTTCGGGCGGTTGACTTTTCCTACCCGGCGGTAACACACTCTGGTTACCGCAAGTAACATGCACGTGCGCCGCCGCTGGAGGGGACATGGCCGAGTTCACCATGGAGCTCAACGACGAACAGAAGGAGGTCAGGGACTGGCTGCACGGCTTCGCCGCCGATGTGATCCGCCCCGCGGCCGCCGAATGGGACGAGCGTGAGGAGACTCCCTGGCCGGTCATCCAGGAGGCCGCCAAGGTCGGCATCTACTCCCTGGACTTCTACGCCCAGCAGTACTTCGACGCGACCGGCCTCGGCATCCCGATGGCCATGGAGGAGCTGTTCTGGGGCGACGCGGGCATCGCCCTGTCGATCGTCGGCACGGGCCTCGCCGCCGTCGGCGTCCTCGCCAACGGGACCGAGGAGCAGATCGGCACCTGGATCCCCCAGATGTACGGCGACGCGAGCGACGTCAAGGTCGCCGCCTTCTGCTCCTCCGAGCCCGACGCCGGCTCCGACGTGGCCTCCCTGCGCACCCGCGCGGTGTACGACGAGGCCAAGGACGAGTGGGTGATCAACGGCACCAAGACCTGGGCGACCAACGGCGGCATCGCCAACGTCCACGTCGTGGTCGCGGTCGTCGACCCCGACCTCGGCTCCAAGGGCCACGCCTCCTTCATCGTCCCGCCGGGCACCCCCGGGCTCTCCCAGGGCCAGAAGTTCAAGAAGCACGGCATCCGCGCCTCCCACACCGCCGAGGTCGTCCTGGACGACGTCCGGGTCCCCGGCTCCTGCCTGCTGGGCGGCAAGGAGAAGCTGGACGAGCGCCTCGCCCGCGCCCGGGAGCGGGCCAGGAAGGGCGGGGAGCGCGTCAAGAACGCCGCCATGGCCACCTTCGAGGCGTCCCGCCCCGCCGTCGGCGCCATGGCGGTCGGCACCGCCCGCGCGGCGTACGAGGTCGCCCTGGAGTACGCCTCGACGCGCGAGCAGTTCGGCCGCCCGATCATCGACAACCAGGGCGTGGCCTTCCAGCTCGCCGACATGCGCACCCAGATCGACGCCGCCCGCCTGCTGGTGTGGCGCGCCTCCTGGATGGCGATCAACGGCAAGCCGTTCACGGCCGCCGAGGGCTCGATGTCCAAGCTGTTCGCCAGCGAGACGGCCAAGAAGGTCACCGCCCAGGCGATACAGATACTCGGCGGCAACGGCTACACGCGCGAGTACCCGGTCGAGCGGATGCACCGGGACGCCGCGATCTACACCATCTTCGAGGGCACGAGCGAGATCCAGCGCCTGGTGATCGCCCGCACCCTGTCGGGCATGCCCATCCGCTGACGCCATTCCGGCAGCAGGACACGCGTAGATCAACATGGCGAAAGCGGCCCCTCCCGACACGGGGAGGGGCCGCCTTCGTGCGCTATCAGGGAAATCAAACCGGGTTTGGGAGACGGTTGGGAGATCGTCTCTTACGGGACGGCTTCAGCGGGGGATACGAGCCGAACTCGCGGCGGTCCACGACGACCCTCAACGAGTCCTCCCACAACTTCTGGAGGTACTCGGCGATCGCCAACTCCATCGCCAACGTCACATGCGAGTACGTGCCCTCGACGCCCTGGAGCACATGCCCCATCCGCGCCTCAACAGCAACTCTAGGATGGTTCCCCTCATCCAGCCAGACCTTGTGAGAGTGCCGCAACCCGTGCGGCGTCAGTCCCTCCACACCTAGCACCGGACGGATACCGACCCGCGCCTTCGCGCCGCGCACCACACCGCGTGGCGCCCGGCCCAACACCATCGGCTGCCACGTCTCGGTGTACCAGTCCCCGCCCCGCAGCAGCCGGCCGCCCTTCGGTGCGGTGAACGCCCACTCGCTGCCGGGCCGCGAGTCGAGCAGCTCCTGCAGCAGTTCCGCGAGGAACGGCGGCAGGATCAACCCGCGGCCCGAGTCGTACTTGTTGCCGATCTCTGTGAACTCCCCGTCGACGTACTGGGACTGCTGCACCGAGTGCAGCCGCGCCCCCTCCCCGCCGTCCTTCAGCGCCAGCTGGTCGCGGTGCACGCCGGCCAGCTCCCCGATCCGCAGGCCCGTATAGGCGGAGGCGAGGACGATCGCGTATTCGTTCAGCCCTCGCATCTCCAGCGCGTTCCGGGCGATCAGCAGCACCTGGCGGGGGGTGGCGATGACCTTCTCATCCTTCGGCTTGGGCTTGTACCGGCCGCGGCGGCCGGACTTCCGCGCCGCTACTGGGTTGTCGCCGCGCAGCTTTTCGGCGACCGCGTCGTCCAGCATGGTGCGGAAGACGCTCATGACGTTGTCGGCGTAGTTCTTCGACAGACGCTGCCGCAGTCCCTTCTCCCATGCGGCGATGCCGGTGGGGGACAGGTCACCGACAGCTGTCTCGCCCCACTCAGGCAGGATCTGGTTCTTCAGGCGGAGCCGGTACTCCTTCTCGCTGAGCGGGCCGACGTCGATGGACGGCAGCCACTTCTCCGCCCATTCCTCGACGGTGATCCGTCCGTCGCGTGGGTTGATGAACTGCTTGCGCCGCACGTCGACCTCAAGGCCATGCGCGTACTGCTCGGCGGCCCGTTCCGTGTAGAACGGCTGCCCGTGCTCGTCCTTGCTGACCGAGCCCCACTTGCCGTTGGGGAGCTTGTACCGGCCGCGGTAGCGCCACTTACGCGCACGCTTGTCGTAGGTGCGCTTCTCTCCATACGCCATGGTTCACCTCGCCGTGCAGGCAGCTCTGATCAGCCTGTGACTGCTCGAAGTGTGGCGTACACGGTGGCCTCGTCGAGCCGGCTCCAGCCAGCGGCGGTGGTGTTGAGGATCATCTGCAGGGCGCGAGCGCCCGGCTCGGATATCAACTCGGCGTCGACGTAGACGTTGAAGTGGCCGTCGTCGCAGTCCTCAACCCAGACTTTGACGTTGCACGGCATACCCGTCACTACAGAAACCCGCACAGACATAGGTCCCCCAAGACCATGGCCACTGCGGGCGCCCCCCTTTGTGGTCCCGATATGAGACCACACTTCGGACAGAACGGGGAGGGGATGTGCGTGATCGGTGTGCGGGAAGTTACGCCCCGTTCGCTGCCTGTGGCTCGTCGCCGTCGTCGTCGGACAGCCGTCGCAAGTTGCGCTCGGCCTTTCGCCAGGCCAGAAGTGCCTCTTGGATCTGCTCAGGCGTGGCGTCGGGTGTCCCGTGCACAACGACGGTCATGCGCGCCCCTTGGGTGCCGGGAAGCTGGATGACCTGAGAGTCGAGGAGGGGGTCGTCGCTCTCCAGCTCGTCCACGATCCGCAGGGGCAGTTTTCCGCGCAGCCTGTCCGGACCGCCGTGAAGGCTGGCGGAGGCATCGTGGACGACAGGGGCCGGCGTGGGTTCGCCGCCGCGGAGGATAGCGAGTCCGGATCCTTCTGCCCAGCCAAGGTGCGGTTCGACTTTAGCGAGCGAGGGGGGGATGCGCCCCGGCCGGCGGCTGATGTCCTCAAGGTTCTGGACGCTGCCTTCGCTGATGCCGGCGAGTTCGGCGAGGGCGAGCTGCGTAAGGCGGCGTGCTTCGCGGGCCGCCCGGATGGCGGTTGCGAGCTTTGGCCAATGCAGCTTGGTCCGGTCCTCTGTCATGGCGGTCATCATGCCGCACGGTTTGGCAACACGCACCTAGCGAATCCCCTAATTGACCAGGATTGATCGGTCTTGAAGGCGCCTTCTTTGTTGCTTCGTTAGCTCCCCGTTGCGCCTGCGTCCCGTGAGTACGCCTGTGCGCGCCGTGTGCCTCTGGCCATCGATCAAGCCCCAATGCCTTCCGTGACACCCAAAGAAACCAGAGAAACACCCAAGCAACCCAGAACAACGCCTTGCGTTCGTCGCTTCTTTGGGTCTACGTTGGGTGTTGTGAGACCCAACGGAGCCGCAATGAAGGCCATCCGCGAGGCGCAGGGGATCAGCCTTCAGCAGCTCGCGAAGGACATAGGCAGAGACCCCGGCTACCTCTCCCGAGTCGAACGCAACAAGCAGGGAGCGAGTGACCGGACCCTCCGCCTCTACGCCAAGCGCCTGAACGTGCCAATCGACGCCATCACTCATGACCACAAGGAGAGACCTCGTGACCAGGACCGACCTGGCTCCCCCCACCCGGAACACCCCCACTGACCGGCCGGCGGCCGACGAGAGCACTCTCATCCTCCGCCTCGCCGAAGTGGTCGAACAGCTCGCCGCCATGCACACGGCCGCCGACCTGGAACTGCGCTGCTTCACTCCCGCGCAGGCCGCCGAGATGCTCGGCAAGAACGAGAACTGGGTCCTCGAAGCCATCTACGAAGGCCGGATCCCGTACACCCGCGTCGGCAAGTCGCCGCGGCTGACGGCCGCCCACATCCGGCAGATCCAGGCACAGGGCGAGTACCTGCCCAACAAGTACGCCAACGCCGCCTAAAGCCGGCCCGCGCCGCCTGATCGGCAAGCAAAGAGGCCGCCCCGCGCCTACGGGACGACCTCGCGATCCACCCCTACCGAACCTGTCGAACCGAAAGGGGCTTCACGTGAAGCCATCATCCCAGATCCAGCAGGCGACCGGCCCGGTCGTCTGGGTCCTCTCCAAGGGTGAGGATCACGAGGGCGGCGACGTTCTCGGCGTCTACGCCTCGAAGAGCATCGCCAAGGGTCCGTTCGCCGAGGCCGCCTGCAGCATCCCGTTCGACCTCGACGGGGCATGGCAGGACGAGACCGGCGCCGTCCACGCTCACGGCGGATGCGACTGGGTCTCCCTGGTGCCGTACCCGCTCGTCACGCAGCTCGCGGTCGACGGCGGTGCGGCATGAGCGACTACCCCGAGATCGCCACCCGCTTCGCCTGCGACGTCGTCAGCCACGAGATGGTCGTGCTGCACGACGACGGCGTGTACCGGCACCTAGTCTTCCGTGAGCCGACGCACGGCTACTACTGGTTCGAGCTGATCACCACGCCGCAGCAGCTCGTGTTCTCTGGGGACGGCAACAGCTACGTCTTCCGCTGCGCCACGGACATGTTCCAGTTCTTCCGCTCCGGGATCTACCGCGACGGCTCGCTGCACATCAACCCCGGCTACTGGTCGGAGAAGCTGACCAGCGGGCGTGAGGCCGCCACCTCCTACAGCGAGAAGCTGTTCGAGGAGGAAGTGGCCGAGACCCTCACGGCCGTCGAGGAGGACTATCCCGGCATCGCAGCAGCTTGGGCCGAGCACGTCGAGTCCGAGTTCAACTGCGAGTACGAGGAAGAGGCCCGCCGAGCCCTCTCCGAGTTCCGGTTCGGCGAGGCGTACCTGGCCAAGTGCAGCGAGTGCAACTGGGAGTTCGAGTGCGACTCCTACGCGGTCGCTGCAGTGAAGGCGCGTGGTCACCGCCGGGAGGCTGGCGACAAGCATGCGGCCCCGGTGCGTGACCTGACCTTCACCTTCTCCGACATGGGTGAGATGCAGCTCCAGGACTTCGACTGGTGGTTCCTGTGGGCCTGCCAGGCGATCGTCTGGGGTATCGCCCGCTACGACAAGGTCCGCAAGTACGGGCTGCAGTCGCTGGCCACCCCGAAGGCGGGGGTGGCGGCATGATGCGTGCCCGTCGTGTGAACCACTTCGCCGTTGCCGCGGCTTGCCAGGCCAGCCCGGGTGAGTGGCTGCCGGTCGGCGACTACAACTCCGGGCAGACCGCTTACGGGATGGTTTGGGGTATCCGCAACGCCAGGTTCGGGGCGCGGTCGGCGCAGCAGCGGTCGGCTTACGATCCGGCTGGTTCGTTCGAGGCGCGGGCTGTCCAAGGCGAGTTCGGTGTCCGGGTGGAGGCGCGCTACGTCGGAGTCAGCAATGACGCAGCGTGGGCCGATGCGCTCGCCTCCGTGGTCGGGGGTGCTGCGTGAACGCCGAGCAGTGGAATGCGCTGTACCCGGTCGGCACGCCGGTGTTCGCCTACCCCGGTTTCCGGCCGGAGGACGCCTCTGACGCCCGCCGGCTGGTCACCCGTACCCGCACCGCAGCCCAGGTGTCGGCCAGCGGTCATCCCGTGGTCTGGGTCGAGGGGGAGGGCTCGTACATCTGCCTCACCCACGTGGACCCGGTGTCGGAGGAGCAGTTCGCGGAGGCGCGGAAGGCTGTGGCCGCCGCCGCTGTGGCCGCGACGCCTGCCCTGCCGGTGCCGGTCGGCGACCAGCCGCAGCCGCTGACTGACGAGCGGCTCGCGGGGATCGCGGCCCGTACTCCGGAGCGTGCCGCCGCCCTGACCGCATGGCTCGACAAGTTCGCCCCGGTGGACGGACAGCGGGCCCTGGAGAACGCAGAGACGGTCCTCGGGGAGGACGTCCCCGCCCTGCTGGCGGAGATCCAGCGGCTCAAGGCGGAACTGGCGAAGTACGTCGGCAAGGAGCCGACCGTCGCCGAGGAAATGGAGTACCTGTCCCGTTGCCTGGACGCCGTGCGCGACCTGTGCGACGAGGCGGAGAAGCAGGCCACCCGCTGGGAGAACCCGCTCCCGGTGCCCGAGTGGGTCGAGCAGGTTCGTGCCGCCGCCAGCGGCGAGCGCCCCGAGGACCCGAACGACAATCGCCGCCGCATCTACGTGGACGGCAAGGGCAACGGCTGGATCTCCGTCTGCCACGACGAGGGCACCGAGTGGGTCGTGCCCGTGCAGCCCGAAGTGGCCGTCGAACAGGACGTCAGGGACGTCGCCGACGAGACCGGCTCCCTGCGGGAGATCGGCAGGTGCTGGTGATGACCCGCCCGATCTCCGACCTGGACGTGCCGCTGCCGACGCTGCAACAGAAGGTCGCCGATCTCGTCGATCGACAGCGCGAGCAGCGCGCGGAACGGTCCGCCGAGCGACTGCGGAACTTCCTCGCCCCCACCGACCAGACCAACCCTGCGCCGAAGGAGGCGTGATGAGTGCCCAGTTGTACGGCCCGATAGCCCTCGACCTGGGTGACGGTCCGGTCGCCGCCACTTACGGCCGAGACGAGGACGGCCGGCCGTTCGCCCGGCTCGTGTTCGGCGAGGGCAGCCAGACGGTTGTCGTAAGCGTCACCCGCACCCCGGCCGACACGCTCACCCAGCTGCAGGAGGCGATCGCCCAGCTCGCCGCCTGGACGAAGCGGCAGACGCTCCGAGAGGCGGCCTGACATGGCGACCGCGACCGAGCCCCGTCCGCTCGCCGACCTGGAACAGGACGCCTTAGCCCGCGTCGAAGCCGAGTTCGCCCGCCGGGCCCGCGGCGTGAAGCCGTGGACGACCGGCGAGTACGTCGACCGGATCGCCAAGGTCCACGCCCACTACGAGCAGCGCCGGCAGTGGCTGCGCATGCACGAACAGGAGACGGCCTCATGAACACCTACACGCATGACGGCACCACCTTCGACCTGGACGTCCCGCACCTCGACGTCACCGGCACCGAATGGCAGTTCATCGGCCAGTACAACGACGCTGGCGAACCGCTCATGGGGTCTGTGCCCCACGGCTGCTCCATGCCGGAGGGCCCGGTCGTCTCCCTGCCGGACGTGTACGCGTGGCACGGCCCGCTCATCCCGACCCCGCGCAAGGCGACCGCCGCCCTCTACCGGCGAGTCCTGCTGACGGTGGTGACCCGATGACCGTCCTCGCGCCGCTCATCCTCCTCGCCCCGATCCCCGTGATCTTCGCCATCGAGCAGTTCTTCGCCTGGATCGACCGCAAGGAGAACCAGTGAGCACCGTGACCGCGCCTGCGGCGACCGACATAGCCGCCGTCCTCGACCTCGCGCACGACCACATCAGCACGGTCGGCTACTGCAAGAAGTACCTGTACGACACCCGCCAGGCGTCGACTGGGCTGCCGCTCGACAAGTGCAGCGTGGACCTCATCGGCGCGATCAACGTCGCCGTGCACGGCACCCCGCGGCACGTCGGCGGCGACCCGCTCACCTGGGCCGCCGAACAGGCCCTCGCCGCCCGGGTCGACGCCCCGTCCCTCGCGGCTTGGTGCGACTACCCGGGCAGCAGCAAGACGACCGCGTTGGCCCTGCTCCGCGACACCGCCGACGCACTCCGGGACACGGCGTGATCCACGGCAAGGGCAAGCGACGAGCCGGCGAAGACAACATCCGACTCCGGCAGAGGCTGACTGACGCCCACGACGACCTCGCCTGGTACCGGCGCCGCCTCATGGCCGTCACCGCCCGCTGCCGCGCGTTGCAGGCGCAGGCCGACATCGCCGACGGGCAGCGGGTGATGGCCGAACAGCTCGTCGCCCGGCAGACCGCCCAGCTCATGGAACGCGACTCGCGGATCGCCGAACTCGAACGGCTCGCCAAGGTCGCCACCGACGACACCGTCGAAACGCCCATCCCCACCGCGGCCCAACTCGCCGCCGCCTGAACCGCCGCCCAGGCCGGATGCAGCCAGGCCGGCCGGGCGGCGCCCAAAAAGAACCCCGCCCGGGGCTATCGGGCGGGATCCGACACCAGCATCCCACGGAGGAATTCCCATGATCGGTGAGACCACCGAGTACCGCATGGTCATCCACGGAGAGCAGCGGTACACCGTCCGCGACGCCATCGAGGCGGCACCCGGACTGGTCGTGTTCCGCATGCCCGACAACCAGTCCTTGAACTGCGCGGCTCGCTGGCGGATCGGCCACCACGGCGGGCTCGCCATCGCCGAAGCGATGCGCCGCGAGGACGCCTTCAAGGGCGCCGAGATCCTCGTGCAGTCCGGCATCGACTGGACGCAGGACACCGAAACCATCCAGGCCGCCCTGTCCGGCGACACCGTCAGCGACCTGACCGCCAAGCTCAGCTGGGCCTGGTGCGAACAGCCCGGCAGCTCCTACATGCCCGGCAACGTCACCCGCAACGGCACCTACACCGACGCCGACATCGAGGCCGCAGCCGCCGAATACAAGGCCGACGGTCTCAACGCGCTGCAGATCCTCACCGCAATGACCCACAGCGTGCCGTGGATGGGCCTCGACACCGAGGACTTCAACGAAGCCCAGAACCGGATCGTCGCCCTCGCCGACGCCGCCTGACCCACAACTCCACAGGCCGGCGGTCGTGTCGAGGCCCCCACTCCACGACCGCCACCCGAGCCGCCAGCCCCACACCCCCCGGTCGGGGCTGGCGGCCACCCATCAGCACACCCTCAGGAGAGTCACATGAAGACCGAAACCACCACAAAAGCCACCGGCCCGCTCGGCTGCCGGAACTGCGGCGACACCACCGGACCCTTCACACGCGACGGACTCTGCGAAGACTGCGCCGACGGAGACCAGCAGTGACCGCCGCCGTCGAGACCCGGGGCGGCCTGGACGTCACCGAGCGCCGCGACAGCCTGCTCGCCCTCATCAAGCGCGAGCCACAGCAGCCCGTCACCACACGCCAAGCCCAAGACCTCTACAGCATCACTCCGTGGAGCGGCATTGGGCGCAACGCGGCACGCCGAGACCTGCGCGACCTCGCCTGCCGTGGCCAGCTCCTCCCCATCACCGTCGACGGACAGCGGGCCTACCTGCTCACCCCCAAGGTGGTCCACCGACACCCCGGCGGTCGCATCCGTCCCGAACTCGCACTCCTCCAGGCCATCGCCAACGAGGGCGGCGAGTGGACTCCGGGCCGGGCAAAGGTCATCCTCCGTCGCGCCCTCGGTACCAACGTCTATCGGGCCGTGGCTCACCGCCACCTCGACACCCTGCACCGCGACGGCCTCCTCGAACTCCACAGCGAGCGGCCCGGCCACTGCTACTACACGTCGCTCATAGAGGGCGGTGCCGCATGACCACCTTCGCTGAGCCGGCCGTCGAAGCGCCCGCCTTGGGCCTGCACACGGACCTGTCGAACGAGGACTACCACGCCGACAGGACATCCCTGTCCTCGTCCGGCGCCCGCAAGCTCCTGCCCCCGTCCTGCCCCGCCAAGTTCCGCTACGAGCAGGACAACCCGCCGGCCCCGACCAAGACGTTCGACTACGGCAACGCCGCCCACAAGCTCGTCCTCGGCCGCGGCCCGAAGCTCATCCTCGTCGATCACGACGCGTGGACCACCAAAGACGCCAAGACGGAAGTCGCCGAGGCCCGGGCGCAGGGCGGCATCCCCCTCAAGCGGCACGAGATGCAGATGGTGAAGGACATGGCCGAGGCCATCCGACGCCACCCGCTCGCCGCCGCACTGCTCGATCCCGCCACCGGAGCGCCCGAGCAGTCCGGGTTCTGGATCGACGGACCCACCGGCATCCGCCGCCGCGTCCGCTTCGACTGGCTGCCCTCCATCCACTCCGGGCGGCTGATCATCCCCGACTACAAGACCGCGGACGACGCCAGCGAAGAGGCGATGCAGAAGGCCATCGCCAAGTACGGCTACAACCAGCAGGCCCCTTGGTACGAGGAGGGCGCTCAAGCCCTCGGAATGGGCGGCGACGACACCGAGATGCTCCTCGTCGTCCAGGAGAAGAAGCCGCCCTACCTGGTCAACGTCATCGGCTTCGAGTTCTTCTCCCGCGAGATCGGCCGGGCCAAGAACAAGGCCGCTATCGAGAAGTTCGCCGAGTGCATGTCGACCGGCCACTGGCCCGGCTACGCCGACGAGAACCCCAACTACCTGCCCCTTCCCGGCTACGCCGAGAACCGCGAGAAGGAGATCTACCTGTGAGCTTCCCCGTTCAGATGCCCGCCGCTGCCGGACCGGACCGTGTCGGCCAGTCCACCGCCGTCGAGCAGTCCCGCGCCGTCGCCGAAGTCCAGGCCGCTATCTACGTCGCCCGCCAGTTCCCCCGCGACGTCGGCCGCTCCCGCGCCGCCATGCAGGCCGCCTGCGGGTCCATGGCCCTCGCCGAGAAGGCGTTCTACGACTTCCCGCGAGCTGGCGGCAAGGTCACCGGCCCCACCATCAACCTCGCCAAGACCCTCGCCCAGGCGTGGGGAAACATCCAGTACGGCGTCTCCGAGATGCGCCGTGACGACGAGTACCGCCAGTCCGAGATGCAGGCCTGGGCGTGGGACGTCGAAGCCAACACCCGGCACGTCCTCACCTTCGTCGTCCCCCACGCCAAGTTCGCCAAGGGCAAGGTTGAAGCACTCATCGACCTTCGAGACATCTACGAGAACAACGCGAACAACGGTGCTCGCCGACTCCGCGAGGCGATCTTCGCGGTCATCCCGGACTTCTTCATCGCCGAGGCCGAAGAACTCTGCCGGGAGACCCTTGCCAAGGGCGACGGCAAGCCGCTGCCGGAGCGCATCGACGGCGCCGTGAAGGTGTTCCAGCAGCTTGGCGTCAACCCGGACCGGCTGGAGCAGAAGCTCGGCCGGCCGCGAGAGCAGTGGAACGGCGCCGACATCGCCCAGCTGCTCATCACCCACAAGTCGATTCAGCGACGCGAGATCGCCGTCGACGAGGCGTTCCCGCAGGCCCGCATCACCGGCGCCGAGATCACCGGCAAGAGCAGCGGCGGACGCAAGCAGGGCCCGCCGGACGACGACCCGTGGGCCGGCACCCCCACCAAGTAGCCCACATCCACAAGCCGGGGCCCCGGCCGTCCGAAGCAGCCGGGGCCCCGGTCCATCCAAGGAGATCACGAACCATGACCATCGACCAGACCAAGACCGTCCAGCAGAACGTGTCCCGCTCGCTCCTCGACACGCTGATCGAGCGCTGGCAGGAGGTCGCCGACGCCTACCAGCCCAAGGCCAGCGGCCCGGACGACGACCTGGCCCGCCGCTACAGCGACTACCGGCACATCTACCTGCGGAACATCCGCGACCTGCGGCACCTCCTCGACACCGGCCGATTCCCCTGCTCCCTGATGAGCACCGACGAGCGCCGCCGCGGCGACTGCGGACGCAACCACGAAGACGAGCACGACAAGCGCGGCTGGATCGGGGCCATGGCTGCCGCCGATGACCCGTTCGCTCAGGCGGAGAAGGCCGCCGCCCGCGAACCGTGGGGGCCCGGCGTCACCCGCGACCAGGCCATGGCCAGCGTCGTCACCCTCCACCTCGCCGAAGCGCTCCTCGACGGCAAGTCCGAAGAGGTCCGCACCTGGGCCCGTGGTCTTGCCCACGAACTGCGGCGCGAGCAGATCGACCTGATCGACGACATCGGCCGGCACATGCAGCGGATGGCCCTCGGCGGCCCCACCAACGAAGTCCCCTTCTAGCCCGCACACGCGAAGGCCGGCCCGCGGGCAATGCGGGCCGGCCCCTCACCCGACAAGGAAACCACGCCATGACCCGTTGGTACCCGCGCCAGCACTACAAGCGAGGCGGCACGCACCCGCCCCTCACGTCCGTAAACCGGATCGGCGAGCACTCCTCCGCGATGCGACGGCAGAAACAGCGCATCCACGACAAGCGGATCCTCGCGAACTACGTCCAGCTCAAGCCCGGCGTCCTCGTCGTCTGGGACCGGCAACCCCACCGCGTCATCGAGCTCGCCGAGCGCCCGCTGGACCTGTGGGGCGAGAAGCACGAGATGCGGTTCGCCACAGCCGTCGAAGCCTGGGAGCGGTACGGGCGGCGCGGCGAGCGGCCCGAGAAGGCCACCTGGGACGGACGGCCCTACGTGTTCGTCCTCCAGCCTGACGGCAAGCCGCACGAGAAGCCACTTCACCTGATCGGCCCGGCGAACCACTCCTGGGACGTCCTGCCCGAGCATTACATGATCTGCGCGGCATGCGGCGAGCTCCCACCCTGCCGCCACGAGGAAGCCGAACGCATCGCCGACCAGCAGGCCGCAGTCGCCGACGTCCTCATGGACATCCCGCCCGGCCACTGCCTCGGTTGCGGCGAGTTCATCACCAGCCGCCAACAGGCCACCCGCTTCCCCGGCCCCAACCTGTGGCGGTTCGACCTTCCCGACAACTCCGCCGTCTTCCACGCCCGGCAGGAGTGCTCGGAGCCGCGCGAGAAGTACCGCGCGCAGTGGGAAGCCCGAGGCGGCATGAAGCAGCAGACCAGCCTCTTCGCCGACGAGGAGAACACGCCATGACCCAGCAGCTCCAGTTCCCCGAGCCGGTGCAGGGCACCATCTCCCCGGCCGCCGCCGAGACTGCCAAGCAGGACGGCATCGCCCGCGCCACCGCGAACACCCCGCCCGACTGGGCCACCGCCTGCCGCGCCGCGATAGAGCTCATGGCCCGCCGCGGCACCCCGTTCCAGGCCGCCGACCTCATCGCCGAAGGCCTCGTCGACGAACCCGACCACCCAGCCCGCTGGGGAGCTGCGTTCAACAACGCCGCCCGCGCCGGCGTCATCCAGGAGGCTGGCTACGTCCGGTCGAAGCGGGCCACCGTCCACGGCTCCATCTGCAAGCAGTGGACCGGCACCAGCAGCTTCCGGAGGGCCGCCTGATGGGACGCCCCGCCATCCCCGCTGAAGCCTTCGAGCACGGAGACGTCCGCCGCTACCGCCGAGGCTGCAAGTGCCGCAAATGCCTCGACGCCGTCACCGCCGACGTCCGCCGCGGACGCTACCTGCGAGCCACCGGACGCGGCTACATGACCGCCCCCCACCGCGCAGCTCGCCACATCGAACACCTCCGCGCAGCCGGCATGCCCGACCGCGACATCATGACCGACGCCCTTATCAGCCAGAGTGTCCTTTACCGGATCGTCCGCCAGGAAGGCGAGATCCGCCGCGCCACCGAGGTCCGCCTCCTCGCCGTGAAGCCACGCGAAACCGACCTCCCCGGCTCAGGCAGCCACATCCCCGGCATCGGCACCAGCCGCCGCCTGCGCGCCCTCGCCGCCGACGGATGGCCCGCCACCCAACTCGCCCGCCGCTGCGGCAAGCACAAGCAGTTCATCGTCTACCTGCAGAACCAGCCCGACACCCTCGTTGTCCGCCGCTGGGTCGCCGACTACGTCACCCAGCTGTACAGCGAGCTCGAAGGACTCAAGCCAGAACAGCACGGCGTCGCCCCCCACATCGCCAAACGCACCCGCGACCGTGCCGCCTCCAAGGCATGGATGGGCACCGCCTACTGGGACGACGAAGCGTTCGACGACCCCACCTTCAACCCGGCGGATGCCCTGCGGGAGCTCAACTTCCACGAGCGTGGCCAGCTCCGCCGCGAAGAGATCATCCACCTCGCCTGGTGCGGCCACGACCCCGAGCAGATCCTCGACCGCCTCAACAACGAGGTCTCGATCTCCACCGTCCGGCAGATCGTCCTCGAGTGGCGCACCGGCCAGAAACGCGACCGGAAGCAGCAGGCCGCAGAACAGTCGGAGCTGGAGGCCGCCGCATGAGCGCCGACCGCTACGCCTGGATGTCCGCCGCCCTCTGCGCACAAACCGACCCCGACGCATGGGTCGACAACCTCGCCGGCGGAGGCAGCCGCACCGCCACGAAAATCTGCGCCCGCTGCCCCGTAACCGCGGCCTGCGCCGCACACGCCACCGCACTCGAAGCCCACGACGGGACCACCATCCCCGGCGTCTGGGGCGGACGGACACAAAACCAGCGACGCAAGGAACGGCAGCAGCAAGCCGCCTGATCAGCCGCGGGGCCGACCGAGTTCGGCCCCGCCCAACAGCTCCCCGCCAGGCGGAGTGCACAGCCACCTAGGAGATCAGCCCTGTGAACATCGAACGCTTCACCAACGCCGAGTTCGACATCGAAGTCCTACCCCGGGACAACTCCTTCATCGTCCTCGCGCCAGGGCTGGCCCGAGGACTCGCGTACAAAGACGCGCACGACATGCTGCGGTCCGTTCCAGAGGATGAAAAAGGGTCCGCACCAGTGCGGACCCTTGGTGGTAACCAGCGGGTTTGGCACCTCACCGAGCCTGGCTTCTACCGCGTGATCGGGCAGCGGCAGGTCTCTCGGATCAAGGACGACTTCATTCGGGACCAGGTCGACCGCTTCCAGCGCTGGATCTTCCACGAGGTACTGCCCTCGCTGCGGCAGAACGGCCACTACAGCCCACCCGTCCCCGGCAACTTCCCCGAGCCCGTCGTCCTGCCCTGGGACACCGCGGCTGCACACCTGCGCCAGCGATACGGACTCCCCATCGACGGCGTCATCGAAATGCGCGAACGCCTCACCGACGCCGGAGTCCTCAAGCTCACCGGCACCCCACGCAAGGAGTACCGCGACCTGTTCTGGCCCGTCGGCCGCCGCTTCGACATCCACATGCACGCCCTGCCGATCCTCGCCGGCCGCGTCGCCCAGGAGCTCTACCGGCTCGCCGAAGCCCAGTCCGGAGTGCAGACGGCTCTCGAACTGGACGCCATCAGCCGCCGGGCCCTCGAGGGCGGTCGCTAACCCGCACGACAAAGGGCCCCGCAACCGCGGGGCCCCAGAGGGACCGAGAGAAGGGAGGACCGGATGTCAGCCGTCGGACTCGAGAGCACGCCGCTTGGCCACCGCCAGGGCTTCGCGCAGGACGCTGGCGGTTTCCCTTGCGTCAGCGTTCCCCTCCGCCTCCAGCAGATCGGGCAGCCGACGCAGGGCTTCGACTATGCGCCGGTTCTCCATGATCTCCTGATATTTGGCCGGGGAGACGATGACGGCGTCGCGGCGCCCGTAGTTGAGGAGAGCTACCGGGGTGCCGGCCTCGGCTTTGCGAACGAGGCTGGTCAGCTTCGAGCGGGCCAGGGTAAGGGAGATTTCCTCGACGCCATCGGCGGCAACGACGTGCCGGATGCTCTTACGGGAGCGCCGCGGCGAGTACGTCCCGTTGTGCTCGGGGTCTTCGGAACGGATCGCCTCTTCCTCAGCCTTGGCCGCGGTCGGTCGGTTATCGAACCACTCCACCTCTCGGCGAGCGACGTGCGGCCACCACTCCTTCGACTTGGAGTGCTGCTCGAAACGAACTTCGGGCTGGTGGCTGATGCCGATGTACAGCAGCGTGCCCGCCTCGTCGTACAGGCGGTACAGGGCAGTTCGGCAGTGGTCGAGCCACACGGTCAGTCTCCTCGGTCAGGCCGGGGAGTCTCCCGGCTGGGCTTTCTTCCTGCTGGTGACGGTCGGTTCGCGCAGGCGACCGATGTCGTTGGCGCGGGCGATGCGCCGGATCGTTTCGTAGCTGTAGCCGGTCGCGGCGGCGACCTTGGCCGGCTTCAGGCCGGTGCGCAGGGCGTCGACGACGGCGGTCTCGAACTGCTTGGCGGCGGCCTCTTCGGCGGCACGCTTCGCTTCGGCTGCCTGCTTCAGGCGGGTCACGACTTCCTCCTCGGTCATGGCGGCATGGTCCCACAGGGGTGTGGCCACATCCAGTTGCACAACAGTAGCCAACATTCATGTGTCCAAGTGTATGTTGGCTATATGGGTTCGCGCCAGCCGCGAAACCGACCGCCCTGAAGGGCCTGGTTCCGCGTGCCCGAGACCCCTGATGACACCGCCCTAAGGAAGAACTGATGCCCTGGTTCAGGATCGACGACAAGGCACACTCCCACCCGAAGCTGATCAAGGCTGGGAACGCTGCGCTCGGTCTGTGGCTGCGCTGCGGCTCCTACGCCGCCCAGCACCTGACCGACGGCATCGTGCCCGGCGTCGTGGCCGAGTTGTACGGCACCAAGCCCCAGGCGGCCAAGCTCGTCAAGGCCGGCCTGTGGCACGAGCACGGACACGACTGCCCCGACGGCTGCCCCAACCCGGCGCCCGGCGACTACGTCTTCCACGACTTCCTCGAGGACGGCCGCAACACCTCCCGCGCCCGCCACGAGGCGGAGCGGAAGAAGGCTCGCGACCGCCAGTCGAAGCACCGCGAGGGCGCCCGCAGCGACCGCGGCGGAGCCCAAAAAGGCGACCGAAACGCCGACGAATCGAAGGACTTTACCTTCGATTCGTCCTCGAAAAAAAGTGAAAGTGCTTCGGAAAAATCTCAAAGTTCCGACAGCGGTGCAGGTCAGCAGGGTTCGTCACGGCGTGACGCTTCCGTCACGGGTATCCATGCCGGTGCCACTCCATACCCCAGTACTTCCTACGGAAGTACTGGTGCTGCAGGCGAGCCGCGACCGGACGGCCTCCCCGACCCCCTCGCCGAACTAAAGCGCGGCATCGCCAACGCGGGCCTCGCAGGCGTCGCCTGGGACCTCCGAGAGTCTGGCTGGGAGTACACGCGGCAAGCCATGAACCGCGTCGGCGTCGCCGCGATGGTCGCCTTCGCCGTCAACTCCGCCCGCCTCAAGGGCGTACCCGCCGGCGCCTCCGCCTGGGTGCAGGGCTGGAGAACCCTCGAGCCCCCCGAGGAGCAGGGCGACGTCACCTACCTGCCGGTCGCCGTCGGACAGACCGGCCAGGCCAGCCGCAACCAGCAAGAAGTCGACGACTGGGCCAGCCGCGCCATGGCCCGAGCCCGAGCCCGCATGAATCAGGAGGACCAGTGACCCCCGACGAAACCGTGATGCTCGCCCGCTACGTGCGAGCGCTGTGCCCCCAGCAAAAGTTCGACGAGTACACCCCCGACGCTTGGCACGACGTCCTCGCCGACTATGCGCTCCCGAACGCTCGTGCAGCTGCTGCCGCGGTGGCCCGCAAGCAGCCGTTCGTCAGCCCGGCCGAGATCATCGCCGAGATCCGCCGAACCCGCGACGACCGCGCTGCTGACATTCAGGGACCGGGCCTGCCCGCTGAGGTACCGGACGCCGATCCGGACGACGTACAGGCGTACCTTGCGGCCCTTCGTGGGCAGCGCACCCGGGCCGCCGACGGCCAGGTGATGAGGCGTCGTCCGGTCGCCGAGCTGCTGGCCGGTGTCGGCCGGGAAATCCCGACCGAGGTGGCCGCAGTGAAGCGCCCGGGGCCACTCGGTATCGAGTGCCCTGCTTGCGGGGCGCCGATAGGCCGACCGTGCCGGATGGACAACGGTCGGGAGCGTGCTCCGCACTCCGCGCGATCTGGTCGCGACGAGCAGGCGGAGATCGAGCGCCGCAAAGCGGCCTCTGCCCGTCTCCTCGCCAGCCAGCGGGGCGACGCCGACATCGTCGAGGAGGCGTCGTGACTGACTTCGACGCCGCCCAGATCGCGGCGGCCCGCAGGAACGGGTCGCTGAAGAGCCTGCTGCGTGAGCAGATCGCGGAGGGCAAGGCCCGGCTGGGGACCGCGGTGGTGAAGGAGTGGCCGTCCGGTCGGCGCCGGGACGTTGGCGGCATCACCTGCCCGCACTGCCACGCCGACCCCGACCAGCGCTGCCACGTTCTGAGCCGCGACAAGACGTTGCCGAAGCCGCATCAGCAGCGGCTCGCCGTGTGGGCGCAGACCGTCGCCTGCTGCCCCACGTGCCAGATCGGGCCCGGGGAGCGCTGCCACGCCGACGGGATCCCGCTGCCGCCCGCCACCGTTCACGCCCGCCGCTACCAGGAAGCCGAGGCCACCGCCGCATGACCCGCACCTGCGCTATCGACGACTGCACCAACCCGGTCCGTCCCGGTCGGCGTATCTGTCATAAGCACAGGCACCGTCTCGCCCGGCACGGCGATCCGGACTTCACCGAGTGGACGGTCGCTGACGAGTACGACGTCGAGATCGTCGTCGAGCAGGCCCGACCGGTGGAGGGGTTGACCCGACTGGAGCGGGTCATGGTCGGGCGCGGTCTCAGCCGGCGCGGGCTGCCTGCGGCCGAGGTTGCTCGCATCGTCGGCGTCGACCCGCGCACCGTCTACCGCTGGCGTCGCGAAGACCGGAGGGCTGTCGCGTGACCGCCACGGGCCCGACCTCGCCGCCAGACGTCTGCACCTGCGCCCGATGCGGCGGCAACGCCAACAAGCACACCACCCACCGAGAGGACGCCGCCTGATGTACCGCCACGACGACAAGTTGACGCTCATGGACTGGTTCTGCGGGGCTGGCGGCAGCTCCCAGGGTGTTCACGCCGTGCCCGGGGTTCGGGTGGAGCGGGCCGCGAACCACTGGAAGTTGGCGATCGAATCGCACGCCGCCAACTTCCCGACCACGAGCCACTACCAGGGCGACATCCGCAAGGCCCCGGTGTGGGACTGGCCGGTGACCGACATCTTCTGGGCGTCCCCGGAGTGCTTCCCGGCCGGTACGACCATCCTCGCCCGACGCGGGCTCGTGTCCATTGAGGACGTGGTGGTTGGCGACGAGGTGTTCACCCACGAGCGCAGGTGGCGTCCCGTCACGGCCACGATGCGGAAGGTCGCCGAGACCGTCCAGATCAAGGGCGTGGGTCTGGCTGGCGGTCTCGAGACCACGGGCGAGCACCCGTTCTACACTCGCCAGCGCGTCAGGGTCTGGCAGAACCACCCGCGCCGATACCGCTACCAGCTCGACAGCGCCGCAGAGTGGACCGAGGCGAAGAACCTTGCCGGCCGCTTGTGGGCAACCCCGATCGACTTCGGCGACGCGCTGCCTGTCCCGGAGGTCGGCGGCCGGGGCGGCCTTGAGCAGACCGCAGAGTTCTGGTGGCTGATCGGCCGCTGGCTCGGCGACGGCTCGCTGCGCCTCGAGGAAAGGCCGAAGGGCGAGAAGAGCCGCTACGACGTAGTCATCTCCTGTGGCCACCACGAGGCTGACGCTCTCGCCGCCCGGCTCGCTCTCGTGACGGGCCTTCGATGGGGGCGGCGCGACATCCGAACTGCCACCAATTTCACGGCCGCGCACCGAGGCCTGGTCGAGTGGCTGGCAGAGCACTTCGGCCAGTACGCCGCAGGCAAGACGATCCCCGCCTGGGTCCTGACGATGCCCGCCGGCGTCCGGCGGGCACTGCTCGACGGTTATGTATCCGCCGATGGCTGCACGAACGGGGCCTATCAGCGGATGACGACCGTCTCCAAGAGCCTTGCCGTTGGTCTGCGGATGCTCGCCAACTCTGTGGGACACGTGGCGAACCTGTCGGGCCCGTACACCCGCAAGGGAGAGCGGACGATCGAGGGACGGGCGATCAGCGAGCGGCCCTTCTGGTCGCTGAACTGGGTAACCGAAGGCCCGAAGCATGCTTTCCACCACGACGCGGACGGCTACCGATGGGCCCCGGTCAAGACCGTCGAGGTCACCGGCCGCCGGATCGAGGTGTTCAACCTCAGCGTGGCCGAGGATGAGTCCTACGTCGCCGACGGCATCACGGTCCACAACTGCACGAACTGGTCCGTCGCGAAGGGCAAGCGCCGCGACTTCGCCAGCGCCATGCAGGGCAGCCTGCTGGACCTCCTCGCCGGCTTGGACGAGGAGGAGGCGGAGCCGTCCGCCGAGGAGGAGTCCCGGGCGCTGATGGAGGAGGTGCCGCTGTACCTGCGCGGTGTCCAGGAGCGCGGCGGGTTGGTGAAGGCCGGGATCGTCGAGAACGTCGTCGACGTCCGCGCGTGGGATCAGTGGGACCGGTGGATCGGGGAGATTCACAAGCTGGGCTACAGGACGCGGATCATCGCGTTGAACTCGATGCACGCGAACCCGCGGTCGGTGCATGCGGCGCCGCAGTCCCGGGATCGCCTGTATGTCGGCTATTGGCACGAGTCCCTGGGCCGTACTCCGGACTGGGACAAGTGGCTGCGTCCGCGTGCCTGGTGCTCGGGGTGTGACGCGTTCGTGCAGGCGATGCAGGTGTTCAAGGACCCGAAGCGGGACATGGGCCGCTACCGCAGCCAGTACGTCTACCGGTGCCCGAACACCTCTTGCCACAACCAGGTTGTGGAGCCGGAGGCCCTGCCGGCGGCCGTCGCGATCGACTGGTCCATCCCGGGGCAGCGGATCGGTGACCGGGCCAAGCCTCTCGCGGAGAAGACGCTGAAGCGCATCGAGGCCGGGCTGCGGAAGTTCGCCCGCCCGGTGCCGATGATGGTTCCGGCCGGCGGGACGTGGCGGGACGCCGCAGTTTCGGTGGGGGAGCCGATGCCCGCCCGGACTACGCGTGAGAACGACGCGCTGATGGTGCCGCCGCTGATGATCCCCGTCGAGGGCCAGGACGGGAAGGAAGCCCTCTCCGCGCACAGCCCGCTGCGGACCATGACGACCCGCAACGAGACCGGCCTGGCGTGGCTGCCGTTCATCGCCGAGCTCCGCGGTGGCGGCTCCGTGGCGCGGTCGGTGACGGAGTCCCTGGCCACCGTGACGGCGTCCGGGAACCACCACGGTCTCGTCACGCCGCCGATGCCCGCAATGGTCATGCGGAACAACGGCTCGAAGGGCGACGGGGGCGAGCACTGCACCTCGCCGGCCGAGCCGTTCCGGACGATGACGACGGCCGGGCACCAGTCGCTGCTCACGTGGGAGCACATGCTCGTGCCCTACTACGGCAACGGCACCCCGCGGTCCGTGAACGACCCGATCGGCGCTCTCACGACGTGCGACCGCTACGCCCTCGTGCGCGGCGAGGTCGACATCGACGACGTCCTCTTCCGGATGCTCGAGCCGCACGAGATCGGCCGCGCCATGAGCTTCGCCGACGAGTACGTGGTCCTCGGGAACAAGCGGGAGAAGGTCCGCCAATACGGCAACGCCGTCACCCCGAACGCCGCCGAAGTCCTCGTCTGCGCGCTGGTGGAGGCCATCACCGGCGAGGAGCTGTCCCGATACGAGGAGACCGCGGACCTCGAGGCTGCCGCCTGATGTCCCGCTGTCTGGCGTGTGGCCGCCTGCTGCGCCGCCCGTCTCGCACGGGCTTGGGCCCTGTCTGCGCCCGCCGCCTGAGCCCCACCGCCCGCCGGCCCGCGCTCCGTGCCGCTGATCCGCCACCCGAGATCCACCCCGACCAGACCGCCCTCGACCTGACCCAGACCGCTGAGGAGATGCCGTGAGTACCGCCGTGCGGCCGCCCGTCCCGTACTTCGGGGGCAAACAGTCCATCGCCGACTGGATCGCCCACCTGCTGCCCGACCACGAGCACTACGTCGAACCGTTCTGCGGCGGCCTGTCCGTGCTGTTCGCCAAGTCGCCGTCCCGTATGGAGACCGCCAACGATCTCGACGGTGACCTGATGACGCGCGCGGCTATCGCGCCCCGAGGTCTGGCCCGACCCTACCCACCCCACCCGGAGGACACCATGACCACCACCGTTGTCGCCCATGGCTACACGATGCGCGACCTCGACCGCCTCGCCGCGTCTGCCTGCACCTACGACCGGTCCATGGCCTCCGACGCCACCACCCGCTATGAGGCCGCCTGGTCCGCGATCGCGGAGGCGTTGTGCGCAGCAGAGGAGCCGCCCGCCTGGCACGACTTGTTCACTGTTGGCTGGCGGGCCATCTACGCCGAGGTCCGCGAGATGCGACACATGTACGGCCACCGCGACAAAGACGGCACCAACGAAGTCGCCTCCAGTCAGCGGTTCCGCCAGTACTGGACGCTGCCGCCGGAGCGCCCGGAGGAGGGCATCGCCGAGCGCATGGCAGTCCCGCAGATCCTCGCCGTCCTGACCGAGACGGAGCGGGCCGCGGTCGTCGCGCTCGCCGTGCACGACGACTATCAGGCCGCCGCCGATGCTCTCGGTATCAAGTACACGGCGATGACTGTGCGGATGAGCAGCGCCCGCAAGAAGTTCCGCGCCCACTGGTACGCGCCAGAGACCGCGCCGCCCGTCCAGGGCACGGACCGCCGGGTCGGCTCGCGAACGCAGGCGCTGCGCACGCGCTGCCGCAACGGCCACGAGCTCACCGGCGACAACGTCTACCGCCGGCCCAACTCGAAGCCCGGCAGGCGTGGAGAGCGCGTCTGTCGAATCTGTGAGGCCGCCCGCAGCAAGGCCCGCTGGGCTCGCCAGCAGTCCGCCGCCTGACCGCCCTCGGCTGCCCTGTCCCGGGCAGCCACCGAAAGGACCCGTCATGACCCATCAGACCCGCATCACCCCGAACCCGGACGGCGGTGTGATCCTGCACCTGCCGGACGTCACGTACATCGACACGCAGGTGTGGTCGGCGGACGTCGGCCTGACGGACGCCGGGCTGACGGCGCTGCGCGCGCTGCTGGCTGGGCAGGCGCCCGCCACCGACAAGACCGCCGAAGCCGAGCTGACCGCCGAGGAAGCCCGCGCCCTCGCTGACGACTTCGGCCTGCAGCTGTACCGGGCGCAGGACGCGCTCGCGTTCGTTGGGGAGTGCTGCGACATCGCCGACCACAAGCAGCGCACGATCACGACCGCGGATGTGCGGGAGTGGCTGAAGGGCGCACGGTGCGGGCGGCAGTTGGCCGCCGACGGTGCGGACCACACTGCCAGCGACCCCGCCGCCGACCAGACCACCCTCCGCGACCGCATCGCCGACGCGCTCGCCGATGCCGAGGGCTGGCAGTGGGTCCCCGGCTTCGACAAGACCAAGAGCCCGGCCTATCAAGGATATCTGCGTCAGGCCGACGCGGTCATGGCCGTGCTGCCCGCGCCCGTCGACCAGGCCGAGGCGGTCCTCCGCGTGGTCGAGACGGCGCTGGGTGACACGCTGGTGGCCAGTGCCCGGGGTGAGGCACTGGCGGGGATCGCAGCCGTCCTGCACACCACACCCGCCGACCAGGCCGCCGAGGAGCGCATCGAGCAGGCCGAGGCCGACGCAGAGCTGCACGCCCGCAACACGCAGGCCGTGGCCCGCGAGCGCGAGTCGTATCGGAAGGCGTGGAAGGACGAGCAGCAACGGCGCGCCAAGGCTGAGGCCGAGGTGAAGCGGCTGCGCGCCGACCGGGCCGCCGTCCTCCGCGAAGCCGCCGAGGAGTTGCTCGCCAAGGCAAAGCGCATGGCGGGCAAGTTCAACGACAGCGACGTCCTCCACGAGGACGGTCCGGCCGCCACTGTGGCGACGTGGAAGCGCGCTGCCGACCGGCTGCGCCGCATGGCCGACGAGACACCGGCCGCCCCGGCCGTGGCCGTCGCCGACTGCAACGCCGGGCCCGGCTGGTACGAGGTGATCTCCCCGCGAGCGACCACCTGCATCGCATACGTCCACGAGGACGGATCCCTCTACCTGCCCGAGGGGGACGCGCTGACAGCCGAGAAGTTCGCGTTCGCCGCCGCCCGGGGGAACGCCCACAAGCTCGTGCGCGCCGACGACCAGCCCGCCACCAAGGCGCGGCAGGACGACCCCCGCCCGTCCTCTCCCCCCGCGTGACCCCGCGGGAGGTGCTCAGCGCCCGCTGTGGCGCCTCCCGCCCCATCCGGCAGGTATCGCGTCGCCGGGGACCGCTTCGAAGCCTCACAGGGGCGTACAGCGCCCCGCCCCTCGCCCGTAGTCAAACTCCACCGAAAGGAACCCCCGTGCCCAATCCGGACCAGTGGTCGACCATCCAGGGCCTCGTCGCCTGGCTCGACCGTGAGAACGGCCGCTCCGACTCTGAGATCGGCTTGCGGATCCTGAAGCTGTCCGAGGAGGTCGGCGAGGTCGCCCAGGCGTGGATCGGCGTGCGCGGCCAGAACCCGCGCAAGGGCATCACCCACAGCACGGCCGACGTCGCCGACGAACTCTGCGACGTGATCGTCACCGCGGCGGTCGCGCTCGCCTCGATCAGCGACGATCCGGCCGCGCACCTCGACGGCAAGCTCGCGAAGATCGCCGCCCGTTCGCAGGTGGTGGCCGGCTGATGCCCCGCGTGATACACGCCCGCGACGTCGACGCTGTCCTCGCTTGCAACGGCTACGAGCCGTCCGACTTCGACCCGGCGACCGGGTGGGAGCCCGGCTACCGCACCGCCCAAGCGGGCCGCCGCCAGGTCAACGTCTTCCACGACGGCCCCGGCGAGCAGACCAGCCTCGAGCAGTACCGGCAGCAGTTGCAGGCCGCCGGCTACCACGTCGTCGCCGACCAGCAGCCCGGCGGCGGACGACGCCGCCTCTACATCACCCGCCCCTGAACCATCCGCCGCCGCCCCGTTGTCGGGGCGGCGGCCCACCTGAAAGGCACCAGACCACGTGAACATCGAAGCCGTCCTCGTCAGCCTGCTGAGCGTCAGTCACACGCCTGAGCAGGCCGAGCACGCGGCGCGCACCGTGCTGCGGGACCACGCCCACCAACTCGCCGAGCAGCAGCGGCAGGCCCACGACCGATCCAGCTACCACATGGGCCTGTCGTGCAAGCCGGAGTACGACTGCGGCGTAGCCAAGATGATCAACCTGATCGACCCAGGGGCTACCCGATGACCCGGCCGCCGCTGCGCTGGCAGCCCGACGACGGGTCCGCGGCGATCCTCGCCGCCTACGCCCGCCGCGGCGAACGCCCCGGCAGCGTGCTCCGTCGGGCCCTGCTGCTGTTGGCCCGCGCCGACGGGCTGCTGGACGTCCGCGGGCGCGTGGCCCGGCAGGGGAGGCGGCCGTGAAGCCCGTAACCATTCGCCGTATCGCCGGGTGGGCTGTGCTGTCACTCATCCCGCTCACGCTCGTAGCCCTCGCCGTTCTCGCCGGGCAGCTGGCTGAGCTCGCGGTCGCCACAGGGATCGCCGCATTCCTCTGCCTGACCGCCTGGGTGGGCGTCCGGCTTCTCGACGACGGGAGGCAGTCGTGACCAGCCAGCCCCGCGTCCGCGCCCCGAAGCCGAACCAGCACGACCGCGCCCACCGCCAAGCCGCCGTTGAAGCGCTCATCCGGCGAGCCCTGCTCGGCATGCTCACCATCCCTGAAGCGGCGCTCCTCGCCGAGTACTGGCGGGCCGAACAACGCCTCGCGGAGAAGACCCGCCGCAGCCTCGCCGACACCACCCGCGCCCTGCAACGCCACCGCGAAGCCGCTGATGCGGAGATCCGCCGGCTCGAAGCCCGCATCGAAGAACTCACCGCCAACCACGACGACCAGGAGCAAGCCGCATGGCCATGTCCGTGACGGAGCTCGCCGAGCTCCCCACCGCGCCCACGCTGTCCCGGGCTCTCCGAGAGGCCGTCGAGTACGCCGATCAGGGTCCGCACCAGGCGCTACGGCGGGCACTGTTCGGCACCACGACGTTCGAAGACTTCGCCGCCGTCGTCACCCCAGAGCACGCCATAGCTGAAGGCGTCGCCCTGATCGTGGTCGGCGGCATGGTCGACCCGCAGGTGACCGATCAGGGCTGGCCCGACGCGAGCTGGTCGGCCGGCTACTTCGCACAGCGCGTCGGACGCGCCCATGACGCCCTCTCCGGCTGGGCAGCAAGCCACACCGCTGAGCAGTTGGCCCACCTCTTTGAGGCCGCCGCCGACCGCGCGCAGCCCATGGAGGCGCTGTGAAGCCGACGCGCACGCAGCCGACTGGGCGGCGGTCGCCGGGCAGTTCACCAGCGGCGTTCGGGAGGAAGCGCACCCCGCGGACTGGCGGCCCGGCGGCATCCTCGACCGGCGTGCGGGCTTCCGCCGCAACGCCGAGATGGTCGCCCTCGGCGCCGACGCCTGCCTCGCGTTCATCAAGGACGGCTCCCGCGGCGCCTCCCACACCGCCCGCCTCGCCGAACAGGCCGACATCCCCGTCAGGAGGTGGACCGTGTGACCGCGGAACGGCGTGCGGCGTGAGGCGAAGTGAGGGCAGAGTGATCTCGGAAGTGAAGAACGTCCCATTCGGTGTAACGTCGTCCAACCGGACGTGTGACTGGAGTTGACCGGACGGTAACGATCGATAGAAGTAAGCCCCCGGAGGCCGTCACCGCCGGGGGCCGCGACCAGAGGAGTTCGGACCTCCAGTGGTGCTTGCCCACCGTAACGCGGACGCCTGCCTTCGGGCGTTGTCCAAGGCGTTGCCATGATCACCCTCGCTACACCCGCCCGCTTCGGCCAACTGCCCAAGCTGCACGTCTACGTGGACGAGACAGGCGACCGCGGCTTCAGTGAGGCCAGTCGAGCCCAGTCGCCGTTCTTCGCCATGACCGCTCTCCTGATTCCCCAAGAGGAGGAGTGGGTCGTCAAGCACACCGCTGGCGGTCTGCGGGCCCTCGTACACGGCGCAGAGCCGCAGCGGATCTTGAAGCCCATCCACTGGGTCGAGCATTTCAAGGCGAAGCGGAAAGACCGGCGCATGCAGGCAGCCAAGGCGCTGGCCCTCATGCCCAACGCCATGGTCATCCACGTCATCGCCCACAAGGACACCGTGAACGAAGACGCCGGCATGCGGAAGGACAAGGGCGTGTTCTACAACTTCACGACCCGCCTGCTCCTCGAGCGCATTGCCTTCGCGGCCAAGGAATGGCCCGGTGGTTCCCGTCTGGCGATCGTGCGCCTCGGAACCGTCAAGCACATGGACCACACCACCACGGCGGACTACCTCAACTACGTCCGCCAGACGGCCGGCCTCACCAGCTACCCGATCCCCTGGAACTTCATCAAATGGCCGCTCACCTGGGAAAGCACCCAGCGAGACGGCATCCAGCTGGCCGACATCCACGCCGGAATCCTGAACAGCGCGCTCAGCGGCGACCCGCAGGACCGGGCCTGCGCCGAGAACCTGCTCCTCGTCCGGCACCAGATGCGGCGGGCGTGGAACGGTGGGCTGCTCGGCTACGGCGTAAAGATCATCGGAAGTCACAGCTTCATCACTGAGCGCGCATGGTGGCCTGACTGGCGAGGCTGACAGCAAAGAGCCCCCTGGGGGACTCCCGGGGGCCACAACCACCTCGAAGGGTGGAGGGATCCAGTTCCCTGGTTCCGGCCTTTGCCCCGGCAGCCCACCAAGGGGCTCCTGCGACGTTCCAACATGGAAACTATACCAGCTTTGAGTCTCTTTGAAGCCTGCTGAACGGGCTCTTTCCAAGCCATCCAGATGCTAAAACAGCAGGTCAGAGCGGTAAAGATGGGAACTTCATCCTCGGGCAACGCTAGCGTCATTAGTCACCCCATCAGGCTGTCAAAACCATGTAGCAACAGACACCCCCGCCCATCTGGGCGGGGGCGTCGACGTGTGCGGTCAGGCTGGCAGCAGCCGGTTAATCGTGGACCGGGACACGCTCGTCCTCTGCTGGACCTCCGTGCGCGTCAGGCCAGCGTCCTGCACCGCCCACGTGATCAGCGGGTCGCGCAGGTCCCGCACCGACGCCCAGCCGGCCAGCAAATCCCGCGCAACCTCCTGCGCCAGGCTCTTGCCCGGCATCCCACCCAGACCGGGCAGCTCCCACGCCGGATGGATCGGCCCCTCGGTCGGATCCGGGGCGAAAGCCAACGCCTTCCGCAGCCCTTCGTTGATCTGCCGCTCCATACGAGCCACGATCAACCGCGCCAGCGGCGCCAGGTCGTAGTCGTCGCCCGGGTCGGCCTGCTTGCGCTCCTGCACGGTGGCCATGGCCCGCAGCGCCGGGGCATCGACATCGTCCATCGGTCGGCCGTACTCCTCGGCATCCTCAGCCTCGTCGAGCAGTCGGCGTGCGCTGTCGAGGTGTCCGCGCAGCCGTCGCACCACGGCCAGGTAGCGCAGCGTCCGCGTCCATGGCTCGATGGCCTCCGCCACCTCGGTGCCCCGCTCCTCCGCGGCTACAGCGCCGGGCACTTCCAGCTTGCAGACGGCGATCGACTGCAGGCCGTCCATGAGCTCCAAGCGGACGCCGTGGGCCTGTGCGGAGTCCTCGGCCCAGGTTTGGGTGCCGACGGTGCGGATGACGTACACGCCCTTCTCGCGGGTGCCGGTGGTGATGTTCATGGGGTGTCTCCTTGCTGGCGAGGGCGGATGTCAGGCGGCGAGCTGGGTACGGAGCTTCGCGGCGAGGTCGAGGACGTCGTCGACGGTGATGCCGGCCGCGCCGCCGCGGTAGGTGGTGCGGAGCCGGCCGCTTTCGCGGGCCTGCGGGTCGCCCTCCCAATCGGCGTCGGCCCGGTCGGAGATGACGATGACGGCGGACTGGAAGACGGTCAGTGCGTGGATGCGGTCGCCCTCGTCGGTGATGGCGTCGAAGCGGTCGGCGAAGAGGGGGATGAGGCCGCGCACGGAGATCAGGTGCTCACCATCGTGGGTGGTGCGCTCCTTGACCTTCACGGTGAAGTCCCGCGGCTCCTCACCGGGGAGGAGGGCGTGGACGTAGGTGGCGGTCAGGTCGATCACGGGGCGAGCCTCCTGGCGGGCGGGGCGCTTCATCGCGCCGATGGCGATGCGAGCGGCGAGGGATGCGGTGTTGATGACCCACCGGCCGGCCGTCTTGGTAGCGGCGATGACGCCGCGGCGGCACCAGGTGCGGATAGTGGCGACGGTGACGTTGGCCTGGGCGGCGGCCGCGGCGGTGGTGGTCATCGAATCCCCCTTGCTTGTATCGAGTGATTCGACAGTATCGTATCGAACGATACGGACACAAGGGGTTGGGTAGAAGGCGCACCAGTACCGCTCGACCGCACGCACGACAGAACCCCCGCCCGCAGACTGCGTGGCGGAGGCCTCGTGCTGTGCCAGAATGCGGCCCTCACGCACCAAGGGGGGCACATGATCGAAGTGAAGGGCCACAATGGGCAGGTCGCCTTCGACGGCCAGTACGTCACGATCACCCGCAAAGGCATCCTCGGCCGGATGACCGTCGGCAAGGGCGAAAAGCGCATCCACATCTCGCAAATCAGCTCGGTGCAGTGGAAGCCAGCCGGCCCGTTCGTCAACGGCTTCATCCAGTTCTCCGCGGCCGGCGGCAACGAACGCCGCTCCAAGTTCGGCAGCCAGACCACGAGCGCCGTCAACGACGAGAACAGCGTCATCTTCACGACCCGACAGAAGACCGCGTTCGAAGAACTCCGGGCCGCCATCGAAACCGCCATCGCCAACCACCACACTCCAGGCGGGCAAGGGCTACCCCACACCGTCCCAGGCCTCCAATCCGTCGCCGACGAACTGCAGAAACTCCTCGAGCTCCACGAGAAGGGCGTCATCAGCGCCGACGAACTCAACCAGCAGAAACGGCGACTCCTCGACGGATGAACCACGAAGCCCCCGCCCAGACCATCCCGGGCGGGGACTTCCTGCTGTACTCAGGCGGCTTCCTTAGCGGCAGTACCGGACACTGCATTGACGAAGGTCGCCCACTGCGCATCCGTCATCTTCGCCCGGATCGCGGCAACTGCCTGCTCGGGGCGGTTGATCGCGAACCGGAAAACCTTATAGTCAGGCTTGTCTGGCGGCGCGCAGTCCTCGGGTGCTGGCGTGACCACCCTGCCCTTCCAGTCTGAGCAGTAGTACCGGCCGCCCTTCCTGGGTTGGTGCAGGTAGCCCTTGTCCGCCAGATCCCGCAGAACCTTGCCGCATGTCTGCTCTGACACGCCGAAGCGCTCGTGCAACTGCCGCGCGCTCGGCATGACGTCACCAGACTTGATCGTCCCGGTCTCGATCTCGTCCTGCAGGATGCGGGCGATCTGGACAGACCATGGGTTCAGGTGTCGATTGGTCCACTCGATCTCTGGTGAGAAGTGTCGCCACGAGACGAAAGACTTTCCATCAGCGCGCATCGCGCGGTTGTGTACTGGGCGCTCCGCCTTGATGGCCTTCGTTTCGGCCTCGTAAGCGGCGTCCCGAGATGGGAACCACTCGACGGTCCTGCGGATGACCTGCGGCCACCATGCTGACGACCGAGTTCCCCAGGAGTGCTGCTTCCAACGTTCCTCGGGGTCGATGGAGATGCCGACGTACAGCAGGACATCGTTGGCGTCGTATAGACGGTATAGGGCCGTGCGTTCTGCCTGCGTAGCTATGACTCCTCCTGGTGTGCTCAGCGAACGCGATCATTAGGCGAAGGGTCCGCTCACCCATCGAGCGGACCCTTCATGTGCCGAAGCATGAGGACTGAAAGCTAGACCTCGGTCGTGACGAACGGGGCCGGCAGCTTGGGCAGGTCGATATCGAAGACCTGGGCGAGGAGATAGCGGGCCATCGTGTCGTGTTCCAGCTCGCTGCGACCCGTGGGCATGGCGAGGATCACGTCGCCGTTCTTGTGCTGGACGACGGCTCCGAAGAACTCCCGGTCGGGGATTGCGCTGTTGATGACCTCGACGCCCGTCTCGGCGAGCAGCTGGTTCAGCGGCGCGTCGAGCAGGTGGTCGGGGGTCGGGATGGGGCGACGCGGGGGCATGGTGCATGTACTCTGCTGCATGAGCAGTCCTTTCGTGATGGTTGGGATGTGCTGATCAGCGAGGTGATGACTCGCTGGTCGAACCGGCCGGGCGGGTGATGACCGCCCGGCCGTTCGTGTTCCAGGACGGGTGATGACCGCCCCGGGCGCTGGACCTGAAGACGGGGACGAAACTAGCCGGTCGCCGAGACGGGAGCCTATTCAGCCACCTGGCAGACGACGGGATCCGGAAGAGAAGTACGCGGCAAACGACGCAGTATTCACCGTCACCACGAGCGTTCCTGGGTGGCATTTGACCTGCGCCGGAACGGTATACCGGCGTAAATGCCTGAGCAGGCATGAGCTGGTCATGCTGCAACAATGCGACGTCGATTGACGTAGGCAGCACATCCCCACTCCACGCTCCTGTGTCGAGCATGTCCCATACCTCCCTCCCTTAGACGTTGGCCAGATTGCAACGGCCAGAGCCGCAGCCCGCACAGCCACCCTGGCGTTCTGCGGCAACAGGCGGAAGTGGTTGATGTCCCAAGATGAATCCTGGGAAAACCGGACTAGGCGTCGCGCGCCCGGCCGTTCGCCGGGCTGGTCGATCACCTATGCAAGCGAACGGTAGGCCGCAAATCAAACACGAAACGGACAGGTCAACCGGCATGCGCTGGCCGGGGTGAGGGCTAGATCGCGGCCGATCGAAGCCTCGGGCTGCAGCGGCTTCTCTGTTCGGATGGCGTGAGCCTCGGCCGCGAGCGTGGTGCGGTCGGAAGGTTCAGGCATGCCACTCCTAACTGTGCGTGTGGCGGAGGCCACTCTCACGGCATCGACTGTAGGAGGGTCGTTGAGGAGTTGCAAGTCTCTCATTTGCGTTCAGGTGCAACGAAGCCCCGACGCAAACTGCATCGGGGCTGGTCGCAGGCGGTCTAGAACTCGTACTCCAGCTCGTACAGGTGGCCCGCCTTCGCCATGACCTCTACCTGGATAGGGCGGTCGTCGATGCTGTACGTCACGCGGAATTGCCGCAGTACGGGGAGTTTGGTCGGCATTTGAAGCGCCCGAGCCTGCTCGGGGGTCGGCCATCGAGCCGCCACCTTGTCGACGCAGCGCAGTGACGGGTAGCCGGCCTCCTGCAAGACCCGTCCCGCCCCGCCTTTGATCTTCCGGTTCTCGGCGATCGGCGTTCCCTGAGCGAGTTCGAGAGGGAAGTACACCTCCACCAGTTCGCAAGGCTGGTCGTCCAGGTAGAGAACCTGTCGACGTAGCACCGCGCGCCCGTCTTTCTTCAGGCCGAACGCGTCGCGCACGGCGGCGGGCGGCGTCGCCTCCTCGACGCCGATGAGGTCAACTCGGCCCGCCATGCCCTTCTGCTCTGCTGCGGCGAGCCACTGGTACTTGCTGCCGTCCGTCGGTGGATTCTTGTAGCTGGCCGGCGTCATCGTTCGCTGTCGATGCTGCCTGGCGAAGACGCCGGCTCCTTGCCGGGTGTAGGCCAGCCCTTCCTTCTCCAGTGTGGTGATGGCGTTGCGAATCGTTTGGGCTGCTGCGCCGAACATCTCTGTCAGAACGCGACTGGAGGGCAGCTTCTCTCCCGCGGGGAAGTCGCCGTTGAGGATGCCGTCGCGAAGGTAGGCGGCGATCTGGTCCTGGACGGGCCAGACGCTTTCTTCCTCGTGGAGTCCTGCCATGTCAGTCGACCTTCATTGAGTAGTGGAGCCGCCCAACGCGGCCGGGGCTGACCATGACGGACACCTCGTAGGGGTGCTCGTCTGGCGTGCTGATTGTGCGGGTGAGGGACAGGATCCATTCGGTGCTGTCGGTGAGGTCCAGGGCTTCTGCTTCCTCCTCTGTCGGTGGGCGGGTACTTACTTCCTCGGTTACGGCGCCGGGCGCGTAGCCGAGAGTGGCCAGGAGTGATACGGCGCCACCTGGTATGCGCTTCGTCGAGACGAGTGGGGCGTGTTGGGCGACCGGAGCTGGCCAGTACGACTGTGCGAGTTCGACCGGTGTGTCATCGAGCAGGATCAGTCGCTGCCGCGAGGCGACAAGTGCACCCGACGTGATGGCGAGGGCTTCGCTGACCGCAGGCGGTGCGACGACGTGTCCGGCTTTGAGGATGCGCTGCGTGCCCTTGCGCCCTTGGCCTGCTGCTTCCTTGCCCCATGCATCTCCGTGGCCGCTTTCGATATAGGGCATCGAAGATCCAATCCAGTGGTCTCTTGTCACTCCCGCTCCTCCAGTACGCGACTTCTCTTGAGGGCTCTGTCGATTTCTCCACCATAAGCCCAGGCCAACGGGGCTGGCGGAGCATACGAGACCGCTTCGGGCGGGCGAGACGATTGCAACCTCTCAAGAATGCACCTACAGTTGAGGGGCAAGCCCACCCCCGACTCCTGGATTGGAGAGCCCGATGCTGCCTGCGGCCCAAAAGCTGCTGACCGTGCGAGAGGCCGCAGCCGCGCTGCGCGTCTCCAAGCCGACGATCTACCGATGGATCGCGGCGGGTGAACTGCCCGCCATCCGCTACGGCCAGCCCCGGCCGGAGGGCGATGCGAGGCGCGGGGGAGCCATCCGAATCCCCGAGGCCGCCGTGCTGGCGTACCTCGACTTCGACGCCACGGAGGTGGCCTGATGACCAGCACCACCGCAATCACCCCCACTCCCACCGCCCCGCTCACGCCGGCCGCGGCCGAGCTGCTGGCCCGTCTGCAGTCCGAGTTCCCGCTGATCCGGGCCGTCGCCCAGTACGAGACGGCGGCACTGCACGCGGTGCAGCTCGCGGCGCTCGCCGAGGCCGGCAAGCTCACGAACCTCGACGCCGACTCGCTGGCCGCCGCCGAGGACATCATGGCCGCCGCCCGCGCCGTCCTCGCCAAGGCCGGTCGCCTCGACCTGATCGGCGGTGCGGCGTGACTTCCTACAACCCGCTGCGCGATCCGGACGACGCCGAGGTTCTCCCCGCATCTCTGGACGGCGAATTGCGGCTTGCCCGTGAGTACCTTGCCCAGGCGGCCACGTCCAACATCCACGACCACGTCGCGATGCTGAAGATCGCGGTGGGCTTCGATCACCGGCTGCGCGGACTGATCGCCGCGATCGAGGCGGAGCGGGGTGAGTCCCGATGACCCGCCGCCAGATCATCGAGCGGTTCCCGGCCGGATCTCCGCGCGGGTCGTGGCCGGCGGAGGAGTTCGCCGCCGCCCGCCGCGCAGAGGGCCAGCAGGCCGAGGTCGTCATGTCGCTGCCCGACGACGCGTTCCTCGTCGTCACCCCGGCCGAGGACGGCCAGTCGTGAGCGCCGAGCACGAGAGGGTCAAAGACCCGCTGCCGACCAGGCCGCCGCGCCCCCACCCGCAGGGCTTCGTCTGCTGGCTCGACGAAGAGGGCCACAAGGAGCTCTCCGAGAAGGTCCGCAAGGTCAACAAGCGCAGCGAGAACCGGCCCCGCTAGACCCCCTGTACCGCCGCGGGTGGCGGCGTCCGCCCCCGTCCCGCCGCCCGCGGCTTCCCACCCCTTCATCCCGGCATGACCAACCGAGGAGATCAGCCATGCCTTCTTCCGCCCAGACCGCCGAGTCGACCGTCTGGCCCGAGGGTGTCATCGCCCGCTACGTCACCGTCGCGGGCGCCACCGCCGACATCAAGGCCATCGGCATCGACCGCCAGACCAGCGTCGGCACGATCACCGACATCACGATCACCGCCTACTGCCAGGGGTGCAGGCAGAAGGACGTCTCCACGTACCTCGGGATGGACACCAGCACGCTCGGCGACGACTTCTTCACCAGCAGCCTCTGCGACGACGCCCGCAAGTGGGCGCAGTCCCACGCGGAGAAGTGCCGCGCCATGCCCCGCCCCACCGCCTGACCACCCCACCCCATCGACCCGAAAGGGCTGACCACCCATGTCTCCGTTCATCTCCGACGCCGACCTCGCCCGCACCGACCTGGGCCAGCGCGTCCGCTCCACCACCACGATCGCCGACCTGTTCGGTGACGCCCTGGACCGGGCGCTGCACCGGGAGGCCGTGTACGCGGTGCCGCTCGACCAGCGGACCACGTGCCCGATCCACCTGGACTGGGTGACCGGCTGCGCCGAGCTCCACCTGCACTACCCGGCCGCCGCCTGATGGCCGCCGTCCTCGACATGCACTTCCACGGCCCGGACTGCGGGCCGCTGGTCTACGGCGTCACCCGCGCCCACAAGAAGGGACACCGATGAGCCTCTTCCGTCGCGGCCAGGAGCCGACCGGCTACCGGCCCACCGAGCCCGAGGTACAGGAGGCCGCCGCCCAGCTCAACGCGGGCAGTCACCACGCCGCCTACGACCTGGCTGCCCACTCCGGCGACTACCGGCAGGAGACCGCGCTGCGGATCCTCGGCTACTGCATCGACGACCTGTCCTGACCCGTGACCGCCGGGCGGCGGTACCACCCCCAGCCGCCGCCCGGCACCAGCCCAACCAGGTCTGACGGCCGCCCGATCCGCCCGGCCCGCCCGGGCGGTGAGGGGAGCCGGGACAGCCCCGGCCACCCAACGAGAGGCAGCCACTGATGAACGTCTCGATCACCAGCTTCGGATACCTCCACGGCGCCCCGCCGGCCGCGCACCTGACCTTCGACCTCCGCCACCACTTCCGCGACCCGCACATCTCCCCGGCACTGCGGCACATGACCGCCCGTGACCCGCAGGTCCGCCTGGCCGTACTCGGTACGCCCGGCATCCGGGCCCTGATCGAGGCGATCTCCGCCGCGATCCTCGCGTACCGGACCGGTCCCGGCGGACAGCCCGTGGACGTGGCGGTCGGTTGCGCCGGCGGCAGGCACAGGGCCGCGGTCGTCGCCGAAGCGATTCAGACGGCCCTCGGTGCACTCACCACGGCCACCGTCACTCACCGCGACCTCGCGAAGCCCGTCGTCGACCGGTAACCGCACCACCCCGACAGTCCACCTCACACCTTGGATGGAGACCTCATGTCCTCAGCACGTCACTTCTTCGCCGCCGGCTCCCTGTCCGACGACGAGCTGAAGTCCCAGATCACGGCCGACATCGCCGCGTCCCGAGGCGCCCAGCGCGATCTTCAGGCGGCCGGCCAGCACGGTGTCGCCGCCCGCATGGCGGAGGCGGTCGACGAGCACCTGGACGAGCTGGCCGAGGCCACCAACGGCACCTGGACGCCCAAGCACGCCTGACCGGCTACCCGATCCGCCAGCCCCGTACCGGCACTCCACCACCCCAACCGAGAGGACCCGTCATGAGCGACACCACCAAAACCGCCGAGACCACCACCCCGGCCACCCCGCCGCAGGGCACCCACCAGTACCTGCTCACCCTCCAGGTCCCCATGGGATCCGGCTTCTCCGTCGGCACCTGGAGCGGCACGTGGACCCCGCGTCAGGGCTCCACCCGCCACGACGTCTACCTGGCGCTGCGCAACGACATCACCAGGAAGTACCCGCAGTACCGCGACGCGTCGGTCGTGTTCTTCGACGTCCAGCCCAATCAGCTCTGACGGCTGCCCGATCCACCGGACCCGTACCGCCACACCACAACCCCAACCGAGAGGACCCGTCATGGGCGAGACCTTCCAGGACCGCATGTTCCTGGCCGGCGAGGCCGTCTACGCCGGTATCGAGCGCGGCGACGTCGAGGACGTCCAGGCCGCCCTGATGGACGCGCAGGCCCAGGCCTCCGACAACGACTCCTGACCACCACCCACCCGGAAGGAACCCCATGTTCGGCACCCGTCACCGCACCCGCGTCAAGCCCGCCCACGCCGGCCGCTACCAGTTCGTGTGCAGCTGCGGCGCCCGCGGCTACGAGACCGACAGCTCCACCCGCGCCGACCAGATGGGCCGCGAGCACGAGAACAGCGCCCGCAAGTAACCACCCCCAATCACTGAAAGGAGGAGTCATGCACAGCATCAGCAACTTCCGCGACGCCGTCCGCAGGCTGGACGTGTTCGCCGTCGTTGAGAAGCTGCTCACCCTCGCTGCCCTGGTTCTGGTCGCCGTCACCGTTGGCGGACAGCTGGGCGTCATCCTCGGTCTGCACGGCAAGCCCGGGATGCTCGTCGGCTGGTCGATCGCCCTCGTCTACGACGCCCTGTGGATCGGCGCCCTGCGCATGTCGGAGGTGGCGATCCGGCAACGGTCGACGGTCGGTATCGCCGTGATGATCGGCCTGTCCGCGGTCGCGGTCGGCACGTCGACGGCGACGCTCCTGATCCTCGGGCACGCCCAGGTGTTCGCATTCGTTCCCGTCGCCGCCGCCGTGTTCATGGGGCTGCGTCTGTTCGCCGGGAACATCCTCGCGGACGCCGAGACGGCCGCCGCGATCGCCGAGCAGTCCGCCGCTGACCGCAACGCCCGAGCCCTGGCCGCGGCCAGGGCTCGGCATCTGGGCTCGGAGGCCACCACCGACGTCCTCACCGAGACCGCCGGTCACCTTGCGGAGATGGAGCGGCAGATCGCCCGCGCCGACGTCCTCACCCGGGCCCAGGCTGAGATCAACAAGGCCCGGTCCAAGGCCGAGGAGCGGCTCGCGGAGTCGGAGAAAAAGCACGGCGTGGCGGCCCTCGCCTTCACTCAGCGCGACCTGGCGCTGGCTGTCTCCCGTCCTGCGGTCACATCCGACGGTCACGCCCCCGCCGAGCTGGAGGGTCACACGGTGGTCACACAGGCCAGCCCGGAAATCGAGCCCGTGACCATTCCGCCCGCGACCGTGGACGAAACGGACACGGTCGAGGGTCCGGTACAGGCCCCGGTCGAGGGCGGCATGACCCTGCAGGAGCTCGCCGGCGTCGCCGGTGTCGACCTGCCCCGCCCGGGCGCACGACTGTCCGACGCGCAGCTCGCTGTCGTCCTGCGGTGGCTGCGCTACGACATGGAGCCGCCCCGCTCCTACCGGCAGGCGCAGAAGGAGTTCCGCGACCGCGGCTTCACCGCCCGCGAGGAGCGCGTCCGTCACGCCTGGGCGCAGATCGAAGCCCGCGAGGAAGCCGCCCCCATCAGCTAGCCGGCACCGCCAGTGAGGCCCAGCACCCCCACGGTTCTGGACCTTGCTGAGACTGCCGGAAGCAGTCGAACCAGCAAAACCCCAGGTCAAGCCCGGTGAGTGACCCGGTGAGCGGAACCATCGCAGACCCGGCGAGCAGACCCGGACCACCCGCAGAAGATCCCCGACCGAGCGAAGGAGGTGCATCCGATGGCGACCGCCAGCCGCCCGTCCCGTAAGGCCCTGCGACAGGCGCGGTCCGCCCAGTTCCTGGGAGACCGCCGCAAGGAGGCCGAGACGAAAGGACCGGCCGCGGTCCTGGCGGTCGCCATCGACCAGCTCCGGTCGGCGATCTCCCAGCTCCCCGAGGAGCGGCGATCCGACGCCGCCCAGCAGGCGACGCGAATGCTCGACCAGCTCCGCCAGTCCCTCACCGAAAGCTAACGGTCCGTAATGGCTCAACGGATGGCTCAAGCCGTCCCGAGCCGAGCCAGCGGACCCCAACGCGCCCGCTCGCGTGCACGCGCGCGCGAGGAAACCACTAACTCACCGTAACCGCAAGGGGGTACCCCGAAATGCCCGTCATCGATGCAGGGATCTCCGCCGCCACCGGCGGAACCTGCCTAGGAGCGGCCGGCGTGCTGTACGTCGCCGACCGGCTCCCCTGGATCAACCGGCTCGCTGCGAAGATCAAGAGCCCGCAGATTCAGGTGCTGCTCGTCCTCACCGCGTCCATCGGTCTCGTCTCCACCCCGGTCGGTCAGCTCATCAACCGAGCCACCACCGCCGTCGACGGGTTCGTCGACGGCCTGGCGGGGGAGTGGACCGGCTTCGGCATCATGTTCGCGCTGGCCCTGGCCGCCCTGCTGTGGCTGATCAGCGACTTCATGAGCGGGGTGCAGACCCGCACCCTGCTGCTGGCCGCGTTCGTCCCCCCGCTCACCGTGATGATCCCCGGCAGTCTCGGCGACGGAGCCGCCTCCGCCCTCGGCTTCATCGCCACCCAGGTCGGCTCCCTCGTCATGTGGCTGATGGGGGGCTGACGTGCTCGGACTCATCCTGCTGCTGGCCCTCGCCTACGCCTGCGCCACGGCCATCGACAACGCCACCTCCGAGGTATCGGCAAAACACAAGAAGCGGATCAAGAAAGCGTCGGCGAAGAAGGGCCGCCGCATCGGGGCGAAACTCGCCGCTTGGACGGCCACCGCGGCGACCGCCGCGGGCCCGTTCTGCAAGGGCTTCATCCGCGGCTTCAAACGCGAATGGCCCAAGGCCAAGAAGCGCGCCGAAGACAAGATCCGCCGCCGCCCCACCCCGGAGCCCGTCGCCACCGCCAAGCCCGAGCCGGAGCCCGCGCCGGACACACCGGACACTGCCCCCGCTCCCCAGCCCACCGCCCCCGCCGAAGGGGACGGCCGAAAGCTCGTCCTGATCAAGAACGACGACACCCAACCCGACACCACCACAGGAGAACCCATGGCCCTCGCCACCATCCCCGAGATCACCGGCGTCAACACCCTCAAGGCCGCCGTCGCCCGCTTCGCCTCCGAGGCCGGCGTCACCGCCGAAGAAGCCGGTGCCATCGCCCAGCGCGCCGCCGACCAGCTCGCCGCCATCGAAGCCGCCATCGAGCAGGCCTCCGCCCTGGAGTTCGGCGACGACGGCGGCACCCTCGAGGAGCTCGCCGCCCTGCGCGACCAGTACGCCGCCGCCCTCGCCGCCGCCCAGGCCATGCAGAAGGCCGCCGTCGACAACGCGGCGATCGCCGCCCAGTCCTCGAAGAACATCCACACCCGGCACGGCGGCATCCAGGAAGCCGTCGCCGCCACCGGCGGGCGCATGGCCTCCAAGCAGGCCTACACCGCCGACGTCTGACCCCACCCGCGTGACCCCGGCTCGCCGAGCCGGGGTCACGCCCCCACCGCAGACTTCACCAACCCGCAGGAGTAGCAGCCGCCATGCCGCAGACCACCACCGTCGAAAAGATCCCCGCCGACGAGCCCACCCGTCCGGCGGCCGGCACGCGCGGCTCCTCCCGTAAGCGCAACACCAAGGCCGCCCGGCGCGCGCTGCGTGTCGCCTACCGCACCCGCCGCGGCATGGCCCCCGTCTACGCCGCAGCCGCCCAAGCCATCGCCGGCAGCGTCCTCGCGGTGCCCGACGACGGCTGGAAGACCGCGCTCGCCGCCACCGCGGCCGGAGCCGCCACCACCGTCGCCTGGGGCCGCTGGAACGGGCGAATCGGCAAGAAGCGCCTGCGCAGGCGCCTCCCGCGCCGCGCCGACTTCATCGCCGCCGCATCCGCCGTCACCACCGGCGGCGGCCTCGTCACCGCCATGGCCGCCACCGGCGGTCTCCAGCCCGGCCACAGCCCCTACCCCGGCCTCGTCGTCGCTTGGAGCCTCGGCCACGGCATCTACTGGTGGCGCCGTGGCAAGAAGACCGCCACCCCCGTGCCCGCACTCAGCCAGCAGCTACAGGACTGGCAGGACAACGTCGCCTCCCCTGACGGCTCCCTGCCGGGCTCCCGCCTCGTCGACGTCGTCACCACCGGCTACGGCTGGACCGGCGTCATCGTCCTCAAGAAAGGCAACTGGCGTAAGGCCTACGCCGCCTCCGCCGACATCGCCGGCGACCTCGACCTGCCCGAGGAGTCCCTGCAGATCGAGAAGGCCATAGGGCAGTCCGCGAAGCGGGCCACCATCGCCGTGTTCAACGTCAACCCGCTGCAGAAGGTCATCGACCACCCTGGGCCGCAGATCCTCGACAAGACCACCGGCCAGGCCAAAGTCGGCCTGTTCTACGACGGCGACCCCGCCCACTACGCCTTCTGGAAGCCGTCCGGGCCGGTCCACACCGTGGTCTACGGCGCCACCGACGGCGGCAAGTCCCGCTTCCTCGACATGCTGCTCGGCACCGAACGACACAACGGCATCGTGTCCTGGGTGTGCGACCCGCAGGGCGGGCAGTCCCTGCCGCGCTGGCGGGAGGCCGTCGACTGGTACGAGGACACCGCCCAGGGCGGCCTGGCCATGCTGTACGCCGTCCGCAACGTCATGTACGAGCGGTCCGCCCGCTACTCGATGATGGAGTTCGTCGACCACAAGGGCCGCAAGCTCCGCGGCCGAGACCACTTCGTCGTCGACGACCCCGACCCGCTGATCTCCGTCACCATCGACGAGGCGCACCGCGTCCTCAACCTGCAGGGCGCCCCCGCGCTGGTCCTGGAGATCATCCAAATGGCCCGCAAGTGCGGCATCAAGATCCGACTCGTGTTCCAGGGCCCCAAAGCGAACATGTTCGGCAACGCGCCCGAGTCCACCGACATCCGCGAGCAGGCCCAATCCGGCAACACGGTCATGTTCCGCACCGCCTCCACCCTCACCGACTCCATCGGCCTGCCCGGCTGGGACGTCAACCCATCCAACCTGCCCATGTACTGGCCCGACAAGACGTCCACCGCCGGCCTCGGCTACATCAAGGGCCCCGACAACCGGCAGGCGATGTTCCGTGCCTACTTCGACCGCGACCCCGCCCACTGGGCCACCACCGGCACCACGCCCACCGTCGAAGCCTCGGCTGCGGCCGTGACCGGCAAGGCCTACAGCGAGCGCCTCGAGCGTCTCGCGGCCCGCCTGCGCGGCGAAACACCCGTGCTCCCCGACGACGCGTTCACCAACGCACCTGCCGACGCAGCCCGCCGCGCCCCGTCCACCGACCCCATCGCCCAGGCCGCAGCCGCCATCGAGGCCGAAGCGCCCGCCGGCACCGACGAGAAGGTCGCCGCGTTCCTCGCCGAACGAGGCCGGCCCGTCGGCCGCAACACCATCGCCCAAGAGACCGGCCTCACGGTCAGCGCCGTCAAGAACGCCCTCACCCGCCTCAAGAACAAGGGCCAAGCCGTCGACGTCGACCGCGGCATCTGGGCCCACCCCGACCACGCCAACACCCCCGCCGACACCACCGACCTCGCCGACGCCGCCTAGGAGACCCCGTGACCGCCCAGCCCGACCCGAAGCTCATTGCCGCCGTGGAAGAGGCCATGTGCCCGCCCACTTCATTCCGCGACGACAGCCCCCTGCCCGCCTACGGACCAACCCCGCCCGTCCCGCAACCCGGAGTGCCGGCCATGTCCCAGCAGGCCACGGACATCGGCCGGGCGGCCATGTACTGCGGGCTCGCAACCGTGCCGCCCGGTCTCGTCGCCGTCGCCATCCTCGTCGCATCCGAGCACGCCGACCCGACCGTCATCGGCATGGTCTGCGCCGCACCCGCCGCGCTCGCCGTCCCGATCTTTGCTCTCGCCCGGCTGTTCCGCAGCGCCAAGCCCGAGCCGGAGGTGCACCAGCACATCCACGGGGACGTCACCCAGACCACCGTCAACGCGAAGAGCAGCGGCGTATGGGCCAAGAACATCAACCAGATCGGCGACTGAACATCAACCTGCTACGCCGAGGCCCCGACCGTCATCTGTGGCGGTCGGGGCCTTCTGCGTGGGTACGGCGCGGGCGACCCAGCCGCGCCCAGTGCCGGACGTCGGCCGCAAAGTCGGGCGCGCGCCGAGCAACTGGCAGATACGGTCCAACTCCCGCTGGCACGCTTCCCGCGTCCCACCCCGCACCATGTACACCACCTCATCCATACCGGCAGTGTGACGGAGCAGCCGAGGGAGAAAGAGCGGAACGGGCGAAGCGCCCTGCCAGAGTCATCCGGCCGGGCGCTTCGAGAGGGCGGGCTACGGGCGCCACTCCTCGCGGTAGCCAGGCCGGTCCGCATAGGGCAGGGCCATCTCCCACGCGGTCTGCTTCGCGAAGTGGACGAGCATCGGGCTGGCGGACAGCATCGCCTCCTCGCAGCGGATCAGCGTGCGCCGCTTGGCGTCGATCTCGCGCAGTACCCGCGCCGGATCATGCTCGGCGATGTGGTGGGTAATGTGTTCGGCCAGCGGCATCTCTAGCCCGTCAGCGGCCTTTGCGACTTCGGCTTCCCGGCCGCCACCTCCGCTGCCTGCCATGACCCACGGGCCGGGATCGGACCATGAGCGGCCAAGGTCGGCTGGGACCGCCCGCGCGATCCGCTCGTCCTCGTCGAGCTGAGCGCGCAGCCACTCCACCAGCTCATCCATCCTGCGCCTCCCCGGCCTGGTGCTCGCGCAGTTCAGCCAGCAGTGATGGGTTGACGATTCTGACGATGGCTTCGATGTCGCGGTCGTCGGCGGCGGCCCAGAGGACGTCTCGTGCGGCCCGGTACTTCGCGGCGAGGCGGGCGCGCTTCTCCTCGGAAAGTTGGGCCGCCCGGTCCGGGTGACTGTTGTGGGCGTTGTCGGCGATCTTCACGAGGGTGGCGTCGCTATTCGTCATGATGCGACGGATCTTCTCCTCGTAGGGGATGCCCTTCTCGTTGGTTACCGCCTCCACGATGGAGACGACACGTTCCGGGATGCCCTCCCCGCGCAGCCGCTCCGCCGTCCAGTCGGTGTCTTCAATGATGTCGTGCAGCAGCCCGGCCATAACGAGGTCGTCGCCGAACGGCGCGAGCCCAGCGGCTAGGGCTCGGACATGCTCGATATAGGGAGCCCCGATCTTGTCGACCTGCCCGGCGTGGGCCTCGGACGCGAGGGCGTCCGCCTCGCTGACGGTGATCATCCCTGCTCCTCTTTCCTGGCGGCCCGTTCCTTGTCGATGCGGTCGGCGATCTTCCGCGCCCACTCGCGGCTGTAGGGCGTGTGCTTGGCGATGGTCATGAGCGGCACGCCGGCTGTTCGGGCGTCCGCGATCAACTCGTCGAGGGTGGCCCGCGCCTTCTCGTGGGCGGTGGTGGCTCGGTCGAGCTTGCGCAGCCAGGCGGCTTCGGCCTGCGGGTCGGGGCGTGGCGTCATGTCCCAGATGGTCTCACGGGCGGGTGCCAAGTCGGTATGCACCTTGCTGCCAACTGAATGGGCATCGGTTCGCGGATTCGTCATGCCAACTATGTTGCACTCTGAAGGGTGAGCATGTCACTATCAGAGTGCCAACAAAGTTGCAGTAGGTCGCACCGCCCTTTGATCGGAGTCAGCATGGACAACGCCACCAGCGCCGCGATCGTCGTCGCCGGCACCGCCGCCGTTCTCGCCCCCATCCCCACGAAGGCCGTCCGCGACCTGACCGGCAACCTCGCCCTCCCCGAGCCAGCCCCCGCCCCGGAGCCCGAGCCCACCCCGGTCCTCACCTACGACAACCACGGCAGCTACTGGGGCGCCTCCACCATCGACAACGTCGAGATCGACATCGACCAGGCCCAGCTGTTCGGCCAGCGCGTCGACGAGTGGCACGTCACCGACCGCCACGGCCAGCCGCTCCGCATCGTCCGCCTCGCCGACCCTGACTTCCTCGACACCATCTGCGTCATCCCCGCCTAACCCACCCCAGGGCCCGGCCAGCCGGCCGGGCCCGCCGATCCACCGCACAACGAAGCCGGGGGAACCTGCCCATGCGTACCTACGCCACCGCCCAGCTGATCGGCGACCGCACCCACCAGTGCGACGTGACCGCCGTCGCGACTGCCCCGTCCGGCGCCCGCGCGTATGTCCTCCTCGACGGCATCGGCAGCTCGGACACCGTCCGCGACTGGACCTGCAACGCCGCCCGACGCCTCGCCCGTACCGCCGCCCGCCGCGGTCACGCGGAAGCCGGCCTGCGCGCCGTGTACAACCGGCTCACCAGCGACCACAACCTCCGCCGCATCTACCCGCCCCGCGACGGCAGCCCCGGCGGCAACCGCAACATCATCACCTCCTGCCTCGGCGCGACCGAGACCGACGAGGAGAACCGCAACCAGTACGGGCACCCCGCCATCGAAACCGCCGTCTGCCACGCCGACACCTTCCGGCTCCTCCTCGCCTCCGACGGCGCCTACGAACCCCACGAGGACGCCGGCCACCACCTCGCCGACCAGCTCATAGGCACGCCCGGTGAAGCCGCCCGCCACTTCGTCGACACCGCCGTCGCCACCGCCCGCGCCGCCATCAACCCGCACGCCGACAACGCCACCGTCCTCATCGCCGACATCCGTCGCTGACCCCGGAAGGAGATCCCGCCATGACCGAGATCGTCGGAAACCGCGGTGGCCACCGCTACACGATCACCGTGACCGGGCGTAGAGGCACGGCCACGATCACCCGCACCCACCACCCCGACTGCCCCTGCCACACCCAGCCGGCCCTCACCAGCCAGTCGGCGCGCACCGCACGCCGGCGCAAGCCCACCCGCCGCTAGGAGCAGCCACCATGTTCGACATCCCCGACACCGTCACCGAAACCATCCACGCCCACCAACTCACCGTAGGCCGCGTCATCTTCCTGCCCATGACCGAACACCGGGTGGAAGTGGAGACCGTGCACGTGAACGGCCAGTACGTCCACGTCGACACGACACGCGGCCACACGTTCATGTGGCCCGCCACCGAACGCCTGCGCGCCCTCCGCTGAACTCCTGCCGGGCTGTCCTGCCCGGCCTGAACCGATAGGAGCCTCCCGTGAGCCTTCCGCAGATCGTCGCCCAGCGTTCCGTGATCGCAGGCGACAAGCAGCTGGCTGTTTCCACGATCCGTATCGCCGCCGACTACTACGACACCGTGATCTTCGACGACAGCCCGGACAAGCAGCACGTCGGCATGGTGATCGGCGGCTACGTCATCGACCACTCGTCCAAGCGCGCCAACAACCGCGAATCCGCCATGGAGAACCACCGCCAGGCGCTGATCGCCGCCCGCAACGAGACGCCCAAGGAGACCCACTCGTGACCACCAGCGCCTGGCCGTTCGGCACCGACGCCAAGCAGGACGACCCGCTGACCGCCCTTCGCGTCCCGGTGGTCGACAGCTTCAACCCGAAGTGGAAGTACATCGCCGCATACATCGACGTCGACCGCAGCCGCTACAGCTGGGGCAGCCAGGAGCGGCCCACCGACGCCGAGGCCGCGATGCTCGCCTCGTTCATCGAGGAGTACAAGCACCACTGGTTCCGCGAGAGCTACCACCGGAAGCTCGCCGAGCGGCCCCTGGACGTTGACTCCGGCTGCAACACCACCGTGTTCGTGAAGTACGGCACCGACGACTGGGGGTACCGCCTCTGCTCGTGGGAGCGCGGTCCGATGTACGTGCCCGTCAGTCCGAAGCTGCGCGGCGGCGACTACGACTACGCCAAGTGTCCCGGCCCGCTGACGCTGGAGAAGGTCATGGACTACCGCCACACCATCGTCGGAGAAGTCATGCAGCACTGGCTGGACTGGAAGAAGGACCACCCGGAGGTGTTCCCCGCATGACCCGCCGCCCGATGTCTGCCCGCCGTGCCCGCGAGGTGATCGAACCCGCCGACCCCGACGGGCCCTACCCCGAACACCCCGGATGGCCCGAAGCCTGCAGCCACCCCGACGGACCCAAACTCCAACAGCCCATCACCAACTGCCCGCACTGGGAGACCCGCAGGTGAAGCCACTGCTCCACATCCCCGCCAATGACCTGCGGGTTGGTGACGTCATCGTTCACGACGATGGCGAGACCACCGTCCGTCAGCTCGACCGGAGCAGGACGCCCGCCATCGTCACCAACCCCGGCGACGACGACCAGATCGACGGCTACCTCTGGCAGCACGTCGTCGTCCGACGAGAAGGGAACACCTGATGGGACAGTCCACGAACGGCATGCTCGTCTACGGCTACGACCTCGGCGGCGAGGAGGAATGGAAGATCCGCGAGGCTGGCGAATACGGCGAGTTGCCGCCCCTCGACTGGTTCGACCCCGACAACGAGGAAGGCGACGGCTTTCAGGAAGCCGCCGAACGTCGACTCCTCGCCCAGCTGGCCGACTTCACCGAGACCGACTGGAGGGCCGACGGCTACTTCGAACGCGAACGCGAGGCGAAGGCCCGGCTCGGAGTCGAGTTTGACACCTACTGCTCCGGCGACTACCCGATGTACCTCCTCGCCGCCAAGGTCATCACCGTGTACCGAGGCTCTGCCGAGGAGATTGACATGACCGAACTCGCCATCGCGCCCGAGATGAACGGCTGGGACGAGAAGCTGAACGCCGCCGTGCAGGCGCTCGGCATCACGCCGACGCAGGACAAACCGAAGTGGCTGCTCTGCTCCTACTGGGGATGACCGCCCCACCCTGTGGGCCTGCGCCGTCTGGTGCGGGCCCACACGCATGTCGTGTGCCATTAGCCGCCGTTGTCAACCTCATGCTGCACCATTGGCCTAATGCGCCACCTGCTTCCCGCACCACACGAGGAGCCCGCCGTGCACCACCACCCCACCGCCAAGCCCTGCCCCGGCCCCTGCAACAACGCCTGGCGCCGCGCCGAAACACTCCTCGCCAGCGACGGCACCGAACACCACCTCACCCCCAACTGGGGCCAGCCCGTCCAATGCGACGGATGCGTCGGACGCGCACGGCAACAACTCGCGGAACTCCCCGAACTCCTCACCGCCATCCAACTCGAAGCCCTCTACGGCACCCGCCCACAGAACACGGCAACCATCCACAGCCGGCCCAACAACACACCCGCCTGGCCAGGACAAGCCGCCCGCCTCCTCATAGACACCCTCCTCGGAGAAATCGAGGAACTCGCCGCCGACATCCTCTACCAGCGCCGCATATGGCGAGACGCCAACCAGCCAGACCGCACCGCCATGCGCGAAGGACGCCGCATCACCGACGCCTGCCACACCCTCGCCGGCCACCTCGACTGGATGATGCAGCAGCACCCTGCTGCAGGAGAACCACACGACGCCGGGAACGCCAACCCCGGTGGACAGATCCGCCACTGGCACGCCGCCGCCCAGCGCTTCACCAAAGCCCACCCACAGCACGACATCCGCAAGATGGCGCCCTGCCCCCGCTGCAAAGGCCCCTACCTCGCCGAAGCACGCGACCTCCGCCTCGTCGACGACCGGCCCTACATCGAATGCCGCGACCCCGACTGCCAGCGCATCATGACCAGCGCCGAATACGACACCTACGTCAAAGCCCTCGCCGCCGTAGTCACGCAGGCCGCTTGACACCCGCGCGCATCATGCATGATCCTGAGGCCACGCGAAGCATGCCCGCACATGCTCAAGGCCTCACGGATCATTCCGTAGAGGCCTTCTCTCATACCCCGGCACCCTTCAAGGAGGTGGCCGCCGTGGTCGATCTGACCGCAGACCTCCAGACCACTCTCTGGACCGTCGCCGAAGCCGCCGAAGCCGCCCAAGTCCGCCCCAACGTCGTCCGCAACTGGAAGTACCGCGGCGTCCTCCAGCAGGCCGGTGAAGACCGCAATGGGCGACCGCTCTTCCGCGCCATCGACGTGATCAACGCCGAGAAGGCCACCCGCGAGAAGGCACGACGGGTCTACCCCGCGCACGCCGCCTGATGCTCCTGCGCTGGCGAGGCGCAGGAAGGGCCTTGTAGCGCCACCGCGCTCGGCCCCACCGTCCGCCCGGCCTCTGTGGGGTGGCCGGGCGGACAACAACCCCCCAGCCGGAGCGGACCGGTCACCACCCCCGGGAAGACCACCGTCTACTAGGAGACCTGCCATGCCCACCAGCGACAACGAGGGCAAGGACTGGTCCCTCGAAAAGTTCCGCTACCACCTGCCAAACACCGTCACCGACGTAGGACCGGGCGAAGGCACCTACGCGAAACTCCTCCGGCCCGTGCACGAGGGCGTGTGGTGGACCGGCATCGAGATCCACCGGCCGTACATCCGCAAGTATGGGCTGAAATCCACGAAGACGCGGAAGATGTACGACGAGCTGCACGTCATGGACGCCCGCGAAGCACCCGACCACCTCTTCTACCGGGACCTCGTCGTCTTCGGCGACGTCCTCGAACACGTCGAACGGAACGACGCCGTACAACTCCTCCAGCGCGCGGAGGCCGCCGGCGCCTGGAACATCCTCGTCTCCGTCCCCATCGTCGACTCCCCGCAGGGCGAAGTCGACGGCAACCCGCACGAAGCCCACCTCCACCAATGGGACCCCGACGACATGGACCAAGTCCTCGCCGGACTCGGCGGGAAGGTCGAGTCCATGCGCGGGTCGACGCTCGGGTGCTGGTGGTGGAACCGTGGCTGACGGGGCCAAGCCGTTTCGGCTTCGGCTGACCGACGGTCGCGTCTGGCAAGGTGCCGAGTTCCCCGACGGCTTCGTCTGCGTCCACCACCCTGGCGAACCCACCATCTGCACCATCGCCGTCAGCCTCGACGACCTCCTCGCTGACCTGCCGCCGATGCACCAGGCGCACGGCGCGGTCGTTGAGCGGCCCAACACCTGACCCCACGGAAGGCCCGCGCCCATGGCCCGTTACCAGGTCACGCTCACCGTGCGGCCACCCACCTGGATCGAACGGCTCTGGTACTGGAGCCTCGACATCCCCGCGCCTCGCGCGTGTAGCGCCCCGCTGCGGTCGGAGCCGTGGATTCGGCTCCTGCCGCAGTCCTGGACCCGCCTCCACAAGCGGTACGCGAACCGGCACGGCTTCTACTGGATGCCCTGCCTGCTCTGCTCCCGCCCCTACGGGGGCCACCAGCACGCAGGCAGCATTCCCGATCCCGAGTACGGGCCCGGCTCCGGCCGCAGCGTCGGCATCTGCCCTCACTGCACCCGGCACGGCCACCATGTACCGATCGACTACGACGACCTGCTCAACCACTGACCGTCGGAAGGTCCGCGCCAAATGAGCACCACCCAAACCGGTCCCGCCCGACAAGGTCCCATGGAGCGCTGCTCCTGCGGCCATACCAAACGTGATCACTCCGGCCGCCGCGACCACCGCGAGAAGTACGGGCCCACCGTCGCCGGACGCCCGTGGTGCCATGTCTGCGAGACGGAGTGCATCTACTGCCCGCCCGACCCCACCGAGCAGGCCCCCACCGGACGCCCCGTCGAACTCCGCGTCGCCGCCCAGCTCGAAGCCGACTTCGACAAACACCAGCATCTCCTCGCCGGCCGCGAACTGGCCCGCCGCCGCGACGGCGACCACATCATCCTCACCTGGCACGCCCCCGACGCACCCGAAGACGCCGTCCTGATGAGCCCGTGGTTCACGCTCGTCGGCGACCGCATCGAACTCGGCGGCATCGACTACTACGACACCGCCGGATACCGCATCACCTAACCCCACCCGGAGCCCGCGCCATGGATCTCCACGCCTGGATCACCCAGCAAGTCGACGAGCGCGAGCGCATCGCCCTGAAGGCGCGTGAGGACATCCTGGCCTTGCTTGCGAGCGGAGACGTCGACAACCGCTTCGCCGAGCGGCACATCGCCGCGAACGACTCGGCCGCCGTCCTGCGTCGCTGTGAGGCGGACCGCCGCATCCTCGCCCGACACCGGATCGACCCCCACGAGTCCGCGTTCCCCGCCTCCTGTGAAGGCTGCGGACTCGACAACTGGGACCTCCCGAACACCGAGAGCGTCAACGACTGCCCCGAACTGCTCGACCTCGCGCACGCCCACGGCATCACACCGGCGATCCTCGCCAGCCTCGACCGGCCGACGCCGCCCGAACCCAAGCCGCGCACCGGCTGGCGCCTCGGCCTCGGCGACATCCTCGCCCCACGCACCCCAATGCGCGACGTACCCGCCGCACTCCGCGGCCCCCACTGGAAACCCTGAACCCCACAGGAGCCCGCGCCATGTTCGAGCCCCTCAAACAGGCCCAGCCAGAGCCCGGCGGCTCCTGGACAGTCGACTTCGCCGATGGCGGCACCCGCATCATCAAGGCCGACTGGTTCGAGCCCGTAGGCGAGTGGGTTGAGTTCCGCAGCATCGAGCACGGTCTCATCGCCATGACCCGAGCCGCCGCCACCGACTGCATAACCCACATCCCGCCCACACCCTGACCAGACCGGGAGCCCGCGCCATGGCCCAGTACACGATCAGCTACCTGAACGGCGACGAAGAGGCCGTCCACGCCGCCAAGGTCGAAAAGAGCGCCGACGGCAGCGAGTACCGCTTCCCCGACCGCAACGGGCGCACTGTCGCCTATGTCCCGGCCGCCAACGTCCTCAGCATCGTCCTCGTCGAGGAGCCCAAGGCGGTGACCGGCTGATGGCCGTGCCCAGCTACCGCGAACTCGCCCAACGCACCCTCGGACAAGCCGCCTCCGAACTCAACGCCATGCCGCAAGGCCAAGTAGCCTCCGCCGAGATCCAAGCCCGAGCCGCCAAAGCAACAGCCATCGCAACCGTCGCCACCGCCCAGGCCCTCCTCGAGATCGGCGACACCCTCCGCGAACACCTCAAGCGAGGTGACGGCTGATGGCCACCGTCGAACTGCACATCGCCAACGAGATGCTCGACAGCTTCGAAGCCATCCGCCCCAACCTCAACGGCCACGAGACCGGACGCCGCCCCAGCCCCACAGCAATGGGCATCACCATCCTCGACATGGAAATGGCCGGCGCACCCGACCAGGCGAAGACCATGGAAGTCGTCCTGCAGCTCATCGACGGCCAACCCAAGATCAGCGGCATCCACTACTGGGACGAGCACGGCATCTTCCTCGCACCCGCCCTCCCCTTCCGCCGGGCGGTGAACTGATGGCCCGCCTGCAGATCCTCGAACTTCCCGAAGGCACCGGCGACGACCGGCCGCCGTTCATCCTCGTCATCGACCAGATGCCGAACGACGAGCCCGGTTTCGAAGCGCTCCGCCGCGACCTCAGCGACGGGAACCTCGCCGAACGCATCGGCTCCCGCGCCGTCCTCGTCTTCGAAGACACCATCGACATCCCCGCCAACGACACCAGCGCCTACCTCAACGCCCCGGCCGCAGCGCAGAAGGTCGTGGTCGAACTGGCTGGCCAGGACCCGCAAGGCGCCATCGACGCGGCGATACGGAAGGCCAAGGACGGACTCCGGCTCGCAGAGGAGCGCACCGACATCGCCCGCGACATGGACCGGCTCGCCAAGTGGAGGCACGAACTCACCGACGCGCTCGGCATCAACCAGATCCGCGACTGGGACGAAATCCGCAACGCCGCCGCCGCACTCCGACGCGAACGCGACGCACAGACCGAGGCCATCGAGCGCGTCCGTAACCTCCCCGAGCAGCCCGAGATCATGAACGCTCAGCACCCGGACCCCAGCGGATACCTGCACGGGTACGGCGTCGCCATCCGCGAAGTCAAGCGCGCCACCTACCCGCCCGAGCGGGCCGAACCCGTCACCGATGCCTGACGTGACGGTGAAGCTGGCCGACGGCATCCGCGAGATCACCGTCGAGATCAACGGCAGCAACGACGACCCCCTCGCACACGCCGAGGAGACCGCCGTCCGGCTGTACGGGATCGCCGTCGCCAGCAGCCCGCTCGAGCGCCGCGCTGGCTTCGGAGACTGGACCCTCAGCAGCGACACCGAACGCAGCGACGAGGAGTAGACGTGACTTCCTCGAAGGACTTCCTGCCCCGCTGGCTGCACCGGCGCGGCATCGCGCGAACACTCAGCAGCACCAGCAGCAATAGCCACCCCGACGTCCAATACCTCATGGAGTCCCGCCGCTGGACGCCCCGCTGGCTCGTCGTTTGGGCCGCGAACCGGAACTTCTCCTGGATGTACCGCAGCCAGGCCAGCCAGCTTCACCTTGCCGACGTCCGGAAAGGCGCCGTAGCTCAAGACGGCAGTCGAAGGTGGACGCTCCAATACAGGCCCACGCTGTGAGCGGCGGCTGGAAGGGCAGCGACCGCAAGAGCCGGCTGCCGTCAAACTGGCCGACCATCCGCCGCAAGGTGCTCGACCGGGACGTGGTCTGCCAAATCTGTAAGGTGCGGCCAGCCACCCACTGCGATCACATCGAAGCCAAGACCGACGCCCACGCCGAAGACCGACTCCAAGGCGTCTGCGCCACCTGCCACGGACTGAAGAGCAGTGCGGAAGGGAACGCCGCCCAACGCGCCAACCCGCGACCCGGCAGGCGACGCCCTGAGGAGAAGCACCCCGGGATCAAGGAGGGGTGATGCATCGCTACGCCTTCCTCGCCTGGGTGCCGAGAGGGCTGGAAGTCACGGAACAGCTCGCCGCGCTTCTCGTGCAGAAAGAAGGCGAATCCCGAGGCATCCCGCCCGCGGCAGACCCCGACATAGAAGTGCGGCCCGTCGAAGTACACGAGGACTCGGCAGGGTTCGTTCACCCCGATGTAGACGGTCGCGACTTCTACGTGCTGGAGTACGACGCCGATTTGGGGGCGATCGGGGAGCGCGCGCTATGCCCGCCTACCTGATCGTCCACCCGCGCGAGCAGCGCCGCGAAGACGTTCACATCGAAGGCGACGACCTCACCCTCACCGTCACCGACGGATGGGCCGTCTTCTCCGACCGCGCCGGCATCTGCCTCGCCATCCCCGCCGGGCTAGGAGCCCAAGTCCAGCGGGTAGACGAACAAGAGGATCCCGACCAACCGGAGCCCGCGCCGCAGAAGGAGTGAGACCTGTGGCCAGCAAAGGACGAAGCGGACGAGGAAAGCGCGGCAACGCCGAAACCCTCCGGCGATTCTGGGGTCCTTCGGGGGCAGGCGGAGCACGCGTGCGCTGGGGCACACCAGGAGACTGGTCAAGGTGTAATCGCCTGCTCAGCCGCTACATGGGCGGTCGCGCCCGCGGATACTGCCAGCTCATGCACCGGAGGTACACCGGCAGCTACACCGGGTCCCGAGCCAACGTCGGCCGGCGCAGCAGGTGACCCACACACTGCACGTCACCCCACTCGGCGACCTTGTCGACCACGACACCAGTACGACTGACGCCGACTGCGTGTGCGGACCAGAGGTCAGGCCAGCCGCTCACGACGATGGGTCGATCGGCTGGCTGCTGGTGCACTACTCCCTCGACGGAAGGGAGCAGGCGGAGGGGTAGACCCAGGCCGGGTCGGCGGGCAGGGAGGCAGCAGGCATGGCAGCGGTCGGTGTGGTCCAGGTCCACTGTCCCGAGTGCGACGTCGTCATCCCGATCACGATGACCGCGAAGTCGCCGACTCGCGAAGGCGACACGTTGATCGTCAATGTCGAGCCGGACCTGACGGACGCCATGGCACATGTCTGGACACATGATCCAACACCTTGGTGATTAGCAAGTCTTGATCCAAATAGAAACGGACATAGGGGGCATATCCTCCATCATGATCCTTCTGGGATCGGGGCCGTCTAGCCCCTCACTTTGAGCGTGCGGCTGAGCTGTATTTTTTCGGCCCCTGGTGGGCCGTCTCGAGGCCCCAGGAGGGTCGCCATGTCATCGAAGATCGAACCCCCTGAGGGTCTCGGACCGAAGGCCCTGGTGGTCTGGTCGGAGATCGCGGGGAACTACGAACTGCGGATCGACGAACTGCGTGTCCTGGAGGACGCTTGCCGGGAGATCGATCTGATCGAGCGGTTGGAAGCTGAGCTCGTCCACGCCGACCTGATGGTCACGGGCAGCATGGGGCAGCCTGTCGCCTCACCGCTGGTGCAGGAACTGCGGCAGCACCGTGGGGTCCTGGCCCGACTGTTGGGCTGGCTGAAGTTGCCGGACGAGGAGGAGCCGGCGAAGGGGAACGCGTCTGCGTCTGCGCGGCAGGCGGCTATGGCGCGTTGGGGCCGTGGCGCGTAGGCGGTCGGTCGAGCGTCAGGACGACGGGCACGACGAGGTCATCCGCTGGTACCGGGAGCGGCTGGCGGTTGCTGCGCCGCAGCTGAAGCTGGAGTGGGAACCGAAGCTGCTCGGCCCAACCTGGCAGCGGAACCCGGATGGCACCTGGCTGCTGCCCGAGGCCACGCTCGGCTGGGAGGCCCTGGGCTGGTGCGGTGTCTGGCTGCAGCACTCCCGCGGTGTGCCGTGGCGTTTCACCAACGAGCAGGCTCGCTTCCTGCTCTGGTGGTTCGCGCTCGACGAGTCAGGTTCCTTTGCCTACCGCGATGGTGTCCTTCAGCGTCTGAAGGGCTGGGGCAAGGACCCATTGGGAGCTTGCCTGTGCGCGGTCGAGGCGCTCGGCCCGTCCCGCTTCGCTGGCTGGGCTTCGGACGGCACGCCGATCGCGACGGACAGCCCGGAGGCGTGGGTGCAGACGGCTGCGGTCAGCTTGGAGCAGACGAAGAACACGATGCGACTTTTCCCCTCGCTATTCACTGCGGAGGCGAAGGAGCACTACCGCATTCAGGTCGGCAAGGAGACCGTCAACGCTCTGGGCGACTCCCGACTGATCCAGGCGGTCACGTCGTCTCCGTCGACGCTGGAAGGTGCGCGAGCAACGTTCGTTCTGCTGAATGAGACGCACCACTGGGACTCGTCGAACTCTGGCCACGACATGGCCGACGTGATCGAGCGGAACGCGACGAAGTCCGCGGATGGTGCGGCTCGCACGCTGCGCATCACGAATGCCTACGAGCCCGGCCAGGACTCCGTTGCGGAGCGGGACCGGGAAGCGTGGGAAGCCGTGGACGCCGGCCGGGTGATGGATTCGGGTCTGCTGTACGACTCGCTGGAGGCTCCACCGAAGGCGCCGCTGACGGTGGAGGACGCCCCTGCGGTGATCAGATCGATCCGCGGTGACGCCTCATGGCTGAACGTGGATCGGATCGTGAAGTCGATTGCCGACGTCAGGAACCCGCCCAGCCGATCCAGGCGCTTCTGGTACAACATGATCGTTGCGGCTGAGGATGCGTGGATGGCGCCCTACGAGTGGGACGCCTGCAAGGCTGAGGCTCTTGAGGTTGCGGATGGCGACGAGGTCGTCATGTTCTTTGACGGCTCCAAGTCTGACGACGCGACCGCGCTGGCGGGCTGCCGCATGTCGGACGGCCACGTCTTTACGCTTGGCGTGTGGCAGCGGCCGGCGAACTGGAATCTCGACGTTCCGTGGTCTGTTCCGCGTGATGAGGTCGACGGTGTCGTCGAGCGGGCCTTCAACACCTACAAGGTGGTGGCGTTCTTCTGCGATCCGGGCTCTGGTCAGGACGAGGACGGCGAACGCTACTGGTACGCCTACCTTGACAAGTGGGGCCAGGTGCACGGCTCGAAGCTGGTCTTGCACGCGGTCACGGCAGGCCCGAAGCAGCACGCCGTCCGCTGGGACATGGGTGCTTCCCGGCATCAGGAGGAGTTCACGGACGCGGTGCAGCGGACGCGTGAGGACATCCTCGAACGGCGCCTGACGCATGACGGCCACAAGGTGATGCGCACGCATGTGGCGAACGCTCGGCGTCGCACGAACGCGTGGGGCATCACGATCGGCAAGGAGCACCGCGAATCCGCTCGGAAGATCGACCTTGCGGTGTGCATGGTGGGCGCGCGGATGCTGCGCCGGAAGCTCCTCAACAGCAAGCAGTACGGGAAGCGGCCGAAGTCGCGCGGTAAGGGACGGGTGGTGGTGCTGCGGTGACCCTGTCCATCCCTGAGCTTCCGCTGGTGACGTTGTCGGATGACGAGCTGGCCTTGGTGCAGATGTTGCGGGCGGACATGCTGCGGGATCGGCACGCTCTGCTGCTGCGGGACGCCTACTTCAACGGCGAGCAGCTCGTTCGCGACCTTGGGATCAGCATTCCGCCGCAGTTGAAGGGCCTGCATACGGTGATCGGCTGGCCTCGGGTGGGCGTGGAGTCGCTGGAGGAGCGTCTCGATCTGGAGGCGTTCCGCTGGGCGGATGGTTCGGACTCGAGTGAGCTGGCGGAGATCGCCGAGGCGAACGATTTGTTCGACGAGTCGAGCCTGGCGCACTTGGATGCGCTGGTGTACGGCCGCGAGTATCTGGCGGTCGGCTCGGGGGACTGCGGCACGGGCGACTGCCCGCCGCTGATCTCGGTGGAGTCGCCGCTGGACATGACCCTGATGTGGGATGCCCGTCTGCGGATGGGGACGGCAGCGCTGCGGGAGTGTGCGGCCGACAGCTACATCGAGGCCGGGCCCGAGGAGCGGATGCTGGTTCTCTACCTGCCGGATCAGACGGTGATGTGTGTGCCGTCGGAGTCGGGCGGGTGGGAGGTCGTCGACCGCGACATTCACAACCTCGGTGTCGTGCCGGTCGTCAGGCTGGCGAACCGGCAGCGGACTGCGGACCGGGTCGGCAAGTCGGAGATCACGCCTGAGGTCATGAGCATCACGGATGCGGCGTGCCGGCGTCTGATGGGTATGGAGGTGGCGGCCGAGTTTTTCGGGGCGCCGCAGCGGTACATCCTTGGCGCGTCGGAGTCGGCGTTCCAGGACGCGGACGGTACTGCCAAGAGCGCGTGGGAGACGTACATCGGCCGGGTGCTCGCTCTGGAGCGGGACGAGGACGGCAACGTTCCGAACGTCGGCCAGTTCGCGGCTCATGACCCGACAGGCATGACGAAGATCATCGACCTGTACGCACGGATCATGTCGTCGCAGTTCGGTCTGCCGCCGCACATGCTCGGCTACACCACTGACAACCCCGCCTCCGCGGATGCCATCCGGTCCACGGAGGCGAAGCTGGTGAAGCGGTCGGAGCGGCGGATCCGCCGGTTCGGGGCGGCGTGGCAGCAGGCAATGCGACTGGCGTTGTGGGTGCGGCATGGTGAGCCGCCGGACAAGGCTCGGCGTATCGAGACGGTGTGGCGGAACCCGGCGACTCCGACGGTCGCGGCCCAGGTGGACGCGACGGTCAAGCTCGTCCAGGCCGGGGTGCTTCCCGCGGACAGCGACGTCACGCTGGAGATGGCCGGCTTCACCGAGGGGCAGCGGCAGAGGATCGCTGTGGATCGGCGTCGTTCGGCTGCTGCAGCTGCTGGCGGCGGGCTGATGGAGCGGCTCGCCGCTCTGGACGACCGGCCTGCCGCGGTCTTGCCGGATGTGGCGGAGGTGTCGGGTGGCGACGACGGTCTCTGACGGAGGTCGTGACCCGGACCGCTATCGGGCGGCCCAGTTGGGGTTGTCTCGTCTGCTGGTGCGGGATGTGCGCCGGCTCCGACGGTTGATCATTCCGTCGCGGTTGCGGTCGTCGATGCCGGACTGGTTCGCCGCGGTGCAGGTTGTGGTGGACCAGTACGCGCAGACGTCGGCCGCTCTGGGGGCCGAGTTCTACGATGCCCAGCGGGACGCGGCGGGGGTGCCGGGCTCGTTCACGGTGCCGGTCGTGGATCCTCCGCCGCCTGAGAAGACGGAGGCGTCGCTGCGGTGGGCGGCGAAGGACGTGTGGGAACGCGATCCTGAGGTCGGCACGCCCGCTCAGCGGGAACCGTTGGAGACGCGACTGGAGAAGGCCGAGAAGAAGGCCGAGATGGTCGCGCAGAAGCTGGTCGCCGACACGGGCCGCAGCACTGTCCTGGAGGCGGTGCGGCAGGATCCGCAGGCGAGAGCTTGGGCGCGGTCGGCGGCGCTCGGCGCGTGCGCCTTCTGCAAGATGCTCGCCTCTCGCGGTTCGGTCTTCGCCCGGGACACGGTGGGTTTCCGGGCGCATGACGGTTGCCACTGTGGCGCGATACCGGTCTTTGCGGGGCAGCGGTTCGAGGCGTCTCCGCAGGCCCGCGAGTGGGCGCGGCTGTACGAGGAGTACGCCGCCGGCCACTCGGGAAGCCAGTTGGCCCGGTTCAGGCGGGCGCTGGCTGAGCACGATCCGAACCCGCTCCCTGGAGCGTTCTGACCCTGGTCGCCCTGGTGGCGGCCTTCCTCATTTCTACAGCCCCTGGAGGGCCGATTCGTCATGCCCGAAGAGACCGAGACGACCGAGCAGCAGGACACCGGCACCGAGGAGACCGTCGAGGAGACGGCGTCCGAGGAGAGCGGTACCGAGCAGCGGGACGACGCCCAGGAGGCGGAGGCCGGCAAGCAGGAGGAGCCGTTCGACCGGAAGAAGTTCGAGGCTGAGCTGCGGAAGAAGAACAGCGAGGCCGCGAACCTCCGCAAGCGTCTGAAGGAGCTGGAGCCGGCGGCTGCCGAGCTGCAGCGCATCAAGGACGCCGAGAAGTCGGAGTCCGAGCGGCTCAACGAGCAGCTAGCGCGCGCGAATGAGCAGGTCGCGAGGACGCGTCAGCGGCTGGTGCGCACGCAGGTGCAGGCGCTGGCGATGACGTCGTTCGCCGATCCGGAGGACGCGGCCGGCGCGCTCGATCTCGACTCGTACATCGACTCTGAGGGTGACATCGACGAGGCGGCCATCAAGGCGGACCTCGACGCGCTCCTCGAGCGCAAGCCGCACTGGGCGAAATCCCAGCCCCAGGAGGGCCCGCGGCGTCCCGCACCGGACCGCACTCAAGCGTCCGGCGCCAACAAGCAACGGACCCTCAACCCCGCGGACGAGTTCGCGGGGTTCATGAACTCGCGGCTCTTGCGCCGCTGAAAGAGGTAGACCATGGCCACGGCCGCTCTCAAGCTGTCCGACGTCAACGATGCACTGCTGCCCCGCACCCTCGCGGGGCCGATCTTCGAGAAGTCGGTGGAGTCCAGTGCCGTGATGGCGCTGGCGCGTCGGGCGCCGCTGTCGCTGGACGCGACCACGTCGGTCCCGATCCCGATGGACGTGCCGACCGCGGACTGGGTCGGTCAGGCGGCGAAGAAGCCGCTGTCGAGCGGCGGTGTCGCCGTGAAGCAGATGCAGGCGAAGAAGGTCGCCGTACTCATCCCGGTCGCCGAGGAAGTCGTCATGACCAACGCGGGCGGCCTGTGGACGCAGCTCCAGCGCGACCTGCCGACCGCGTTCGCGCGGGCCTTCGACCACGCCGCGATCCACGGCAAGACCATGAAGGGTGCCGCCGGCCCCTTCGCCGACTACCTCGCGGCCACGGACAACGCGATCACGCTCGGTACGGCGCCGCGCAACGAGGGTGGCATCTGGGCCGACTTCGTCGACGGCATGGAACTCGTCGTCGACAAGGACTGGGACTTCACCGGTACCGTCGCCGACCACCGGCTGAAGCCGAAGCTGCTGCGCGCCACGGACGCGAACGGTCAGCCGATCCTCGTCGACACGCAGACGCCGGGCACCAACATGGCCTCGGGAGGCACGCTGATCGGCGAGCCGCTGGCCTACTCGCGCAGCGTGTCGGGCAAGCAGCGCCGGCAGTCGGCGTCGGTGGACTCCGGCCTGCGGGCGATCGGCGGTGACTGGTCGCAGGCGGCCTACGGGATCGGTATGGACATCACCGTGCGGATCTCGAAGGAGGCGACGTACATCGACGAGGACGGCGGCGTGCACTCCGCATTCCAGGAGAACCTGGTGCTGCTGCTCGCGGAGGCCTACTACGGCTTCGTCATGGGCGACGAGAACGCGTTCGTCCGATACACCGACACTCCGTCGGGCACCTGATGGGCGGGGCTGTCCCGGCTTCCGCGCCGGGCGGGGCAGCCAAGCCCCTGAAGATCGTGGCCCGCGTGCATCTGATGCCGCCGGAGCACAATGCCGGGGCGGAGCACATGCTCGTCTCCATGTTGCGGCCTCTGGTGGAGCGCGGGCACGACGTGCAGGTGTGGCTGTCCCGCTACGGGAAGGCCAGCCGGGAGTACGAGTACCGCGGAATCCGGGTGGTGCCGCTCGCCTCACGGCTGGACTTCCCGTCGGCGGTCCGGCGGGCGGATGTGCTGCTGGCACATCTGGAGACGGTGCCGTCGACGGCGTCGTTGGCCCGCGGCTATGGCAAGCCGCTGATCGTGCTGTGTCACAACACGCACCGGCCCACGTTCCGGGACGCTGCGGCCGGCGGGACCGCACTCGCGGTCTACAACAGCCAGTGGATGGAGCGGGAGGCGGAGCTGTTCTTCGCCGAGTACCCGAAGTCCATCCGGCCCGAGTCGTCGCTGATCGTGCGCCCGCCGGTGTTCGCCGACGAGTACGCGACGAAGCCCGGCAAGGCCATCACCCTGGTCAACTGCAATCCAGAGAAGGGCGGCAAGGTACTCGCCGCGCTCGCCGAAAGGATGCCGGACCAGCAGTTCCTCGCGGTGAAGGGTGCCTACGGCGAGCAGATCCTTCCCGACCTGCCGAACGTGACGGTGCTCGACCACGTCCGCGGTGAGGACATGCGGGAGCAGGTGTACGCCCGCACCCGCGTGCTGCTGATGCCGTCGTCCTACGAGTCGTGGGGCCGGGCCGGCGCCGAGGCGTTGGCGAGCGGCATCCCGGTCGTGGCCCACCCGACGCCCGGCTTGTGCGAGTCGCTGGGCGAGGCCGGGATCTTCGTCGACCGCCACGACATCGACGGCTACGAGGCGGTCCTGCGGAAGCTGCTCAGGCCGGCGGAGTACCGGCTGGCGTCGAAGCGGGCGAAGGCCCGCAGCGCCGAGCTCGACCCGGCCGCCGACCTGGCGGCCTGGTGCAGTGCCGTGGAGTCCGTAGCCGGATAGGAGGAGCCGTGGCATTCGTTCCTCCTACCGCCGAGCAGCTCGGCCTGTACCTCGGGCTCTCTGAGATCGACGGGGCGCGCGCCGACCTGTTGATCGCCACGGCGACCAGCCTGTGTCAGACGATCGTCAAGCCGCTACCCGAGGGTGCAGAGGCGGTCGTCCTTTCGGTAGCCGGCCGCGCCTATGTGAATCCGCAGCAGGTGTCTTACGAGACGATCGGTCCGATGTCGGTGCAGCGCCCTCAGGGTTCTGGAGGCCTGTACCTGACGAAGTCTGACAAGAGCGCCCTCAAGTCCCTCGCCGGGCGTGGCGGCGCGTTCACGGTGGATCCGACTCCCGCGACGGCGGATCCGTCGCCGACGTGGCCCATCGACGATGCCGGGTTCGCCGATGAGTTCGAGCCCGGGTGGGGGTACAGCTGATGCCGGCGCCGTATCCGTTCGGGGAGACGGTACGGATCAAGCGCACCGGCCCTTCGCCTGGGCGGGATCCTCGCGGGCAGCCGTTGCCGGGCCCGGATGAGTCGTTCGATCTGGCTGGGTGTGTGGTGACGCCGCGGCAGCAGTCGCCCCAAGTGGGTGGCTCAGATCAGCAGGAGAGGGACACGGTCATCGTCGGCTGGACCGTCTACGCCCCGCCCGACCATCCGCGGATGCCGCTGCGCACCACAGACAAGGCCGTGGTCCGTGGCGTCGTCTGCGAGATCACAGGCGAGCCGGGCGACTGGGGCCGCTCACCCTTCACTGGAACCCGCGGCCCGGTTCAGTTCGCCGCTGACCGCGTCACCGGCTGATCTGTAAGGGAGGTGGCTGTGGCTGCCAGGTTCAAGGTCAAACGCAAGGGGATCGGCCAGATGCTGCGCATGCCGGGCATGCAGGCGGAGATGAAGCGCCGAGCCGAGGTCATCAAGAGCGTCGCCGTATCCCTGTCGCCGGTCGACGAGAACAGTCCCGACCCCGGCCACTACAAGAGCTCTTGGGAGACGGACAGCACCGCCCGGGGTGGCCGCCGCCGGGACCGTGCGGTGGGTTATGTCCGCAACACCGCTTACTACGCCCGTTGGGTGGAGTACGGCACCGAGAAGGTGCCCGCCCACCATGTCCTGCTGCGGGCGGCGCAGATCGGCGGGCGGAACCAGTGACCGTCCTCGTCGACATCGAGGGCGAGCTAATCCCGCGCGCTCAGGCCCGCTGGCCGAACGCTGTGGCCCGGGACGAACTCGACAACAACCTGCTGAACGAGCTGCCGACGATCCAGATCACGCAGATTCCCGGCGGCGGCATTGCCGCGGGTCGCTTGGCCCGGATGCTCGTCGACATCGACGTGTACGCGGCCACCCGCGCGGAAGCGTTCGATCTCGCTCGCGAGGTCGTCGCATGGGTGGAGCGGGAGCTTCGCGGATCGACTACCGACACGCTGGCCATCGGACGGGCTGGCGTCGTCACCCTGCCTGCGATCCGCCCATACGAGAACACCGCCCTCCGTCGAGTGGGCTCCACCTACGAGATCTTCTGTCATCCGGTCTCCTGACCGGCTACGGGCCCGCGCCGTGCCCCGTCAGTTCCCGCCCGTGCGCGGGCTTCACGCATGTCTGGAGACATCATGGTCAACATCACCCGCGCTGCGGATTTGCTCGAGGTGGGGGCGAATGGCGGCGGTTGGGCGGCGCCCGTCGGCACCACGTCGCCGGGGGATCCGGCGATCCAGCCGCTGTCGCCGTGGCAGCCGCTGGGCGCCATTTCGGACGACGGCCTGGTGCAGGGGTTCGACGAGGACTCCGAGTCGTTCACGCCGTGGGGGTTCACGGCCCCGATCCGCACCACCATCACCAGCTCGCTGCGGACGTTCGGGTTGACGGTGTGGGAGACCGGCCGCACCACCGTGCAGTCGCTGCAGTACCGCCTCGACGCCGCGGACCTGGCGCCGGCGGGCGGCCTGACGACGTTCGCGGAGACCGCCAGCCCGGCGCCGGACCGGCGCGCTTTCTGGTTCGTCGTGCTCGACGGCGACAACTTCCAGCGTGGCTTCTACGTGCCCGAGGGGGAGATCACGGAGCGGTCCGACGTGTCCCACAAGCAGGACGAAGTCGCGGGCTACGAGTGGACGATCACCGCCTACCCCGACTCCGCCGGCTTCACGGTCTACCACTTCGACAGGGTGCCGGAGACCGCGGACTACACGGGGTCCTGAGACAGGTGGACGGGCCGTAGGCGTCCTGCGGGGCGTCACCGTTGGCGCGGGCCCGGCCCGTCCACCTCTACACCAGCCCGCGCCAGGAGATGAGTGAGGAGCCCGCGCCATGGCAGCAGCGAGCAAGAGCACCAGTACCAGCAGGAAGCCGCGCAGCGCCTCGCGTGCCGTGGCCCGGCCCGCCACCACGCGGCGTGCGGTGGAGTTGGACGTCGAGCCGGACGAGGACGTCGAGGTGTCGGCGGCGGATGCGCAGGAGATCGAGGCTGCCGGCTACGTCACGGTCGAGCTGTGCGGTGAGGAGGTGCAGGTCATTCCTCCGGCGGGGTGGCGTGCCTCGTGGCAGCGGGCCCTGAACGCGGGGCAGATTGACTTCTTCGCCGAGAAGGTGTTGCACCCGGACGACTACGACTACTACCTCGAGGCCGATCCGACGGTGCAGGAGTTCCAGGAGTTCGTGGCGGAGGCTGCCGAGCGCTCGGGTGAGAGCTTGGGAAAGTCCGTGGCACGATCGCGATCTGGCGGGCGCACGCGGAGGCGGTAGAGGCCGACCTGATCGAGCGGCGCTACGACATTGCCGACGTCCTGACGGGTAAGCGGTCGTGGCGGTGGTTGCGGGTGTTCATCGAGCATCTGCCGCCTGAGTCGCACACGATGACCGCCCTGCGGAACGAGCTCACCTCGTTGCAGCTTGCGGAGCAGGCGGACAAGGGTGAGCCGGAGAAGGGTCGCTGGTCGCAGCAGGAACAGCTCCTCGCCGCGGCGGTGGATGCGATCCGTCGCCTGGAGTGGGTGCTGATCTGCGTAAACACGGAGAAAAAGTCACAGCGGCCGGATCCGCCTGAGCCGATGCGTCGACCTGGTGCTGGGCCGCGGAAGAAGAAGGCGCAGCTCACCGAGAAGAGCGCCGACAGGCTGCTGAAGCTGCTGCAAGGGGGCGCCGCGTAGGGCGCTGGGAGGAGGCTCCTGGTGCCTGCTATCTCTGTCGGCTCCGTCGAAGTCGACATCGTCCCGAATGCGCGCGGGATTCAGGCGCAGCTGCGGGCGGCTTTGCTGCCGGCGGCGACGACGATCGGTGACGAGGTCGGCCGGATTATCGGCCGTCAGATGTCGGCGCACATTACGGCGGCGGTCCGTGATGGTGTGACGGCTGGTGGCCGTACCGCTCAGGCTCCGGCGGCCCGTCAGGGTCAGCAGACGGGGTCGACGTTTGCTCGGTCGCTGAAGGCTCAGCTGCAGGCGGCGTTGGCGACACTGCCGGAGATCCGTCTGCGTGCGAACTCCTCGGACGCTCAGCGGGAGCTCGCCGACATTCAGGCCCGGATGCGGGCTTTGTCGGATGTGCGGATCGGTATCGACGTCGATTCGGCGACGGCCACCGCGGCAATGGCTCAGCTTCAGGCGCGTCTGGATCGGTTGTCGGCATCGGATGCGGACGTGCAGGTGCGGGTGGATGCTGCGGCTGCGTCGGCGCAACTGGCGGCGTTCAACGCGCAGGTGAACCGGCTCGACGGGCGTACCGCGAACGTGGACGTCGACGCGAGGTCGGCGGCGGCGAATCTGCATCTGTTGTCGACGGCGGCGCTTGCGTTTGGTCCGGCGCTGTTGCCGGTCCTTCCGGTGGTTGCCGCCGGCTTGGGCGCGATCGCGGCGGCTGCTACCGCGGCGGCTGTCGGTATCGGCTCGATCGCTTTGGTGGCTGTGCCTGCGTTTGCCCAGATGGGCAAGGTCATGCAGGCCCAGAAGGCTGCCCAGGACGCGGCGACGCAGGCGACGATGCAGGGCGGGCAGGCGTCGTCTCAGGGGGCGCAGAGGGCGCTGCAGATGGCGGGCGCCCAGCAGTCCCTCGCTACTGCGCACCGGAATGCGGCCCGTCAGATTCGGCAGGCTGAGCAGGGCGTTTCGGACGCGGTACGGGGCGCGGCGGAGGCGAACGAGCGGGCCGTCGAGCAGGTGAAGTCTGCCCGGCGGGGGCTGGCGGATGCGGTGCAGCAGGCCGCGGACCGGCAGCGGCAAGCGGCCGAGCAGGTCCGTAGCGCGGAGGAGTCTCTCGCGGACGCGCAGCGCACCGCCCGGCAGGCGCAGGAGGATCTGACTCAGGCTCGCGCGGATGCCGCCCAGCAGTTGCAGGACTTGGAGTCGCGGCTCGCGAATGCCCAGCTGTCCGAGCGGGACGCGATCTTGCAGGTGCAGGAGGCCCGTACTCGGCTGCGCGCGGTGCAGGAGGCGGGTGCGACCGCCTCGTATCTGGAGCAGCAGCGCGCCCAGCTCGCCTATGACCAGGCGGTGCAGCGGCTCAAGGATCAGCAGGCCGAGACGAAGGAACTGACCTCCGAGAAGAGGAAGGCGGACAAGGCCGGCGTCGAGGGCTCCGACCTGGTGTTGGATGCGCAGGAGCGTCTCCAGCAGGCCGAGGAAGGTGTCGCCGACCAGCAGCGGTCGTTGTCGAAAGCCCGGGAGGATGCGGCCCGGCAGGCAGTGCAGGGCCAGCAGGACATCGCTGAGGCGCAGCAGCGGGTTGCCGAGGCGCAGCGGAACGTCACCCGCACGCAGGAGGATGGCGCCCGGTCGGTTGCGCGTGCTCAGGAGCAGCTTGCGCAGGCGCAGCAGTCGGCGGCGGATTCGATCGCGTCGGCACAACGGCAGATTGCCTCCGCGTCGCTTTCAGCGGCGGGGGGCGTGGATCAGGCTGCCCTGGCGCAGCAGAAGTATGAGGCTGAGCTGGCGAAGCTCACGCCGAGCGCACGGGAGACACTGACCGCGTTCCTCGGGCTGAAGGACGCTTTCTCCGCCTGGTCGAAGAGCCTGCAGCCCGCCGTCATGCCGATCTTCACTCGTGCCCTGAACGGCCTGAAGAACAGCCTGCCGGGGTTGACGCCGTTCGTGCTGGAGGCCGCGGACGCGATCAGTGGCTTGCAGGAGCGGGCGTCGCGTGGGTTCAAGTCGCCGTGGTGGAAGGAGTTCAAGGCCGACCTCGAGGGCTCGATCAAGCCCGCCATCACAGGGCTCGGCATCTCCTTCGGGAACGTCTTCAAGGGCATGGCCGGCGTCATGCAGGCCTTCTTCCCGCACATGGACTCCATCTCCTCGCGGATGCAGACCATCACCGGCCGGTTCGCGAACTGGGGCACTTCCCTGAAGGGGAGCCCGGAGTTCGAGCGGTTCTTGTCGTACTCCTCTGAGCATGCGCCGATCCTGGCGGACACCTTCGGCAAGATCGGCACCGCTCTGTTCGACATCGGGCAGGCCCTGTCGCCCGTGTCGAAGCCGCTGCTCGAGCTGCTCGGCGGGCTGGCCTCGGGCGTGAGTTCGCTCGCCACGCATGTGCCGGAGCTGGTGATCGGCCTGTGGGGGCTGCTGGTCGTCACACGGCTGTGGCGTATCGCTTTGGTCCTCACTTCTGGCGCTATGGCGGCCTTCACCACCATCAGCATGGCTGGCCCGTGGGGGTGGATCGCCCTTGCTATCGCCGGCGTCGTTCTGGCGGTCCTCTACCTCTATCGGCGGTTCGCGTGGTTCCGGGATGCCGTGCAGGTTGTGTGGTCGGGGATCCAGGCCGGGGCCATGTGGCTGTGGAACAACGCGCTGAAGCCTGCCTTCAACGGCATCATGACTGGCCTGCGAACGGTCGGCGGCTGGGCGATGTGGCTGTGGAACAACGCGATCAAGCCGGCTTTCGACGGGATCGTCTTTGTCGGGCGCATTCTGCTGACAGCGCTGGTCACTGCTGTCTTGCTCCCGATCATCGTCGCGTTCAAGCTGGTCGCTGCGATTGCGATGTGGCTGTGGACTGACGCTCTTACGCCCGCCTTCAACGCCATTGCTGCGCTGGCCTTGTGGCTGTGGAACAACGCCTTCAAGCCTGCTTTCCAGTGGATCGGTGACAAGGCGAAGTGGCTGTGGAACAACGCCATCAAGCCTGCCTGGTCTGGCATTCAGGCGGGTGCCAAGTGGCTGTGGTATGAGATTCTCCGTCCGATTTTCCGTGCCTTTGTGGACGGGATGAAGGAGATCGGCCGCTGGGGCAAGTGGCTGTGGCAGAACGCGATCAAGCCAGCATGGGACGGTATTGTCGCGGCAGGGAAGTACGCGTGGGAGAAGGGCATCAAGCCCATCTTCGATAGCTGGAAGAAGATCGTAAAGGGGCTGGGGGGTGTCTTCGATGACGCCGTCGGCGCCATCAAGACCCAGTGGGACCGGCTGAAGTCGGTAGCGAAGGCCCCGGTCCAGTTTGTCGTCGACACCGTCTACAACAAGGGAATTGTCGGCGTCTGGAATCAGGTTGCGAGCGCTTTCGGCGCCCCCAAGCTGCGCGAGTTCAAGTTCGCCCGCGGTGGCATCATGCCCGGTTACACGCCGGGCCGGGATGTACACCGGTTCGTGTCTCCGACGGGCGGCCGGCTGGAACTGTCGGGTGGCGAGGCCATCATGCGGCCGGAGTTCACCCGCGCGGTCGGCTCAGGGTTCGTCAACACGATGAACTCCATCGCCCGCAGCAGGGGCTCGCAGGGCATCAAGGCGGCCCTGGCGCCCGCTCTCGGGGGGAACCCGCGCACGCCGACGGACACGTCGCTGCGCTACTCCTCGGGCGGCGTCGTCCAGCGGTTCGCGGACGGTGGGATCTTCGGCTGGATCAAGGACCGGGCGTCGGATGCGGTCGGTGCCGGATCGACAGCCTGGAACAAGATCAGGGAAGGTGCGTCCTGGCTTGGTGACACGCTGGAAGCCTCCGCGCGGGCTGGTGTGAAGCACACCGTCGACCCGCTGCTGAAGTCCTTCCCGGGCATGGATACCGGCTTCGGCCGGCTGATCCGCCACATTCCGACGCGGATCATCGACGCCTTGTTCGGCTACAGCAAGGAGGCCGACAAGCGGGGCGCCGGCGGTATCGGCGGGCCGCGGATCGCTGCGGCGTTGAAGTGGGCGCGCACCCAACACGGCCTGCCCTACCAGTGGGCCGGTAACGGAAACCCGTCCTGGGACTGCTCTGGTTTCATGTCGGCGATCGAGTCCGTCATCCGAGGTCAGCAGCCGCACCGGCGGTGGGCGACGATGGCGTTCTCCGGTCGGACGGCCCCGCCCGGGTGGGTGAAGAACGGCAACAGCGCCTTCCGTGTCGGCATCACGAATGCCGGGGTGGGCCACACCGCGGGCACCCTCGGCAAGACGAATGTCGAGTCCCGTGGTGGCGACGGCGTGGTCGTGGGTTCAAGGGCCCGCGGATATAAGGACTCACTGTTCACGGACTGGTACGGGTTCATGCCCGGCAAGTACGACTCGGGCGGCATGCTCCAGCCCGGCTTCAACCTGGCCTACAACGGCACCGGCCGGCCGGAGCCCGTCCTGACCGGCAGCCAGTTCAACGCGCTCGCCCGCGGCGGCCAACAGCTGGGCGACTTGCAGGTGTCGGTGTACGTCGGCGATCAGCAGATCACCGACATCGCGCGCGCCGAGGTGCGCACGGCACAGGGCGAGCTGATCCAGGTACTCAACGCGGTGTGAGGAGGTCATCTTGGCGATTCCCGGGAACTTCCTCTCTCCGACGACGGAGTCCATCGACCCGAACACTTCGGGGTGGACCAGCAAACTCAACTGCACGATTAGCAAAGGGACGGGCGGCCGAAACGGGGACGGGTGCCTGATCGTTAAGAGCGTGGCGGCGGGGGAGGTGCAGGCCCGTACCGTCTCCTCGTATCCCGTCGTAGCGGGCACCGTCTACTACGCGTTCGCGGACGCGAGCGGTGTGGTGCCGGAGCGGATCGGTATCCGCTGGCTGAACCGGGCGGGCTGGGAGATCAGCGTCACCTGGTCGCTGACGACGATGGCGGCCTCGTCGGGATGGCATCGGGTGTCGGTGGCGGGCACGGCTCCGACGGGGGCGACGCAGGCGCAGGTGCTGCTGTCGTCCACGGAGACCGGGGCCGGCGTCAACCACTTCTGGGAGAACGTCTACCTCGGCTTGCCGATCCGCACCACCGGCAACCTGTTCCCCTTCAACACGGAGAGCACCGAGATAGACGCCAGCGGCTGGGCGGCCGTCGTCAACGCGACGATCTCGCGACAGGTGCCAGCGGTGACCTGGGCTGTCACCAACTACACGGCGGGCGGCCACACTCTGGCGATGACCGCGGTCGCCGCAGGCAACGCGGCCATCATCAGTGTCGACCGGCCGACGGTCACCCCGGGCCAGGAGTATCTGGCCTACGCCTACCTGCAGCCGCCCGCGGTGACGGCGCAGGCGTGGATCGAGCTTCGCTTCTACGATGCGACCGGTAGCCAGATCCAAGCCACCCGCAGCATGTTGGCGCCGCCGACTCCGGCGACGGGCATGTACCGGCAGCGGGTGTCCGCGACGGCCCCGGCCGCTGCGGTGACGTGCGCGCTCGCGGCCGGCCTGGATGGTGCGTCGGCCGGGCAGGTGCTGCGACTGGAGACGGTCGCCATAGGGGATGTGCCTACCTTGCAGGCGGGCAGCGTCCTGCCGTATGCAGATGCCAGCTTCGAGCAGGGCATCGCAGGGTGGTCGGTGGCGTCCGGGGTGGCGACGATCGCCCGCACCACACCGTGGGGCGCGTCCGCCTATTCGGGCTCCTACGCGCTCGCCGTCACCTCGACCACCGCCACCAGCTCGGTCATCAGGTCGGCGCGCTTTCCGGTCACGGGGGGCGTGAACTGGAGGGCTCTGATTCACGCTCATCCGGCGGCCGGAGCGTGGTCGACCGTGCTGGTGCGGGTCCGCTGGTATGACGCCGCGAACGTGGACCTCGGGGCGTCCGTCGGTATCGCCTACGTGCTGCCGGGCAGCAGCTGGTATGCGATGCAGGCCGATCAGGAGGCTCCGGCGGGGGCGACGCAGGGGGCGGTCGAGGTCGTTCCGACCGCGTCGGCGACCAACAGCGTGCTGCACGTGGACCGGGTGGCGCTGTGGGAGGTGCTGCCGCTCACCGCGGTGACCGCCGATTCGGAGGACGGCTACGTCACGCTCACCCTGCGGGAGCTGCCGCTGGACTACACGCTGACGGTGTACCGGGTGACGGCTGCCGGGGCGTGGACGCTGGTGCGCGGACCGTCGGGGCTCATCGACCGGCAGCTCATCACGTCGGACCTCCTCGTTGTCGAGGACCACGAGGCGCCGATGGGTGTGCAGGTCTCCTACCACATCGAGATCTACGACTTGGCCGGCGCGCGGTCGACCAGATCGTCGGGCACGGTTCAGCTCACTCTCGACGACATCAACGAGGCGTGGCTGAAGGACCCGGGGAATCCGCAGCGCAACATGCGGGTGATGGTGGCGAAGGCTCCGGACTGGCAGCGTCCGATCGAGCAGTCCACGCTCGTGGTCCGCGGGCGCCGCAACAAGATCGTCCTCTCCGGCGGGCGGCAGGGCCTCGAGGGAGACCTCCCCATCTGGACACGCTCCGACGATGAGCGTCAGGCCCTTCACCTGCTCCTCGACTCCGGCAACATCCTGCTGTGGCAGGCCGCGCCGGGGATGGGCGTGGACGACATGTACGTGTCCGTCGGGCAAGTCACCGAGACCCGGGTCGCCCGGGTCGCTCAGGACGAGTGGCGGGCGTGGACGCTGCCGCTCGTCGAGCAGGACATGCCCGTCACGACCGGCGTCAACGGGGCCGCGGGCCGCACCTGGCGCGACGTACTGACGGAGTTCAGCACGTGGCAGGACGTCCTGGACACCTACGGGACGTGGGAGGACGTGTTCCTCGACTGGCGGGGGTGACGTCGTGTATCCCGTCTCCGACCGGTTTCTGGCACGCCTCGCGGAGTCTCATCAGGTGGCCACGGAGGTGAAGCTTTTCCTCACCGATGGCAGCGTCGTGGACCTCGAGCACATCGGGGGCAGTGTCACCGTCGATCGAGGGCAGGCGATCCGCCGTACCTGCACCGTCACCGTGCCCGATCCGCACCTAATCCCGCGGACGCCGGCCGATCAGCTCGCCACCTATGGGGCCCGGCTGCGAATCGCCCGCGGCATCGACTACGGCGACGGTAGCCGGCCCGAGCTGGTGCCGCTCGGTCTGTTTCGCCTCGACTCGGTCGACGGCGACGTCAATGATGGCCCGGTCACGCTGCAGGGGAAGGACTTGTCGGCGGTGATCGCGGACGACAGGTTCACCGCGCCGTATACGGTGACGGGCACCGTCGTCTCCGCGATCACGTCGATCGTGCAGCGGTCCCTGCCGGACGCCGAGGTCGTCTCCACCATCACCGACACGACGATCGGCCGCCGTACTTTCGACGTGGAGGGTGATCCGTGGGCGGCCTGCCAGGAGATCGCCGCCGCTGCGGGCGCCGAGGTGTACGCCAACGCGGACGGGTTGTTCGTCATCGCAGTCCTGCCCGACCCGCTGACCACCCCGGCTGTGTGGGAGGTGGCGGCCGGTGAGGGCGGCGTGTACATCAACGCGAGCCGCGGCATGACCAGCGAAGGCGTCCACAACGGGGTCCTGGCTCGCGGCGAGAACACGACCGAGGGGGTGGCCCCCGTCTCCTATCTGGCGGTCGACACCGATCCCGACTCGCCCACCCACTGGGGTGGCCCGTTCGGGCGCCGGCCGCTGTTCTACTCGTCGTCGACGCTGATCACTGCGTCTGCCTGCCAGGCCGCGGCCCAGTTGAAACTGGCGGAGGCCAGGGCTCCGAACGCCAGCGGCGACATCAGTTCCTTGCCGAATCCGGCGCTGGAGCCGGGTGACGTGCTGCGCATAGTCCACCCCGACCGCAGTCGTGAACTCCACCAGGTCGCGTCTTTCACCGTGGCCCTGGATGCGGGCGGGGACTTCCCGATCGGCACCATCAGCGCCAAGGAGGGCTCATGACCAAGCCCGCCCCGCGCGTACATCGGGATCTGGCCTGGGCGATCAAACAGCAGGCGAAGCGGGCGGGGGAGCAGACGCCGTCCGTGCGGGGCGCGGACTGGCGGCTCGCCACCGTCACCGCGGTCGGCGTGGACGGCACCGTCACCGCGGACGACATCCTGTGCCGCCGCATGGAGACATACACGCTGCCCCTTGTCGGCGACGTCATCGTCATCACTCAGTCCAGCAGCGGGAACTGGCTCGCGCTCGGCCGCACCGACCCGGGGACCGGCACGCCATGGCGGGCGTACACGCCGGCCTGGACAGCAGCCACTACCAACCCGAGCCTCGGCAACGGCACCATCACCGGCCGCTACACGCGTCTGCCGGGCCGAACCTGCGTAGCCGCGATCCGCCTCGTCACAGGCTCGACGACGACCTACGGATCTGGCGCCTACCTGTTCAGCGTCCCGCTCGCCGCGGCCGACGACGTCGTCGAGTACGTAGGCACGGCCCGCCTCACCGCCGGATCCACCTACATCGGCCAGGCATTTCTCGGCGCGGGCAGCAGCGTCATGAACGTCACCTTCCCCGCGGCGGCAACACCGGCGACCGCGGCGAACATGTCGCCGACCGCGCCGGCCACGCTCGCCTCCGGGCACATCCTCCGCCTGGAGATCACCTACCAGACCGCCTAGGAGCCCCATGCCCACCACGGACGACTACGGGCAGGGCGTCAGCATCGCGTCGCTCTCCGACGCCCCCAACGCCGAATCCCTGGCCAAGAACATCGCCAACGCCATCGTCGCCCGCAGTGTGCTGCGGTTCGCGTCCGCTTCCGCGCGCAGCGCCGCGATCGACAGCCCGGCTGCCGGGATGGTCGCTTACCTGCAGGACACCAAGCAGCTGACCTTCTACGACGGCAGCAGCTGGATCGTGTTCTGGGGTTTCACCGACGAGACCACCGCGGGTGCCGTCGCCGCCAGCGGCTGGTCGGTCGCGTCCTTCCGCGCCCGCAAGACAGCCGGCGTCTGCTCGCTGAGCATCGAACTCTCCCGCACCGGGGATCGGATCGGCTCTTCGTCTGCCGGAAACGTAGAGGACGTCCTCATGTGCGCCCTCCCTCAGGGGTGGCGGCCGGACATGAACACCTCCGCGATCTGCGGAAACGGTTTCGGGTTCGGCGAGGCACGCATCGAAACCGACGGACAGATCTACCTGCGCGCGTGGACAAGCGACGGCGAGATCTCCACCGGAGACATCGTCCGCGTCTCCGCCTGCTACGTCCAATAAGGAGCTACGTGATCACCACCGTGGAGGGCGTCACCCTGACCGGCGTGTACGCCACCGACGAAGTCCCCGCCTCGACTCTGCCGATCGGTACCGGGCCCGCGCAGGGATACCGCACCCTGCTGAGAGTGGTCGTGCCCGTCACCGCGGGCGACGTCCTCGACGTGATCGGCCGGGCCCGCGTCACCAATGACACCGATCCCGGGTACACGGTCGGAGTCGGCTACCACCTGTGGGCCTACGACGCGGACTCCGGGCAGGGCTCGTCTGGCCCGTGGACGCGGATCAGCTCCTACTGCGGCGACAACGTCGACCGGACACGGCATCACATGCCCCTCATCGTCGACACCGTGTACACGGTCCCCGACGACTGGCCGACCGGGCACCGCATCGTCGTTGTTCTCCGCGGCGATGCCATGTCCACCAGGGCCGACGGGCAGTCCATCACCGTCGACAAGGCCTACGGCCAGCTCACCGTCCGCCGGTACACGCCCACCGCCTGACCCGCACTGTCCTCGCACGCCCCGCGCCCGCTGGCCGGGGCTTTCTTCATGCCCTGGAGTCCGCATGGCACCACCCCTGTCCCCAGAACGGTTCGTCGCCATCCTGAGAGCGGAGGGCGTGAGGATCTCCGAGTACCCGGGCTGGCGCGACCGGGAGCGAGACGACGAGACGGGCCTCGCTTTCGGCCCCGTCCGCATGATCCTCAACCACCACACCGCCGGCCGGAACTCACGCGACATCGTGGCCCGGGACGGCGTGCCCGGGCTGCCTCCGCCGCTGGCCCACATTCACCTCGCCAAGGACGGCACGGCCACGATGTGCAGCGCCGGTCGCGCGAACCACGCCGGCCCGATGGCGGTCAACGCCTACCAGGCTTTCCGTGACGAGCAGGCCACGCACCCAGCGCCGTCCCGCAGTTCGGGCACGATCGACGGCAACGACGTCGCCTATGGCATCGAGACGGAGAACCTCGGCGACAACAAGGACGTGTACCCGTGCGCCCAGTACGACGCCTGGGTGCGCATCAACGCCGCGATCTGCCGCGAGTACGGGTGGTCGGCAGAGTCCTGCGGCTGCCACAAGGAGACCAGCGTCGAAGGGAAGATCGACCCACGCGGTCCGGTCGAGGGCTACGGCTCCCGGGGGCGGTTCGACTTCACCCCCGCGCAGTTCCGCGCCGACGTCGACGAGCGCCTGGCCCACGGACCCGACTGGGTCCCCGGAGAGGAGGAGGACCCCATGGCAGGGATCACCAAGCAGGACATCTACGACGCGGTATGGCGGACGGACGCCGTGGCTGCCCCCGACAGCGCCCCGGACCGCAAGACGAACGCCGCGTGGCAGCCGGAGTCCTACCTGAAGGACATCGGCAACCGAGTCCGCGCCCTGTCGGTGACGGTGGCCGCCCAGTCCGCCGCCATCAATGCCCTCGCCGACAAGGTCGGCAGCGGCGCCGACACCAACCAGATCGTGGCCGCCGTCCAGCAGGCCATCGCCGACGCCGTCGTCAAGGTCGACATCGACGTCACCCAGAACCAGGAGTCCTGACCATGCGTATCTTCGGCAGAGAGCCTGCTCTCGTCATCGCCACGATCAGCGCCGCCCTGTCGCTGCTGGTCACGTTCCAGTTCGGCCTGTCTGCCGAGCAGGCCGGCGCGATCGTCGCCGTCATCTCCGCGGTGTTCGCCGCGGCGACCGCAGCCATGACCCGGCCCATCGCACCGTCCGCGTTCACCGGTCTCGTCGCCGCAGCCGCAGCCCTCCTCGCCGCCTACGGCCTGGAACTCTCGGCGGAGAAGATCGGAGCGATCAACGCGATCGTCCTGTCCGGGCTCGCCCTCCTGACCCGGGTGCAGGTCACGCCGTCCACCCCGTCGGCACCAACCGGATCTACGGCGGTCTGAATGCTTTGCCGGGCGGCCCGCCGACTCGGGCGACGGGGAGCGTTCCTCGTCAGCTTCGGCGGCCTCTGGGCCCTGTATGGCTTCGGGCAGCTCATGGAGCCGCTGCCCGACACAAGCGGCATCCGCACCCTCCTCCACCTCATGCCACTCAACGCATGGGCGTGGTGTTGGATCGCCTGCGGTCTCCTCGCCATCACGGCCTCCCCCCTCCCACAGGGCCGCGACTGGTATGGCTTCCCGGCCCTACTGCTGATCGTGGCGCCGTGGATGTGCTCCTACCTGGTCAGCTGGTGGCCGCTCGGTGACAACCCGAGGGGGTGGGTAACGGCACTGATCTGGGCTGTCGCCGCAGTGCCGGTGATTGTGGTCGCCGGATGGCGAGAGCTGCCAGCGGCCAAGAGAGTGAGCGTCGATCGTGAACGCTGAGACGTGGACGGCCATCAGTGGGGGAGTGGTGGCCCTGGCCTCGGCAGGAGTGACCGCCTGGGGAGCCCGGTCGGCACGCCGCACGAAGCGGCAGGAGAACCGGGACGACTTCCTTGCCATCACGCAGCAGCAGGGCCGCGCCATCGAGCGACTTGAAGCGCGGGTGCAGCGGCAGGAGACGGAGGCGGAGAAGCAGCGGGAGCGGATCACCGACCAGGACGAGGCGATCGGTTGGCTGCTACACCGGGTACGGTCTCTGGTCACCCACATCAAGAAGGCCGGCCTCGAACCGCCGGCCGCTGAGCCGATGTCGGACCGCGCCCGCCGCTACATCCATCACATCGACGTGTGAGAGCTGGAGTCTGAGATGCCGGATGCTCCGGAGCGGTTGCCGCGCCGCGACGACACTGCCGCCGACATTGGGTCGCTGGTACGGCTCGGGCGGCAGGATCCCCCGCCCGTACCGCAGGCATCTCCGGGGCGGCCAGTGCCACCCCGGCCTGCCGAGCCCGTACCCGACCCGGTCGACGAGGCCGAGATGCTGCAACTCTCCGCGGCCCTCACGGAAGCCGGTATCACCCCGGCCGCCGACGACCTCGCCGCCGTGCAGAGGCTGGCAAGTCTCGACGCCCAGACCGTCGCCGTCGTCCAGGGCTGGCTGCGGAAGAAGGGCAAGCCCGAGACGCCGGCCACAGGGCCGAGCAAGTAGGAGACGCCATGGCTGACGATGAGGACCCGCCGCCTTTCTGGCTGTCGCCCTGGCCATTCCTCGAACCCGACTGGCCGCCAGACGACGAACCTGCGTAACGGTAGTACGCCCGGCAAGAAGCAGAGCGAGACTGGGCGCATGAACGACTTCGACCTCGACACCGTGCGTGCGCCCGTCGCCCTGCGCTGCTCGACTCAGGTCGGCGACCGTCAGATCGCCGAGGTGCAGGAAGTGCCGCGCCTTGCCTGGGAAGATGCCGACGAGCTGATGCGAAACACCCTGAAAGGCGCACTGCGTAACCGCCTCGCCGACAGAGTTCTCGCAGCAACCGGCGCCCTCCCTGACTATGGGGCCATCGGCCGGGAGCCGGTCGAGGTTCACGTGCCGACCGATCTCCAGGACCAGTTGTATCGAGAGACGCTAGCGCGAGCCGGAAACACCTGACCCCGAACCGCAACGCCCCGCACCTCCGCTTCGGCGGCGGGTGCGGGGCGCTTCGTCGTGCTCAGAACTCGAGTTGCTTCTTCACCTCGGCGACGTTCGGCCCGGAGTCCTCGGACGAAATCTCCCAGCGGTGCGCCTTCTCCTCGCCGTCGATGTAGATGAGCGTGCCGCCCTTCGCCTGCTCCGGCGTCAGGTCGAAGACCTGGGAGCGCCACTGCCAGGCGCCGGGCTGGACGGGGTCGGCGTTGTTGTACTTGTCCATGACCACGTTGAACGCGTTTCCGCCGCCCGCATTGATCATCTCCCCGTCTGGGGCCATCCACTTCCAGCCCCCACCGCTGATCGGGGCAGGCTCGTCGGCCGCGACCGCGGTCATGGCCTTGTCCTTCATCGTGACGACGGCGAACACCCCGTTCTCTGCGGTCTCGCCGCCGCCTTCCTTCGTGAACACGACCGTGTCCGGCGTGATCTCTAGGACGCCCTCGCCGCCGTCACCAGTTGTCCGGGCCGGCGTCCCGAGCTTCATGCCCTTCTCGACCTGCCCGGCCGACGGCTCCTCGGCCTTCGACGTCTCGACGGCCGACGGTTTCGTCTCCGCTTTGCTGTCGTCTCCTCCGCCGCATGCGGTGAGTGCGGCCAGCAGTAGGGCAGCCGTGGCTGCCATCGCGCGAACGCGCATCGATCCCCCAAGTTGAACGTCCAAGCACCGTAGACCGCCCACTGCGGCTACGGGCAGCTCTCCTCGAACTTGACGGCCGTGAACGTCACCGGCTGCCCGTTCAGCGCCGCACCAGCTACCGGATCCTGGCTGCAGACCTGCCAGTTCGACTCCATCAACACCATCCGGTCCTCCGCGGTCGCGTCGTTGACGGTGAGCGACGTACCGGAGTCCAGGGCCGTCCGTGCCGCCTTCACTGACTTCCCCTTGAAGTCCGGCATCTTCCCGCCTGCGGTCGACGGCGCCTTCTCCTCCTTCGCCGGGCACGTCTCCTCGAGCTTTACCGTCCCGAAGTCCAGCTTGGTGTCGGTCGGCGCGGACGTGCCGGCCTTGACGCTCTGGCTGCACACCTTCCAGTTCCGGTCGAAGGCCTGCATGCGGTCCCGGCCGAGCGCGTCATGAGAGGTGAGCCCGTAGAAGCCGGCCTCCTGCGCCTTGTCCTGCGCCGACTGCAGGCCCATCCCGACGACGTCGGGGACGGTTGCTTTCTCGCTGACCGGCTTGTCGTCCTTCGCCGAGCCACCCTCCTCGGGTCCGTCCGAGCTTGCCGGCGAGGCGCTGGTGTTCGTGTCCTTTGAGTCGTCGGTCGGCTGGCAAGCGACGACACCGCCGCACATGGCGACGAGCAGGGCAGCAGTGATGATGCGGATACGCACGGATCCCCCCAAGTTGAACGTCCAAGCACCGTAGACCACACGCGCCCTACAAATAGCCGTCTGTCACCGAGCCGTGACACGACAACGCCCCGCCCTCCTGTTTCGGCAGGGGAGCGGGGCGCTTCGTCGTGCGCGAGCGGCGTCAGTACTCGTTCTCGCGATCCCAGCAGCGGACGTCCATCGGCTGGCCGGTGATCGTGTCGGAGTAGACCATGCCGCGGATGGGCTTGTTGCAGAGGCAGCACTTCGGCTGCTCCTCGCCGTTCACCGCTTGCCTGCCCAGGAGCGGATGGTCATGCGGTCGACGCGAGCTTCGCGGGCGACCTCAGCCTCGGCTCGGCCATCCTCCAGCGCCTGAAGGGCCACGGCCTTGAGGGCCGCGGTCTTCTCGGCCAGCTCCACCTTGACCTTCTCCCGCTCACCGGCGGCGTCGGTGAGGCTGATGGACGCGGCGGGCGGGTGGAGTTGGACGCGCTGCTCGTTGCCGCTGTACTCGGCGAGGCGGCGCTCGCGGATCTTCTCGGCCTGGGTGGCGGTGTCGGCGTAGATGACCTGCGCTTCGTCCTTGCCGAGCTCGACCCAGATGGCATAGCGGGGGCCGCGAGCGTCGAGCTCCTGCCGGGCTGCGTGCTTGGTGTACATAGGGTTCCCTCCCTCGACCTGTAGACCACTCTACAGCCATGTCTGTAGAGATGTCTACAGGAGGTAGGGGAATGGCCTGCCGAGCGTGCCCGGTTGGGTGGTCGACCTCTCGATAACATGCCATATCGCGGGCGTTATTTGGGGTGATTGTCCGACTCTCCGTCGGCCCGCTTGCCGGTAGTCCGCCCCTCGGCGATCTGCTGAGCGCGCGCCCTGCTGATGCCGAGTTCGGTGGCAACCTGGGCGTGACTGAGTCCGTCGTCGCGCATCTCCCTCACGGCTTCGTGTCGGATCTCGCGCAGCCACTTCTGCAAGTCGGGGATGGCTTGCAGTGCTGCGCCTACATCCTTGGCGCGCTGGATGGCGTCGCCCTGCTCGGCGAGGTGCTTGAGGTTCTCGAAGGGGCTCGGCGGGTTCGTCATGGAATCAGTGTAAGGGGTGGGTTGACATCTGTAAGGGGTGCCCTTACATTTAGAGAGTCAGAGAACGGCAAGCAGGGGAGACGAAGATGATCCGCGAGACCTACAAGGGCCGTCAGCTCAAGGCCATCAAGGGCAAGTCGTTCGGCAAGTCGCGGATCTCCGTGAACGGCACCGAGTGCGGCGAATGGCTCGGCACCCAGGCGGACGCCATCGAGTGGGCCAAGCGCACCATCGACGACGTCGACTCCCGCCCCTTCGAGGGCCGCTGGGCCGAGTGCTGGTACGCGCCCGGCACCTACGAGCTCAACGAGATCGGGCACGTCGCGGCCCCGGGCGGCGTATGCTCGTGCGACCTCTGCAAGACCGAGCCCTGGAACTCCTGCCAGAACATCACCGCTGGCGGCGTCTGTGTCTGCGACCACTGCATGAAGCCCTACCTCGCCGACTCTGCCGAGCAGGCGGAAGAGGTCGAGCCGAAGGCCGACTGGAACACCGCCATCGCCAACGTGTGCCCATGCGGTCACGGTCACGAGGGCGTCGACCGCTGCACCGTCGAGGACTGCGACTGTGTCGGATATCGCCCGTCGGCCATCGACCTCGTCTTCTCTCCCAGCGCCCAGCTCTGGGGGCTGCGCAAGGGAGGCAAGGTCACCGCACTGCCGCTGGACCGCCCCCGCAGGACCAGTCGCCAGGCCCGCGTCGCCGCGATCCGTTCGGCAGCGGCGCTCTGAACGAACTCGCAGCGATGCCCCGGCTGAAGGAAGCAGCCGGGGCATCGCCCGTACCGTACCCGATCGGAGAGACCGTGACCGACCTTGTCCCGCGTCAGCCGGACGCCATCCCTGCCGTCTACGACGCTGCGACGCTCGCCGTCCTGGCCGCCATGGAAGAGGCAGCCGAGAAGCACCTCGACGCCATCCGCCCCCACAACACGAAGCGCAGCTACGCCAACGACTGGGCACTCTGGGAGGAGTTCCACGACTGGCTCGGGGAGCGCACCGGCCACCGCATCGCCTCGACCAACGTCACCCGGGGCACGCTCGTCGGGTTCGTCGTCTGGCTCGACACCATCAAACTCGCCGCACCCAACTCCATCGACCGCCGCATCACCGGAGTCACCGTCACCGCCCGCAACGAGCACGGCATCGAGGTACCCAAGGCCGCCACCGTTGCCGCGCGGCAAGCCCTCAAACCGCTGAAGAACGACCCCGAACGCATGGCGCGCGGCAGGGGCAAAGCCGCCGCCGTCACGCCCGAGCAGCTCCGGCAGATGAACGCCGCCGTCGCCGACGGACTCACCGGACTCCGCGACCGCGCCCTCTGGCTCATGGCCTTCTCCATCGCCGGACGCTCCGCCGAAGTCGCCGCCCTCCGAGCCGAGGCGATCGTCCACGTCAGCCAAGGACTCGAAGTCCACGTCCCAGCAGTGAAAGGGAGGCCGCCCCGGGACGTCGTCGTCCACTACGGCCGCAACCCCGACACCTGCCCCGTCCGCGCCTGGCTCACCTGGCGCGCCGCCGCAGGCATCACGACCGGCCCCGCCTTCCTGCCCATCACCGTCCACGGCCGCCTCGGCGACCACGCCCTCTCACCCGAAGCCGTCCGCGAGATCATCGCCCGCAACGCCGAACGCGCCGGCCTCTCCGTCCGCCTCACCGGACACAGCATGCGGGCCGGGTTCATCACCACCTCTCGACGCGCAGGGAAGCGAGAGGAGAAGATCCGCGAACAGAGTGGCCACGCCGAGAACAGCCCCGCCTTCTGGGGCTACATCCGGGAGGCTGACAAGTGGACCGACGCCGCGAGCGAGGACATCGGGCTGTGATGGGTGACGTCGACCGGGACTGGTTGATCACCCAACTGTGGCCGGGTGATGAGACTCTGGACGGCTACGTGCCGCGGGTGGGAGAGCACGTCTTCTGCTACCGGCCGTCGGACGGCAAGACGTATTGCGGGATCGTCGAGGACAACCGGGGCGGACTGTTCCTCACGACGTGCCACAGCGGGCGCCAGGTGCTGACGGCCGCCCGGTGGAAGGTGCAGTCGCAGCCGTGGACGAGCACCTGCCCACCACTACGCGACGCCTGAGCACGACGACGCCCCCGCGGCCTGCCTGGCTGCGGGGGCGTTGTGTTGTCTGGGGTTCAGCCCCAGGTGGTGTCGTCCATGATGCCTCCTCTGGTGAGGTGCGGACACGCTACGCGGAAGCTGCCCGTCCTGTCAGCCCTGCGTGCCACACTGGCTTCGGCCCGTCTCGCCCCCCCCGTCGAGGCGGGCCGTTGTGTCAGCTGTCGCAGCCGGTGCCGTCGCCGTCGAGGCGGGAGTCGTACCCGGGCTCGCCGCGACGCGCGGTGCGGGTAATCCCCCTGCCTTGTCAGCCATGTGGGCTACAGTCGTACCAACACAACTTCATGCACCTCCCGGTGCGCAGGCCGCGGCTACTTCTTCTGGTGAATCACGCCGCACGCCGACTTTGATCTCGGGAGGCACAGCATCGGGGGTGCCCGGTGCGCAGGCGACGGTTACTTCCACTGTTAATGGGGTGGTTGCGGGTTCGAGTCCCGTCGGGGGTCTAGTGGCTTCCGTAGCTCAATCGGTAGAGCGCCTACGTTCCCGTCACCGACTTCGATCTCGGGCACCCCACTGCTGGTCCTCCCCTCCTACGTGAGGGGCTTTTTCATGGCCAGGTTCAACACCCGCGGCGCCCGCCCGGCCGCCAGCTCGCCCGTGAAGTCGACCGGGGAGCAGACCCGCACCCACGAAGGCGGCGCCGGCTACCTCCGCGACGCGCGCTCCGAGCTCTTCCTCCTCGCCGTCACCAACATGGTCGGCCAGGACACCTTCTACGAGACGGGCGGCCAGCGCGACGACCGCTACACCCAGCTCGTCCGGCAGCTCGCCGTCGAAGACCCCGCCTGGACCGCCGGCCTCCTCAGCTGGCTCCGCAGCGAGGCCAACATGCGCACCGCCTCCCTCGTCGGTGCGGCCGAGTTCGTCAAGGCCAGACTGGAGGCGACGCGCAACGCGACGGCCCCCACGGACGGTTCCTTCTCCGAGGGCTGGAACCGGCGCGTCATCGCCTCGGTCCTTCAGCGGGCCGACGAGCCCGGAGAGCTCCTCGGCTACTGGACGTCCCGCTACGGCCGTCGCATTCCCAAGCCCGTCAAGCGCGGCATCGAGGATGCCCTCGGATCCCTCTACACCGAGCGGTCCCTGCTGAAGTACGACACCGACTCCAAGGGCTACCGGTTCGGTGACGTCATCGAACTCGTCCACCCCGCGCCGGCCGCGCTGTGGCAGGGCGATCTGTTCGAGCACGCCATCGACCGCCGCCACAACCGCGACAAGCCGATCCCGGAGTCGCTGCAGCTGCTTCACACGCGTGCCGAGATCGCCAAGTGGGACGTGCAGAAGCGGCGCGACCTGATGAAGCGCCCGGACGCCGCGGACTTCCTGCGGCATGCGGGCATGACCTGGGAGGGGCTGGCGGGCTGGCTGCAGGGGCCGATGGACAAGGAGGCCTGGGAGGCGATCATCCCGTCGATGGGCGTGATGGCGCTGGCGAGGAACCTCCGCAATTTCGACGAGGCCGGCGTATCCGACGAGATGGCCGCGCAGATCTGCGCCCGGTTTGCCGACCCGGAGCAGGTGGCGAAGTCCCGCATGTTCCCGTTCCGCTGGTGGGCGGCGTACAAGCACGCCCCGTCGCTGCGGTGGGCGCACGCTTTGGAGCAGGCCCTCGGGCACAGTCTCGCGAACGTGCCGCGCCTGAAGGGCAGCACGCTGATTCTGGTGGATCGGTCGCCGTCGATGTTCCCTGGCTACGGCTTCTCCACCCCGAACCGGTCGGACATCACGCTTGCCGAGCAGGCAGCCGTGTTCGGCTCGGCTCTCGCCTTGCGGGCGGAGAAGCCGACGCTCGTCGAGTTCGGCGGCGGTTCGAAGAAGCTGGATGTGGTGAAGGGCGGCAGCGTCCTCAAGCACATCGAAGCGTTCGGGCGGATCGACGGCACCGACATTCCGGCCGCGGTGAAGGCGCATTGGTTCGCGCACGACCGGATCGTCATCGTCACCGACGAGCAGACCCGGCCGGGCTGGCTGCCGTCGAACATGTGGGGCCACGGCGGTATGCGGGAGACCGCGATCGACGACCTCGTACCGAAGGCGACGCCGGTCTACATGTGGAACATGGCTGGCTACAAGCCGGGCGCGATGCCGTCTGGGAAGACCGGCCGCCATACGTTCGGTGGGCTCACGGACCAGGCGTTCCGGATGATCCCGCTGCTGGAGCGAGGGCGCGACGCGCGCTGGCCGTGGGAAGGCGTCCCCGCTTCCTGAAGTTCGCCGCGTAGGCCAACCTCCGAGCGCCCGGCCAAATGGCCGGGCGCTCGCTTGTTCAGCCCCGCGGCTGGGGGAGTTCTCCGGGCTTGACGGGCACGATCTGTATGTCGGTGCAGCCGGCGTCCTCGAGTTCGGTGCGGCGCCGGTCGGCGGAGGGCTTGTCGTAGGCGACGGCGGATGCGCGCGGCTGGCCGTCGGGGCTGGTCCAGGTGAAGGCGTAGCTCTGCATGGGCTCATTTTCGCTGGCGGCACTGACAGTGGGCGAGTTTCAGTCACAGGTCTACCGCGTGGCTGGTTCCTGATGCATGGTGGTGCGCACGGGATCATCGCACCCCCCAGGTGATGACTCCCCTTTCGGGCCCTGCCGTGCGTCGCCGATGCGGCAGGGCCCGCCGCACCTCCCGTCTCCTCCCCGCGGGAGGCCATGCGGCTGCCCGTAGGGTGGCGGCATGCACCCCGCCCGCTTCCACCTCGTCCTGACCGTGTCCGGCCGACCGGTCGCACAGGGCTGGTGGGCGTCGGAGGCGACCGCCCGCGGGAAGTTCGCGGGGTGGGTGGGGGAGTGGGGCAAGCCGGAAGCCCGCGTCACCCTCGTCGACGAGGACACCGGCGAGACGTTGACAACCTGGCCCGAGACGGCGTGAGGCTCTGCCATCCTGGCGGGGAGCAGAGGAGACGCCATGGCCCACCGCCCGTACCCGAACGTCGACCGCGCACTGAACCAGATCGGCCGCCACTACCCGGACCCGCCCACCGTGGAGCTGGAGTGCTTGCGCCCGATGGGCGAGTCCTTCGCGCGGCTGCGGGAGAATACGCGGCAGGCCCTCGCGTCCCAACCCGGCCGCTACGTCCTGTCGGCGCGGGTCCCTGGAGGTGGTCGGGTCGTGACGCTGTCCCCCGGATCGGTTTCGCCTGAGGTGGCCAGCCGCTTTCCGTCCGAGTTCATCGAGCAGGTCAACCAGGCGCCGCGCCCCGGCACTGTCAGTGGGCCCTCATAAGCTGGTTGCATCATCAGCCCTTGCTGGCGCAGTGCTGAGGCCGCCCCGTCTGGTCACGCAGACGGGGCGCTCCGCTGTCAGAAGCCGGGCCCGTGGTTGCGACAGCCGAAGGTCGGGCACTCCGGCCGGATGGTGACGAGAGGGTCGAGCTGATCGTCGAAGGGCCCGGTCGCGTTGGCGGTGAGGAGCCGCATGGTGTGGCCGCAGTACTCGCAGCGCGGACGGGGGAGTGCGCGGACTTCGGAGCGGCGGCAGGACTTCGGGAGTTCGGTCATGCTCTGACGGTGGCACAGGTTCGGCAGCTTGTCTGAGACGCCTTCCCCCATCGCAGGTCAGGCATCACTTTCGAGGCGCCTCGAAAGTGATCAAGGGGTCTCCTTGGCGTGCCTGACGGTCTGCTTGAGCGCCATCTCCACCGTGTATCGGTCGAGTCCGGCGGCTTTGGAGTAGGCGGTGATCCCGTCCTGCACGGCCTGTGCTTGGTCGACGGTGAGGGCCCCTGCCTGGATCGCCGCCCAGGCGGATCGTTCCAGCTCCAGCAGGTCGTCGGGGAAGTCGTAGTCAGCCACGAGCCGGATCCTACGCGGGGCCGCTCTCGGGTTCGGGGGTGACTGGTCGTCGTGGGTGGTCGACGCCGTCGCGGCGGACGTACCACTCCATGAAGCGGCGGAGTTCGGCTGACCGGTCGCTGTCCGCGCGCGCAGAGGCGTCGCCGAAGTCGGTCCAGAGCTGGTCGTCGACTCCGCGCACTCCGCGCAGCTTCTCCCGGTGCTGATTCGCCATGGGGCAATCATGCATGGGTGGTTGACCACCTGTCGAGGGGGTGCCAGGATGGAGGTGGTTAACCACCTGTGAGCGAGGAGAATGAGCATGGAAATCGTGAGCATCGGGAACGACGGCATCGTGACCGTCAAGATGACCGCGCAGGAGGCGGCAGCCGTCCGCGATGACCTCGGCCAGATCTGGGCCAGCAAGGTCAGCCAGCCCGGCGACAAGCTCCACAGCCTGCTCGAATGGGCCACCCCCAACCAGGTCACCACCGAGAAGTGAGGACATCGACCATGCTGACCAAGAGCCCCAGGGAACAGGTAGCGCAGGAGTTGATCGACGGCGCCGCCGCTGTTCTTCGACTCGACGACCAGACGATCACCCCTGACCTCGGCCAGGCAGTCGCGAAGCTGCTGCGGTCCTGTGCCGTGTATGCCAGGGCGGTAGGAGACGAGCCCAGCACGATCAAGGACGCACTGTTGGTTGCTCGCGCTGTGATGGCCGCCGGCCGCACCATCGAGAAGTGAGGACGCCGACCATGAGGAACCCGACCGATCTCCGGGCCCGCGCCGACGAACTGGAGAGCCGCGTGTCTCCGGTCACCGCCGGCCCGCGTACCGACGACGAGCGCATGTGGCTGGAGAAGGCCGCCGCCCTCCGCGCTGAAGCGAACCAGATCAACGCCGCCGACCGCGCCACCGAGAAGTGAGGGCTTGAGCCCCGCACGCAGAAGCGCCCCCGCCAGGATCAGTGGCGGGGGCGCTCGCACGTCAGCCTACGCTGCGGTCGTCATCTCCTCGCGGACGGCTTGCACCCACTCGTCCCGCAGCCGCTCATACCGCTCCCGGGTCGGCCCCCACAGCCAGCCGCCCGTCGCCACCAGTAGTGCACGGATCTCCGCATCCACCACCGCGGCAGGCCGCGCGACGCCCGAAGGAAGGGGAGAGGACATGACGATCAGCGTAGCCGCGCCGTCCGACAGCGGGCTACGAACGAAGACCAGACGATTCCCGCGATACGTCGTCAGGCTAGGTAGGCGACGAGAACGGAGTGACCATGCCAAGCCGACAGGACGAGGCTTTCGATGCGGCGGCAGCCATCGTGACCTGCATCCTCAGCGGAGACATGCGCGAAGCCCGCAGCATCGCATTCAGCAGCGACACGATGCACGCCGACATGATTCTGGTGCTTGCTAGTGCACTGGCCGCCGGACACACAGCGGAATCGTGGAGAGAGTCGCTTCTTGCGGCCTACCTGGAGGACGACTCGTGAGAGGCCCCATAACGGCGTGCCTGCTCCACGCCGACTACCACGTCATGTCCCCTGACTGCTGGGGTGCGACTTTGGAATGGTTGGGGCGCCACGAGTCCATGCCGGAGGCTGAGCGGCGGGCCGCATACCAGGCTGCTGTAGAAAAGGCAGCCCTGGACGCCCTCCGTCCACAGGAGACCTGACAGAGGACGGGCTACCCCTCCTCCGGCGGCTGGCCGACGTAGGTGCCGCGCCCCTGCACCTTCCACACGACCTGCTCCTCGACGAGGAGGTCGAGTGCCCGCCGGACCGTGGACCGGGCCAGTCCGTACTCCTGCACCAGCCTGGTCTCCGACGCGATCGGCCGGCCCTCCGCCCAGTCCCCGCGCGCGATCCGCGCCTTGAGGATGTCGGCGAGCTGCCGGTACGGGGTGACGGGCCCTTCATGGTCGATCTCGGCATCCGGGTCAGTGGCCATGACGCGACGCTAGGCAAGCCACTACAGACCGGCACCTTGGGATACGGGTCGATACGTTTCGAGACAGGCCGATACAAGTCGGCGTAGCCTGCAGTTACACGCACTGGAGCCTCCGGGGAGCGTGCCCCGCCACCCCGGAGGCAGCCGACGAAGGAGCCGTCGACGTGGACGAGCCTACGGAACCACAGCCCGAGCACCAGACCGCCGTACCGGACAGGACGACTTGCGTCTGCAGCAGCCAGGACCACGAACCGCTGCGCATCGGGGAAAAACTGTCGCCTTCCGGGGGCGCCGTGGGGCCGGTGTACGTGTGCCCCGCCCAAGCCCCGGCCGGCCTGCGGAGCATCCTGTGACCGGCCGGCGGACCGGCGGGAAGAGTGAAGCCGTTGCGGGTGCATGCCGTCTGGGGGAGTGCGGGCACTGCCACGGCAACATGGACCTGAAGTCCGGTCCCGGGCCCGCAGTGCCGCTCCTGCGGTGCGCCCACCACTGCCACCACGGGCAACCAATCCGGGTGCGGAAGACGTAGGTTCTCACCGGCCGGGCGCCTTCGCCTCGCAGGCAACGGGCGACTCCTCTTTGATGCCTGTGGGGAAAGTGCTGGCCACAGCTTTAGCGGGGTGTCACGAAATCATGCCGGGCGCACGCGACTCGCATGGATATGCGCGTTCCGCACACTTCCTTTACAGGTCAACCTGCTGTTGAATTTTGGCCTATAGCCCCGGTCAGGAATCGGCCACAGCGGCGTCAATCAGCCGTGAAGGAGGTCGGTGACGTGCACACCGAGGACCCGTGCGATGCGCAGCAGGGTTCCGATGCGGGCATCCACTGTGCCCGCTTCGATGGCCTGGTAGGTGGAGCGAGCAATGTTGGCCGCGAGGAACACGGACTCCTGGGTGCGGTCGGCGTGCAGTCGGGTGACGCGGATGCGGTCGCCGATGGAGCGCTGCTCCTCAAGGAGCCAGTCGTCGTCATCGGGGAGCGCGGGCACTCGACAAACGCTCGACCGAAGATGATCATAAGTCAGCCCGGTTTACCGGGCATTCTTGGATCTTGACAGGCGCGTCCGAGAGGGCGCTATGTGTTACTGCCACCCCCCACTCGGCAGCCCTGTGGACAGCTGAACACCGCAGGGCCATAAGGGGTGCCTAGAATCGAACAGGTGTTCACTCTTCCGGGTGAATCAAGGTATCGACCTGCGGCTTTGGGATAGGTGCAGGGCTGATGCAAGCAGACGTGCCGACGGGCCACATTCAGGGCGCCCCCTTTTGTGGCCGTCGGCGCGAGTGCTCCCCCAGCCTCCAGGCTGGGGGAGCACGCCGCCCGGGAGATTTGGGAGATGAACTGGGAGACGATCATGTAGGAGGAACCCGGGGGAACGCTGAAGGAACCCAGAGAAACGCCCTCCCATCTGCGCAACAACCAGGGGAACCGTCCCCCGCCCCCAGGTAGGAAACCGGGACGCCGCGATCTACACCATCTTCGAGGGCACGAGCGAGATCCAGCGCCTGGTGATCGCCCGCACCCTGTCGGGCATGCCCATCCGCTGACGCGGCCACCCGGACGACCCGGCGGTGCGGACGGCACCGCCGGGTTGTCCGCGCCCCGCTCCCGGGGAACGCTCGTGTGTGACCGACGCGACGGAGGACGCGATGACACACACCGCCCGGGACCTGATGGAGACGACCACCAGGGAACTCGCCCCCGACCCGCATTCCAATCCGCTGGTCCCGCTGATCGCCCGCGGCGAGGCGGACCGGGCCACCCTGGCCGCGCTCGCCCTGGAGCAGCGCTGGGTGATCCCGGCGGACCGCCGCGCCTTCCTGCACCTGGCGCAGCGGGCCACGGCCGAACCGGACGCAGCCGCCTACTTCACCGCCCTGGCCGAGGGCGAGGCACTGGCGGCGGAGCACCTGAAGGCCTTCGCGGCCGCGTGCGGCGTGGACGAGGCCCGGGCGGACGCCTACGACCCCCTGCCGGGCTGTCAGGCCTACCCCGCGTACGTCGCCTGGCTGGCCCTCAACGCCGAGCCGGCGGACGTCGTCCTGGCCCTGACCGCCAACTTCTCCGCCTGGGGCGGCTACTGCGCGACGATCGCCGGGGCCCTGCGCACCCGCTACGGCTTCACGGACGAGGCCTGCGCCTTCTTCGACTTCTTCGCCGAACCGGCGCCGGCCTTGGACCGCACGGCCACCGAGGCGGTGCAGAAGGCCCTGGACGAGGATCGCCTGAACAGGAAGCGCGCACACCAGTACGGCCGCACGCTGCAGATGTACGAGGCGATGTTCTGGACCATGCTGAGGGAAACACCCTAGGGGCGCGGGGGACCGCGCGATCAGCCGCGAGCGACCCGCGCCCGGCATCCGACGGGGACTCCTAGGGCGCGGTCCCGCTGCTGTGGGCGATACACGCGACGTCGATGCGATCGGCGAGCTTCGCCAACTCGATCGTCAACGCGGCAACCGTGTCCTCGTCGAGTCCGCCCTCCCCGGCCTCGACGAGCCGGACCCACCGCCCGCCCACGGTTCGGAGCAGCTTGCTGACATCGGCGGCGGCCACTTGCAGGGTCCCGCGGTCGTCGACGATCAGAGGCAGAGTCACTTCGCGGTTCACAGTCGGGATCGTATCCGCGCGAGCATCACACACCCTGCCAAACCGTGGTGATGTTGCAGAACTCGCGGATTCCGTGCCCGGACAGCTCACGCCCGTACCCGGACCGCTTGACCCCGCCGAACGGGAACGCCGGATGGGACGCCGTCATCCCGTTCACGTAGACGCTGCCCGCCTCCAGGTCCCGGACGAACCGGTCGGTTTCGGCCTCGTCGCGGGTCCACACGTTGGAACTGAGCCCGAAGGAGGTGTCGTTGGCGATCAGCACCGCCTCGTCCAGGTCCGCCGCGCGGTACAGGGTGGCGACCGGACCGAAGGCCTCCTCCCGGTGGATGCGCATCTCCCGGCCGATCCCGGCCAGGACGGTCGGCGGGTAGAACCAGCCGGGTCCCTCGGGGCGCTCGCCGCCGCACAGCACCGTGGCGCCGGCCCGCACCGCGTCGTCGACCAGTTCCTCCAGGTCGCTGCGGCCCCGTTCGCTGGAGAGCGGGCCGACGTCCGTCTCCTCGTCCATCGGGTCGCCGACCCTGAGCGCCTTCATGCCCGCCGTGAAACGCTCGGCGAAGGCGTCGTAGACGTCCGTGTGCACGATGAACCGCTTGGCGGCGATGCAGGACTGCCCCGTGTTCTGCGTCCGCGCGGTCACCGCCACCTCGGCGGCCCGGTCCAGGTCGGCGGACGGCATGACCACGTAGGGGTCGCTGCCGCCCAGCTCCAGCACCGTCTTCTTGATCATCTCCCCGGCGGTGGAGGCGACCGCGCGGCCCGCGGGCTCGCTCCCGGTGAGGGTCGCCGCCTTCACCCGCTCGTCCCGCAGGACGTCGTCGACCGCGGCGGAACCGATCAGCAGGGTCTGGAAGCAGCCCTCGGTGAAGCCCGCGCGGTGGAACAGGTCCTCCAGGTACAGGGCGGTCTGCGGCACGTTCGAGGCGTGCTTGAGCAGGCCCACGTTGCCCGCCATCAGCGCGGGCGCCGCGAACCGCACCACCTGCCACAGCGGGAAGTTCCACGGCATCACGGCGAGCACCGGACCCAGCGGCCGGTAGCGCACCAGCACCCGGGAGGCGCCGGAGTCCTTCACGTCGGAGGCGTCGGGCTCCTCGTCGGCGAGGAGTTCCGCCGCGTGGTCGGCGTACCAGTGCATCGCCTTGGCGCACTTGGCCGCCTCCGCGCGGGCCTGCCGGACCGGCTTGCCCATCTCCGTGGTGATCACCCGGCCGATGGTGTCCTGGTCCTCGTCGAGGATCTCGGCGGCCCGGTGCAGCAGGCCGGCCCGCTCGCCGAAGGACGTGGTCCGGTACGTGCGGAAGGTGGCCTGCGCGAGCTGGAGCCGGCGTTCGACCTCGTCCTCGCCCATGGGGTGGTACGTCTTGACCGTCTCGCCGTTCGCCGGATTGACCGTTGCGATGCGCATCGCTGACCTCCCTGAGGACGGGCTGTGCCTCTCGACCCTCCCGCGGGGCGATGGGCGGCGCAACGCGGGAGGTCTCCTCAGGCCGAGTGCTCCGCCAGGCGGTCGAGAAACGCGGCTTGCGCCGTGACGATCACCTGCCGGGCCCGGTCCAGGGTGAACCACGCCACCCGGTCGAGCTCCGGGAACTCCCGGATCCGTCCCGACCGCGGCGGCCACTCCATCTCGAACGTGCCGGGAACGACCGTCGCCGGGTCGAGGTCGGACTCGACCGCCCAGGCCGTGACGGTCTTCCCGCCCGACTGACGGACCTCCCCGAGCGGCACCGCCTCCCCGTCCGGCGGCGGCAGCCCCAGTTCCTCCCGGAACTCCCGGCGCGCCGCCTCCCAGGCCGGTTCGCCGGGGCCGTACTCACCCTTCGGCACCGTCCAGGCGCCGCTCTCCCGCCGTGCGAAGAACGGGCCGCCCATATGACCGAGCAACACCTCCAGCCCTTGTCCGGTGTGTCGGAACACCAGCAGCCCGGCACTCCGGGCGCCCGTCACGGCCGCACCTCGGGGTGCGCGGCGAGCAGCGTCTCCACCGTGTCCGCCTCCTCGGGCCGTTTGTCCTCGCGGTAGCGGATCAGGCGGGCGAAGCGCAGGGTGACGCCGGCCGGGTAGCGGGTGGAGCGCTGGAGGCCGTCGTAGGCGATCTCCACGACGAGTTCGGGGCGCACGGTGACGACGTATCCGCTCTCGTCGACCGCCAGCTCCCGCAGCCTCTCCGTCTGCCAGGCCAGCACCGCGTCGGTCATGCCCTTGAAGGTCTTGCCGAGCATGGCGAAACCGCCGTCGGCGGTGCGGGCGCCCAGGTGCAGGTTGGAGAGCCTTCCGGCGCGGCGGCCGTGCCCCCATTCGGCGGCCAGCACCACCAGGTCGAGCGTGTGGACCGGCTTGACCTTCAGCCAGGAGGCGCCGCGCCGGCCGGCGCTGTAGGGGGCGTCCAGGCCCTTGACCACGACGCCCTCGTGGCCGCGCCGCAGCGTCCCGGCGAGGAAGTCCTCCGCCGCGGCCAGGTCCCCGGGACCCGACACCAGGGCGCGCCGCACCCGCATGGGCTCCGGGACCAGCCGGGCCAGCGCGACGTGCCGCTCGGTGAACGGCAGGTCCAGCAGGTCGCGGCCGTCCACGGAGAGCGCGTCGAAGAAGACGGGCGAGACGGGGACCTCCCGGGCGGCCGTCGCCACGTCCACCCGCGAGCCGACCCGCCCGGCGGTCTCCTGGAAGGAGCGGGGGCGGCCGTCGCCGTCGAAGGAGACGACCTCCCCGTCCAGGATGAACCGCTCGCCCCGCAACTCCCTGGCCGCCGCGGTCACTTCCGGCAGCCGGTCGGTGATGTCGTCCAGAGTGCGGGTGTGCACGCGTACCGTGTCGCCGTCGCGGTGCACCTGGACGCGGATGCCGTCGAGCTTCTCCTCGACCGCGCAGGTCCCCAGCTTCTCGACCGCCTCGGCGACCGATGAGGCGCTGTGCGCCAGCATCGGCAGCACCGGGCGGCCGACCGTGAGCCGGAACCGCTCCAGCGCTCCGGGGCCGTCCGCCAGCAGCGCCTCGGCCACCGTCTGCAGGGAGCCGGCCAGCATCACCGCCCGCCGCACGTCGGCCGGCGGCGCCCCCGTGGCCCGGGCCAGCCCCTCCACCGCGACCGCGTCCAGGGCGCCCTGCCGGACCTCGCCGGTGAGCAGCCCGAAGAGGAACCGCTGCTCGTCCTCGGTGGACGCGCCCAACAGCTCGCCGACCAGCCGGGCCCGCTCGGCCCGGGATCCCGGACCGGACACCTTGCCGAGCGCGGTGAGCCGCGCGTCGGCCTCGCGCACGGTCAGGGACGGCTCGGCGGCGGGGGCGACCGGACGGCTCAGCACCTTCCAGCCCACGCCGAGCCGTCCCTGCGGCAGCCGGCCCGCCAGACAGGGGATGACGATCGGCACGTCGTCCGCCTCCGCCTCCCGGAACAGCTCGGCGAGCAGCGCGATCTTCCGGGACCGCGCCGAAGTGGCGGCGACCTCCTGGGACACCTGGGCCAGCCGGGACAGCAGCATGGGGCCATCGTGCTACGGAGGAGGGCGCCGCACACCCCGGCCGGCCGCGGTCATCCGGCCACCGCGGCGTCCAGGTCGCTCATCAGCAGGTCTCCGACGATCGCGGACGCCGCGCGGTAGCCGCCGCTCGCGGCGTGCACGACCTGCTCGGCGAAACCGATCGCGTTGCCCGCGGCCCAGACGCCGGGCACCGAGGTCAGACCCGTCCGGTCGACGACCGGGTAGGCGCCGAACGGAGTCTCCTCCAGCGCGGCGCCCAGCCGCTCCAGCAGCCCCGTCCGCGGCACCGGGCGCGGCGCGACGAAGACCACGGAGCGGGCGTGCGCGCTGCCGTCGGCCAGCCGCACCCCGGTGAGCCGGTCGTCCTCGACGACCAGGCCCGCGACCTCCCCGGGCACCACGCCGACCCCTGCGGCGGCCAGCCGCCGCAGGTCCTGGTCGGACAGCTCCTCCTCGGCGACCCGGTGCAGGAAGAGGGTGACGTCCTTCGACCACTGGGACACCATCAGCGCCTGGTGCACGCTCATCGCACTCGACGCGAGCACGCCGAAGGGCTCGTCGCGCACCTCCCAGCCGTGGCAGAAGGGGCAGTGCAGCACGTCCCTCCCGAACCGCTCGGCGACCCCCGGGACCTCGGGCAGCTCGTCCTCCAGCCCGGTGGCGACGATCAGCCGCCGGGCGCGCACGGTCCCTCCCGCGTCCAGGACGACGGTGAAGTCGCCGTCCCGGGCGACGTCGGCGACCCGGTCCCGGACCAGCTCGACGCCGTAGCGGGCGATCTCCTCCCGTCCGAGTGCCAGGAACTCGGCCGGCGGCATCCCGTCCCGGGACAGATAGCCCTGCATGTGGGACGAGGGCGCGTTGCGCGGCTCGCCCGCGTCGACGACCAGCGTGCGGAGCCGGGCCCGGCCCAGCACCAGCGCGGCGGAGAGCCCCGCCGCGCCGCCTCCGACGACGACCACGTCGTACCTGCCGTCGTGGCTGTCGTTCCCGTACGTGTCGTTCGTGTGCGGCTCGTTCGTGTGTGTCTCGCTCATCGTGACCACCTCCACGACGACGGTCACCCGGGCACTGCCGTATTGACAAACAACTTTGCCGGTTCTGCAATACCGGTATGACGACCGACGACGTTCTCGCGGAAGTGGGCCCCCGGCTGCGGCGGATCAGGAAGGAGCGGGAGGTGACCCTCTCGGCGCTGTCGGAGGCGACCGGCATCTCCGTCAGCACCCTCTCGAGGCTGGAGTCCGGGCTGCGCAGACCCAGCCTGGAGCTGCTGCTGCCGATCGCGCAGGCCCACCAGGTGGCGCTGGACGAACTGGTCGGCGCGCCGCCGGTCGGTGATCCGCGCGTGCGTGCCGAGCCGATCCGGCGCTACGGCCGCACCCACTGGCCGCTCACCCGGCAGCCCGGCGGACTCCAGGCGTACAAGGTGCTCGAGCCGATGCGGAAGCTGGAGCCGGAACCGCGCGTCCACGAGGGCTACGAGTGGCTGTACGTGCTGGCCGGGAAGCTGCGGCTGGTGCTGGGCGACCACGACGTGGTGCTGGCGGCGGGGGAGGCGGCCGAGTTCGACACCCGGGTGCCGCACTGGTTCGGGTCGACGGGGGAGGGGCCCGTGGAGTTCCTCAGCCTGTTCGGCCCGCAGGGGGAGCGGATGCACGTACGGGCGCGGCCCAAGCGGCCGTGAGGGGGGGGACCGGCGGGTGTGACGGGGTGACCAGTGCGCGTGACGGGGGTGACCGGCGGGTGTGACGGGGACGGTCGGCGGGCGGTGAGGGGCGAGACGGTTCCCTGATGGGCAAGCGACCGCTTAGTATGCGGTGGATCCGGTCAGGCGAACACGACGTTCACAGTCCCGTGGAGGCCCCGCATGCAGGCATGGCAAGTGCACGAGCCCGGCGAGCCGGGCGAGGTGATGCGCCGCGCGGAGGTGGAACGGCCGACGCCCGGTGAGGGACAGGTCCTGCTGAAGGTGCGCGCCGCCAACATCAACTTCCCGGACGCGCTGATGTGCCGGGGCCAGTACCAGGTCAGGCCGCCGCTGCCGTTCACACCGGGCGTGGAGATCTGCGGCGAGACCGAGGACGGGCGCCGTGTCATCGCCAACCCCGCGCTGCCGCACGGCGGTTTCGCCGAGTACGCCGTCGCCGACGCCGCTGCGCTGCTGCCCGCCCCGGACGCGCTGGACGACGCCGAGGCCGCCGCCCTGCACGTCGGCTACCAGACCGGCTGGTTCGGCCTGCACCGCCGGGCCGGCCTGGAAGCCGGTGAGACCCTGCTCGTGCACGCCGCCGCAGGAGGGGTCGGCAGCGCGGCCGTACAGCTCGGCAAGGCGGCCGGGGCCACGGTCATCGGAGTCGTCGGCGGCGCCGGGAAGGCGGCCGTCGCCCGCGAACTGGGCTGCGACCTGGTGATCGACAGGCGCGAGCAGGACGTCGTCGCCGCCGTCAAGGACGCCACCGGCGGCCGGGGCGCCGACGTGATCTACGACCCCGTCGGCGGCCAGGCCTACGCCCAGTCCGCCAAGGCCGTCGCCTTCGAGGGCCGGATCGTCGTCGTCGGCTTCGCCAGCGGTTCGATCCCCAGCCCGGCCCTGAACCACGCCCTGGTGAAGAACTACTCGATCCTCGGACTGCACTGGGGCCTGTACAACACCAGGAACCCCGAGCTGGTCCGGCACTGCCACGAGCGGCTCACCGAACTCGCGGCCCGGGGTGCGGTCAAGCCGCTGGTGAGCGAGCGCGTGCCGCTGGACGGTGCCGCGGCCGCCGTCCAGCGGGTCGCCGACGGGGCCACCACCGGGCGCGTCGCCGTGCTGCCCGCCCTGGGGAACGGAGCCGCCGCATGACCGACGCCGCCGAACTGCGCCGCCGGACGCGGGAGTTGCTGGCCGCGCACCCGCCCGCCAGGACCGGCCGCCCGGACTTCCTGCGCGCCCGCTTCGACGCCGGTCTGGCCTGGGTGCACTTCCCGGAAGGGCTCGGCGGGCTGGACGCGCCGCGCTCCCTCCAGGCCGTCGTGGACACCGAGTTGGAGGCCGCCGGTGCCCCCGACAACGACCCGCGGCGCATCGGCATCGGCCTGGGCATGGCCGCGCCGACCATCCTGCAGTACGGCACCGAGGAGCAGAAGAAGCGCTTCCTGCGGCCCCTGTGGACCGGTGAGGAGGTCTGGTGCCAGCTGTTCAGCGAGCCGGGCGCCGGCTCCGACCTGGCAGCGCTGGGCACGCGCGCCGTACGCGAGGGCGACCACTGGGTGGTCAACGGGCAGAAGGTGTGGACCTCCAGCGCGCACCTCGCCCGCTGGGCCATCCTCATCGCCCGCACCGACCCGGACGTGCCCAAGCACCGGGGCATCACCTACTTCGTCTGCGACATGACCGATCCCGGTGTCGAGGTGCGGCCCCTGCGTCAGATCACCGGCGAGGCCGAGTTCAACGAGGTCTTCCTCACCGGTGTCCGCATCCCCGACGCCCACCGCCTCGGCGGGACCGGGGACGGCTGGCGGGTCGCCCGGACCACGCTCGACAACGAGCGCGTCGCCATCGGCGGCATGCGGCTGCCCCGCGAGGGCGGCATGATCGGCCCGGTCTCCAGGACCTGGCGCGAACGCCCCGGACTGCGCACCCACGACCTGCACCAGCGGCTGCTGAGGCTCTGGGTCGAGGCCGAGGTTGCCCGGCTCACCGGCGAACGCCTGCGCCAGCAGCTCGTCGCCGGACAGCCCGGCCCCGAGGGCGCCGGCATGAAGCTCGCCTTCGCCCGCCTCAACCAGGAGATCAGCGGCCTGGAAGTGGAACTCCGCGGCGAAGAGGGCCTGTTGTACGACGACTGGACGATGCGCCGCCCCGAACTCGTCGACTTCACCGGGCGCGACGCCGGCTACCGCTATCTCCGCTCCAAGGGCAACAGCATCGAGGGCGGGACCAGCGAGGTGCTGCTGAACATCGTCGCCGAGCGCGTCCTGGGCCTGCCGGCCGAGCCGCGCACCGACAAGGACGTCGCCTGGAAGGACCTCTCCCGATGACCGACCTGCTGTACTCGCGGGAGGAGGAGGCGCTGCGCGCCGCCGTCCGGGACCTCCTCACCGACCACTGCGACGCGGCCGGGGTGATCGCCCGCACCGGGTCGGACGCCCCGCACGACCTGGCCCTGTGGAAGGCGCTCGCCGGCGGCATGGGCCTGGCCGGACTGCTGGTCCCCGAGGGGCTGGGAGGTCACGGCGCGACCCACCGCGAAGCCGGCGTCGTCCTGGAGGAGCTGGGACGCGCCGTCGCCCCCGTGCCGTACCTGACGAGCGCGGTGGTCGCCACCGAGGCGCTGCTGGCCTGCGAGGACGCCGGCGAACAGCTCGCCGGGCTGGCGTCCGGGCGCAGGATCGGCGCCCTCGCCGTCGGGCTGCACACCGCCCCCGGCGCCGGGTTCACCACCGTACGGCTGGAGAGCGGCGCGCTGCACGGGGAACTGACCGGCATCGCGGACGCCGCGGTCGCCGACGTCCTGCTCGTGCCGGCGGACGACGGCGGGCTGTACGCCGTGGCGGCCGACGCCGTCACCGTGGTCCCGCAGACGTCCCTGGACCTCACCCGCCCCCTCGCCCGCGTCCTCCTCGACGGCGCCCCGGGACACCGGCTGGGCGACGCCGGGCCGGCCGTGCGCCGCGCCCTGCGGGCGGGTGCCGGACTCCTCGCCTCCGAGCAGCTCGGCGTGGCCGACTGGTCCCTGACGGAGACCGTCCGGTACCTGAAGGAGCGCAAGCAGTTCAACCGGCCCGTCGGCGGCTTCCAGGCGCTCAAGCACCGGCTCGCCCAGCTGTGGCTCGAGGTCACCGGCCTCCGCGCGGCGGCGCGGGCCGCCGCCGACGCGCTCGCGACGGACGACGACGCCGACGTCACGGTCACCGTCGCCCAGGCCTACGCCGCTCCCGTCGCGGTCCGCGCCGCCGAGGAGGCCCTGCAACTGCACGGCGGTATCGGCATGACCTGGGAACACCCGGTGCACCTGTACCTCAAGCGCGCCAAGGCCGACTCGATCGCCTACGGCACGGCGGGCGCCCACCGCGCCGCGCTGGCGGACCTGGTGGACCTTCGGTCACCCTGACGCAACCTGGCCGAACAGCCGGGGAAGCCCGTCCCTCCAGGGGCGGGCTTTTCCGTGCGCCCCGCCCCGGGGAAGTGAACGCCCGACGGCGGATCGGCCAACTCCCACCACGCCACTGCCTCTTGGCCACACGGGGACCTCATACTCTCTCCCAGTCTCGCATCGACCCGGCCGGGCGGCGCCCCCATGGGCCCGCCCGGCACCTCCAGGGAGGCAGAGCATGGCCCTCACCACCCGTCGCAGAGCCCTCACCACCCTCGGCGCCGCGCTCGCCGGCTCGGTCGCCCTGCCCGCGACCCAGGCACTGGCCGGCGAACGGAAGCACCACCCGCGCCCGTTGTGGCGCGCCCACGCCCACAACGACTACGAGCACCCGCGTCCCCTCCTCGACGCCCTCGACCACCGCTTCGGCAGCGTCGAGGCGGACATCTTCCTGGTCGGCGGCCAACTCCTCGTCGCCCACGACCCCGAGGACCTCGACCCGTCCCGCACCCTCGAGTCCCTGTACCTCGACCCGCTCGCCGCCCGGGTCCGCGCCCACCACGGCTCCGTCCACCGCGGGCACCGCGGACCGCTCCAGCTCCTGGTCGACATCAAGACCGAGGGCGCGTCCACCTACCTGGAACTCGACCGGCATCTGCGCCGCTACGGGCACCTGTTCACCACCTACGCGCACGGCGGGGTGCTGCCCGGACCCGTCACCGTCGTCGTCTCGGGCGACCGCGCCGCCCGTGTCCCCATGGAGGCCCAGCGGGTGCGCCGCGCCTTCTACGACGGCCGGCTCGCCGACCTCGGCACGCCCGCACCGGCCTCCTTCGTCCCGCTGATCAGCGACAACTGGACGCTCAACTTCACCTGGCGGGGCGTCGGCGCCTTCCCCGACGCCGAGCGCCGGAAACTGCGCGACATCGTGGGCACCGCGCACGCGCGCGGGCAGCGGATACGGTTCTGGGCCACCCCGGACCAGCCGGGACCCGCCCGCGACGCCCTCTGGGGCGAACTGGTCGCGGCCGGTGTCGACCACCTCAACACCGACGACCTCGCGGGACTGGAGTCCTTCCTCGACGCCCACCGGGGGGCGTGACACCACACGTTCGGCGGACAGGTCAGCCGCCCGGACGGACCCTCCGCTACGCCACACTTGCGGCCGAACGCCGCGAAACGGATGTGGCGGAGGAGGTTGACGATGGCCGTTTCCATCTCTGTGGTGCTGCTGCTCGGGGTCCTGGCGGTGATCTTCCTGCGCAACGGCGGACTGAAGATCTCCCACGCGCTGGTCTGTCTGCTGCTGGGGTTCTACCTGTCCAGCACGAGCATCGCGCCCACGATCCACAGCGGCTTCACGGCGACCGCCGAGATCGTCGGCGGTCTGCGGCCGTGAGGCCACGTCGGCGACCGCGGTTCAGCGGTCGCTCATCGCGGCGCGCGGCAGCACGGTGACGCGGTGGAAGTTGCACCCGGCCGGTGCCGGCGCGCCGCACGGGGGCCGGTTCTGGTGTGCCTTCAGGGCCACGCTCACCAGGCTCAGCAGCAGGTCCACGTCGGTGGCGCAGTCCAGGTGCACCGTCACCCAGCAGGAGCCGGGGACCAGTTGGATCGCGCTCGACCCGCCCAGGTCGTAGTGGAAACGCTGGATCGCGCGACGGGTGAGGTGGAGGTCAACGTCCCGCGCGGAGTGGAAGTGGACGATCTCGTCACGGGCGGTACGGAGTGCCTGCCCCGTACCGCAACCGGCCGGACAGGCCGTGAGATCGGGCCAGGTGAGCAGTCGCTCCATGGCTCGCTGTGCCGGTGTCATGCCCTCATCGTCGCCTGCTCACCGCGCCGACACCAGGAGTTGGACGATTCGTAATCAAGCGGTGAGGTCGCGCGGGAGCCGCCGGTGCGGCGGTGCCGGGACCGCCCACGCCCTTCCGGCCGGGCCCGCGGCCGGGTGTGTCCCCGGTGCCGGTCAGACCCGTTCGGCCACGGCCGCCGGGTCGTCCAGCACCCCCCGCACCACCGAGTGCGCCGCGCCCAGCAGCGGGCCCTCGGGCCCCAGTGCCGACACGGAGACGGGACAGGCCGGTCCGGCGGTCCGGCGGGCCAGTTCGGAGCGCAGTGAGGGCAGCAGCCAGGGCGCGAGTCCGGAGAGGGCTCCGCCCAGCACCACGCCCTCGGGGTCCAGCAGATTCACCGCCCCGGTCAGGGCGATCCCGAGTGCGGTGCCCGCGTCGTGCAGGGCGCGCCGTACGTCCCCGTCGCCCTGTTCGGCGCGGCCCGCGAGGAGGCCGACCCGGTCCTCGCCCGGCTCCAGTCCGGCCGCGCGCAGCACCGCCTCCTCACCGGCGTACTGCTCCAGGCAGCCCCGTCCGCCGCACGGGCACGCCGGCCCGTCGGGTCGCACCGGCACATGGCCCAGCTCGCCCGCGAAGCCCCGGTTCCCGTGCAGCAGCCGCCCGTCCACGACGACCGCCGCGCCGATGCCGATCTCGGCCGACACGTGGAGGAAGTCGCGCGGGGTGCCCTCGCCGAGCCACAGTTCGGCCAGGGCACCGAAGTTGGCCTCGTTGGCCACGGTGAGCGGGAACCGGGCCGGCAGCAGGTCGCCGAGGTCCGTGTCGTGCCAGCCGAGGTTCGGGGCGCGTACGACGGTCCGGGCGTCGCGCGCCACCAGACCCGGTACGGCCACGGCGAGCCCGGCCGGCCACAGGCCCTCACCTTCCGCCCCGGCGACCACCCGGTCTATCAGCCCGGTGAGTTCCCCGAGCACCGGCTCGGGGGAGCGGTCCCGGTTGGGGACGTGACGCACCGCCCGCGCCCTGACCCGTCCGCGCAGGTCGACCGCGCAGACCGCGAGGTGGTCCACGCCGACCTCGGCGCCGATCCCCGCGGGGCCGCGCCCGCTGACGGCGAGCGCGGACCCGGGACGGCCCACGCGTCCGGGCCGCTCGGGTCCCAGTTCCTCCAGCAGTCCCGAGCGGATCAGCTCGTCGACCAGCGTGGACACCGCCGCGCGGGTCAGGCCGATGCGTGAGGCCACGGCGGCCCGCGACAGCGGGCCCCCGGCACTGACGGCGTGCATGACCCGCGAGAGGTTGCGGCGTCGCATGCCCTGCTGGGTGTCGGGCAGCGCGCGCCCCGGACCGGCCGGGCGGGCCTTGTGCGGCGGTGCGCTCATTCCTCCGTCGATTCCTCGGTCTCTGCCGGTGTCGCGTGCTGTCGGTCGCCGCCACCGCCGGCCCGTGTCCCGCCGGCCGGTACCGCGCCGGCGGGCGCCGTCAGCCGGCGTCCGTTCCGCGCTCCAGCAGCGGGGCCGCGTCGGAGAGTACCCCGGCCAGCCTGGCCAGCGTCTCCTCGTCCCGCTCCACCGCGTCCAGCACGGGACCCGCCGCCGTCTCCCAGCGCCGGGCGACCGCCGCCGGGTCCTCGCCGGTGAGCAGCCCGGCCGCCTGTGCCGCCGCGCCGAGCGCGACCAGCTCCCTGGCCTCGGGCACCTGCACGGGCCGCCCCGACAGCCGCCGTACGGTCTGCTGCCAGGCGGTTCCCCGGGAGCCGCCGCCGATCAGCAGCAGGGGCGCCGAGGGGTCGGCGTCCGCGTCGACGACGAGGTCGAGCGCGGCCAGCAGCGAGTACACGGCTCCGTCGTAGGCGGCCTGGAGCAGCTGGCCACCGGTGGTGTCGTGGCGCAACCCGTGCAGCAGACCGGAGGAGTGGGGCAGGTTCGGGGTGCGCTCGCCGTCCAGGAAGGGCAGCAGCGTGATGCCGCGGCCGGGTTCGACGGCCTCGCGGTCCAGGCCCAGCAGGGTCGCCACCCGGTCCACGGCGAGCGTGCAGTTGAGGGTGCAGGCCAGCGGCAGCCAGTCGCCGCGCGCGTCGGCGAACCCCGCGACCGTGCCGGTCGGGTCGGCCGGCCTGCGCCGCGACACCGCGTACACGGTGCCCGAGGTGCCGAGGCTCATCACCGGCGTGCCGGGGTGCACCCCGAGGCCGAGCGCGGCGGCGGCGTTGTCGCCGGTGCCGCACGCCACCAGGGTGCCCTTGGAGAACGGCAGGTCGTGGCTGTCGCGCACGGTCCCGGCCACCTCACCGGGCCGCACCACGCGGGGCAGCAGTGCCGGGTCGAGCCCCACGTGCGCGAGGGTCTCCTCGTCGTACGCCTCCGTCCCGGACGCCCACCACCCGGTGCCGGAGGCGTCGCCGCGGTCGGTGGTGCCCTGCCCGGTGAGCCGCTCGGTGAGGTAGTCGTGGGGGAGGCGGACGGCCCTGGTGGCGCGGACCGCCTCCGGCTCGTGCTCCGCCAGCCAGGCCCACTTGGTGACCGTGAAGGAGGCGGCGGGCACGCTTCCGGTGCGCTCGGCCCAGGCCCCGGCACCGCCCAGTTCCCCGATCAGCCGGCGGGTCTGGGGTGCCGAGCGCACGTCGTTCCACAGCAGCGCCGGCCGGACCGGCTCGCCGTGCCCGTCCAGCGTGACCAGGCCGTGCTGCTGTCCGCCGATCGACACGGCGGCGGCCTCGTGCGCCGGCTCGCCGCACTGGCGCAGCGCCTCCAGCAGGGCGTCCCACCACTGGCGCGGATCGCTCTCCCGGCCGGCCCCCGAGGTCACCGTGTGCGGCGCCTGGCCGCTCGCGACGACCCGGCCGGTGGCCACGTCGACCACCAGAGCCTTGGTGGACTGCGTGGACGTGTCCACGCCTACGACCAGCGGACCCTCGGCTGCCGGCATCGGTTTCTCCCTCTTCCGCGACTTCGCGGGGTGTGACTCTTCCCTGGATTGTTCCTGCATACTAATTTGTAAAGCGCCATGACGAAATAGCCCCAGTGAGCAAGGAGCCGCGGCATGAACTACCAGCCCACCCCCGAGGACAGGTTCACCTTCGGACTGTGGACCGTCGGCTGGCAGGGACGGGATCCCTTCGGCGACGCCACCCGGCGTGCCCTCGCCCCGGCCGAGTCGGTGCGGCGCCTGGCCGAGCTGGGCGCCCACGGCGTCACCTTCCACGACGACGACCTCATCCCCTTCGGCTCGAGCGACAGCGAGCGCGAGGAGCACGTCAAGCGCTTCCGGCAGGCGCTGGACGACACCGGCATGAAGGTGCCGATGGCGACCACCAACCTGTTCACCCACCCGGTGTTCAAGGACGGCGCCTTCACCGCCAACGACCGCGACGTGCGCCGCTACGCGCTGCGCAAGACCATCCGCAACATCGACCTCGCGGTCGAGCTCGGTGCGGAGACCTACGTGGCCTGGGGTGGCCGTGAGGGTGCCGAGTCCGGCGGCGCCAAGGACGTGCGGGACGCCCTCGACCGCATGAAGGAGGCCTTCGACCTGCTCGGCGAGTACGTCACCGCCCAGGGCTACGACATCCGCTTCGCCATCGAGCCCAAGCCGAACGAGCCGCGCGGCGACATCCTCCTGCCGACCGTCGGACACGCCCTGGCGTTCATCGAGCGCCTGGAGCGCCCGGAGCTGTACGGCGTCAACCCCGAGGTCGGCCACGAGCAGATGGCCGGGCTGAACTTCCCGCACGGCATCGCGCAGGCGCTGTGGGCGGGCAAGCTGTTCCACATCGACCTCAACGGCCAGAACGGCATCAAGTACGACCAGGACCTCCGCTTCGGCGCGGGTGATCTGCGTGCCGCGTTCTGGCTGGTGGACCTGCTGGAGTCGGCCGGCTACAGCGGCCCGCGGCACTTCGACTTCAAGCCGCCGCGGACCGAGGACCTCGACGGCGTGTGGGCCTCGGCGGCCGGCTGCATGCGCAACTACCTGATCCTCAAGGACCGCGCGGCCGCCTTCCGCGCCGACCCGGAGGTGCAGGAGGCGCTGCGCGCGGCCCGTCTGGACCAGCTGGCCCGGCCCACGGCGGCCGACGGTCTCCAGGCCCTGCTCGAGGACCGGTCCGCCTTCGAGGACTTCGACGTCGACGCGGCCGCCGCGCGGGGCATGGCCTTCGAGCACCTCGACCAGCTGGCGATGGACCACCTGCTGGGCGCCCGGGGCTGAACCCCGGACGCGCGGGGCGCGGTCGTCCGGCGGAACCGCCGGTGCGACCGCGCCCCGCGCGCCGTGTGCCGCGCGTCACGCGGGGCGCGCCGACCGGGTCCCTCGCCGGGGCGGCCCCCGAGCCCTGTGCTGCGGCGCCCCCCGCCGGCCGCGGTGCGGTCCGCGGCGAGCCGAAGGCCGCGTCCCGGGCCCGGCCCACACCTCGGCGGCGTCCGCGGCGAGGGCGGGATCGCCCACGCCGTGCATCTGGAGCACGGCCCGGAACGACACGTCCGCGCCGGCGTGAACGCCGTCCGCCGTTGTCCGTCGGTCCGCGCGCCTCGATCCGCGGCGACAGCCGTACGCCCGCGTCGTGACCCGCGGCGACGACCGGGTCCTCGAACGTGACCGGTGGAGGCGGAGTCGCCGAACGCACAGCACGGACGGCGTCGGCCGGGTGTGCCGACGCCGTGATCCGGGTCACCATGGAGGCGCGTCACGGGCCCTCCTCCCCGGCGGGCTCCCCTCGGCCCCGAAGGGCTCTCCCGTGGACGTCGGGGGCACATCTCAGGGGTGTCTCAGGGGTGCGGTCCGGAACAGCCGGCGGCGCGGGCCCGTTCTCAGGACAGAGAGCGGCAGTGGCCGCGAAGGAGGCGACACGCATGTCGAAGAACGCCAAGATCGCCGCGGGGGGTGTGGCGGCCGGACTCGTCCTGCTCATCTGGCTGCCCTGGTGGGCCGCGCTACTGATAGTCCTGGGAGTCCCGGCCGCCGCGTACCTCACCCTGGACCCCGCGCAGCGGCGCAGGCTGCGCCGCGTCTCGCGCAAGGAGCTGGGCCGCTGAGGCGCTGCCGCGCAGCCTCATCCGTGTCCGGCGCGCGGGAGTCGACCACGTCGCCGTCCGCGGGCTGCCGATCGTCCGGTGCGCCGGCGGCGCGACTCCGCGCCCCACCCGCGCCGCCAGGGCGCCGTGCAGTCCGCACACGGGGTCTCAGCACACGCTCGGGTCCCTCACCTCTGCCCCTGGCCGCGGCCGCGCGTGCTCAGAGCGGCCGTACGGCCATCTGGTCGAGCGCCTGGAGGAGGCCCGGCAGCTCGGGTCCCCGGCCCACCGGCAGGACTTCACCGGGCTCGTCGTCGAGCAGCACGAACGCGATGTCGTCCGTCCTGGCCACCAGCGACCAGCCGGGACCGTCGGCACGCAGGGTGCGCGCGCCGCCCGGCGCGAACCACGAGCGGACCCGGCCGAGCGGCGGCGGCGAGTCGACATAGGCGCGCGCCTCCGCCAGCACGCGCCGGATCCCGCTGTGACCGGCCGGTGCCCCGCCCTCCCGCGTCCCGCCGTCATCCTCCGTGGCGTCCCCGGCACCGGCCGCTCGCGTGGAGCCGGCCGGTGCCGGGAAAGCGTCGTCGACCTGCTCCCGCCAGACCGCCCACTGCAGCGCGACCTCGTCGGCCCCCAGACGGCGCTGGGCCGGTCCCCAGGCGCCGGCGTCCGGCGGCGTCAGCGGGGGCACGTCCGCGGCATCGGGACCGGGATCGTGCGGCGCGGGGACGTCCGGCGCCGCGACGGCGACCGCCAGGGGCCAGCCGGGCAGCGCGGCGACGACCGTCCGCTCGTCCGGCGACAGATCGTGCTCCAGGCCGCAGTCCCAGGACGCGATCGCGACGGCGACCAGCGAGACGTCGTCGACGACGACGGTCCACCGGGCGCCCTCGCCGTCCTGGCCGAGCACCAGGCCGTACCCGTCGGCGGCGGGCGGGAGGCCGAGCGCCGCGCACGCCTCCGGGTAGTCGTCGCCCAGCACGCTCGGGAACTTCGCCGGCGTCAGCAGCACCGCCGTGAGCACGTAGAGCGCGTCGTCCGCGGCGGCGACGGCTTCCTCGTCCGTCCCGGCCATCCCAGCCTCCCCATCGGTTCGCCCGTCGGCGCGCACCCTATGCCGACCCCGAGCCGCTTGTCACGACCCCGCGGCCGGGCCCGGAGCTGCGGGTTCCCGGACCGGTTCAGTCCTCGTGCACCGCCAGCGCCAGGAACCGGGTGTCCTCGTCGACGTACGACGTCATGCGCCACCCCGAACCGGACAGCAGCGCACGCAGGTTCGGCTCCGCGCGGAGGTCGTCCGGCGTGATCGCGCGGCCCTGCCGGGCGGCGAGCGCCGCCCGGCCGATCGGATGGAACAGCGCGAGCACGCCACCGGGCCGCACCACCCGCGCGATCTCCCGGAGGCTGCCGGCCGGGTCGGGCAGATGGGCGATCAGGCCCGCCGCGAAGACGGCGTCCAGCGAGGCCGAGCGCAACGGCAGCGCGGCGACATCGGTGAGCAGCAGCGACCCGTCGCGGTCCCGTCCGGCCCGTGCCGCCTCCCGCAGCATGGCCGGGGTCAGATCCGCGCCGACGACCACGCCCGAGGGCCCCACGGCCGCCCGCAGCGGCGGCAGGGCCCGCCCGGTCCCGCAGCCCGCGTCGAGCACCCGGTTCCCCTCGCGCAGCCCGAGGGCGGCGACCGCCGCCGCGTAGGCCGGGCCGTCGTCGGGGAAGCGGCGGTCCCAGCCGGCGGCACGCGCGGTGAAGAACTCCTGGACGTGTGTGGGGTCGTCGCTCATGCCCCGCATGATCCCCCACCGGGACGGGCGACGCCGCCGCGCGCGTCCGGGCCCACCGCGTGGCCGTGCCCGGCCCGTGACCGCGGGGGTGTCACTTGCGCCACTCCTCCCCGGTCAACTTCCGCTGCTTGGCTTTCATCCTCCTTGTCCGGCGCCCGGTCGTGGGGAAGGCTGGCTCGCGGGCCCTCCCGCCAGGAGGGGACGGCACACGGGGAAGACCACGGGGAAGACCAGGGGGAGATGTACGGATGGGGCACAACCAGGGACTGGACTGGCTGCTGGACGACCTGACCCAACGCGTCGAGCACGTGCGCCATGCGCTGGTCCTGTCCAACGACGGGCTGGTCACGGGCGCGAGCACGGGTCTGCGCCGGGAGGACGCCGAACACCTCGCCGCCGTGTCGTCCGGACTGCACAGCCTCGCCAAGGGGTCGGGACGGCACTTCGGTGCGGGCGGAGTGCGCCAGACGATGATCGAGTTCGACGACGCGGTGCTCTTCGTCACCGCGGCGGGAGCGGGCAGCTGCCTGTGCGTGCTCAGCGGAGCAGAGGCCGACATCGGCCGGATCGCCTACGAGATGACGCTCCTGGTCAACCGGGTCGGTGAACATCTGGACGTGGACGCCCGCCGACCGGAACCCGAAACAGACCTCTGACCTGGGTTCTCACCTGCCCGTGGAGTTTTCCACAGGCCTGTCGCGGAGTGCGGCGAAGAGACTACGGTTTTTCCGCGGGCGCACCCGGCGCCGGCCGTCCACACCACACTCCGCGGGGGAGCGAGCATGTCCGGACAGCGCACCATCACCGACGAGGCCACCGCCGGCGTCACCGCCGAGAGCGTCACGGCAGGTCACGGCACCCGGGTCGCGGCGGGCCGTTCCACCGGCCCGCGGGGCGGCCCGTGCCCCGCTCGCCCGGTGGCGCGGCGGAAACCGGTGACCTACAGCGCCCGGAACAACCCCTCCTGAACCACGGACACCAGCATCCTGCCCTCCAGGTCGTAGATCCGCCCGCGGGCCAGACCCCGACCGCCCGTGGCGATCGGCGACTCCTGGTCGTAGAGGAACCACTCGTCGGCCCGGAACGGACGGTGGAACCACATGGCGTGGTCCAGCGACGCCATGTCGAAGCCGCGCGGACCCCACAGCGGCTCCACCGGGATGCGCACGGCGTCCAGGAGGGTCATGTCACTGGCGTAGGTCAGGGCGCAGGTGTGGACGAGGGGATCGTCGCCGAGCGGACCGACCGCGCGCATCCACACCGCGCTGCGCGGCTCGGCGCCCTCCACCTCCTCGGCATTCCAGCGCAGCCGGTCCACATAGCGGATGTCGAAGGGCTGGCGGCGCGCCATCCGCTCCAACTGCTCCGGCAGCGCGCCCAGGTGCTCACGGATCTCGTCCGCGACCGTCGGCAGCGACTCCGGGTCCGGGACCTCGCGGGCCGGCGGCAGCTGGTGCTCGAAACTTCCCTGTTCGGGCTGGTGGAAGGAGGCGGTGAGGTTGAAGATCGTGCGGCCCTGCTGCACCGCGGTGACCCGGCGGGTGGTGAACGACCGGCCGTCCCGCACCCGTTCGACCTGGTACACGATCGGCACCCCGGGCCTGCCCGGGCGCAGGAAGTACGCGTGCAGCGAGTGCACGGGGCGGTCGCCCTCGGTGGTGCGGCCGGCGGCGACCAGCGCCTGGCCCGCCACCTGGCCGCCGAAGACCCGCTGGAGGGACTCCTGCGGGCTGCGGCCACGGAAGATGTTGACCTCGATCTGCTCCAGGTCGAGCAGGGCGACGAGGCTTTCGGCCGGGTTCGTCATGGGTGGGGTTCTCCTGTGCTCACAGCTGGCCGACATCGGTGACACGGATGACCGCACGGCCCTCCGCGTCGGAGGCGGTGAGGTCGACCTCGGCGCTGATCCCCCAGTCGTGGTCGCCGTTCGGGTCGTCGAAGATCTGCCGGACCCGCCACAGAGCGTTGCCCGGCTCCTCCTCGATGAGCAGCAGCTTCGGTCCGCGGGCGTCGGGTCCGGTCCCGAGTTCCTCGTACTCGTCCCAGTACTTGTCCATCGCCTCGCCCCAGGCCCCGGCGTCCCAGCCCGCCTCGCCGTCCAGCTCGCCCAGCCCCCCCACCTGGTCGAGGGCGGCGAGCTCCACCCGGCGGAACATGGCGTTGCGGACCAGCACGCGGAAGGCGCGCGCGTTGGCGGTGACCGGCTTGACCTGGTCCGCCTTCTCCTGCGCCTCCTCGGCGGTCATCTCCTCCGGATTGGCCAGCTGCTCCCACTCGTCCAGCAGACTTGAGTCGACCTGGCGCACGATCTCGCCGAGCCAGGCGATCAGATCCTCCAGATCCTCCGACTTCAGGTCGTCGGGGATCGTGTGCTCCAGCGCCTTGTAGGCGCCGGCGAGGTAACGCAGCACGATGCCCTCGGTGCGGGCCAGCTCGTAGTGGGACACCAGCTCCGTGAAGGACATCGCCCGCTCGTACATGTCCCGCACCACGGACTTCGGCGACAGCGGATGGTCCCCGACCCAGGGGTGGCTCTTGCGGTAGGTGTCGTACGCGTGGAAGAGCAGCTCCTCCAGCGGCTTGGGGTGGGTGACGTCCTGCAGGCGCTCCATGCGCTCCTCGTACTCCACCCCGTCGGCCTTCATCGCGGCGACCGCCTCGCCGCGCGCCTTGTTCTGCTGGGCGGCGAGGATCTGGCGCGGATCGTCCAGGGTGGACTCCACCACGGACACCATGTCCAGCGCGTACGACGGCGACTCGGGCTCCAGCAGTTCGAACGCGGCCAGCGCGAACGTGGACAGCGGCTGGTTCAGCGCGAAGTCCTGCTGGAGGTCCACGGTGAGGCGGACGATGCGGCCCTCGGCGTCCGGCCGGTCGAGCTTCTCGACGATGCCGCCGTCCAGCAGCGAACGGTAGATGGCGATCGCCCGCCGGATGTGCCGAAGCTGCTGCTTGCGCGGCTCGTGGTTGTCCTCCAGCAGCCGCCGCATCGCCTCGAAGGCGTTGCCGGGCCGGGCGATCACCGACAGCAGCATCGTGTGCGTGACCCGGAAGCGGGAGGTCAGCGGCTCCGGCTCGGAGGTGATGAGCTTGTCGAAGGTCTGCTCGGTCCAGCCGACGAAACCCTCGGGTGCCTTCTTGCGCACGACCTTACGGCGCTTCTTCGGGTCGTCGCCGGCCTTCGCCAGGGCCTTCTCGTTCTCGATCACGTGCTCGGGGGCCTGGGCCACCACGAAGCCCTCGGTGTCGAAACCGGCGCGGCCGGCGCGGCCCGCGATCTGGTGGAACTCGCGGGCCCGCAGGGTGCGTACGCGGCTGCCGTCGTACTTGGTCAGGGCGGTGAACAGCACCGTGCGGATGGGAACGTTGACGCCCACACCGAGAGTGTCCGTGCCGCAGATGACCTTCAGCAGACCCGCCTGCGCGAGTTTCTCCACCAGCCGCCGGTACTTGGGCAGCATCCCGGCGTGATGCACGCCGATGCCGTGCCGGACGTAGCGGGAGAGGTTGCTGCCGAACTTGGTGGTGAAGCGGAAGCTGCCGATCAGTTCGGCGATCCGGTCCTTCTCCTCGCGGGTGCACATGTTGATGCTCATCAGCGCCTGCGCCCGCTCCACCGCCTGCGCCTGCGTGAAGTGCACGATGTAGACGGGAGCCTGGCGGGCCCCCAGGAGATCGGTGAGCGTCTCGGTGAGCGGTGTGTACCGGTACTCGTAGGACAGCGGAACGGGCCGGGTCGCCGAGCGGACCACGGAGGTGGGCCGGCCGGTGCGGCGGGCGAGGTCCTTCTCGAAGAAGGAGACGTCGCCCAGCGTCGCCGACATCAGGACGAACTGCGCCTGCGGCAGCTCCAGCAGCGGAATCTGCCAGGCCCAGCCGCGGTCCCCCTCGGCGTAGAAGTGGAACTCGTCCATCACGACCTGGCCCACGTCGGCGTCCTTGCCGTCGCGCAGCGCGATCGACGCCAGTACCTCGGCGGTGCAGCAGATGACCGGGGCGTCCGCGTTGACGGACGCGTCACCGGTGAGCATGCCGACGTTCTCCGTGCCGAAGACCTTGCACAGCTCGAAGAACTTCTCGGACACCAGTGCCTTGATCGGCGCCGTGTAGAAAGTGACCTCGTCCCGCGCCAGGGCGGCGAAGTGGGCACCCGCCGCGATCATGCTCTTGCCGGATCCGGTGGGCGTCGAGACGATCACGTTCGCCCCGGAGACCACCTCGATCAGCGCCTCCTCCTGATGGGGATAGAGGGTGAGACCGCGTTCCCGGGCCCACGACTCGAAGGCTTCGTACAGGGCGTCGGGGTCGGCGGTCGGCGGCAGCTGATCGATGAGGGTCACGTCCCCATCTTGCCTGCCCACCCGTCCGATGCGGGAATCGGCTGCCGGCGCGAAGATCGCGAACGCTACGCTGTGTCGCCGGCGCGGTGTTCACGCGTCCGGCCGGCTGGACGGCGGCGAACGAGGAATGGGGCGGGCAACGGCGATGATGGGACCAGCGCACTCACTGTCGGGCGCCGCGGCCTGGCTCGGGGTCGGCGCGGCGGCGGCCGCGGCCGGGCACGCCATGCCCTGGCCGGTGCTCCTGGCCGGTGCCCTGATCTGTGCCGGCGCCGCCCTCGCCCCGGACCTGGACCACAAGGCGGCCACCATCTCGCGGGCCTTCGGGCCGCTGTCCCGGTGGCTGTGCGAGATCGTCGACAAGCTGTCCTACGCCGTCTACAAGGCCACCAGGAAGCAGGGCGACCCACGCCGCTCCGGCGGGCACCGCACGCTCACGCACACCTGGCTGTGGGCCGTCCTGATCGGCGCCGGCACCGCGGTCCTCGCGATCACGGGCGGCCGCTGGGCGGTGCTGGCGATCCTCTTCGCGCACATGGTGCTGGCCATCGAGGGCCTGCTGTGGCGGGCGACCCGCGGCTCCAGCAGTGACGTCCTGGTGTGGCTGCTCGCGGCGACCAGCGCCTGGATCCTCGCCGGTGTGCTCGACCAGCCGGGCAACGGCGCGGACTGGCTGTTCACCGCGCCGGGCCAGGAGTACCTGTGGCTGGGCCTGCCGGTCGTGCTGGGCGCGCTGGTGCACGACATCGGGGACGCGCTGACCGTCTCGGGCTGCCCGATCCTGTGGCCGATACCGGTGGGCCGCAAGCGCTGGTACCCGGTCGGCCCGCCCAGGGCGCTGCGGTTCCGTGCGGGCAGCTGGGTGGAGCTGAGGGTGCTGATGCCGGTGTTCATGCTGCTGGGCGGGGTGGGCTGCGCGGCGGCGCTCAACGTCATCTGAGCGACGCGTACGTCCCCGGCTCAGCCGGAGCCCTCACCGCCGTACCGCCGTTCGAAGCGTGCGACGCGGCCCTCGGTGTCCACGGTCCGGGCCTTGCCGGTGTAGAACGGGTGGCTCTCCGAGGAGATCTCCACGTCCACCACGGGATAGGTCTCGCCGTCGTCCCACTCGATGGTCTGGTCGCTTGTCGCGGTGGACCGGGTGAGGAAGGCGTAACCGGCGGCACGGTCGCGGAAGACGACGGGGCGGTAGTCGGGGTGCTTGTCCTGCTGCATGGCAACTCCTCGGGCGGCTCGGACCCGCGCCGTGGCGGGGGAGCGGCGGGCTCAGCCGGGCAGGGTGTCCTCGTCGACGACGTGCATCGCGGCCTCCTCGGCGGAGGCGGCCGCACCGTCGATGCCGACGTCCGTGGCGACCAGGGCCTCCTCCTCGTCCTCGTGCGCCCCCTCGTCGGGGGCGACGAGCCGGCCGGAGCGTGCGGCGCCGACCTCGTTGTCCAGGAGTTCCCCGTCGGTGCCCGACGAATCGCCGAGACCGTCGCCGTCGAAGGCGGCGGGGTCCGGGAGCTCCTCGGCGAGCCGCTGGTCCAGCGTCTCGCCCTCGTGGCGCTCGGCCGCCGTCACGCCGTAGTGCTCCACGGCCCAGGGCCGCTCCGGAGGGGACCAGCCCCGGTCGAGGGGATCGGCGACGCCGTCGTTCTCCAGGGTGTCCTCGGCGTCGAGCAGCCCGGCGTCGTCCTGGATGTCGGACGCGTCGGGCTGGTAGACGTCGTCTCCCCAACCGTCGGCGCTGTTCACGGGTACCTCCAGAGGGTGAGGCCGGGCCCGTTCCCGCCGCGGTCCGTGCCGGGCCGTCCGCACGGGGCACTGGCACCACCCGTGTCCGGTCCGCCGGAATGCCGGGTGCTCCCCGAGCCGGTGCCTGACTCCAGCGTTCCACCCGGGCTGTCCACCGCGCAACGGCACGGCCGCACGGGCGCCGCGTACGGGGCCTCCCGCCGTCCCGGTCAGCGGTCGGCCGGCGGAACCGGGACCGCCCCCGGGCACGGCGACCCCGCACCGGTACGGCACCCCGCCGCGGTCCCCGCACGGCTACGGCACCCCACCGCGGTCCCGGCTCCGGACCGCACCACCCCTCCCGGAGCGACCAGGGGACCAGCCAGGACCGCCCCGACGCCCGCCCGGTCCGGAGCGGCTCCGCCGTGGTGCGGTGGACGGGGTGGGGCGGGGGGGGGGGGGGGCGCCCCCGCGCCCCCCCCCCCCCCCCCCCCGGCCCCGCGGGGGGGGGGGGGGGGGGGGGGGGGGGGGGGGGGGGGGGGGGGGGGGGGGGGGGGGGCCCCCCCCCCCCCCACCGCCGCCTCACTCACCCGTGCCAGGACCGCCACAGTGCCGCGTACGCCCCGTCCGCCGCGACCAGCTCGTCGTGGCTGCCCAGCTCGCTGATGCGGCCGTTCTCCACGACGGCGATGACGTCCGCGTCGTGGGCGGTGTGCAGGCGGTGGGCGATGGCGACGACCGTCCGGCCGTCCAGCACGCGCGCCAGGGAGCGTTCCAGATGACGCGCCGCGCGCGGATCGAGCAGCGACGTCGCCTCGTCCAGGACCAGCGTGTGCGGGTCGGCCAGCACCAGCCGGGCCAGCGCGATCTGCTGCGCCTGGGCCGGGGTGAGCGCGAACCCGCCCGAGCCGACCTCGGTGTCGAGGCCGTCGTCGAGCGCCCGCGCCCAGCCGTCCGCGTCGACCGCCCCGAGCGCCGCCCACAGCTGCGCGTCCCCGGCGTCCGTGCGGGCGAGCCGCAGGTTGTCGCGCAAGGAGCCCACGAAGACGTGGTGCTCCTGGTTGACCAGGGCCACATGCGACCGGACCCGTTCCGCGGTCATCCGGGACAGCTCGGCGTCGCCCAGGGTGACCCGCCCGTCCCGGGGCGCGTAGATCCCGGCGAGCAGCCGGCCCAGGGTGGACTTGCCCGCGCCCGAGGGGCCGACCAGCGCCAGCCTGGTTCCGGGGGCGACTTCGAGGGACACCTTGCGCAGGACGTCCACGCCCTCCTGGTAACCGAAACGCACCTCGTCCGCGTGCACCCGGCGGCCCTTGGGGACCAGTTCGGCGTCACCGGCGTCGGGCTCGATCTCCCGGACCCCGACCAGCCGGGCCAGCGACACCTGCGCCACCTGCAGCTCGTCGTACCACCGCAGGATCAGCCCCACCGGGTCGACGAGCATCTGGGCGATCAGCGCGCCGGTCGTCAGCTGGCCGACACCGATCCAGCCCTGCAGGACGAACACACCGCCGATCATCAGCACCGAGCCGAGCACGGTCACATGGGTGATGTTGATGACGGGGATGAGCACCGACCGCAGCCAGAGCGTGTAGCGCTCCCAGGCCGTCCACTCCCTGACCCGCTGGTCCGACAGGGCCACGCGACGCGCGGCGAGGCGGTGCGCCTCCACGGTCCGTCCCGCGTCCACGGTCTCGGCGAGCGCGGCGGCCACGGCCGCGTACCCGGCGGCCTCCGAGCGGTAGGCGGCCGGCGCCCGCCGGAAGTACCAGCGGCAGGTGACCACCAGCAGCGGCACGGCGACCAGTACGGCCAGAGCCAGTTCGGGCGCCGTGACGACCAGTCCGCCCAGCAGCAGCACCGCCCACACCATGCCGATGGCCAGCTGGGGCACGGCCTCGCGCATCGCGTTGCCGAGCCGGTCGATGTCGGTCGTGATCCGCGACAGCAGATCACCCGTGCCCGCCCGCTCCAGCACACCCGGTGACAGTCCGACCGAGCGCACCAGGAAGTCCTCGCGCAGATCGGCCAGCATCCGCTCGCCGAGCATCGCCCCCCGCAACCGCACCTGCCGCACGAACGCGGCCTGCACGGCCAGCGCGAGCACGAACAGCGCGGCCGTCGGCCCCGGATGCAGCTCCCGCTCCTTGTCCGCGACCCGTTCCACCAGTCCGCCCAGCAGGTACGGGCCCACCATCGAGGCGACCACGGCGACCGTGTTCACGGTGACCAGCAGCAGGAAGGCCCGCCGGTGCCGGCGCAGCAGTTCCCCCACGTAGGCACGCACGGTCGCGGCCGCACCGACCGGCAGGGTGCTGGCCGCGGTCGGGGCCGCCGGGTCGTAGGCCGGTGGCGCCACGCCGATCATGCTGTCTCCTCGATCTCTTCCAGTTCTTCCAGCCGGTGCAGGACCGCGTCCTCGCGCGGCACGCCGTCCCCGTCCGTGACCTCCGCCGGCGCGGCCTCGTCCTCGGTCTCGCGCGTCACCACGGCCCGGTACCGGGGGTCGGTGCGCACCAGTTCGCGATGGCCGCCGACCGCCGCGACGGTGTCGCCGTGCAGGAACACCACCCGGTCGGCGCGGTCCAGCAGCAGCGGGGACGAGGTGAACACCACGGTGGTGCGGCCGGCGCGCAGTTCGCGCACGCCCTGGGCGACACGGGCCTCGGTGTGCGAGTCGACGGCCGAGGTCGGCTCGTCCAGGACGAGCACCTCGGGGTCCGTGACCAGCGACCGGGCCAGCGCGAGCCGCTGGCGCTGGCCGCCGGACAGGGACCGCCCGCGTTCGGTGATCCGGGCGTCCATCGGGTCGCCGGCGCCCAGCGAGCCCTGCGCCAGGGCCGCCAGCACGTCCGCGCACTGCGCGGCGTCCAGCGCGTCCCGCGGGGCGACCGCACCGGACGCGGGCACGTCGAGCAGTTCGCGCAGGGTTCCCGACAGCAGCACCGGATCCTTGTCCTGCACGAGCACGGCGCCGCGGGCGCAGTCCAGGGGCAGTTCGTCGAGGGGCACCCCGCCGAGCAGCACCGAGGTGCCCTGCTCCGCGGCGTGCCCGCCGAGCCGTTCGGCCAGTCGTCCCGCCGCGTCGGGATCCCCGCACACCACGGCGGTGAACCGGCCCGCGGGGGCGAGCAGACCCGTCCGGGGGTCGTACAGGTCACCGGTCGGGGGCTCGGCCGCACGCGACCCCGCGGCGTCGGTGGCACGCTCCAGCGCCAGCACCCCCGCGGCCCGCTTGGCCGAGGGACGCGAGAAGGAGTACGCCATGGCGATCTCCTCGAAGTGGCGCAGCGGATACGTCAGCACCATGACCGAGCTGTAGACGGTGACCAGTTCACCGACGGTGATCCGGCCCTCGCGGGCGAGATGGACGCCGTACCAGACCACCGTGATCAGCAGCAGACCCGGCAGCAGCACCTGGATCGCGGCGATCAGGGACCACATGCGCGCGCTGCGCACGGCGGCGTGGCGCACCTCCTGCGAGGCGCGGCGGTAGCGGTCGAGGAACAGTTCCTCGCCGCCGATGCCGCGCAGCACGCGCAGCCCGGCGACGGTGTCCGAAGCCAGCTCGGTGGCCCGTCCGGCCTTCTCGCGCTGGACGTCCGCCCGCCGGGTGGCCCGCGGCAGCAGCGGCAGCACCGCGAGGGCCAGCACGGGCAGTCCCACGGCGACGACGACACCGAGCGCCGGCTGGTAGACGACCAGGGCGGCGCAGACCAGCACGATGGTGACCGCCGCCGCGGTGAACCGCGACAGGGCCTCCACGAACCAGCCGATCTTCTCCACGTCACCGGTCGAGACGGCCACCACCTCACCGGCGGCGACCCGCCGGGTCAGCGCGGAACCCAGCGTCGCGGCCTTGCGGGCCAGCAGCTGCTGGACGCGGGCGGCGGCGGTGATCCAGTTGGTGACGGCGGCGCGGTGCAGGAAGGTGTCGCCGACCGCGCTGCCGGCGCAGGCCAGCGCCAGCAGGCCGCCGGCCAGCGCCAACCGGCCCCCGGAGCGGTCGACCGCGGCCTGGACGGCGATCCCGACGCCGAACGGCAGCGAGGCGACGGAGGCGAAGTGCAGCAGGCCCCAGGCCAACGACGTGAGCTGCCCGGACAGTTGCCCCCGGAAGAGCCACCACAGGAAACGGGGACCCGAGCGCGTGTCGGGCGCACCCGGATCGGGGAACGGAAGGTCTTGAATCTGCATGACGTCCCAGTGACTCGAATCAGGGGGGCGGCGGAAACGGAAGCGGTGACGGGGCGGCGGAAACGGCAGCCGTGGAGGCGGCGGGGACCGAGGGCGTGCCCGCTCGCCTCCGCGGACGGGAACAGCAAACCGTGACAGGTTGACGCCGCTGCGTACGGGGAGGCAAACGGTTTTCCGCGCCACCGCCCGGAACCGGGTACGTGAACCGCCGGCGGGCCGTCCCCCACGCGTCACTCGGACGTCTCAACGCGTCACCGGACGACTCGCCGCGTCATCCGGGCGTCCCGCCGCACTCCGCGGCGGCCGTCCCGTCGATCAGGGTGTTCAGCAACCCGCCCAGCACTTCGCGCTGTTCCTCCCCCAGCGGGGCCAGGATCTCCTCCGCGGCGGACCGGCGCGCCGCGCGCACTCCCCGCAGCGCCGCGCGCCCGTCGTCGGTGAGCTCGATCCGGATCACCCGCCGATTGGCGGGATCCGGTGCCCGCCGCACCTTGCCGTTCGCCTCCAGCCCGTCCACCAGAGTGGTCACCGCTCGGGGGACCACCTCCAGGCGCTCCGCCAGATCGGCCATGCGGGGCGGCGACGCGTAGTGCGCGAGGGTGCGCAGCAGCCGTGACTGGGCCGGGGTGATGCCGAGTTCGCGCCGCTCCAGATGGCGCTTCTGGATGCGGTGCACCCGGCGGGTGAGCCGAAGCAGCTGCTCGGCCAGCAGGCCGTCGGGATCGGGGGCGGTCATACGGGAACAATAACAGGATGAAGTTCATTGTGAGTATAGGTAACAATGAGTTATGCTCCGCTGGCCCTCGGGCCACCACCCGCCGCAGCCCGTCCCGAAGGAGACCATGCACCCCGACCACGGACCCGACCGGACCCCGCCCGCCGACGCGCCGGAGCAGCCCCGGCAGACGCGGCGCATCCTGGAACTCTTCCGCCCCTACCGGGGACGCCTGGCGATCGTCGGTCTGCTCGTCGGCGCCGCGTCGTTGGTCTCGGTCGCCACACCGTTCCTGCTGAAGGCGATCCTCGACGTCGCGATCCCCGAGGGCCGCACCGGACTGCTCACCCTGCTCGCGCTCGGCATGATCCTCAGCGCCGTCCTCACCAGCGTCTTCGGCGTGCTCCAGACCCTGATCTCCACGACCGTCGGCCAGCGCGTCATGCACGACCTGCGCACCGCCGTCTACGGCCGGCTCCAGCGCATGTCGCTCGCCTTCTTCACCCGCACCCGCACCGGCGAGGTCCAGTCCCGCATCGCCGACGACATCGGCGGCATGCAGGCCACCGTGACCTCCACGGCGACCTCCCTGGTCTCCAACCTCACCAGCGTGGTCGCCACCGTCGTCGCGATGATCGCGCTCGACTGGCGGCTGACCGCCGTGTCGCTGGTCCTGCTGCCGGTCTTCGTCTGGATCAGTCGCCGCGTCGGCAACGAGCGGAAGAAGATCACCACCCAACGCCAGAAGCAGATGGCCGCGATGGCCGCGACGGTCACCGAGTCGCTCTCCGTCAGCGGCATCCTGCTCGGCCGCACCATGGGCCGGTCCGACTCCCTGACCCGCGCCTTCTCGGACGAGTCCGAGCGCCTGGTCGACCTGGAGGTGCGGTCGAACATGGCCGGCCGCTGGCGCATGGCGGTCATCACGATCGTCATGGCCGCCATGCCGGCCGTCATCTACTGGACGGCCGGCATCGCCCTGCGGACGGGCGGCCCGGACGTCTCCATCGGCACCATCGTCGCCTTCGTGTCGCTCCAGCAGGGCCTGTTCCGCCCGGCCGTGAGTCTGCTGTCCACCGGCGTCCAGATCCAGGCCTCGCTCGCGCTCTTCCAGCGCATCTTCGAGTACCTCGACCTTCCGATCGACATCACCGAGCGAGAGGACCCGGTGCACCTCGACCGGATCAAGGGCGAGGTCCGCTTCGAGGACGTCACCTTCCGCTACGACGAGAAGAACGCCCCCGTCCTCGACGGCATCGACATCACCGTCCCACCGGGCGGCAGCCTCGCCGTCGTCGGACCGACCGGGGCCGGCAAGTCCACCCTCGGTCACCTGGTGCCCCGGCTCTACGACGTCACCGGCGGCCGGGTCACCCTCGACGGGATCGATGTCCGCGACCTCGACTTCGACACACTGGCCCGCGCGGTGGGCGTCGTCTCCCAGGAGACGTACCTCTTCCACGCCTCGGTCGCGGACAACCTGCGCTTCGCCAAACCCGGCGCCACCGACGAGGAGCTGCACGCGGCGGCGAAGGCGGCCCAGATCCACGACCACATCGCCGCCCTGCCCGACGGGTACGACACGGTGGTCGGCGAGCGCGGGCACCGTTTCTCCGGAGGTGAGAAGCAGCGTCTGGCGATCGCCCGCACCATCCTGCGCGACCCGCCGGTCCTGGTGCTCGACGAGGCCACCAGTGCCCTGGACACCCGCACCGAGGCCGCCGTCCAGAGGGCCATCGACGCGCTGTCCGCCGACCGCACCACGCTGACCATCGCCCACCGGCTGTCCACCATCCGCGGTGCCGACCAGATCGTGGTGCTCGACTCCGGCCGGGCGGTCGAACGCGGCACCCACGACGAGTTGCTGGGGCGCGACGGGCGGTACGCGGCCCTCGTCCGCCGGGACGCCCGACCGGAGCTGACAAAATGAAAATATGCCGGGTTTATGGCGACATGCGGGTTACCGTGCCCGCATGCAGATGAACACTCCGTCACGGAGCACGATTCGACTGACGCGCCGGGGCCGTCTCGCCCTCGCGGTGATCGGCGCCCTCGTGGCCGGCACCGTCGTGGCGGTTCCGCTGCTGCTGATCACGGACGACGACGGCGAGTCCCGCCCCACGACCCTGGTGGTCCCCGAGGGCTGGCGGGCGAGCCAGGTCTACGCCGCCGTCGACCAGGTCCTCGCCCTGCCCGCCGGTACCACGAGGAAGTCCCTGGGCAAGGCGGACCTGAAGCTGCCGGACGAGGCCGGGGGGAATCCGGAGGGCTACCTCTTCCCGGCGACCTATCCGCTGGACGAGAAGGCGACCCCGGAGAAACTGCTGTCCCGGATGGTCGCCACCGCCAACCGGAAGTTCAACGGAGCCCCGGTCGCCGCCGGTGCGCAGCGCAACGCGATGAACGTCTACCAGGCCGTCACCGTGGCGAGCATCGTCCAGGCGGAGACGGCCGCCAAGGCGGACATGGGCAAGGTGGCCCGGGTCGTCTTCAACCGGCTGGAACGCGGGATGCCGCTGCAGATGGACTCGACCGTGAACTACGCCCTGGGCCGCTCGGCGGCGCGCACGACGGAGGCCGACACCAGGATCGACAGCCCCTACAACTCCTATCAGCGCATGGGGCTCCCGCCGACCCCGATCGACAACCCCGGCGAGGACGCGGTGCGCGCCGCGGTCAACCCGACCCCGGGCGACTGGCTGTACTTCGTCACGGTCGAGCCGGGCGACACCCGCTTCACCGCCGACTACGCGGAACACCAGCGCAACGTCGCCGAGTTCAACGCCCGGCAGAAGAAGACGACCGCCCGGCCGCAGCGGTGAGCAGGCGGCCCGGCCGTCACACCGCGGCCGGTTCCCGTGCCAGCAGCCGCCTGATGTCCCGCACCGCCGCCCGTCCCGCCCGGTTGGCGCCGACGGTGCTGGCCGACGGGCCGTAGCCGACCAGGTGGACGCGCGGGTCGGCGACCGCGCGTGTGCCCTCGACCCGGATGCCGCCGCCCGGTTCCCGCAGCCGCAGCGGGGCGAGATGGTCCACGGCGGGCCGGAAGCCGGTGGCCCACAGGATGACGTCGGCCCTCACCCGCCGCCCTCCCCCGGACTCCCGGCCGTGCTCGGGCAGGGGGGACTCCCCTGCCCACTCCACGCCGTCGGGCGTGATCCGGTCGAACATGGGCAGCCGGTCGAGTACGCCGTCCGCGAGCCCCCGCCGGATCGCGTCGTCGAGCGGCAGCCCCGTCACCGAGACGACACTGCGCGGCGGCAGCCCCTGCCGCACCCGTTCCTCGACGAGGGCCACGGCCGCCCGCCCGGCCTCCTCGTCGAAGGGCCCCTCCCGGAAGACCGGGGGCCGCCGGGTCACCCACGTGGTGGCCGCCGCGTACGGAGCGATCTCCAGCAGGTGCTGGGTGCCCGAGGCGCCACCGCCCACCACGACCACCCGCTGCCCGGCGAACGCCTCGGGCCCCGGATACTGCGCGGTGTGCAACTGCCGCCCCCGGAAGGTCTCCTGGCCCGGATAGCGTGGCCAGAACGGCCGGTCCCAGGTCCCGGTGGCGTTGATCAGCGCGCGCGTCGCCCAGGTGCCGTCCGAGGTCTCCACCAGCAGGCGTCCGCCGGACCCCTCCCGCACGGCCCGCACGTCCACCGGGCGCCGTACCCGCAGGTCGAAGGTCCGCTCGTAGCGGTCGAAGTACTCGCCGATCACCTCGGAGGAGGCCCGCGCCGGATCGGCGTCCGTGAGCTCCATGCCGGGCAGCGCGTGCATCCCGTGCACCCTGCCGTACGTCAGTGAGGGCCACCGGAACTGCCAGGCGCCGCCGGGGCCGGGGGAGTGGTCCAGCACCACGAAGTCGCGGTCCGGCTCGAACCCGGCCCGCCGCAGATGATAGGCGCCGGCCAGTCCGGCCTGCCCGGCGCCCGTGACGACCACCTCGACCTCGCGCACATTGTTCACGCTTCTACCAACAGTGCGGAGGCCGTGGATCTTCCCGCCCCCGCTGCCGTGCGAAGCCCGGTGGATGGGCCAGGATGGAGCACATGTCCGATGCCTTCACCACCCGAGTCCTCACCGTCGCCACCGGATCCGCCGAGAGGGTCGTCGACATCACCGGCGACTGCGCGTCCTTCCTGCGGGAGGCGGCGGCCGGCCGCGACGGCCTGCTCAACGTCTTCGTGCCGCACGCCACGGCCGGCATCGCCGTCATCGAGACCGGCGCGGGCAGCGACGACGACCTCCTGTCCGCCCTGCACACCCTGCTCCCCGCCGACGACCGCTGGCAGCACCGCCACGGCAGCCCCGGCCACGGCCGCGACCACGTCCTGCCCGCCTTCGTCCCGCCCCACGCGACCCTGCCGGTGCTGGGCGGACGTCTGGAACTGGGCACCTGGCAGTCGGTGTGCCTGGTCGACACCAACAAGGACAACCCCGACCGGCAGGTGCGTCTGTCGTTCCTCGGCTGACCAAGATCGTTCAGCTGGGGCGTGCCGCCGATTCTCCGTACCATGCGCGCTCGAACGGAGAGAAGAAATGCGCGGTACGGACCTCAACGCGGTCGAACGTCCCTACAGCGGATGCGGCACGTGCCTGCTCGGAGTGCGGCGGCTGTCGCGCGTGAAACCGGCGACGTCTTCGCCTGAGCGCCAGCGCGAGAACGTGCTCACTGCCGCCGTCTCCGTCGGGGCGCACATCATCGGCTGGGCGGACGACCGGGAGGTCTCCGGCGCCACGGATCCCGTGACCCGCCCGAGCCTGGGCCCGTGGCTCCGTGACGAGAGGGGCCCGTACGACGCCTTGGTCGCGGCAGCGGTGGACCGACCGGCTCGGCCGCAATGTCGTCGACTGCCTGAACACCGGCTACAAGATGCGGGACGAGAAGAAGATGCTCGTCACGTACGGGCACCACGGAGCATGGGATCTCGATGACTTTACGAGCCCCACAGGATCACACCATGTGTGCGGGTTGTCGACATAGGTCGCAGGGTTGGACGCGGGCCCGAGCCCGAGCGGGGCGGGGGGCCTCGCGCCGTATGGTGCCGATCACCCGCTCGCAGTGGGCGTTCATCCGAGGGGCCTGCGGCGCGCTTTTGAGGATCGCGATCTCCTCGGCCTCGAAGACAGCATCGAACGACTGGCCTTACCTGCCGTCGCGGTCACGCAGCAGGAAGCGTAGGGACCCCATACGCGTGCCCAGGTCGGCGGCGAGGTTCCGGGCCTCAGAACTCGTGCACGACCACCCAGTAGTCGTCGTCCTCCACCGTGGAGGCACACAGATGACGTCCGTCCACCGAGACGGCGATGAACTCGGGGGCGCCCGTCGCGGCGGCGACACGCGAGGGAAGGTTCTCGCCGACCCGGTCCCTCACCCGCACCCAGCCGACCTTGCTCCCGCCGGATCCAGGGGGCAGGACCAGGAAATCGCCGCTCTCCATGAACAAGCGCGCAGGCTCGGCCCGCCGGTGCCACTCCCTGCTCAGCTTCTCCAGGGCCTGAGGGTCCGAGTCGGAGACCTCGGCCGACGGCCGGACCTCGACCCCGTTCACCGCGTAGAGCGCGGCATTGACGGGAGGTCCGTCGTGCGTCTGATCCTCCACGATCTCGAGACCGCAGTTCTCAAAGATCTCCAGCCAGTGTGGCGTCAGCCGGTCGTTCATACTGCTTACCCTCCGTCGGTTCGCCGGGTTCAGCCGCCCGAATAGAAAAGGTGATGATCACCGCCTGGCTTGTTTATCTTGGCATATCTCTCCATGGACTCCGGATAGCCGACGGTGCCGTCCGGCCGTTGGATCTGTGTGTTGTCCCAGCCGAAGTTGACCAGGCTTCGAGTGTCGTCGTTCTTCGGTTTGCCGGCGTGGAAGTGCGGGCCCGCCGGATCGTGGGTGTGCTCGACCACCACGCGCGAGCCGTTGTCCGTCTCGAACTGGCGGAAGTGACCCCAGTGGGCCGGGTCGGACGAATAGATGTACCCGGGGGCGTGCTTGAGGTGCCGATCCCCGGTCACGGTCCATTCGGCGATCGGTTCCTCGCCGTACCGCACGCCGGCGAGTTCGTAGGCGGCCCGCTCCGCGTCGGCACGGTGGTCGAACGGGTTGCCTCGCTCGCCGCGCGGATAAGGACTGAGCCCGAGCGGATCGGACCAGGTGTGGGGGTTACGTACGTAGGTGACGGGGTTGGGCGCGGGAGCGAGACCGAGGGGGTCGGGCGTGATGTAGCGGGCTGTCTCGGGATCGTAGTGACGGAACAGGTTGTAGTGGAGGCCGGTCTCGGAGTCGTAGTACTGGCCGGGAAAGCGCAGCGGAGTGTAGGCCTTGCTGTCTCTCGCCCAGGCAGTGGTGCCCCACAGGGTGGCCCGCTTGCGCCACGCGACGGCGCCGTCCTCGTCGATCAGCTCGGTGGGCGTGCCGACCAGATCGGTGGCGATGGCGAAGAACCGACGGTCGATCTCTTCCTGGCGGGTGCCCGCACCGAGGACGCGCTCGGTCTGGGACAGGGGAACACCGGAGCGGTGGTCCCAGGTGAGGGCGACCGTGGTTCGGAGGTCAGCCTGGAAGATGGCCTCTTCGCAGAGCGTCATCCCGTCCCACGAGAACCGGATCTCCTCGGCCACCGTCCCGCCGTCGTCGGCCAGCCGCTGTTTGGCGATGCGACGGCCCAGCGCGTCGTACCGGTATCGCCAGTGGGTTCCGTCCGGAGTGACGACCGAGGTGAGGCGGTTCTCCGCGTCCCAGGTGTAGCGCCAGGTGTCCGGGCGCCGGGACGGGCGCCGCTTCTGGCGGAGGGTGATGCGGCCGAGCACGTCGTGCTCGAAGCGGACGGCTCCGGCACGGAGGATCGCCGAGCCGGCGTAGGTCCGCTGTCCGATCGCCTCGCTCCCCGGATGGGAGACGGGCCAGATGGCCTCCACCTGGTTGCCGCTCGCGTCGTACACGTACCGCTCGGACCAGTTCTGCGCCCGGACGCCGACGACCTGGCCGACGGCATCCAGGTCGAAGGAACGGTTTCCGGCCAACTGGTCGTCGACCGCGCTGAGATAGCCGTCCGGGCGGTAGGTGTAGGCACGCCGGTTGAGTGTCCGGCCGCCGACGCTCACGTGTTCGGCGGCAAGACGACCGGCCGCGTCCCAGGCGGAGGTGATGGTGAGAGCGCCCTCGATGTCACCGAAGACCCGGGCCGTTTCACGGCCCGCGACGTCGTGGGTGAAGAAGACCGAGTTCCGGCCGGTGGTCAGTCGTCCGGGGCGGCCGCCCGTGTCGTATCCGTAGGTGGTGACATGCCCGGTGGGCGTGATGCGGCGGGTCCTGCGTCCCACGGCGTCGTAGGCGTAGCTCATGGTGCGGCCGTCGACGATCTCGGCCTTGAGCCGGCCACGACGGTCGTACACGCAGAGCAGTTCACTGTCCGGCCCCGTCGCACGCAGAAGGCGTCCGGCCGGGTCGTACTCGTAGGTGGTGACCTTCCCCGCGGCGTCCTTCCGCAGCACCCGTCCCAGCTGGTCACGTTCGAAGGTGATGGTCTGCCCGAGCGCGTCCGTGCGGGAGAGCAGCAGCCCGGCGGGGTCGAACCGATAGCGGAGCGTCCTGCCGTCGAAGTCGGTCTCCGCGGCCACGTGGCCTGCCGCGTCGTACTCGTACGTCCACCGTGCGCCCTGCGGATCAGTGACGCCGACGAGTCGGAGGTCGGCGTCGTACGCGAATGTGTACCGAGCGCCGTCGGGAGCGGTTCGGGCGGTCAGCAGATCGAAGTGGCTGTACTCGCAGCGGGAAACACCGCCGACCGGGTCGGTGTGCGTGAGCTGGTTGCCCTCCCCGTCGTAGGTCCAGGACTCGACGGTGCCGTCCGGTGCGACGCGTCGGACGAGATTCCTGTCAGCGTCCCACTCGAGGCAGGTCACCCCGCCGCCCGGGTCGGTGACACGGACCACGCTGCCCAGTGCGTCGCGCTCCAGGAGGACTTTGCCCCCTGCCGGGTCGGTGACCTGTACCGGCAGCCCCGCATCGTCGCACCGCACCGTGGTGACGGCGCCGAGTGCGTCGGTGACCGACGTCAGGCGACCTCGGGTGTCGTAGGTGAAGCGAGTCGTGCCACCGCCGGGGTCGGTGACGGAGGTGCGGTTACCGCGTTCGTCGAACTCCTGGAACCACCGCGCTCCGTCGGGTCCGACCAGTTCCGTGTGCCTCCCGAAACGCCCCGGCCTCATGGTGTGTCCGCTGCCGTCGGGGCGGACCGTCGAGACGAGACGGCCGTCCTCGTCGTAGGTGAAGGCGGTCGTTCGCCCCAGTGGGTCGGTACGACTCACGAGGTTGCCGTGGGCGTCGTAGCTGTACCGGCTGGTGTGGCCGACCGGGTCGGTGGTGGCGATCACCCGGCAGCGGCGGTCGATGAGGTGGCGGGTGGTGCGGCCGTCGGCGGTGGTGAGTGTGGTGGTGCGGTGGCCGGTCTCGGGGTCGGGTTCGGTGTAGGCGAGGGTGATCTGGACGTGGCCGGCTTCGCCGCCTTCGGCGACGACGCGGTCGCGGTCGTCGTAGGCGTAGTCGTAGCGGCGGCCGTTGGAGTCGATCCAGGCGGTGACGCGGCGGCGGTCGTCGTAGACGAAGGTGGTGGTGGCGCCGGAGGGTCTGGTGACGGCGGTGAGGTCGCCGTCCTGGTAGCCGTAGGCCATCAGCGGCAGGTCGGTGCCGCCCTCGCCCGCGCCGGCCAGGGAGAGGGCGGTGATCCGGCCGTCGGCGCAGGCCAGCTTCACCTGGTGGCCGGCCGAGTGGACCAGGGCCAGCGGCAGGCCGTCGTCGGTGCGGTCGACGGTGACGGTGTGGCCGTTGCGTTCGGTGAGGGACGTCAGCCAGGCGGTTCCGTCGCCGCCGGGTTCGGCGCCGGGCGGGGCGGCGAAGTGGCGGACCAGGCCGGTGTCGGGGTCGGTGAGCGTGTAGTCGCCGTCCGCGTCGCGGGCCAGCAGGGTGCGGGCCGGGCCGGACTCTGGACGGGCGGGGGCGCCGGGGACCGGGTGCGGATAGGTGATCAGCAGGCCGTCGGCGCCGACGTGGACGACGCCGACCGGATCGACCTCCAGGCGCTCGTCGACGGTGGACGTCCAGGACGGCCCCAGGAAGCGGCCGGCCGCGCAGCCGGACTCGGTGCGCCGGGTGAACACCAGCGGCAGGACGCCGGGGATCTCCACGTCGGTCTGCGGCAGGAACATGCGGCCCGAGGCGAGGTCGACGGGGTCGGTGCCGTCGGTGGTGCGGGTGCCGTCGGGGCGGCCGTGGGTGCCGTCGGGGGCGTTGTCGACCAGGTTGCGGGCCCGCGCGGCGTCGGCGGCGTCCGCGGCGATGCGCACGCCCTTGACCGCGGCGCCGCCCCCGCCGGTGGCCGCGGTCAGCGCGAGGTCGGGGACGAGCCGGCCGAAGCCCTCGTAGGGGTCCTTCATGAAGTCGCTGACCATCTGCCTGCCGGTGCCCACCGGGTCGTTGGCGGCCAGCACCAGGCCGGAGGCCAGGCTGTTGAGGTTCGTCGCGTACTCGGCGGGGTGGGTGATGTTGTACGGGTCCAGCGGGTTGATCCCCCGCACGAAGTTCACCAGTCCCGCGGTGCCCTTGACGATCCCGCCGCCGACGTGGTCGCCCATGATCTGCAGCTCCTGCAGACCCTGCCCCGCCTGCTGCGCGTACGAAGGCTTCTCCGGGGCCAGGTCCCGCGCCGCGCGGACGGCGCTGCGGGCGGTCTCCGCGGCCGTGTTGCGCTGCTCGCGGGCGTCGGCGAGGATCTCCTGCGCCTCCTGCATCAGCTTCTTGCCCGGATCGTCGAACGTCGGCGCCGGGCAGGGCGGCAGCGTGGACGGGTCGCGCCGGTCGGCGGGCTGGGCGTTGTAGCGCTCGACGGCCCTGTTGTAGCCGTCGATCTTCTCGCGGTGGGCGTCGGCGGCGTCCTCGGACGCCTTGACCCCGTCCTTCCACTTCTCGATCGCCGTCTGCGCCTGCCCCTGCGCCCACGTCACCGTTCCGGCGAACGCCTCCAGCGCGGCGGCCGCCTTCTCACAGGCGTCGGCGCCCGTGAACCACTTGGGCGGCTGCGTGCTCACCGCCTTGCGCAGCGCCTCGGCCGCCTTGCCCTTGAGCTGCGAGGAGTCCAGGCCCTTCAGGCCCTCGCCGGCGTCGTCGAACGCCTTCTGGAAGGCGCGGAGTTTCTCGGCGGTGGAACGGATCTTCTCCGCATTGCCGTACACCAGCTTGGTCTTGTCCTCGGTCTGCCCGAGGTCCATCTCGTCGACCTCGGCGCCCATCCGGTTCGCGACCGAACGCGACTGCTCGCGCACCCAGTCCGCGCCGGACTCCCAGCCGACGTCGTCCAGCCGGTCCGCGGTCCAATTGCCCGCGCCCTCGACCCGGTCGCCGAGCCACTCGGTACCGTCCTCGACCGCCTCCTCCACCGAGTCCGGCGTGATGTCCTTGATGAAGTCGCCGATACCCACGCTCAGTCACCCCCGCGCTCGCCGCTCTGCTGTTGCTGCTGGGCGCGTTCCTCCGGCGACGGCCCGAAGACGTTGTCCAGTGCCTGCTCACGCAGTTCCGGTGTGACGCCGACCGCGTCGTCGATCCTCGACGTCAGATCACCGACCTGCCCCTCGGTGAGAACGGTGCGCCCGGTGTCCTTCCAGGTCTGCTCGATGTCCTGGCCGGCCTGCTCCCACGACTCCTTGCTCCAGTCCGGATCCAGGTAGTCGGGCTTGAACACCTCGCCCCAGCCCTGCCGGGTGATCTCCTCCTCGGAGGCGTGCGGATTGCCGCCCGCCAGGGAGTTGACCCCCACCTTCAGCGCCCCCTCGACGTACTGGTCGTGCTCCCACTGCGTGCCGGCCGCCAGACCGAGACGGTTCGCGATCTGACTGGCGTCGTGCACCAGGGCGCGCACGCCCCACTCCCACCGCTCGCAGAAGTCCTCGAAGTCGACCGACAGACCGTGGTGCCCGGCCTCCATCCCGGTCATCGACAGCTGGGAGAAGCCCTTGCCCATCACCGAACCGGTCGCGCCGCCCAACTCGCCCAGCCCGTCGATGGTGGCGCCCACCCCCTTGGTGAACTTCGCGACCGACGCCCTGTCGAAACTCAGGCCCAGCCCGTCACCGCCCATGACCGCGCTCCTCCCCGGCCGTCCCGGTGTCGACGGCGGCCCCGTCCGGAACGATCCCGGTGACCGGCGGGAAGAACATCGACCCGTCCTCGGTGGCGATGTCCACGGCGAGGCCGGCGGGCTCCCCCAGGCCCGGCACGACCTCGTCCACGATGCGCGCGCCCAGCAGCGCGGCGTACTCCACCGGCCGCTCCCCCGGACCGTGGCGAAGCGCGAACCGGGCCAGCGCCGTCTCGTCCGTGAAGGCGCACACCCATCGCACACCGCCCGAACGCGCGCTCCACAGGCGCCCGTCGACGGACGGGACCAGCAGCACCGTCCTGCGCATCTCGCCGACCAGCGCCCGCGGATCCCCGACGCCCGCCCGCCGCTCGGCGATCCGCTCGGCGAATACCGTTCTTGCCCGCTCCACGACCCCTCCCACCTCCTGGATCACTACCGGCACCCTAGAAGAGGACGTATGTTCGGAAGGGATGGTTCGCGTCTATGATCGAAGTTGTCTTGACGGAGGTTGGCGGACACGAACAAGGACAACCCCGACCGGCAGGTGCGTCTGTCGTTTCTGGGGTAGCGGCAGGTACAGGGGGACTGCAGGCGGGAATTCCGGCTGGACCGAGCGATGTCCCCCGGAGCGGCTCCGCGGATCCTCACCACGGCGCTCGTACTGAGCGTTTCCGACCTGCCCTTTCGCGAGTGAGGTTCGCTTTTGTGCGATCACGAGGAGGGCGTGGAGCGCGGCGGTAAGCGGTTCGGGCTGATCCGCAACGGGGCGAGCACCCGCCGGCGCCCGCTGCGTGGGAACGACGGCGCCGCGCTCCGCCGGGGCACCCTGGCAGTGCGGGCCGTGACCGCCCGGTGATCACCCTCCGGGACCGGACACCCGGCCCGAGCCGGACGGGCCTTCGCCCCGCTCCACGAAACGGGCGAGCTGCGCCAGCGCCGCCCGTACGCCCGCCTCGTTGTCGGCGGCGGGCACCGCGTCGGGGACGCCCTCGTGGACGATCAGCACGTCCGTGCCGCCACCGGCGTCGGTGAGCGTGGTCGTCATGGTCATGGTGCCGAGCAGGGCCGGATCCCGGGTCTCGAACGCCATGACCTCCACGACCACCTCCTCCGGCACCAGCCGTGCGAAGTGGCCGTGGTAGGTGTCGGTGTGCGCGGCCGACTTGCCCTCCGCGCCCGGCGCGTCGTAGGCGAGCGAGACGCGGAACGCGCCGCCCTCGCGCGCCTCGAACGCGTGCACCTCACCGCGCATGCCGGGCGGCACCCGCCACCGCGTGATCGCGTCCGCGTCCACCAGCGCCCGGTAGACGGCCGGCCGGGGCGCGTTCACATGACCGGAAGCCCGCGTCGTGTACATGGACCCACCCTGTCCCGCCCCGCCGGTGACCGTCCACCGGCGGCACCGCTCACCCCACGGCGCGGACCACGGTGACCGGGCAGTCGGCGTGGTACAGCAGCGCCTGGCTGACCGAACCGAGCAGCATCCCGGTGAAGCCGCCGTGGCCGCGTGCCCCGGCCACCACCAGCTGGGCCCCCCGGCTCGCGTCGAGCAGCGCGTGCCGCACCCGGGCACGTTCCAGCCGCGGCTCCACGGCGGCCCGCGGATACGCGGCCCGCCACGGGGCCACCGCCTCCTCCAGCAGGCGCCGGTGCCGGTCGCGGAGCCGGTCGAGATCCACCACGACGTTCAGCGGATCGGCCGGGCCCTCGTACGGCGTCGGCTCGCTCCAGGTGTTCCACACGTGCATCGCGACCAGCGGGGCCCCGCGCAGCGCGGCCTCGGCGAAGGCGAAGGCCGCCGCCGCGTTCCCGGCCGGCGAGCCGTCCACGGCGAGCAGCACGGGCCCCCGCGGGTCGGCGCGCCCGCGGACCACCATCAGCGGTCCGTGCCCGTGCGCGGCCAGCTGCACCACCGTCGAGCCCAGCAGCAGACCCCCGAACCCGCCGCGGCCCCGCCCGCCGACCACCGTCAGCACCGCGTGCCGCGACTCGCTGCGCAACACCGTCAGCGTCTCACCGGAGGCCACGGTCCGGGCGACCTCCAGCCCGGGCGCCAGCTCATGGGCGCGCCGCTCGGACCGCGCCAGCACACCGTGGATCATCGGATCCAGGTCGGCGGGGCGGCTGAAGGCGTGCACGATCCGCAGCCCTGCGCCGCGCAACCGCGCCTCACCGACCGCGACGTCGACCGCGGCGAGGCTGGCCGGCGAACCGTCCACTCCCACGATCACCGTGTCGTCCACTGCACACTCCCGTCCCGGCGGGGCTTTCGGGTACCCCCGCCGGGCGGCTCGTACGCGCCACCGCCACGCCCTTCAGGGACGGTCCCGACCTGCGGCGATACGGCAGACCCGGGCATTCTCGGCGCCGACACGCCCGATGTCCGTCCGTGACGGCACCCATGTCCCGGCCGAATGGCGGGATGGCACCATTGCTGCCGTGGGGGTGGATCACCTGTGCGACGCGAGGGCCCCTCCGGTACCGACACGCACTGCGGTACCGACGCGTCGGACGACATCGGAAGACATCGGAAGACATCGGGAAGGGGACGGGCTGTGCCTGCTCCACGGATGAGCGCGACGCCGCTGCCGGGCATCGGCGTGAAATACGACCTCACCACGCGTGAGCACCAGCACCTGTCCGTGATCGCGCACCGGGACGGCGCCCGCACGGTCAACGTCTACCGCTCCGACGATCCGGACGCCTGCGCGCAGTCGCTGCGCCTGAACGTCGCCGAGTCGGCCGCGCTGATCGACGCGCTGATGCCCGCCCACCACAGTCCCAACCTGCTGCACACCACCGACCTCGGGCTGGTGGCCGAGCGCATCGAGCTGTCCTCGGTCTCGCACTGGAACGGCCGGCTGCTGGGCGAGACCCGGATGCGCGCCGACACCGGCGCGTCGATCGTGGCGGTGCTGCGGCGGGCCGAGGCGATCCCGTCCCCCGCGCCGGACTTCCGGCTGGCAGGCGGGGACACCCTGATCGTGATCGGCACCCGTGAGGGCATCGAGGCCGCCGCCGAGATCCTCGGTCGGGAGTGAGCGCGTGCACTCCTCCGCGACCTTCCTGATCGAGTTCGGCGCGATCATCCTCGGACTGGGCCTGCTCGGACGCCTCGCCGGACGACTGCAGTTCTCCCCGATCCCCCTTTACCTGCTGGCCGGCCTGGCCTTCGGCGAGGGCGGGCTGCTGCCGCTCGGCGCGAGCGAGGAGTTCGTGGCGATCGGTGCCGAGATCGGCGTCATCCTGCTGCTGCTCATGCTCGGCCTGGAGTACACGGCCAGCGACCTCGTCTCCAACCTCAAGACCCAGTACCCGGCCGGCCTCGTGGACATGGCGCTGAACGCCCTGCCCGGCGCCCTCCTGGCCCTGCTGCTCGGCTGGGGGCCGGTCGCCGTCGTGGTGCTGGCCGGGGTCACCTGGATCTCGTCCTCCGGCGTCATCGCCAAGGTCCTCGGCGACCTCGGACGGCTCGGCAACCGCGAGACGCCGGTGATCCTCAGCATCCTGGTGCTCGAGGACCTGGCGATGGCGGTCTACCTGCCGATCATCACCGCCCTGCTGGCCGGCGTCAGCCTCGCCGCCGGCAGCGTCACGCTGGCCATCGCGCTGGGCGTCGCGGGACTCGTCCTGTTCGTCGCCGTCCGCTACGGGCGGGTGCTCTCCCGGTTCGTCTCCAGCGACGACCCGGAGAAGCTGCTGCTGGTCGTGCTGGGACTGACCCTGCTGGTCGCGGGGCTGGCCCAGCAGCTGCAGGTGTCGGCGGCCGTGGGCGCGTTCCTGGTCGGCATCGCCCTGTCCGGCGAGGTCGCCGAGGGGGCGCACAACCTGCTGGCACCGCTGCGGGACCTGTTCGCCGCGGTGTTCTTCGTCTTCTTCGGACTGCACACCGACCCCGAGTCCATCCCGCCGGTGATCCTCCCGGCCTTCGCGCTCGCCGTCGTCACCGCACTGACGAAGATCGCCACCGGGTACTGGGCCGCCCGCCGGGCCGGTATCTCCTCCAAGGGCCGCTGGCGCGCGGGCGGCACCCTGGTCGCCCGGGGCGAGTTCTCCATCGTCATCGCCGGACTCGCGGTCACCGCCGGCATCGAACCGGACCTCGGCCCGCTGGCCACCGCCTACGTCCTGGTCCTGGTCGTCCTCGGCCCGCTCACGGCCCGCTGCACCGAGCCCTTCGCCCTGTGGCTGACCGGCCGTCGCACCGCCCCCGCGGGCACTCCGCCCGAGCACGGTGCGACACCGGAGGCGCGGACGCTGGAGCCGGTGGACGACGGCGGCCCGGAACGCTGATCCCGTCCGGGGAGCCGCGTCACCGGACCGCCGCGACGCACCTCAGTCCTCCAGCCGCACCGGCATCAGCAGGGAGAACGTGTGCTCGTCGTCCGGCCGGCGGACCGCGAGGGGCGCCGTGGGCGTACCGACCTCGAGGATCAGCCGGTCGCGGCCGCCCGCGGCGAGCGCGTCCAGCAGGAACGCGCGGTTGACGGCGACGAGGTCCCGGCCGCCGGCGCCGTCCCCGGCGAGGGAGACCGAGCCGTCCTCCGACACCTCCAGCACGCTGACGTCACGGGCCGCCTCGTCCCGCCCGCCGCCCTCGCCCGCGCGGACGGGACCGGTGCGCACCGCCTCCCGGAACGCCGGCACGTCCACCAGGGCGCGCCGTCCGGCCGGGAGGCGGACGAGGCGCCGGTAGTCGGGGAAGTCGTGGCCGAGGCGCCGGCCGGACGTCTGCCGGTCCCCTGCCTCCAGGGTGACGCGGTCACCGTCCAGGGTGAGCCGGGCGTGCTCCTCGCCGTCCAGCAGTGCCCGCGTCGCGTCGGCGAGCGCGAGCGGCACGGTGACCTGGACCCGCGGCCCGCCGTGCCCGTCGGCGGCGGTGCGCGCGACGGCCATCCGGTACCGGTCGGTGGCCACGAGACGCAGCGCGTCGCCCTCGACGTCGAACAGGATCCCGCCGAGCATCGGCAGTTCGGGGTCGGTGCCGGCCGCGAAACGGACCGCGTCCAGCGCGGCGGCCAGCTCGGGGGCGGGGACGGACAGCCGGACCACAACGTCGGTACGGGGTGCGGTCATGGGGTTCTCCCTGAGATCGAGTAGGGCTCCGAGCGTAGAGAACTCCGTACGGGCATCGGACAGCCCCTGTTCCAGACGGCGCAGGTGCGCCTCCAGGAGCCGGCGTACGAGGGCGGTGTCGGCGCCGGCCCAGCCGGCCAGCACCAGCCGGACGTCCGCCAGCGGCATCCCGGCCCGGCGCAGCCGGGCCAGCAGCCGGGCCTCGCCGACCTGCCCGGGGGCGTACCAGCGGTAACCGCTGACCGGATCCACCCGGTCGGGCACCAGGACACCGGCACGGTCGTAGAACCGCAGGGCGCTCACGCCCAGCCCGCTGTCCCGGGCCATCTCACCGATGCTGCGCATTCCGCTCTCCACGCCCGCAACCCTGATCCCTCGACAAGGTCGAGGGTCAATCCCGGTGCCGGCGCGACGGCCGGGCACCGCGCGGGGGCGGACTCACCAGCCGTCCGGCCCCGCCGCGTCCGCGCCGGCCGGGGCCAGTACGGCGAGCGTCCCGGTCGCCTTGCGCAGGGCCAGTTCCAGCGGGCCCGGGGCGTGCAGGGTGCCGGTGCCGTCCGGCGGGACGAGCCACTCCAGGCGGCCGGCCGGCCGGTACGGCGGCGGTACGGCGACCCAGGAGCCCCGGCCGACGTGCCGCACCCCGCATCCGATCCACTCGTTGACCGGGTCGGGCGGCAGGAAGAACCCCACTCTGCGGGCCGTGACGTCCACCAGGGTGGGCCCCGGCACCTTCAGGGGATCGCGCCACAGGATGTCCAGGGCGAGCAGACCGAGGCGGTCGGGCACGCTGAGCACGTCCCAGTACCGGCCCGCCGCGAGCAGCGCCGTCCCCTTGCCGTAGTCCCACTCGCGCTTGCACTCCTGCGGGTCCGTGGCCGCAGCGGCCAGCCACTCGACGGCCTGCTTCCACATCAAGCTGTGCATGTCCCCACCCCGGGCACGGTCGGCTGCGCCGCTGTGGGCGCGTGCGGTACGGCCATGCTGGTGGATATTTCCGACCACCGGAAGGGTGGCGCGGCCTGGCGTTCTCCTCCGGCGGACAACGCCCGGCCGGGCCGGGCCGGGGACTCGACCCGGGTCAGTCGCCGTGCTGCGCCCGCTCCGCGTCCCGCTGCTTGAGGCGCGCCGCTTCCTTGCGGACTCCGGCCTGGATGGCGCGTTCCCGCTCCAGCCATTCGGGACGCTCCTGCTTCAGCGCCTCGATCCGCTCCGTGGTGAGCGGCTCGGTGACGCCGCCGCGGGCGAGACCGGCGATGGAGACGCCCAGCTTCGCCGCGACCACCGGGCGGGGGTGCGGCCCGTCGCGCCGCAGGTCCCGCAGCCACTGCGGCGGATCCGCCTGGAGCGCGCTCAGCTCGGCGCGTGAGACGGCGCCCTCCCGGAACTCGGCGGGGGTGGCCTCGAGGTACACACCCAGCTTCTTGGCCGCGGTCGCGGGCTTCATGGTCTGGGTGTTCTGGTGCGACGTCATGGGGTCCAGGGTATCGAGCGTGTGCGCGACCACCGACCACGGCCGGTAACCTGGCCAGGTGACAGGCTCGGAAGTGTCCCCCGCGTTCCGGCTCGCGTACGTCCCCGGCGTGATGCCCGGCAAATGGGTGCGCATCTGGAACGAGCGGCTGCCCGGCGTCCCGCTGACCCTCACGCAGGTGCCCGCCGCGACGGCACAGGGGCTGCTGACGGGCGGGGACGCCGACGCGGGCCTCGTCCGGCTGCCCGTCGACCGTACGGTCCTCAGCGCGATCCCGCTCTACACCGAGCAGACGGTCGTCGTGGTGCCCCGGGACCATGTCGTCACGGCGGTCGACGCGGTGTCCCCCGGGGACCTGGCCGACGAGATCGTGCTGCACCCCCTCGACGACGTCCTCGGCTGGGAGAACCCGCCCGGACGGCCCGCCCTCGAACGCCCCGCCACCACGGCCGACGCCGTCGAGCTCGTCGCGGCCGGGATCGGCGTGCTCGTGGTGCCGCTGTCCCTCGCCCGCCTGTACCACCGCAAGGACCTCACCCACCGGCCGCTCGAGGGGGCTGTCGAGTCGAGCGTGGCACTGGCCTGGCCCGAGGCGGCGACGACGGACCGGGTCGAGGACTTCATCGGGATCGTCCGCGGCCGGACCGTCAACAGCAGCCGCGGCCGCAGGCAGCCGCCGGACGGGGACAAGCGCGAGCGGGCCGACCGCACGGGCGTCCGCCGGCAGCAGCCGGCCGGCGGGTCGAGCGGTCGCGGCCGCCGGGGAGCCGCCGGCGGGGCGGCGAAGAAGCCGCGGCGGGGCAGGCCCCGTCGCGGGTCGTGACCGTGCGGGAGGGTCGCCCTATCCGATCGTCGGCGACGGCGACGGCGCCGGAGAGGCCGTGTTCAGGTCCTCCAGCCCCTCGGGGATCTTCAGCACGAGGACCGGCGCGCCCGCCTGCGGTGCCGGCGGGGTCACCTGCTCCTGCGGCATCTTGGGCGGGCTGGTCTGCTGGAAGTTGACCTGCTCGTGATTGACCAGCCCCGTCTTCTCCAGCACCGTGATGTGGTCGAGCACCGTGTCGTTGGCCTGGTCGGCCAGCTGCCGCACCAGGGTGTTCCTGGTGTTGGCCCGGATCTTGGCGATGGCCGGGAAGATCTGGCCGTGGGTCACCCGCATGATGTTCACCGCCGTGGAGTCGAACTCCTTGCCGGTGGAGGACTGCACGGTCGCGACGAACCCCTGCTGCTGGGGTGAGGCCTGGTTCGGCAGGGTGATGCCCAGTTCGAGGGCGAGCTTGCGGCAGGTGTCGTCGAGTCTGCCGTGACCGACGACCAGGTGCTCACCCGCCTCCTTCATCTCGGGGGTCGTGCCCCGCTCCATCGCCAGCAGCCCCAGCGGGTGCTCCCACAGTCCCGCCGCGCGCACCTTCACCACGAAGTCACGGTCCGCCTCGGTGAGCGGACCGTAGTTCGTGTTGGCCACCACCCGGTCCGGCTTGGTCGACGTGTTCTGTACGCCCAGCATGGTGGGATAGGCGAGCGCGGCGAGGGTGAGGATCATGGCTCCGCCCACGAACGCGGTTCCTGCCGTGCTGCGCGAGATGCGCATCGTGCCTCCTGGGATATGAACGGCCCAACAGCAGGAAGTACGGACGCAAGGCGCGGGGCAATCACCGTTCGGGAAAGAATTTTCCGCCCGTTCCAGCGGACGTGGGCAGCCGCCCGGGCCGTCCTCACCACCGTGTCGCCGTCGGCGCGGCCCAGCAGGCCGGCGGAGACCCGGGCATCCACGGTGGACCGCACCCGTGCGACCGGTTCGCCCTTGCCGGGGGGGGGTGCTCCGGCCCGGACGAGGAGGGGCCGTGCCATGGGCGCTCCTCCGTGCGGTTCGTTATGCCGAACCCTGTGCGAAAGGCCGGCCGGACGACAGGGAAGGGCCGGCCGGACGGCAGGGAGGGGGCGGAGGGGCGTCGACGGTCCGGGAGCGATACGTTGCGGACATGCGCCGCCGCGGACGGGTGGCCGCGTGGACAGCGGACCGGGCCGGGGGCGCCGAGGGTGCTCAGGGGGTCCGGAACGCCGGGCTCACTTCCGTGCCGAGCGGCCGATCGACTCCACCAGCGGCAGCAGCCGGTGCGGGACCCGCTCGCGCAGTGCCACCTCGGTGCGGGTGCGCACCACACCGGGCAGGCCGATCAGCTTCTGGATGACGTCCTCCAGGTGCCCGGCGTCGCGCGCCACGACCCGGGTCAGCAGATCGCCGCCGCCCGTGATGGAGAACGCCTCGACGATCTCCGGTACGGCGGCGAGCGCCTCGCCCACCTCGTCCAGGTGCCCCTGGGTGACCTCGATGTGCACGAACGCCAGCACGGGGTGGCCCAGTGCGGCGGGGGACAGGGCGGGGCCCGTGCCGGTGATCACACCCTCGCGTTCCATGCGGTCGAGGCGCGCCTGGAGGGTGCCGCGGGCGATCCCGAGGATCCGGGCGTACTCCCGCACACTGGTGCGCGGCCGCTCCAGCAGCAGTCGCAGGATGCGGGTGTCGAGCTCGTCCACGGCCATGACGCCCCGCCTCCCCGTCCCTCGGTGATCGTTTCCGACTGTACCAATGGCCCGGGGGAGTGCCGGGCGGCCGAGCCACCCGCCGTCGGCCGTTGGCACCCCGGCGGCCGAGCACCCGCCGTTCTGGCCAGGCCATTGGCCCAGTCGAAAGGCGGCCTGTTGAGCCATCGGTGTCAATGATGCTCATATGGAGGGGTCGATGGCGCTGCGGATTCCGCGGCGCCTTTTCCATGCCACGGTGCACACCACCATTCACAGGGGGCGGTAAGCGGTGCTGAAGAGGGTGTTCACGGCTCCGGACCCCGGCCGGATCCGGCTGCGCTTCGCGGCGCGGGCCGTGCTCGGCATCGGGCTCGCCGTCGTCGTCTGCGGTCTGGCCGGACACTCGCTCACCGGTGCCGTCACCGGTGGGCTCGCCGCGCTGCTCGCCCTGTTCACCGTCACCGACGCCACGGTCCGCGCGCAGGCCGTCACCACGGCGCTGCTGCCCGCCGTCGGCCTGCCGGTGCTCGCCGCCGCGGCCGTGCTGCACGACCACCCGGTGGCGCGCGATGTCACCTTCCTCGCCGTGGTCGGCCTGGGCGTGTACGTGCGGCGCTGGGGTCCGCGCGGGCACAGCCTCGGCGTCTTCGCGTTCATGACGTACTTCGTGGCGCAGTTCCTGCACGCGAGGCCGGACCAGCTCCCCGAGCTGTACACCGCCGTCCTGCTCTCCGTGCCGGCCGCGGCGGCGGTGCGCTTCGGTCTGTGGTGCTACGAGCGCCGCCTGCCCCCGGCCGTCGTACCGGCACCGCCGGGTGGCGCCGGCCGGCTCCGAGTGACCACCCGCCAGGCGATCCAGGCGACCGCCGGCGCGGGCTTCGCCCTGGTCGTGGGCCAGCTGGTGTCCGGACAGCGCTGGTACTGGGCCGTCGGCGCCGCCTGGTGGGTGTTCGTCAACACCACCTCGCGCGGCGAGACCCTGGTACGCGGCTTCCGGCGCGTGCTGGGCACGGTCATCGGCATCGCACTCGCGCTGTTCGTCGCCGTCCCCGCGCACGGCGCCGTGCCCCTCACGGCGCTGGTCGTCACCGTCTCGGTCTTCGGCGTCTTCTACACGGCCGCCGTGTCCTACACCTGGATGATGCTCTGGGTGACGATGCTCGCCGCCATGCTCTACGGCCTGCTGGGTGTGCTCACCCCCGGACTGCTGGCGCTGCGGCTCGTGGAGACCGGCGTCGGCGCGCTCGGCGCCGCGCTCGCGGTGGCCTTCGTCCTGCCCGTCACCACGCACGGCGTCACCGACGCCTGGATCCGGCGGGCCCTGCGCTGCGTCCACGCCTGCACCGCACAGACCGCCGCGCGGCTGGCCGGGGCCGCGGACGCCGACCCGGCGCCGACGGTGGCGGAGCTGGAGCAGCTCCTGGCCCGGGTGCGGCTCTCGGTCGCCCCGCTGGTGCATCCCCTCAACCCCATGCTCGGCCGCAAGCGGCGTGCCCGCCGGGTGCTCGCCCTGCTCGACGACTGCGCCCGGGAGATCCGCGGGCTCGTCGCCGTCGCCGCGGACCCGGAGGCCTCGCACGACGTCCGTCTGGCCGCCGCCTGCCGGCGGGTCGAGGTGGCTGTCGAGGCGCTCACCGATGGCCGGGACCTCGCGGTGGAGGCCGCCCCGGCCGCGACGGAACCCGCCCTGGCCCACCTCCACGGGCTGGAACGCGCCCTGGCCGAACTGGCCGTGCCCCTGCGGGCACCGTCCGGCTCCCCGCTGGTCGGGGCCTGACCGGGCACGGGACGCACGGAGTCGACTTATGGTCTAGACCTCGAGTGATCGACTGCTACCGTCACTCCGTTCGACAGGGGACGAGAGGGGACAGTCGTGGCGGTCGGCAGACGGCGGGCGTTCATCGGGTCGTACACGGCGGCGGGAGGCCCGGGCATCGTCACCGCGTCCATCGATGCCGGCAGCGGCGCGCTGAGCGTCCTCAGCACGGTGAACACCGTGGCGGACCCCGCCTACCTGGCCCTCTCGCCGGACGCGCGCACGCTGTACGCGGTCAGCGAGACGGCCGAGGGCGCCGTCGCCGCGTTCCGCGTGACCGGGAACGGGCCGCAACCGGCCGGGCGCCAGGTACCGGTGGGCGGGAGCGGGCCGACCCACCTCAGCCTCGTCGCCGGCCACGTCCTGACCGCCAACTACGGCTCCGGCAGCGTCAGCGCGGTCCCGGTCCGCCCGGACGGCGGCCTCGCGCGGACCCCGCCCGGGGTGTTGCGGCACAGTGGCTCCGGCCCCCATCCGCAACGCCAGCAGGGACCGCACCCGCACCAGGTACAGGCCGACCCGAGCGGCCGCTGGGTGGTGAGCGTCGACCTCGGCACCGACTCCGTGCGGGTGTGCACCCTGGCCGGCGGAGTCCTCTCGCCGCACCGGGAGGTCGCCCTGCGCCCGGGGTCGGGCCCGCGGCACCTGGCCTTCCACCCGGGCGGTTCCCGCGCCTACGTCCTCAACGAACTGAGCCCCACCCTCGTCGTCTGCCGCTGGGACGCCGCCGACGGAGTGCTGAGGCCGCTCGCCGAGATTCCGGTGCTGCCCGGCTCTCCGGCCGGCGACGCCTACCCCTCCGGCGTGGCCGTCTCGCCCGACGGCCGCTTCGTGTGGACCGCGACCCGCGGCGAGGACGTCCTGTCCGTGTTCGCGGTCGAGGGGGAGGGACAGGCGCCGACCCCGCTCACCACCGTCCCCTGCGGCGGCCGCTGGCCGCGGGCGATCACCGAGTCCGACGGCTTCCTGTACGTCGCGAACGAGCGTTCCGGAGACGTGACCTGGTTCGCGCTCGACCCGGACACGGGAGTGCCGCACCGCGAGGGCTCGATCCCGGTGCCCGCGGCGTCCTGCGTGGTCACCGGCTGACCGGGACGCCGGAACACGCCGAACGGCCCGCCCCTGGAGACCGGGGACGGGCCCTTTCGGCGTCGTGGGCCGACGGCCGCGTCAGCGGGCCGGGGTGCTCTGCGCCTGCTGCGGGGCGATGCCCAGGGCCGTCGTGTACTTGGCCAGGGCCAGCTTGCCGATCGCCGGGTAGGGGCCGAGCGCCTCGGATGCGGGGCAGTCGGCCTCCTTCGCCGCCTCCGTGATCAGGCTCGCGTCGATCTCGGGCCCGATCAGGTACGGCGCGAGCGCCAGCTGCTGCGAACCGGAGGTGCGCAGCTGCTCGGCCACGGAGGCGATGGAACCCTCCTGGTCCAGGGCCGCCGCCATCACCGGCACGGCCAGGCGCGCGGCGAGCAGCATGCCGGTGATCCCGGCCGCCTGCACGGCCTCGTCACCGCCCACGGAGGCCAGGATGATGCCGTCCGCCGCGGTCGCCACGGTGAACAGGCGGGCACGGTCGGCGCGCGCCAGACCGGCCTCGGACAGCCGCACGTGCAGCGCCTCGGCGAGCAGCGGGTGCGGGCCCAGCGCATCGGTCAGCTCCGCCGAGACCCGGCTGTCCATCACGGCCTGGCGGATCTGGCGCAGCAGGGAGCCGTCCGGGCCGGCGAGCAGCGGCACGACGACGGCGACGGGGCCGTCGGGCTCCTTGACGTCCAGGCCGGCCTCGCGGGCGTGCTCGAAACGGGTGGTGCGCTCCTCGCCGGCGTACGCGAGGACGGACTGCAGCGAGGAGAATTCCTCGTCGTCGCCGTCCAGGTAGCCGATCCGGGCGTCGAGGCCGGGCAGCTCGGAACGGGCGATGCTCACGACCTCGTCGGCGAGCGAGCGAGTGGCACTACTGGGCGTACCCGGCACGGCGAGGACGAGCGCGGGCGCGCCCTCGGGAGCCACCAGCGGTTCGGGACGGCGGTGCCGCCCCGGCTGGCGGGGGCGCGGCATTCGTACTGGCAGGCCGGACGCGGGCCCAGTGGGGGTGCTCATGTTGCGGCATGTTAGTGGTTTCCTGGGCTCCCCTGTTCGGGGAGGGTGCAGGTGAGCGGTATCCGTCCGGTTTTGTCTGATGAGTCACCTCCGGGCGTCGGCCGCGCCGGTGACGTCCTCACCTGCCGTGCTCGTCACACACAGCATGGTCGCGTCACCCGGAAGCGTGAACGCGCCGGTGGTGAGGTCCTCCGCGATACGCGCCGCCCCCCGCAAGGGGTCCCCCTCGGCCATGATCCGTCGCGCCTGCGGGAGCCTTGCCGACAGTTCCTCGGCGAGGGGTGCGAGCAGACCGGCGCCCATCCTGAACAGGCCACCGGTGAGAGCGATCACCGGCTCACCCGCCGCCGGGCACACCGCCGCGGCGGACTCGGCCATGTGCCGGGCCGCCGCCCGGAGGATCTCCACGGCCACGGGGTCGCCGTCGGCCGCGCAGTCGCCCACCCGCGGCGCGAAGGAGGCGAGAACGGCCGGCCGGTCGGTACGCGGATACAGCCGGCCGGGCAGTCCGGCCGCCGGGCCGAGCATCTCCTCGGCGCCCGCCAGCAGCCGCGCGGAGCCGCCCGCCCGGCCGTCGTGCGCGCGCATCGCCGCCTCCAGCCCCGCCCGCCCGATCCAGGCGCCTCCGCCGCAGTCGCCCAGCAGATGTCCCCAGCCGTCCGCCCGGCGCCAGCCGGCCAGGTCGGTGCCGATCGCGACCAGACCCGTGCCGGCGGCGATCACGGCACCGGGCCGCGGACCGAGGGCACCGGCATACGCGGTGACCGCGTCGGCGGCCAGCGCCACCCGCCGCACGCCCAGCGCACGGCTCAGCGCGCCCGGCAGCTCCGCGCGCAGCGCGTCCCCCAGGCTGGCCATCCCGGCCGCGCCGACGACGGCCGTCTCCAGCCGCTCGATCCCGGCCTCGGCGCACAAGGACCGGGCCATCGGGACCAGTTGCTCCATCAGGTGCCCCGGGTCGATCCCCCGCGTCCCCGTCCGCACGGGTTCCCCCGAGGCGGCCCGGGCCAGCGGACCCCGCCCGCCGGCCCCGACGACGGCCCGCAGACCGGAGCCTCCGGAGTCCACGGCGAGATAACCGGTCACGGCAGGCGCCAGTCCACCGGTTGGCCGCCCTGACGGGTCAACAGGTCGTTGACGCGGCTGAACGGGCGGGAGCCGAAGAAACCCCGGTCGGCGGACATCGGCGAGGGGTGTGCCGACTCCACCGCGGGCAGGTCGCCCAGCAGCGGACGGCAGTTGCGGGCATCGCGCCCCCACAGGACGGAGACCAGCGGTTTGCCCCGCCCGGCCAGCGCCCGTATTGCCTGCTCGGTGACCTCCTCCCAGCCCTTGCCGCGGTGGGCGCCCGGCTTGCGCGGGGCCGTGGTCAGGGCACGGTTGAGCAGCAGCACGCCCTGCTCGGTCCACGGCGTGAGATCACCGCTCGTCGGCTGCGGAAGGCCCAGATCGGTGTTCAGTTCCCGGAAGATGTTGACGAGGCTGCCGGGCAGCGGCCGTACCTCGGGTGCGACCGAGAAGGACAGTCCCACCGCGTGCCCCGGGGTCGGGTACGGGTCCTGTCCGACGATCAGCACGCGTACCTCGTCGAAGGGCTGCTGGAAGGCCCGCAGCACATGCGGTCCGGCCGGGAGGTAGGTGCGTCCCGCGGCGATCTCCGCGCGCAGGAAGTCCCCCATTCCGGCGATGCGCCGGGCCACCGGCTCCAACGCCTGCGCCCAGCCTGCTTCGACGATCTCGTTCAAGGGTCGTGGTGCCACGGGCGTCACCCTACTGCCGTACCGGCGGTGGGGATCAACCAGTGGCCGGGGCCCGGCGGTTTCGTGCTCCGGCTCATCCGACGACCGCTGCCCGCACGCACAGCACGTCCGGCAGATGCGACGCCAGCTGTCGCCGTCGTCGGCCGACGCGTACACCTCGCCGTTGCGGTTGCCGAAGTAGACGCCCGCCGGGTCCGCGCCGTCGTGGCACATCGCGTCGCGCAGCACCGTGCCGTAGTGGTCCTCCCGCGGCAGTCCCGCCGTGAGGGGCTCCCAGCTGCCGCCCGCGTCCGCCGTGCGGAAGACCCGGCAGCGCCGGCCGGCCGGCACCCGGTCGGAGTCGGCGCCGATCGGGAACACGTAGGCGGTGCCCCCGCGTCGCGGATGGGCCACCACCGCGAACCCGAACGTGGACGGCAGTCCCTCGCCGATGTCCGTCCAGTGTCCGCCCGCGTCGTCGCTGCGGTACACACCCCAGTGGTTCTGCAGGTACAGCCGGTCCGGATCCGCCGCGTCCCGGGCGACCTTGTGCACGCACTGCCCGAACTCCGGGGCGGGGTCCGGCAGGAACACCGCGGAGACACCGGAGTTGGACGGTGTCCAGCCGGCGCCGCCGTCCACGGTACGGAACACACCCGCCGCGGAGACGGCCACCGTCACCGCCCGCGGATCACGCTCGTCGGTCAGCACGGTGTGCAGGCCCTCACCGCCGCCGCCCGGCACCCATCTCGACCGCGTGGGGTGCTCCCACAGCGGCCGGACCAGCTCGAAGCTCTCCCCGCGGTCCTCCGAGCGGTACAGCGCGGCCGGTTGCGTACCCGCGTACACCACGTCCGGTTCGGCCGCGGCGGGGTGCAGCTGCCACACCCGCTCCAGCGAAGCCCCGGTGTCCCGCGGGAACCTGACGGCGGGCCGGGCCGGTTCGGTCCAGGTGCGGCCCAGGTCGTCGGAGTGGAACACCGACGGACCCCAGTGCGCGCTGTCCGCGCCGGCCAGCAGCCGCGGGCTCGTGCCCCGGGTGTCGATGGCGACGGAGTACACGGCCTGTGCGTTGAAGCAGGGCCTCTCGTCGAACTTCCAGGTGCCACCCCGCCGGCGCCCGATGAACAGGCCCTTGCGGGTGCCCACGGCGAGCAGTACCTCGGTCATGCCGATCACCTCCGTGACGTCCTCCGAGACGCCTCGTCGACGTCCTCGTTCCGGACGCCGGCCAGTCTGCACCCCACCACTGACAGTCACCTTCGGAGCAGTCCCGCCGCAGGTCGGGACGGTGCGGTGCCCCGCGGCCCGGGTACACCGCCGCAGCGGCGGCCGGGGCCGGCCGCCGCCGGGGGAGGCGCGCCCGCGCGGGGCGGCGCGGGAAAGCGGTCGGCCGTACGAGGCGCCGCGGAGGGCGCCTCGTACGGCCGTTACCCGTGGGGGCTACCGGTAGGTGATGTCGGACGACGTGTACTTGCAGTAGGTGCCGTCGGCGCCCGAGCCGTTGCTGTCCGGCTCGTCACCGTCGTCGTTGCCGATGTACTTCTGGCAGGGGACGATCTTCTTGCTGCTGTCCCCGATGATCGTGATGTTCCGCAGGGTCGCGCTGTCGCCGTAGTTGGTGTTGATGCCGGCGATCCGGCTGCCCTTCCAGCTCACCTCGATGGTGTTGAGGTTGATCGTCCGCTTGTACTGCGTGGAGCAGTTGCCGCAGGAGCGGACGAAGGTGCCGAAGTTCCGGACCGCGAAGTTCGACACGTTGAGCGTGCCGGCGCCGTTGAACTGGAACACCTTGTCGCTGGCTTCCTTGGCGCCGCCGCCGCTGACGGTGTAGACGGACCCCGAGGACTTGCCCTTGAAGGTGGCGGCGTCCTCGCCGACGTCCTCCCACCAGACGTTCTGCAGTGTGCAGGAGCCCTGGCAGTGGATGCCGTCGGCCGCCGGGGCGCCCAGGATGACGTTCTTCAGCACCGCGCCGTCCGCCAGTTGCAGGATCGGGCCCTGGTCCTCGTCCTGGCCGCCGGAACCGAGGTCGCCGGTGCCGTACAGGCGCTTCATCCCGTAGTCCTTGGTGCCGGACACGGAGATGGTGGAGGAGACGCCCTCGCTGCCGTTCGGGGAGGGCCAGGTGGCGGCGCTCGCCGAGGACGCTCCGGTGGTCATGATCATGCCAACCGAAAGTCCGAGGGTGGCCAGTGCGCCCGTCAGTGCGCGCCCGCGGGTGCGCGGTCGTGTCACGGAAGTCATGTCGTTCCTTCTGTCGGATGTGGGGGTCGAGTCCTCCGCCGCCCGCTGAGGAAGGCGGATGGTCATGTACGTGAACGACGTTCTGCAAGGTGCTCAGCGTGCCCGGCTGTCGCGGCAAAATGACGTGAGCGGGTCACGCTGCTGAACGGAACGTAGGGGGTAAGCGCTTTCTAGTCAACGCCTCGCGTGCACCACATCCGGCCAGGAACGACCGAGGCCGGTGGCTCCGGGCGCGACGGGCGCCAGGAACCACCGGCCTGCGCCGCGGCCGGGGTCAGAGCGAACGGTGGTACTGGTCGGGCACGTGGGCCTCGGCGCCCAGTTCGCGGGCGGCCTGCCGGGCCCACGAGGGGTTGCGGAGCAGTTCGCGGCCGAGCAGTACCGCGTCGGCCTCTCCGTTGGCCAGGATCTTCTCCGCCTGCTCGGCGTCGGTGATCAGACCGACCGCGGCGACCGGCATCGGCGTCTCGGCCCGTACCCGCGCGGCGAAGGGGACCTGGTAGCCGGGCCCGGTCGGGATGCGGACGCCCGAGGCGTTGCCGCCGGTGGAGACGTCGAGCAGGTCGACGCCGTGGCGGTGCAGGTCGGCGGCGAAGCGGACGGTGTCGTCCGGTGTCCAGCCGGGCCCCTCCAGCCACTCCGTGGCCGAAATGCGGAAGAACAGCGGCTTGTCGTCCGGCCACTCCCCGCGCACGGCGTCGACCACCTCGAGCGCGAAGCGCGTCCGGTTCTCGTACGAGCCGCCGTAGGCGTCGGTGCGGCGGTTGGAGTGCGGGGAGAGGAACTCGTTGATCAGGTAACCGTGGGCGCCGTGGATCTCGGCGATCTCGAAGCCGGCGGCCAGCGCCCGGCGCGCGGCGGCGCGGAACTGTCCGACGATCTCCTGGATCCGGTCGGCGGTCAGCTCGTCCGGCACCGGGTGCCGGGCGTCGAAGGCGAGCGGACTCGGGGCGACCGGCTGCCAGCCGTGCGCCTCGGGCCCGACCGGCGCGCCGCCCTCCCAGGGCCGGCCGGTCGACGCCTTGCGCCCGGCGTGCGCGAGCTGGACGGCGGGAACGGTGCCCTGCGAGGAGAGGAAGCGGGTGATCCGGCGGAAGGCCTCGACCTGTGTGTCGTTCCAGATGCCGAGGTCGTACGGGGAGATCCGGCCCTCCGGCGACACGGCGGTGGCCTCGACGACGATCAGTCCGGTGCCACCGGCCGCGCGGGCCGCGTAGTGCGCGAGGTGCCAGTCGACGGGAGCGCCGGCGCCGGGGCCCTCGGGCGCGGCCGAGTACTGGCACATCGGCGGCATCCACACCCGGTTGGGGATCGTCACGTCGCGCAGGGTGTACGGCTCGAACAGCGTGCTCACGAAGGGCTCCATTCGCGGGGGCCGGGAAAGGGCGAGGCTTGTACGATAGGAATCGTAGTACGGTGAATGTCAAACTACCAAGCCTCTCGTACAATGAGCACTCGGACCGAATGTGGAGCCGCCGTGACGACCACCCGCGCCCCCAGCGGCCGCGACCTTCCGCACCCGGCGCGCGAGGAGATCCGGCTGGAGGACGTGCTGCACGCGCTCGCCGACCCCCTGCGGCTGCGCATCGTCCGCGAACTCGCGGACGAGGGCGTCGAGCTGTCCTGCTCGCACTTCGACCTGCCGGTCACCAAATCCACCACCACGCACCACTTCCGGGTGCTGCGCGAGAGCGGCGTGATCCGGCAGGTCTACGAGGGCACCGCCAAGATGAACGGCCTGCGCCGCGACGACCTGGACGGCCTCTTCCCCGGCCTGCTCGACTGCCTGCTCACCGCCGCCGGCCACCAGGCCGGCCGCCACCGCGGACACTGATCCGGCCCGCCCCGCCCGGTGGAACCGCGCCCGTACCCGGCGGGGTGCCGGGCGGGCTCAGGCGCCGGCGGCTCGCGCCGCCGCCATCAGGGACTCCCAGTCGGGGAGTTTGACGGTGTTCCGGCCGAGCGAGGCGCCCAGTTCCGCCTCGGCGCGTTCGATCGCCTGCCAGCCCGTCCACTCGACCGGTTCGACGCCCCCGGCCCGCAGCGCTGCCACCGGGTCGCCGAGCGGATCACGGTCGGTCAGCAGGGCCGCGTCCCCCAGCAGCGAGGTCACCGTCTCCTTGGCACACGGCCGGTTCGTGCCGATGACGCCCGTGGGGCCGCGCTTGATCCAGCCCGCCACGTACTCGCCCGGGGCGACGGCGCCCTCCCGCAGCACCCGGCCGGCGAGATGCGGCACCGTACCGGTCGCCGGGTCGAACGGAAGTCCCTCCAGCGGCACCCCGCGATACCCCACCGAACGCAGCACCAGCTGCCCCTCGATCTCCTCGAACCGTCCCGTGCCGGTGACGCCGCCGTGTCCGTCCGGGACCGTCCGCTCGAAGCGCACCGCGCCCACGCGGTCCCCGCGGGCGACCAGTTCGACCGGGCGGAGGAAGAAGCGCAGGCGGATCAGCCGTCGGGCGCCCGGCTCCGGGGCCCCGGTCCAGCCGCGCAGCACCTCGACGTTGCGGCGCTGCGGCGCGGGCAGCGCGGAGGGGTCCGGGTACGCCGGGTCCAGCGCCGCCTCGGCCGGGTCCACCGCGACGCCGGTGTCCGGCAGGGTGCCCAGTTCGCGCAGTTCCTTGGTGGTGAAGCGGGCCTGGGACGGACCGCGCCGGCCCACCATGTGGATCAGCGTCACCCCGCTCGACGCGAGGGCGGCGAGGGCGGTGTGCGGCATGTCGGTCGCACTCAGCTCCGTCGCGCCCCGGGCCAGCATGCGGGTGACGTCCACGGCGACGTTCCCCACCCCGATGACCACCGCCGACCGCACTCCGCGCAGGAAGGCGCCCTGCACGGCATCCGGATGGGCGCTGTACCAGGACACGAAGTCCGTGGCCGACCAGCTGCCCGGCAGGTCCTCGCCCGGGACCCCCAGCCGCCGGTCCGTGGCGGCGCCCACGCAGTAGACCACCGCGTGGTACAGCTCCCGCAGCCGCTCGACCGGCACTCCGCCCGGCCCGACCGCCACCCCGCCGAGGAAGCGCACCCGCTCGTGCTCCAGGACCGCGCGGAGGTTGTTCTGCAGGGACTTGATCTTCTCGTGGTCCGGTGCGACGCCGTAGCGGACGAGGCCGTACGGGCACGGCAGCCGGTCCAGCACGTCCACGCGCACCCGGGGGTGCTGCTGGACGAGGCTCTGGGCGGTGTAGCACCCGCTCGGCCCGGAACCGATGACGGCGACACGCAGCACGGCGGAACTCCTCACCCCGGGGGATCCACAGGAGATCGCTGTTGCCTCCAGCATCGCACCGTCCGCGCTCCGCTGACAGGGTGCCGTCCGCCGTCCGGGGTGCGTGTTCTCTCCGAGGGAAACTGACCGAACGCTTACGTTGCGTGTGTGCTCGAGGCATCCTTTCTTCATCTTTCCGATCGCTCTCCGGCGGAGGGCGCGGTGTCCGTGTGGCCCGCCTGGGAGGTGCGGGAGGGGGAGCGGGCCACCCGGTGGCTCCATGTGCGGCTTTCCTTCGGCGACGGTGCGCGGATCGACGTGCTCGCGACGGTGTGCGAGGGATGGGTCTGCGTCGAGGACGTACGGGCCCGGCCGGCGCTGGCCCTGGAGGACCTGGCGGTGCTCTCCGACTGGATCGAGGAGCCGCTGGCCCGGGCCTGCGGCGCCGGAACCGGGCCGGACGCCCGGGACGACGCCGGCGGGGGCGCGCACCGGGACCGCTCCGCCCGGCCGCGCGAGCGGGAGTGGCGGCTCGTGGCGCGGGTGTACCGCTCGGCCCGGGAGCAGGGCGCCGATCCGGTGCTCGCCGTGATGGACGAGACCGGGTACAGCAGGCGCGGGGCGCTCAGGGCCATCGGCCGCACGCGCGACGCGGGGCTGCTGTCCCCGCGTCACGCCCGGCGGTGAGCGGGTCGTCCACCGCCGCGCTCCCTCACAGCATGTCGCGCATCCGGTTGATCTCGCTGGTCTGCTGGGCGACCACGTCGTCCGCCATCTCCTCGATCCGGATGTTGTTGCCCTGCCCCTTCACCTCGGTCGCCATGGTGATCGCGCCCTGGTGATGAGTGATCATCAGGGTGAGGAAGAGCTGGTCGAAGGCCTTGCCGTCGGCCGCGCGCAGCTGCTTCAGCTGGGCCTGGGTGGCCATGCCGGGCATCGTCGCGTGGTCGTGCCCGTGTCCGTCGTCCTGTTCCGCCCTGCCGTGGCTCTTCAGCCACGCCTTCATGGCCTTGATCTCCGGCTGCTGGGCTGCGGCGATGCGCTCGGCCAGTTTGCGGGTCCTGGGCGACTCGGCCCGGTCCGGCACCAGGTCCGTCATCTCCAGGGCCTGGGCGTGATGCTCGATCATCATCCGGGCGTAGGACACGTCGGCGGAGTTGGGGGAGTCGTCCTCCGCGCGCTGCCGTGCGGCCTCCTCGGCCGACAGGGTCCGGTTCGCCTCTCCGGGCTCACCCGGCGCGATGACCGAAGGCCCGCTCTCCGCGGCCGACTTGGTGTCGTCCGTGCCGGAGTCGCAGCCCACGAGTCCGAGTACGGCCGAAGCGGTCAGTCCGGCCGCGACGACGGACAGGCGTGACGTACGGCGGTAGTGCACGAGGACCTCCTGTGGCAGGCGAATGGCGAGTCACCTTGTGAGTGCTGACGACCGTCCTAGCACGCTTGCGTGCAACTTTGATCAAAATACTTTGTTGCGATGTCGTTGCCCCCCTGTTGGTATGTGCATGTCCACGTCGATACTGCCGGAGCGAAAACCGTTCACAAGTGAGCGGAACCAGGGAGGAAACAGTGATCCTGTTGAGTGTTGCCCGGACCCGGCACAGACGTCTGGGAGTCGCCGCGGCGGCCGGTGGGCTGCTGGCCGCGCTGCTCACCGCCTCGCCGGCCGCCGCGATCCCCGATCCGGGGGACTCGCCGGCCGCTCGCAAGCAGGTCTCGCGGAGCGACCAGGCCGAGGCGCGCGAGGCCATCGAGAACGGCGACATCCCCGGCCAGGACGAGGTCGTCCACTCCGACAACATCCGGCACGTCGCGAACATCCCCAAGGACGCGCTGCCCGGCACCAATTCGGACCTGGCCTTCCAGGGCCGGTACGCCTTCGCCGGCAACTACGACGGCTTCCGCATCTTCGACATCAGCGACCCGACGGCACCGAAGACGGTGGCCCAGGTCCTGTGCCCCGGCTCGCAGAACGACATCTCCGTCTCCGGTGACCTGCTGTTCCTGTCCACCGACTCCTCGCGCAGCGACAGCAGTTGCAACAGCACCACGCAGCCGGTCACCGAGAAGTCCTCGTGGGAGGGCATGAAGGTCTTCGACATCAGCGACAAGCGCAACCCGCGCTACGTCGCCGCAGTCGAGACCGCCTGCGGCTCGCACACCCACACGCTGGTCCCCGAGCGCAAGAACGTCTACGTCTACGTCTCCTCGTACTCGCCCAACGCGGCCTACCCCGACTGCCAGCCGCCGCACGACGGCATCTCGGTGATCAAGGTCCCGCGCAAGGCCCCGCACGAGGCGGCGCTGGTCGGCTTCCCGGTGCTGTTCCCGGGTGAGGGCCCGGACGGCGGCGGCAACCCGGGCGCTCCCGCCAACCCGGGCGTCTCCAAGACCACCGGCTGCCACGACATCACCGTGCTGCCGTCGGAGGACCTGGCCGCCGGTGCCTGCATGGGCGACGGCATCCTGTTCTCCATCGAGGACCCCGAGCGCCCGAAGGTCATCGACCGGGTGCAGGACAACGTCAACTTCGCGTTCTGGCACTCGGCGACCTTCAACCAGAAGGCCGACAAGGTCGTCTTCACCGATGAGCTGGGCGGCGGTGGCGCCGCCACCTGCAACGAGGCCATCGGCCCGAACCGCGGCGCGGACGGCATCTACGACATCGTCGGCAAGGGCGACCGGCGCGAGCTGGTCTTCCGCAGCTACTTCAAGATCCCCCGCCACCAGGCGGACACCGAGAACTGCGTGGCCCACAACGGCTCGCTGATCCCGGTCAGGGGCCGGGACCTGATGGTCCAGGCGTGGTACCAGGGCGGCGTCTCCGTCTGGGACTTCACCGACTCGGCGAAGCCCAAGGAGATCGCCTACTTCGAGCGCGGCCCGCTGAGCACCGACCAGATGGTCACCGGCGGCTCCTGGTCGGCGTACTACTACAACGGCTACATCTACTCGAACGACATGGCCAAGGGCTTCGACGTCCTGGAGATCGACGACCGGCGCACCGACCCGGCCCGCCGGGTCCACATGCGCGAGCTCAACGTGCAGACGCAGCCGGACTACTTCGACTGAGCGTCCGGCTCCTCCGGCCCCGCGGCCGGAGGAGCGGGGCGGCCGGGCGCCGGTCCGGTCGCGAAGAACCGGGCCAGATCCGTCCCGTCCGCCCCACACGTCCCGCCGGGTGCCTCGGTGTCCGGCGGGACGCCCAGTTCCCAGTCGAGCCGGTAGCGCTCGAACAGCTCGGCGCGCAGCACCGGGACGGGCATCGGCGCGCCCGGCATCAGGGCCGCGTACACGGCGCCCATCAGCAGGGCACGCAGCATCGGATAGTCGGCGTCGACGTCGTGGGAACCGTGCCGGGCCACCGTGTCGCCGAGCAGTTCCGCCAGGCGCCGCTGCTCCGGGCAGGGCAGGAACCCCTCGGCCTGCAGCAGCCCGGCCATGTGCTGGCGCATCAGCACCGGGCGGTCCCGAGCCAGGCCCAGGATCGCGTCGATGGCCCGCGCCATCCGCTCCCGGCCGTCCTCGGAGCTCGGCTCGCGCTCCAGGGCCTCCTCCAGGGTGCGGTGCATCAGCCGGTGCACGGCGGACTGCACGAGCTGGCGCTTTCCCGGGAAGTAGTACGAGACCAGGCCCCGTGCGGAGCCCGCCCGGTCGGCGATGTCGCCGAGCGTGGTCGCCTCGTAGCCGCGCTCGCTCACCAACTCCACGGCGGCCTGCAGGAGCCGCTCCTTCGAACGCCTCCGCAACTCTTCATTGACCAGGGCGCTGCGCGGGGACATGCTGGACTCCTGCGTTGACTGGCTGCCAGCCAACTATACTCAACGCATCCGGTCAGACCCCGTGGTGGGTCTCTTCCGGGCTGCCGTCCACCTCGGGCGACGCGGGGGATCGTCCGAGGTGGACGGTTTGCACTGCAGTGAAAGTTGCCTCGGGCTACCGGTGGTCGCCGTCCGGTCCGGACCCGCCGGTGCTCGCGGCCCCCGGGTGCCGCCGCTCGTGGACCGCCACCGCCCCGGCCACCACCAGGGCGCCGAGCAGCCAGCCGCCGAGCACGTCGGTGGGCCAGTGGACGCCGAGCCAGACGCGGGTGAGGCCGACTCCGGCCACCGAGACGACCGCCGCGGCCAGAGCCGTGCGCCACAGGACGCGGCCCGCCCCGTGGTGGTGCAGCAGCCACAGCAGGAGGCCGCAGACGACCGTCGCGGTCATGGCGTGCCCCGACGGGAAGGCCGCGTAGTGCGCGGAGTCGACCGGGTCGGGCCAGACGGGGCGGGCACGGTCCACCGCGGCCTTGAGGCCCTGCTGCACGGCCGAACCGACGGCGACGGTCAGCACCAGCCACGTCGCCGTCCACCGGGCCGCGTACCGCCACACCAGCAGCGCCGCCACCACACCGCACAGCACGCGCATCGTCCACGGGTCCCAGACCCAGTCCGTCAGGATGCGGGACGTCTGCGTCAGGCCCGGTTCGTCGACCGCCCAGCGGTGGGTGGCGCGGGAGATGTCCCCGTCCAGGCCGAGCAGGGGGCGCCACTCGAGGGCGACCAGTGCCAGCAGCAGCGCCGAGCACAGCGCCAGCACTCCGGTGGACAGGGTGGCGGGACGGCGTTCCGGGGGCCGGGGCGGGGTTTCGACGGGGGAGGTGTGCATGGGGCGATCCTCGCCGACGCGCGGCGCGCGGGCCAGTACCCCCCTCGCCGTGGTCCCCCGGTCGCGCCCGCGCCCGGACCGTTTCCCCGGTCCGGTGTCCGACCCGGGGACCGCACCCCGGTACGAACGCCACCGGTACGGAACGGGCGACGCTCCCGTAGGCCCGCCGCCGGGGCGCGCCCCGCTCACATCGTCAGCAGCATCGCCACCGTCGCGAGGGCCATGGACAGCCGGCAGGCCCGCGCCAGCTCCGGCCGGTCACCCCAGCCGGCGCCCCGGCCGCCCGGTGCCACGGCGGCCACGGGGACCAGCCGTGCGCCGGTCACGAGCACGTACGCGACGAAGTAGAGCAGCAGGGCTCCGGTCAGCAGGGGTATGCCCGGGGGGCCCGGCCCGTGTCCCTGCCCGGGGCCGCCGCCGTGTCCGGGGGAGGCCGCCATGGTCACCGCCATGTACACCATCGTCCCCGCCTCCACCGGATGGTGCAGATGACGGGCGCCCGCGCGGGCCGTCCACAGCGCGTGCAGGCCGGCGGCGCCGAACACCGCCGCGCAGGCCGGCCAGACCCAGGCGGGCAGGGTGAACGCCGCCGCCGGTACCGCCATCACGGCCATGCCGAAGCCCATCAGCGCCTCGCCGCCCGCGGCGCGGCGCTGCTCCTCGACGCGGCTGCGCATCCTGAGCAGACAGTAGGCGCCGACCGCCGCGCACAGCCCGACCAGCAACCAGCCGGACGGCACCGGTCCCCGCACTCCGGCCCCCCTCCCCGAAACCGCTCGACCGCCGGTGGGGGAATGCCCGGTCCCGGTGGCGGACACGCGGGCGCACGGGCGCGCACGGGGAGTGTTCGGGGGAGTGTGGCAGGTCAGGACAGGTAATTCACGAGTGAACCACCTGCTGGTGTGGTACGTCATGAGCAGTGCGACCTCCACCCCCTCCGTTCGGGCCGTCCGGCGCCTGCCGCGCCCCGGGCGCCCCTCCGGCATCCGGTTCAAGCAGGCCCTCGGCGTGGTCGCCGCCGTCGCGCCGCCCGGCCCGCTCCCGGTCGCACTCGGCCGCCCCGATCTCGCCGTGTACACCATGGCCGGATCCCTCTGCGCCCTGTACGCCCACCGCCGCCCCTGTGCCGCCCGGGCCGGGATGCCGGCGGGAGTGGTGCTCGGCATGCTCGGCGGCCTCGCGTCCGCCCTGGTCGGTCTGCGGGTCACCGCGGACGCCGCGGCCGGTGAGTGGTGGCAGCGCACGCTGCCCCGGGAGCGGGTCGTGCTCGCCGAGCAGTCGGGACACCGTACGCTCGCGGCGACGGTACGACGCCGGGGCCCGCTCCCGGACCCCGGCACGGACACGGAGGGCGTACGGCCATGACGGCGACCGAAGGACCATCGGCGACCGGCGGCGGGGGGCCGTCCGCGGCCGGCGAGGGCCCGCCCGGTTCCGGCCGGGGTGACACCGTCGCCGCGGTCGTCCGGCAGTGGCGGGCCATCCACCCCGGCCTCGACACCGGCCCCATGGAGGTCATCGGCCGCATCAACCGCTGCGCCGCCCTGCTCCAGCAGGCGGAGGACGCCCCGCTGTGCCGGACGGGTCTGACCCGCCCGGAATTCGACCTGCTCGGGGCGCTGCGCCGCACCGGGCACGAGCTGACCCCGAGCGAGCTGGCCCGCGAGACCTTCTCCTCCGGCGCCGCCGTCACCAAGCGCCTCAAGCAGCTCACCGAACGCGGCCTGGTGGAACGGCGCGGCGACACCCGCGACCGGCGGGTCGCGCACGTCCGTCTCACCGACGCCGGGCGCGACCTGGTCGACGGCGTCCTGCCCGCGCAGCTCGCCTACGAGACCGCCGTGCTGTCCGGTCTGGACAGCACGGAACTGGGCGAACTGGCCGCTCTGCTCGGCGTCCTGCTCGGGCAGCTCGAAGGACGCCTCGGGGCGCGGGGGGGGGGGGGGGGGGCCCCCGCCCCCCCCCCCCCCCCCCCCCCCCCCCCCCCCCCCCCCCCCCCCCCCCCCCCCCCCACACCCCCCCCCCCCCCGCCCCCCCCCCCCCCCCGTA
>NZ_JBIBRG010000004.1:278116-498632 GCF_043076215.1 Streptomyces sp. NPDC016640
GGGGTGTCCCCCCCCGGGCTCGGGGCCTAGTGGGGCGCGTGGCGGGGGTGCCGGCGGGGGGGGGCCGCGGCCGGGGGGGGGGGGGGGGGGGGGGGCGGGCCCGGGGGGCCGCCCCGCCCGCAGCGCGCTCACGCCTCGTCCGCCGCCCGGTACACGCCGAACATCGCCCCCTGCGGATCGCGGAGCACCGCGATGCGCGGGCGCTCCGGGTGCGAGACGGGCTCCATCAGCACCGTGCCCCGCGCCCCTGTCGCGGTCGCCGCGGCGGCGTCCACGTCGCCGACGGCGAAGTACGGCAGCCAGTGCGCCGGCACCTCGTGGGGGAACCTGTCGTCCATCGTCACCATGCCGCCGAAGTCCGCGCCGCCGACGCCCCACTGGGGGTAGCGCCCGGAGGCGGTCACGCTCCAGCCGAACACGGCGGTGTAGAAGGACACGGCCTGCCGCGGCGCGCGGGTCAGCAGCTCCACCCAGCCCAGTGACCCGGGCGCGTTGAACACCCCGGCGCCGGGGAAGGCGGCCGCCTGCCACAGCTGGAAGACGGCACCGGTGGGATCGGCGGCCACCGCGAAGCGGCCCATGTCGAACACCTCCGTCGGACCGAGCAGCGTCTGCCCGCCCGCGGCGGCCACCTCACGCAGGGTGGCCTCGGCGTCGGTCACCGCGAACGACACGTTCCAGGCGACCGGCTGCGACTCCTCGTACAGCGGCGTCAGCGCCGCGACCGCCGCGTCCCCGAGGCGGGCGACCGTGTAGCCGCCCGCCCCGGGGCGCGGATCCGTCTCGGGGCGCCAGCCGAACAGCCGCGTGTAGAACCGCTGCGCGGACTCCGGATCGGTGGTCCCCAGCTCGGCCCAGCAGGGCCCTCCGGTCACCGGCGCGGACAGTTCCATGGCGTTCCCTCCGCCGTGGGGCACTCCGGCCGCGGACAACCCGGAGCCACCGGGTGCGGCCGGCCCCCCTCCGCACGCTAAGCCCGGCCCCCGGCCCCGTCCATCCGGCGGGGAACCGGTCCTCAGATCCCCGGCCGGTACCGCAGGGGGTGGTCGGCGGGAATCTCGACCAGCACGATCGGTGTGCCGTCCGGGTCCGCGATCCACATCTCGACCAGCCCCCAGGGCTCCCGCACCGGAGGACGGACGACGCCGACCCCCTTGGCGGCCAGTTCCCCGTGCGCCGCCGTGATGTCCTCGACCTGGAGCCACAGCCGTACCGCCGGGGACACCGCGGCGGGGTCCGCCGAGCGGCCCGACAGCTCCAGGAACCCGCCGCCGAGGAAGTAGACGGTGCCGCGCTCCGGGCCGGTGCCGAACTCGCGGTGGACGGCCAGGCCCAGCTGCTCGCCGTAGAAGGCGCGGGAGCGGTCGGGGTCGGTGGGGCGGAGCAGGATGCGGCTGCCCAGTACATGCACCATGCGGCCGAGGGTAGCGGCCGGGTTAGTCTCGTTCCGGCCCGGCCACGCCGGAACGCGCCGCAGACGACATCGGAGACGTGCCCATGGAATCCGCCACCGACACCGCACTGACCTTCCGCGATGCCACCGGCGCCGATGTGGGCGCCCTCGTCGCGTTGATCGAGTCGGCGTACCGGGGGGAGTCCAGCCGGACCGGGTGGACCACCGAGGCGGACATCCTCCAGGGGCAGCGGACCGACCCGGAGGGGGTGCTGGAGGTCGTCGAGTCGCCCGGCAGCCGGCTGATCACGGTGGAGCGCCAGGGCCGCATCGTCGCCTGCTGCCAGCTCGAACACCGCGGCGCGTACGCCTACTTCGGGATGTTCGCGGTCAGCCCCGAGCTCCAGGGTGCCGGACTCGGCAGGACGATCATCGCGGAGGCGGAGCGCCGGGCCAGGGAGACCTGGGGCGTGAGCGAGATGCACATGACGGTGATCTCCGTGCGGGAGGACCTGATCGCCTGGTACGAGCGGCGCGGTTACCGACGGACGGGACGGATGACGCCGTTCCCGTACGGCGACGAGCGTTTCGGCATTCCGCAGCGCGCCGATCTGCAGTTCGAGCTGCTGGTCAAGGAGCTGACCGGTCCCACGCACGGGGACGCGCCCGTCACGCGGTGAAGCGGCCGGTGCGCTTGATCTCCGGGTAGTCGGTGGTCGCTCCGTCCAGTCCCAGTGCCCGGACCAGTCTGAGGTGGTCCTGGGTGTTGACCACCCAGCCGACGACCGCCAGATCCGCCTTCCGGGCCTGCTCCACGATCTCCAGGGTGAGCCGGCGGATGTCGAGGCAGACGGTCGAGGCGCCGGCCGCGACCGCCCGCTGCACGACGCCGTTGTCGTAGCGGCCGGCGATCAGTGCCGTGCGCACCCCGGGCACCAGCCGGGCGATCTCGGTGATCGCCTCGTCGTGGAACGAGGAGACCTCGACCCGGCCGGCCAGGTTCCGTCCGTTCATCACCCCGGCCAGCGCGCGGGCCGCGCGCACGTCCTTGATCTCGGCCTGGAGCGGGGTCCGGACGGCGTCCAGGACCTCCTCGAAGACGGGGACGCGCTCGCCGTTCCCGGCGTCCAGGGCGCGCAGTTCGGCGAGGGTCTTGTCGGCGACGGCGCCCGTGCCGTCCGTGGTGCGGTCCACATCCGCGTCGTGCATGACGACGAGCGCGCCGTCCTTGCTCAGGTGCAGATCCAGTTCGATGACGTCGAGGCCCGCCTCCTGGGCGGCGGTGAAGGACCGGAGGGTGTTCTCGGGAGCGACACCCATGACTCCGCGGTGACCGATGGTGAGGAAGTTCAAGACGCGACTCGCTTCCGTCGACGGCGGCGGGGGACCGTGTCCCCATGGCCCTCCTGGACCGTATCGCCTGTGCCCGCGCCGTCCAGAGGCTGAACCCCGATCGTGTGCGGTGTCGCCCCAATGGGTGTTCCACAGGAAAAAACGCGGTGAAGGTGGGGGTGGGGCAGGATAATTTCCCGAGGTGTTACTTGCTGGGAGAAACCTCGTATGTATACGGTCCTCTTACGCGAGGTTCTCCTGTAGAGGATGGGACATGACGGAAATTCTTGTGCAGGTGGGTGCGGAGGAACAGGTTCCTTCGGTAGGCAGGGTGGTGGAGCACCCGGCATGGCCCGTGCTCAAGGATGCCGTGGAGCGGATCAGGCCCTGGCAGTCCAAGGACGGGTCGATCGACTTCGACGCCGAGGGCGCCCCGTCGCGGGCCGACGCCGAGCGCGCGGTGCGGGAGGTGACCGGGGCCGTGAGGACGCTGTCCCCGCTGCTGCCCCACGACCGTGCCTACCACGAGGCGCTGGCCGAGGACCTGGCCCGCTGGGCCGGGGGCGGCTTCGAGGTGCCCGACTTCCTCGACTCGCTGCTGGCCTTCCAGCCGGCCGCGCGCCGTGAGCACGGCCTGCAGCACCTGGTCGTCTTCCCGATGTACACGCAGAACGGCAACCCCGACCGCAACCTGGAGGCGGTCGTGCTGCGCATGGTGTGGCCCCAGTGGCTGGCCGAGCTGGAGCGCACCCGCTACGACAACCCGATGTTCTGCGGCATCACCTTCGAGGACTTCACCGCCGGCTACGACACCAACTCCGCGGTGCTCTTCCCCGAGACCGTCGCCGTGCGCGAGGCCCCCGAGCGCTTCACCTGGGGCGGCATCTTCTGCGACCGCGAGGCCGCCCGCTTCCGCCGGGTCACCGAGGCCGCCGTCGACATCCTGGGCCTGGAACTGCCCGAGGACGTCGCCGCGATGGTGCACGACCAGAAGCGCTGCGAGGAGGCCTTCGTGCTCTGGGACATGGTCCACGACCGCACCCACAGCCACGGCGACCTGCCCTTCGACCCATTCATGATCAAGCAGCGCCAGCCGTTCTGGATGTACGGCCTGGAGGAGCTGCGCTGCGACCTCACCGCCTTCAAGGAGGCCGTGAAACTCGCCGGCGACGGTGTCCCGCAGGCCCGTGACGTGCAGGTCGCGGTGCTCTTCGACCGGATGTTCCGCTTCCCGGTCACCGGTGAGCGGGTCCGCAACTACGACGGCCTCGGCGGCCAGCTGCTCTTCGCCTACCTGCACAAGCACGACGTCGTCCGCTGGACCGACAACAGGCTCTCCATCGACTGGGAGCGCGCCCCGCAGGTCACCAACCGGCTGTGCGCCGAGATCGAGACGCTGTACCGGGACGGCATCGACCGCCCCAAGCTCGTCCACTGGTTCGCCGGCTACGAGCTGGTGTCCGCCTACCTCTCCCCGCACCCGGGCTCCAAGTGGGCCAAGGGCCCCGAGGCGCTGGACCTGACGCAGCCGCCGCGCAGACTCGTCGATGACGTGCTTCCGGACGAGTTTCCGCTGAGCATGTTCTATGAGGCACTGTCCAAGAAGCTGAAGCACGTGATCGCCTCCGCCGAGGGCATCACGGCGGACGGTGCCGGGCGGGTCGCCGCGTGAGCGATCGCGAGTCCACAACTGCTCAGGAGGCGAGGACCATGGGGAACGGGGCGCTCGAGGGTGCGGTGATCGCGGTGGCCGGCGCGGGGGGACCCGCGGGACGGGCGGCGCTCCTCAGGCTGGCCGAGGCGGGAGCGACCGTGGTCGGCTCCGACAACGACCCGGTACGGCTGGCCGAGGCCGTGGACGCGGCGCGCTACGCCCACGGCGGCGCCACCGTCACCGGTGACACGGTCGACCTGCTCGACCTGAACTCCACCCGCGAGTGGGCCGCCCGCACCGAGAAGGAGTTCGGCCGCATCGACGGTCTGGTCCACCTCGTCGGCGGCTGGCGCGGCAGCGAGACCTTCACCAAGACCAACCTGGACGACTGGGACCTGCTGGAGCTGCTGCTGGTGCGCACCGTGCAGCACACCTCCCTCGCCTTCCACGAGGCGCTCCAGCGCAGCGACCGCGGCCGCTACGTCCTCATCAGCGCGGCCGGTGCCAGCAGGCCCACCGCGGGCAACGCGGCGTACTCCGCCGCCAAGGCCGCCGCCGAGGCGTGGACCCTCGCCATGGCCGACTACTTCCGCAAGGCCGGGGGCGAGCAGGGGCCGACGTCGGCGGCTGCGATCCTGGTGGTGAAGGCGTTGGTGCACGACGCGATGCGCGCCGAGCGCCCCAACGCGAAGTTCGCGGGCTTCACGGACGTCAAGGACCTCGCCGAGGCCATCGCCGGCGTCTGGGACGAGCCCGCCGCGGAAGTGAACGGAAACCGTCTGTGGCTGACCGAGAAGCCGTGAACCCGCCGAGGACCGACGCGCGTCGTCATCACGACCCGGACGTCCGCGGTTTCGCCAGCGACAACTACGCGGGCGCCCACCCGGAGGTCCTCGCCGCCCTGGCCCTGGCCAACGGCGGGCACCAGACCGCGTACGGCGAGGACGCGTACACGGAGAACCTCCAGCAGGTCGTCCGCAGCCACTTCGGCCCCACCGCCGAGGCCTTCCCGGTCTTCAACGGCACCGGCGCCAACGTCGTCGCGCTCCAGGCGGTCACCGACCGCTGGGGCGCGGTGATCTGCGCCGAGAGCGCCCACATCAACGTGGACGAGGGCGGGGCGCCGGAGCGGGTCGCCGGGATCAAACTGCTCACCGTGCCCACCCCGGACGGCAAGCTCACCCCCGAGCTGATCGACCGCCAGGCCTACGGCTGGGAGGACGAGCACCGGGCGATGCCGCAGGTGGTCTCCCTGGCCCAGGCCACCGAGCTGGGCACGGTCTACACCCCGGAGGAGATCCGCGCGATCTGCGAGCACGCCCACGCGCACGGCATGAAGGTGCACGTCGACGGCTCGCGGCTGGCCAACGCCGCCGCCACGCTGAACGTGCCGATGCGCACCTTCACCAACGCGGCCGGGGTGGACATCCTCTCCCTGGGCGGCACCAAGAACGGCGCGCTGTTCGGCGAGGCGGTCGTCGTGCTGAACCAGGACGCCGTCCGCCACATGAAGCACCTGCGCAAGCTGTCCATGCAGCTCGCGTCCAAGATGCGCTTCGTCTCCGTGCAGCTGGAGGCACTGCTGGCCCGGGACCTGTGGCTGCGCAACGCCCGGCACGCCAACGAGATGGCCCAGCGCCTGGCCGAGGGCGTGCGCGCCGTGCACGGTGTGGAGATCCTCCATCCGGTGCAGGCCAACGCGGTCTTCGCACGGCTGCCGCACGACGTGGGCGAACGCCTGCAGAAGCGGTTCCGGTTCTACTTCTGGGACGAGGCCGTGGGGGACGTCCGCTGGATGTGCGCCTTCGACACCACCGAGGACGACGTGGACGCGTTCGTGGCGGCGCTCAAGGAGGAGATGGCCCGCTAGCGCGTCCCGCACGCAGGTGCGGCCGGCCGTGAAGGTGTGACCCCCCGATCGGCCGCAGCCGGCGCCCCCCGGGCCCCGCGGCACGGGCGCGGGGTTCGGCGATCCGGCCGCCCCGCGCCCGGTACGGCCGGGGCCGCCACCGCCTCGATCCGGCGCCGCGTCCCTCGCCGCGCAACGCGGCCGACCGGACGGAACCGGCCGGCGGGACGCCGGTCCCCGGTGCGCGGGACCCCGTCGACAGCGCGGTGCGCCGCGTGTCAGCGGGCCTCGGCCTCGCGGACCTGCTCCGGGGTCGGGGCCGTGCCGCCGAGGTGGGCCGGCATCCACCACGTGTCGTCCTGGTCCTTGGGCCGCACCGGGTAGGCGCGCTGCGCGGCCTCGAGCAGTTCCTGCACCCGTTCGCGCAGCTGCCGGGTGATCGCACCCGCGTACTTGTCCCTGGATGCCTCGATCGCCTCGCCGACCCGGATGGTGACCGGGGTGTGGCTGCGCCCGAAGTTGCGCGGCCGGCCCTTGGTCCACAGCCGCTGCGTGCCCCACACCGCCATCGGGATCAGCGGCACGCCCGCATCCTGCGCCAGGCGCGCGGCGCCCGACTTGAAGCTCTTGAGCGTGAACGACTGCGAGATCGTCGCCTCCGGGAAGACGCCCACGATCTCTCCGGACCGCAGCGACCGCAGCGCGTGCTCGTAGGCCGCCTCGCCCTGCGTGCGGTCCACCGGGATGTGCTTCATGCCGCGCATCAGCGGGCCGGAGACCCGGTGCCGGAAGACCGACTCCTTCGCCATGAAACGCACCAGGCGCTTCTGCGGGAGCGCCGCCAGGCCGTTGAAGACGAAGTCCAGGTAACTGATGTGGTTGCTCACCAGCACGGCGCCGCCCGAGCGCGGGATGTTCTCCGAACCCTGGCAGTCGATCTTGAGGTCCCAGACCTTGAACAGGGTGCGGGCGAAACCGACGACGGGACGGTAGACAATTTCTGCCATGGGCGGGTTGGCACCCTTCCTTCTCTGCCTGGGAAGGGGAGTCTCCCAGTCGAAGTTACGCAGCCGTAGGTTTACGGCTTGTCGCAGATGGTGCCCGAAGAACGGCCGGTGAACCAGTCCCGGCACCCGTCGGCGGCGAGATTCTTGTCACGTCCGTTCCCGGCCCGCCACGGGCTTCGCACGGGCGACGGGAATGTCCGTCGGCCCGGGAACGCTGGAAGCGGTCGACAGCGGAATCCATGGCGGGAGAGTGGCGCGTGCGCGGTCGGGACGACGGGGAACGGCTCGGGGCGGGGGAACCGTGGGCCGGGCTGGGGGCCGAACTGGGAGAGCGCGCCACCCTCGTGCAGTTCTCCAGCGCCTTCTGCGCGCCCTGCCGGGCGACCCGCGGGGTGCTGGCCGAGGTGGCCGCACTGGTCCCGGGCGTGGCCCACGTGGAGATCGACGCCGAGGCCCACCTGGACCTCGTACGGCGGCTGGACATCGTACGGACCCCGACGGTGCTGGTCCTCGACGCGGCCGGCCGGATCGTACGGCGCGCGACCGGACAGCCGCGCAGGGCCGATGTGATCGCCGCGCTCGGGGAGGCCGTGTGAAGTGCGCCGGGACCGTGGTGAGGTACCTCCCGCAGCACGGGAACGACTTGACTGCGCGGGCCGTCCGTCGTCAGCCTGACCGCATGCTTTCGGAACCTCCTCGTCCCCGGCGGGCACCCGGCCGCGCCGGGACCGCCGCCGCGCGCGTGCGCGGACCGGGCCGGTGAGCAGCCGCGAGCCCGTTCGCCACCCCCCGCGGAAGGACGGTTCCATGACGGCCGCGTCCGGCCCCGGCACCGCCCGGGCCGCCTCACCCGACCTGTTGCGCTCCGTCTTCCGCAGGCACGCGGCGGGGGTCGCGGTGATCACCGCGCGTGGCGGCGGAGGGCCCGTCGGCTTCACCGCCACCTCGCTCGCCTCCGTCTCCGCCGAGCCCCCGATGCTGTCCTTCGCGGTCGGCACCGGGAGCTCCAGCTGGCCCGCGATCGCGACGGGCGGCCATGTGGGTGTGCATGTGCTCGGGGAGCACCAGCGGGAGCTGGCGGCGACCTTCGCGCGCAGCGGCGCCGACCGCTTCGGTCCGGCCACCGCCTGGCGGGAGGGGCCCGAGGGGGTCCCCGTGCTGGACGGCGTGCCGGCCTGGATGGTGTGCGAGGTGGTGGCGCGGGTGCCCGCCGGTGACCACCGGATCGTGGTCGCCGAGGTCCTGCTCGGCGACCCCACCGGTCACGGCCGTCCCCTCGTCTACCACCAGGGACGCTTCAGCGCCCTGCGCGACTGAGCGGGGTTCGTCCCCTTCGCGGAGCCGTCGAGTTCCGGTTACGCTGCGTTGCGAAGGTCACAGTTCAAAGCGCTTGCTCAGCGGGAAGGAACTAGGTGTACTGACGAGTAATATTTCGGTCGGAGCGTGGGCCGCCCCGACCGGGACCGCCTGCTTCAGGCGCCTATGCTGCCTGGAGGCAGGCAGCCAGAAATGACGATGCAGTAGGAGAGCCGGCGTGAGCTTGAGGATCGTTGTCACCGTGAAGTACGTGCCCGACGCCACTGGCGACCGGCACTTCGCCGATGACCTGACCGTCGACCGGGACGACGTGGACGGTCTGCTCTCCGAACTGGACGAGTACGCGGTCGAGCAGGCGCTGCAGATCTCGGAGAACTCCGACGACGACGTGGAGATCACCGTGCTGACGGTGGGTCCCGAGGACGCCAAGGACGCCCTGCGCAAGGCGCTGTCCATGGGCGCGGACAAGGCGATCCACGTCGAGGACGACGACCTGCACGGCACCGACGCCATCGGCACCTCCCTGGTCCTGGCGAAGGCGATCGAGAAGGCCGGCTACGACCTGGTGATCTCCGGCATGGCCTCCACCGACGGCACCATGGGCGTCGTGCCGGCGCTGCTCGCGGAGCGCCTGGGCGTGCCGCAGGTGACGCTGCTGTCCGAGGTCTCCGTCGAGGAGGGCACGGTCAGGGGCCGCCGCGACGGCGACTCCGCCACGGAGCGGCTCGAGGCGTCCCTGCCGGCGGTCGTGTCGGTCACCGACCAGTCGGGCGAGGCGCGTTACCCGTCGTTCAAGGGCATCATGGCGGCCAAGAAGAAGCCGGTTCAGTCCTGGGACCTGTCCGACCTCGGCCTGGAGGCGGAGGAGGTCGGCCTGGAGGGCTCCTACACCACGGTCGACGCCGCGACCGAGCGCCCGGCCCGTACCGCCGGCACGATCGTCAAGGACGAGGGCGAGGGCGGCAAGCAGCTCGCCGAGTTCCTCGCGGGTCAGAAGTTCATCTGAACCCCGGATCCGCCGACCGCCCCTCACATCTCGCAAGCAGGAGAGAAGAAGTCCCATGGCTGAAGTTCTCGTCTACGTCGATCACGTGGACGGCGCCGTCCGCAAGCCGACCCTGGAGCTGCTGACGCTGGCCCGCCGCATCGGCGAGCCGGTCGCCGTCGCGCTGGGCAACGGCGCCGGTGACACCGCCGCCACGCTGGCCGAGCACGGCGCGGTGAAGGTCCTCACCCACGAGGCCGCCGAGTACGCCGACTACCTGGTCGTCCCGAAGGTCGACGCCCTCCAGGCCGCCCACGAGGCCGTCTCCCCGGCCGCCGTGCTGGTCCCGTCCTCCACCGAGGGCAAGGAGATCGCCGCCCGTCTGGCGCTGCGCCTCGGCTCGGGCGTCATCACCGACGCCGTCGACCTGGAGGCCGGTGACTCCGGTCCGGTGGCCACCCAGTCGGTGTTCGCCGCCTCCTACACCACCAAGTCCCGCGTCTCCAAGGGCACCCCGGTCATCACGGTCAAGCCCAACAGCGCGACCGTGGAGGCCGCTCCGGCCGCCGGCGCCGTCGAGGCCCTGTCGGTGACCTTCTCCGCCGCCGCGACCGGCACCAAGATCACCGGCCGTACGCCGCGCGAGTCGACGGGGCGTCCGGAGCTGACCGAGGCCGCGATCGTGGTCTCCGGCGGCCGCGGTGTGAACGGCGCGGAGAACTTCGGGCTCATCGAGTCGCTCGCCGACTCGCTCGGCGCGGCCGTCGGCGCCTCGCGCGCCGCCGTCGACGCCGGCTGGTACCCGCACACCAACCAGGTCGGCCAGACCGGCAAGTCGGTCTCGCCGCAGCTGTACATCGCCTCCGGCATCTCCGGCGCGATCCAGCACCGGGCCGGCATGCAGACCTCGAAGACCATCGTGGCGATCAACAAGGACGCCGAGGCCCCGATCTTCGAGCTGGTCGACTACGGCGTCGTCGGCGACCTGTTCGACGTCGTGCCGCAGCTGACGGAGGAGATCAAGACCCGCAAGGGCTGATCCCTGCAGGTCCACACCGTGACCGGGCCCCCGCGACCACTTCGGCCGCGGGGGCCCGGTGCGTCACGCGGGCGCCCGTCGTCCGCCGGTGAGGACTCCCGGACGAGTGCTGTACGGGAGGGCGCGGGGCGGCGGCGGTGGCGGGCGCGCTCCGCGGTCCCACCGGGGCCGGATGTCCCGTGAGACGGTGTTGACCGGCGGGAAGGCCGCCCGATAACTTCATTCTACGAATTGTTGATTCCGTATCGCGGAAGCCTAGGAGGGTGTGGAATGGCCCAGGGGCAACGGGAACGGGTGGCGACGACTCTCTCGGGCGCCGTCAGCGAGGAGATCAGCGCCTCCCTCGCGCCGGTCGACGCGGAGCTGGAGCGCCGCTACCCCGGAGACCCCGGCACCCGTCAGCCCGTCCACACCGTCTACGTCCCCGGCGACGCCTTCGCCGCCGACACCGTCCGCGTCTGGGGCGACCGGGCGCTCGCCGCGCTCGAGGAACACGCCCCGACCGCCGACGCCTTCGCCGCAGTGCTCGGGCTGGACGCCGCCCTGGCCGAGGACGTGTACGACCGTGTCCGCGCCAAGCTGGAGCGCGAGCCGGTGGAGGACCTGCGCGTCGACTTCGAGGACGGCTACGGCAACCGTCCCGACGCCGAGGAGGACGAGGCCGCGGCCCGCGCGGCACGGCTGATCGCCGCGGCGCACGCCGGGGGCACCTCCCGGCCGGAAGGCGGGGGAGGCGGCGCGGCCCCGTACGCGGGCATCCGCATGAAGTGCCTGGAGGCCGCCGTGCGCGACCGGGGCATCCGCACCCTCGACATCTTCCTCACCGGTCTGCTGGAGGCCGGCGGTCTGCCCCGCGGGCTGGTCCTGACCCTGCCCAAGGTCACCTGTCCCGAGCAGGTCGGCGCCATGGGCCGGCTCCTCGGCGCCTTCGAGGAGGCGCGCGGCCTCGAGCCCGGCCGGATCGGCTTCGAGATCCAGATCGAGACCAGCCAGGCCATCCTCGCCGCCGACGGCACCGCCACCGTCGCCCGCATGATCCAGGCCGCCGAGGGCCGCGCCACCGGACTGCACTACGGCACCTTCGACTACAGCGCCTGCCTCGGCGTCTCCGCCGCCTACCAGGCGAGCGACCACCCGGCCGCCGATCACGCCAAGGCCGTCATGCAGGTCGCCGCCGCGGGCACCGGCGTCCGCGTCTCGGACGGCTCGACCAATGTGCTGCCTGTCGGTCCGGCCGAGCGGGTGCACGACGCCTGGCGCCTGCACTACGGCCTCACCCGCAGGGCCCTCGCCCGCGCCTACTACCAGGGCTGGGACATGCATCCCGGTCACCTCCCCACCCGCTACGCCGCCGTCTTCGCCTTCTACCGCGAGGGCTTCGAGCAGGCCTGTGCCCGCCTCGTCCGGTACGCCGGCCGGGCCGGCGGCGACGTCATGGACGAACCCGCCACCGCCAGGGCCCTCGCCGGCCACCTGCTGCGCGGTCTGGACTGCGGCGCCCTGGACGCCGCCGAGGTGTCCCGGGCGAGCGGACTGGCCCGCGCCGACCTGGAGAGCCTCGCCTCGCCCCGGCGCGGCGGCCCGGCGGCCCCCGCGCAGTAGGCCGGGCGCACTCCGCCCACTTGCCTTCCCCTATCGAATTTCGATAGATTTCCATCGTGGATCGGGTGAAGGAGGGGCGATGGGACAGCTGACCGTACTGGCGCTGCGCGCCGTGATCGTGGCGTTGCTGGCGGGTTCCCTGGGAGTGCAGGTGCTGATGGTGCCGCTGCTGGCGCGCGACCTCGACGGGCTGGACGCCGCCCACTCCTCTCTGCGGGCCCCGTTCCTGCTCATCGTGGTCCTCGTGGTACTGGCCGCCCAGACCGTCCTGGTCTGCGTCTGGCGCCTGGTGACGATGGTGCGGCGCGGCACCGTCTTCTCCCACGCCGCCTTCCGCTACGTGCACATCGTCATCGGCGCGTTCGTCGCCGCCGCCCTGCTGGTGTTCGCGCTCGGAGTGCTGCTGGCACCGGGCGAGGCCGTCGCCCCGGGCGTCGTACTCCTGCTGGGCGGGGTGGGCCTGGCCGTCCTCGGGATCGCCCTCGTCGTCCTCGTCCTGCGGATGCTGCTGGCGCAGGCCGTCGCCCGGGACGTCGAGGCGACGCGGATGCGGGCCGAACTGGCCGAGGTGATCTGATGCCGATCGCCGTCGACATCGACGTGATGCTGGCCAAGCGGAAGATGTCCGTGGGCGAACTCGCCGAGCGGGTCGGGATCACACCGGCCAACCTGGCGGTGCTGAAGAACGGCCGCGCCAAGGCGGTGCGCTTCACGACCCTCGCCGCGCTCTGCGACGTGCTCGAGTGCCAGCCGGGGGACCTGCTGCGCTGGGAGCCGGAGGAGACGCCCGAACCTGTCACCCGCGCCCCTTAGGCTGTACGCCACGCACGGTCGGTGGTGTCACAGGAACGGGGCAACGGTGTCGACGGGGGAGTACGGACAGGGGGACGGGACCGGTCGGCTGCTGGCCGGCCGTTACCGGATCGCCGCGCAGCTCGGGCGCGGCGGCATGGGCGTGGTCTGGAAGGCGGTGGACGAAGTCCTGGGCCGCGAGGTGGCGGTCAAGGAACTGCGCACCTACACCGACGCCGCCGCTCCCGAACTGGCCGACCTCGGACTGCGGATGCAGCGCGAGGCGCGCGCGGCGGCCAGGGTGCGCCACCCCGGCGTCATCGCCGTGCACGACATCACCGAGGTGGACGGCCGCCCGCTGATCGTCATGGAGCTCGTCGACGGCCCGTCCCTGGACGACGTGCTCCGCGACCGCGGCACCCTCGATCCCCGGGAGGCCGCCGGGATCGGCGCCGAGGTGATGGACGCGCTGGCCGCCGCGCACCGGGCCGGGGTGCTGCACCGCGATGTGAAGCCCGGCAACATCCTCCTCGACCGGTCCGGCCGGATCGTCCTCACCGACTTCGGCATCGCCACCATGGAGGACCCCGGCGACGGCTCGGCGACCCATCTCACCCGGAGCGGTGAGATCGTCGGCTCCCTCGACTACCTGGCCCCCGAGCGCGCCCAGGGCGCCGTACCGGGACCGGCCTCCGACGTCTGGGCGCTGGGCGCCACGCTCTACGCGGCCGTGGAGGGCGCCTCGCCCTTCCGCCGCACGTCGGCGTTCTCCACCCTCACCGCGATCGTCTCCGAGCCCCTCCCCGAGTCCCGCCGGGCCGGACCGCTCGCACCGGTCCTCGGGCAGCTGCTGGACAAGCGGCCCGAGTCCCGCCCGGAGGCCGCGCAGGCGCGCGCACTCCTGGAGGCCGTCGCCACCGGCGTGGACACCCCGACGACCACGCTGCGCCGGCCCGTGCCCCCACCCGGCCGCACCGGGACGGAACGCGGCGTCCCGGCGGTGCCCCCGGGCTTCGGGCCACCGCGGCCGCCGGCCACGCCGGAGGCGGAAGGGCCCGCCGCGGACCCGGTCCCCGAGGCGGGTTCCACCCCCACCGGTCCCATGGGCGCGGCCACGGGCTCCCGCCGCAAGGGGCGCGCGCTGCTCGCCGCCGTGGCCGTCACCGTCGTGCTCGCCGCGGCCGGGGTCGCGGTCGCCGCACTCGACTCCTCGGACGGCACCCGGACGGACGCCCGGACCGGCGGCACCCGTGGCGACGCCCCGGCCTCCCCCGCGCCCTCCGGCGACCCGGACACCGGCCGCGGCACGAGTCCCGGGCCCGATCCCGGGGGGAGCGCGTCCGCGCCGGACCGGCCCGGCGCGGAAGAAGGGGGCGCCGACGCCCCCGGCGACGGTCCCGAGGCGAGCCGCGCGGGCAGGACCCCGGACAGCGGCGCCTCCGGCGACGGCGGTGCCGACAGGGGTGCGCCGGGGGGTGACGGCGGCGCGACCACCGAGGCGCCGGTCTGCCACGCCATCGGCGACGGCAAGTACAACTGCCGGGTCTGGCGCACCGCCGCGTCCTACACCGCCTCCGGCACCGAGGCCGGCATCCTCAACGCGGGCACCAACTACTTCTACTGCCAGCAGGACCTGGGCCGCCGCGAGACCCACGGGGAGTGGACCAATGTCTGGTGGGCCCGCACCGACGACGACAGCGGCAACGCCGGTGTGTGGGTCAGTGACGTCTACATCGCGGGCGGCGCCAACGACGCCCCGGTGCCCGGACTCCCGCACTGCTGAGCGGACACCGGCGCCGCCCCGGCGGACGGACCCGCGCTCAGTGCGCCGGGGGCAGCTCGCCCGAACCCCGGGTGATCAGCCGGGTGGGGATCTCGATGCGCTCCGGGGTGAGCAGGGTGCCGTCCAGCTGGCGGAACAGACGCTCGGCGGCCGTCCGGCCGATGGCCGCCGCGTCCTGGGCGACGACCGTGACACCCGGCTGGAGGAGATCGGCGAGCTCGATGTCGTCGAAGCCGACCAGGGCGACCGGGCGCGCGTGCTCGCTCAGCACCCGGATGACCGTCACCGTCACCCGGTTGTTGCCCGTGAAGATCGCGGTGACCGGGTCCGGGCCGGAGAGCATCTCCTCGGCCGCCCGGCGCACCCGCTCCGGCCCGGTGACGCCCAGCGACATCCAGGAGTCCGCCACCGGTATGCCCGCGTCCTCCATGGCGGTCCGGTAGCCGCGCAGCCGTTCGGCCGCGGTGTGGATGCGGGGCATGTCGCCGATGAAGCCGATCCTGCGGTGTCCGTGCGCGATGAGGTGGCTGACACCGTCGCGGGCGCCGCCGTAGTTGTCCGACACGACGACGTCCACGTCGATGTGCCCGGCCGGGCGGTCCACGAAGACGGTGGCGACCCCCGCCTTGATCTCGGGTTCCAGATACCGGTGGTCGTCGCCGGCCGGGATCACCACCAGCCCGTCCACCCGGCGGGCGCACAGCGCCAGCACCAGTTCCTGCTCCCGGTCGGCGTCCTCCGCGCTGGAGCCGTTGATCAGCAGGGCGCCGTGCGCGCGGGCCACCTCCTCGACCGCCCGGCTCAGCGGTCCGTAGAACGGGTCCGCGAGGTCCTCCAGGACCAGGCCGATGCTCGCGGTGCGGCCCTTGCGCAGCACCCGGGCGCTGTCGTTGCGCCGGAAGCCCAGTGCCTCGATCGCCTCCTGGACACGGCGCTCCGTCTCCGGCGTGACACCGGCTTCGCTGTTGACCACCCGGGAGACCGTCTTGAGCCCGACCCCGGCGCGCGCGGCCACGTCCTTCATCGTCGGACGGTTGCCGTAACGGTTCCCTGGGGGGCGTTCGGTGCGGCGGGTCGTCTCCGGCACGGTGCGGTGTCCTGTCCTGTCGTCCACGGGGATGCGCTGGTCCATGGGGTTGTATGAGGATGTGGCGTCGAGCATAGAGCCTGGACAACGTTGTCAAGGTCAGGAGACACTGTCCCACGCACACTCCGGCCCGGACCGCACCGCTCGATGGGCCGTTGTCCGTGCTCCACGTGTTGCCTCCTGGTCGCACGTGGTCGTTCCCGGTACTTTCTCGTGGTTTTTGATGTTCTTGATGTTCTTGATGTTTTTCTGATGTTTCCGATGTTCGACGGGGAGATCCGACGCTGATGCACACCGACCTCGTGGCTGCGCTCGACATCGGCGGCACCAAGATCGCCGGCGCGCTGGTGGACCGCCGGGGCCGCATCCTGGGCCGCGCCCAGCGGCCGACGCCCGCCCAGGAGGACGGCGAGACCGTGATGAGGGCGGTCGAGACGGTGCTCGGTGACCTCGCCTCGTCCCCGCTGTGGCAGCGCGTCGGCGCGGTGGGCATCGGCAGCGCCGGTCCCGTGGACGCCTCCGCCGGCACGGTGAGCCCGGTCAACGTGCCCGGCTGGCGGGACTACCCGCTCGTCGCCCGGGTCCGCGCCGCGGCCGGGGGTCTGCCCGTGGAGCTGATCGGCGACGGCGTGGCCATCACGGCCGCCGAACACTGGCAGGGCGCCGCCCGCGGCCACGACAACGCGCTGTGCCTGGTGGTCTCCACCGGGGTGGGCGGCGGCCTGGTACTCGGCGGCCGGCTGCACCCCGGGCCCACCGGGAACGCCGGCCACATCGGCCACATCAGCGTGGACCTCGACGGCGACGTGTGCCCGTGCGGCTCGCGCGGCTGTGTGGAGCGCATCGCGAGCGGCCCCAACATCGCCCGGCGAGCCCTGGAGAACGGCTGGCGGCCCGGTCCGGACGGCGACACCTCCGCCGCCGCGGTGGCGGCCGCCGCCCGCGCCGGGGACGCGGTGGCCGTGGCGTCCTTCGAACGGGCGGCCAGGGCGCTGGCCGCGGGCATCGCGGCCACCGCGACGCTCGTCGAGATCGACATCGCGGTGATCGGCGGCGGCGTGGGCAAGGCGGGCGAGGTCCTCTTCGCCCCGCTGCGCCGGGCCCTGGCCCAGTACGCGACGCTGTCCTTCGTCCAGCGCCTCGCGGTGGCACCGGCGCAGACGGGCACCGACGCCGGCCTGGTGGGCGCCGCGGCGGCGGCGCTGGCGACGAGCACGAGCACGAGTACGAGCACGGACGCGGCGGTCGCGGGAGTGTGAGGCGGGGCGCCGGGCAGTCGGCGGGCCGACGGTGTCCGTCCGGGCGCGGTCGGCCGGACCGACGGGCGGTGCGCGGGAATCCGTGCGTGACCCGACGGCCTTCTCGGCAGTTGGGCCGGGCATGAAGAAGCGCAGCATGCTCGCCATCGCCTCCCTCGCCACCGGCTTCGTCGTCGCGGCGGTCACCCCGTCCCACGCGCTGGGCGAGGGCCTCGGCGGTCTCGAGGTCGACGACACCGTCAGCACCCTCGACCGGACCGTCGCCGAGGACAACACCCTGGTCCTGGACGTTTCCCGGGAGGACAGGGCCTGACGCGTCCCCCGGCCGTGCCGTGCGGCGCCGGCGCCCTCGACGAGAGGGCACCGGCGCCGCTGTCACGCGCTCTCAACTGAAGCTGGTTTCCGTGGCAGGGTGGAGCGGGCAAGCCACAGGGGGCCGACGGAAGAGGGGGAACCGTGATCGTCTGGATCAACGGCGCGTTCGGTGCGGGGAAGTCCACCACCGCGCGCGAACTGATCGAGCTGATCCCGAACAGCACACTCTTCGACCCCGAGGTGGTCGGCGGAGCACTGGACCAGCTGCTTCCGCCCAAGCGCCTCGCCGAGGTCGGCGACTTCCAGGACCTTCCGATCTGGCGACGACTCGTGATCGACACCGCGGCCGCGATGCTCGCCGAGCTGGGCGGGACCCTCGTGGTCCCCATGACCCTGCTGCGCCAGGAGCACCGCGACGAGATCTTCGGCGGCCTCGCCGCCCGCAGGATCCCGGTCAGGCACGTCCTCCTGGCTCCGGCGGAAACGATTTTGCGTGAGCGAATAGCCACCCGCGAGATCCCCGCGGACCTCCCCGACGGCGAGATACGCGTCCGGCAATGGTCGTACGACCACATCGAGCCGTACAAGACGGCCCTCGCCGCCTGGCTCACCTCCGACGCCTACCCGATCGACACCGGGGTCCTCACCCCCTTCGCCGCCGCCCTGCGGATCGCCGAGGCGGTCGGCAGCGGGGAGGTGCCCGCCTGCGACATCGTGCAGACCCCCGAGCCCACCGCCGAGACGGTCGCCGCCGGTGTCCTCCTCTTCGACGAGCAGGACCGGGTGCTGCTCGTCGACCCGACCTACAAGCCGGGCTGGGAGTTCCCGGGCGGGGTCGTGGAACGCGGTGAGGCACCCGCGCGTGCGGGCATGCGCGAGGTCGCCGAGGAGACCGGGATCCGTCTCGACGACGTACCCGCGCTCCTGGTCGTGGACTGGGAACCGCCGGCGCCGCCCCGTTTCGGCGGCCTGCGCCTGCTCTTCGACGGCGGCCGCCTCGACTCCGCGGAGGCCGGACGCCTGCTGCTGCCCGGTCCGGAACTGCGCGGCTGGCGTTTCGTGTCCGAGGCCGAGGCCGCCGACCTGCTGCCTCCCGTCCGCTACGAACGGCTGCGCAGGGCACTACGGGCCCGGGAACGCGGGAAGGCGATGTATCTGGAGGCCGGAGTGCCGGTCGGGTGAGGCCGGAGCGGCGGCCGCCGCTCAGCGGTCCGCCGCGCCCCCCGTGCCCCCGTCGTCCGCGTCCGCGTCGCCGGGACGCGCGTCCGTCTCCCTCTCCGCCGCCGCACGCAGCGCCCGGTCCGCCCGCGCGGTCACCGGATCCCCGTGGCCGAAGCAGGCCACCTCCACGTCGAGCGCGGCCAGCCGGCGGCAGGCGGCGAGGACCTGGTTCCGGTCGAGGTTGAACACGCCCGGCATCACGGTGCCGTCCACGGGCGAGGCGGCGACCGTGTCCCCGGTGAACAGCACGCCGTGCAGGGGCAGATGGAGTGCGATGCTGCCGCGGGTGTGCCCCGGGACGTGTACGACGCGCGCCCCGTCGCCCAGATCGAGGACATCGCCGTCGCGCAACTCCGTGACCCGCGCGGGGTGTTCGAAGTCGGGCGGCGGCAGGAGCCGTACCGCCCGCTCGTGCAGGGGACGCTCCCAGTCCTCGAACGCCGGTGGCGGACCGGGCACCTCACCGAGTACGTGCGGCGCGTCCAGCCGGTGGGCCAGCACCTCCGCGCCGGTGAGCGCCGCCACCTCGGCGGCCCCGCCCGCGTGGTCCTCGTGGAAGTGGGTGAGCACGATGCGGCGTACGTCGTGCGGGTGCCGCCCGAGGGCGGTCAGGGCCTCGGCGATCGGCGCGGCGGAGCCCGCCGGGCCGGCGTCGACCAGCGTCAGCCCCCCGTCCCGCCCCGCAGGGCCGTCGTCCCACAGGTAGGCCTGGCCGACCGGGAAACGCAGGAGGTGCAGACGGGGGGAGAGCGCGATGACGTCCATGGCACGACCGTACGGACGGGCCCCCGGCCGCGGACGGCCGTTCTGCCGACGGCAGAGCGGCGGACCGGCCCGCGGTCAGCTCGCGCCGGACGCGTAGGCGCGCAGGAACAGCGCCTCCGCGACCGACAGCCGCTCCAGTTCCCCGGGGGACACGCTCTCGTCCACCGCGTGGATCCGCGCCTCCGGCTCGCTCAGGCCGATGAGCAGGATCTCCGCCTTCGGGTAGAGGGAGGCGAGGGTGTTGCACAGCGGGATCGAGCCGCCCTGACCGGCGTACTGCATCTCCTGGCCCGGGTACGCGACCGCCATGGCGTCGGCCATGGCCCGGTAGGCGGGACTGGTGGTGTCCGCGCGGAACGCCTGGCCCTGACCGATCTGCTCGGTGACGACCCGCGCGCCCCACGGCGTACGGGACTCCAGGTGCGCCCGGAGCAGCCGGGTCGCCTCGGCCGCGTCGACGCCCGGCGGCACCCGCAGGCTGACCAGCGCACGGGCGCTGGCCTGCACGGACGGCGTGGCGCCGACCACCGGCGGGCAGTCGATGCCGAGCACGGTGACCGCCGGGCGCGCCCAGATGCGGTCGGCGACGGTGCCCGAACCGATCAGTTCCACCCCGTCGAGCACCTTGGCGTCCTCGCGGAACCGCGCGTCGTCGTACTGCAGTCCGTCCCAGGCGCAGTCACCGCTCAGCCCGTCGACGGTGGTGGAGCCGTCCTCGGCGCGCAACGAGTCCAGCACGCGCACCAGCGCGGCCAGCGCGTCGGGCGCGGCCCCGCCGAACTGGCCGGAGTGCAGGTTGCCCTCCAGGGTGTCGATCCGCACCCGCACCAGCGTCATGCCGCGCAGGGTGGAGGTGACCGTCGGCAGCCCGACGCGGAAGTTGCCCGCGTCGCCGATGACGACGGCGTCGGCCTCCAGCAGCTCCGGGTGTTCCTCGGCGTACCGCTCCAGACCGCCGGTGCCCTGCTCCTCCGAGCCCTCCACGATCACCTTGACGTGCACCGGGACGCCGCCGTCGGCCTTCAGCGCGCGCAGCGCCAGCAGGTGCATGAGGACGCCGCCCTTGCAGTCGGCGGCCCCGCGCCCGTACCAGCGGCCGTCCCGCTCGGTCAGCTCGAAGGGCGGGGTGGTCCAGCCCGACTCGTCCAGCGGCGGCTGCACGTCGTAGTGCGCGTACAGCAGCACGGTCTTCGCACCCTGCGGGCCCGGCAGGTAGCCGTACACCGACTGGGTGCCGTCCGGGGTGTCCAGCAGCGCCACGTCCCGGAAACCCTCGGCGGTCAGCGCGTTCGCGATCCAGCGTGCCGCGCCCTCGCTCTCCTCGCGCGGGAACTGGCCGAAGTCCGCCACCGACTTGAAGGCCACCAGCTCGGTGAGCTCCTCCTGTGCCCTGGGCATCAGCGAGGCGACGGTCGCGGCGACCGGATTCGACGGCATGGGCACGCTCCTTGTGGGTGCGACGTTGTACTTCCGCGTACTTCTTCGTACGAGATGATCGTGCGGTGTGCGTGAGGACCCGTGTACGAGGCACTCACGCCGCCGATCCTCCCACAGCGGCCCACGGTGACCGCCGCCGTAGGATGCGGAGGGACAACAGCGGCAGGCGGCTGGATCGGGAGCAGTAGACCATCGTGAGCAGCGAGAACTCTTCGGCGGACGACGTGCAACAGGTGTGGGACGTCGTCGTGGTGGGCGCGGGACCCGCGGGGGCGTCGGCCGCCTACGCGGCGGCGGTCGCGGGGCGGCGCGTGCTGTTGCTGGAGAAGGCGGAGCTGCCCCGCTACAAAACCTGCGGCGGCGGCATCATCGGACCCTCGCGCGACGCGCTGCCTCCCGGTTTCGAGCTCCCGTTCAAGGACCGGGTGCACGCGGTGACGTTCTCGAACAACGGCCGCTTCAGCCGTACCCGCCGCTCCCGGCAGATGCTGTTCGGACTGATCAACCGGCCCGAGTTCGACCAGCAGCTGGTGGAGCACGCGCAGAAGGCGGGCGCCGAGCTGCGCACCGGCGTGGCCGTGCAGCGGGTCGAGCAGCACGGCTCCGCCGTACCGGACCGGCGCACGGTCGCCCTCGTCCTGCAGGGCGGTGAGACGGTGCTCGCGCGGGCCGTGGTCGGCGCGGACGGCAGCGCGGGCCGGATAGGAGCACACGTCGGGGTCAAGGTCGACCAGGTCGACCTCGGCCTGGAGGCGGAGATCCCGGTCCCGGAGACCGTCGCCGAGGACTGGAGGGGACGGGTGCTCATCGACTGGGGCCCCATGCCGGGCAGTTACGGCTGGGTCTTCCCCAAGGGCGACACGCTGACCGTCGGGGTGATCTCGCGGCGCGGTGAAGGCGCCGCGACCAAGCGGTACCTGGAGGACTTCATCGGACGGCTCGGCCTCGCCGGCTTCGAACCGAGCATCTCCTCGGGCCACTTGACCCGCTGCCGCGCCGAGGACTCCCCGCTGTCGCGCGGGCGGGTGCTGGTGTGCGGGGACGCGGCCGGGCTGCTGGAGCCGTGGACCCGCGAGGGCATCTCCTTCGCACTGCGCTCGGGCCGACTGGCGGGGGAGTGGGCGGTGCGGATCGCCGAGGCGCACGACGCCGTGGACGCGCGCCGGCAGGCGCTGAACTACGCCTTCGCCGTCAAGGCGGGCCTCGGCGTGGAGATGAGCGTCGGTAAGCGGATGCTGGCCGCGTTCGAACGGCGTCCCGGGGTCTTCCACGCGGTCCTCACCGGTTTCCGCCCGGCCTGGAACGCGTTCAGGGACATCACGCGCGGTTCGACGTCGCTCGGCGAGCTGGTCCGCACCCACCCGCTGGCCCACCGCGCCCTGATGGCACTGGACCGGCGCCCCGCGGAGGCGACGGACGGGGCCGGCTCCTGACCGCGGTCCGGCAGACCGGACGGCCGGGGCGGCGCGGCTCCCCGGCGGCCCGGCCGTCCGGCTCCGCGCCGCCCTGCCCGCAGTGCCGTGCGGCCGGATTCCCGTCCGGGACGGTCGCCTGCCCGGCACCCTCCCCGGTGAGGGCGCCCCGCTGGTCACGGCGCGCCGGCGGACGTACTCCGCGGGGCGTACGGGTGATCGCCACCGGCAGCCGTCCCGGTTTCCCCGGGGTCCGAAGAAACCGGGCAGTGTCCACGGGGGAGCGTGCCGTACGGACCACCCGCCCCGGCGCTACGGCAGCGGGGTCCCGCCCGTGGCGTTGACGATCTCGGCGGTGATGTACGACGCCTCCTGGGAGGCGAGGAAGACGTAGGCCGGAGCCATCTCGGCCGGCTGGGCCGGCCGCCCGATGGGCGCCTGCTTGCCGAACTCCTGGGTGTCCGGCATGGTCGCCGGGATCAGCGGCGTCCACACCGGTCCCGGCGCCACGCCGTTGACCCGGATGCCCCGCTCGATCAGCATCTGCGCCAGCCCCTGGGTGAACGTGACGATGGCGCCCTTCGTGGTCGCGTAGTCCAGCAGGTGCGGGCTCGGCTTGTAGGCCTGGACGGACGTGGAGTTGATGATGCTGCCGCCTTCCGGGATGTGCGGCAGGGCCAGCTTGCACAGCCAGAACATGCCGTACAGGTTGGTCCGCATCACCCGGTCGAACTGCTCGGTGGAGATCGCCTCGATGCCGTCGGGCTGTGACATCTGGTACGCCGCGTTGTTCACCAGGATGTCGATCCGGCCGAACTCGGAGACCGCGCGGTCGACCAGCGCCCGGCAGTTCTCCTCCTCCCGGATGTCGCACTCGACGGGCACGGCCCGCCGGCCGGCCTCCTCCACCCACCGCACGGTCTCGGCGGCGTCGTCCTTCTCGCTGTCCAGGTGCGTGAAGATCACGTCGGCGCCCTCGCGGGCGAACGCCAGGGCGACCGCCCGGCCGATTCCGGAGTCCCCGCCGGTGATCAGGGCCTTGCGGCCGGCCAGCCGGCCGCTGCCCCGGTAGGACTCCTCACCGTGGTCCGGCGGCGGGTCCATGGGACCGGTCCAGCCGGGATGCGGCTGGTCCTGGGAGGGGAAATCGGGGGTCGGGTGCCGCTCGGCGGGGTTCTGCTCGGTCACGGTCTCTCCCATGCTCCGTGGGCTCTCTGGCTCGGCGTCCGCCGGTGAGGGACCGGCGGCCACCGGGCACCCGGGTACCCTGCCGTCGGCGAATGATCCGGCCGGCCGGAGAACCGCGGAGGCGGGGCTGCTCAGCCGGCGGTCACGTGACGCGTCGCGAAGCCGATGACGGTGGCGAGCGCGGCCAGCACCGCCACGCTGGTCAGGGCGGCCGGAAGGCTGAACCAGTCCGCCATGAAGCCGATCGCCGGGGGCCCCAGGAGCATGCCGCCGTAGCCCAGGGTGGAGGCGGTCGCCACCCCGCCGGGGCCCGCGAGGGCACCCGCCCGCTCGATGGCCACGGGAAAGAGATTGGCCAGCCCGATGCCGGTCACCGCGTATCCGAGCAGGGCCGCCCACAGGGAGGGCGCGAGCGCGCCGAGCAGCATCCCGGCCGCCGCGGTGGAGCCGCCCGCGAGCACGGTGCGGGTCCGGCCCAGCCGCTCGAGCAGCGTCGTACCGGTGAGCCGCCCGATCGTCATGCAGAGCGCGAAGCACGCGTACCCGACGGCCGCCGCGCCCGGCGAGGCGCCCAGGTCCTGCTCCAGGTGGAGCGCGCCCCAGTCGGCCAGCGCCCCCTCGCCGTACGCCGTGCACAGCGCGATGAGCCCGAAGACGATCACCAGTGCGCGGGTCCGGCGGTCCGGCCGGCGCGGAGCGCCCCGCTCGGGCCGCCCCCCGCCCGCCGGGACCGGCGGCTCGCACCGCAGGAGCGAGCGCCCCGCGACGGCCGTGACCAGCAGCCCGACGACGGCGAGCCCCCACAGATGCCGGGTCGGTGAGAGGGAACCGGCGACCAGGGCGCCCAGTCCCGCGCCGATCATGCCGCCCAGACTGAACGCGGCGTGGAAGCTGGGCATGACGGGCCGGCCCAGCGCGGCCACCAGATCGACGGCGGCGCTGTTGAACGCGACGTTGATGCCGCCGTACGCCGCGCCGAACAGCAGCAGCACGGCGCCGAGCGGGACGACCGAGTGCGTCAGCGGGGGCAGGCCGACGCTGAGGCAGAGCAGGACCGCGCAGACCACGGTGACCGGGTGACTGCCGTACCGCCGGCACAGGCGGCCGGTGAACGTCATGGTGACGACCGCCCCGGCGGAGACGCCGAGCAGGGCGAGACCGAGGGCGCTCGCGGAGGCGCCGGTCTGCTCCTTGACGGCCGGAATGCGCACCACCCAGCCGGCGAAGACGAAACCGTCGAGGGCGAAGAAGGCGGTCAGGGCGAGACGGAGCCGGACGAGGCCGGGACCCGGCACCACAGGGTGCGATCGGGTTTTGTTTGTCAACGGCACAAAAGCAGGCTAGGCGGACGCGGAGGCCCGGGCAAGGGAGCCGGAGGGAGGCGGGCGGGGCGGCGGTGGGGCGCGGCCGGTGCGCTCCATGGGAGTGACGGCGTAACCCGTGTGACCGCCCCGGATGGTGGGACCGCGCGGCATGACCAACGGTGGACCATGCCGGAGAACGGGACAACCGTGCTGACGAGACGTCAGCTGCCCGGCCTCCGCGGAAGGATGCTCAGATGCGCTCTGCCCGCATGGTGCTCGCCACTGCGACGGCCACGGCGGCCCTCGCCATCGCCGCGCCCGTGGCCCACGCCGATCACGCCGGTGACGAGGGCCGCGACAAGTCCTCGTACAGCGAGGAGCAGGAGGAGAAGGGGAAGCACGACAAGCCGCACGGCGGGATGCACACGGGTGGTGGGGCCCTGGCCGTCGTCGGTGGTGGCGAGGGTCACGACAAGTCCTCGTACGGCGAGGAGCAGGAGGAGAAGGGGAAGCACGACAAGCCGCACGGCGGGATGCACACGGGTGGCGGGGCCCTGACCGGCGCCGACGAAGAGGACTGGGGCAGCGCCAAGGACCCGAAGCACGACTCCGGGACCTACAAGGACAAGGGCGACTCGCAGAGCGAGGAGTCCTACAGCGGCAAGCAGGACAAGGAGTGGAACCACGACAAGCCGCGCGGCGGAGTGCACACCGGCGGCGGTGGCCTCGCCGAGCCCGGTGTCACCGCGGGCGGTCTGGCCGCACTCGCGGTGCTCGGCACCGGCGCGTACGCGCTGCGCCGCAAGAAGGTCTCCGGGGACATGGCCTGAGCCGTGCCCGGCGTCATAGCGGCCGGGGCCGTCGTGCGCGCCTCGCGCGCCATGACGGCCCCGCCCGCTCCCTCGTGTGCCGTACCCGCTGCCGTGCCCGAATGAGGTGGTTCCCCCGATGGCAGCCAGCCCCCCTTCACCCCTCGAAACCGGTCCGGCGTCGCCGATGAGGCGGAGACTGCGCGCCGTCATGACGGCGGTCTTCTGGAGCGGGACCGGCCTGGTGCTGGCCACGACGCTGCTGGGCGGCGCCGAGGACCCGGCCGACGACGCCCACGGACCGCACGCCCCTCCCGCGGTGTCCGCCGCGCCGTCCGGTCCCGCCGCGAGCTCCCCGGCCGCCGGCGAACCGAGAGGCAGACACCTGCCGCGGTCCGAGCCGACCCGGCTGCTCGTCCCCGACATCGACGTCGACGCCCCCTTCACCGGCCTCGCGCTCAACGGCAAGGGCCAGCTCGAGCCCCCGCCGCCGCACCACACCAACCTGGTCGGCTGGTACGCCAAGGGCGTCTCCCCGGGGGAACGCGGGACGGCGATCATCGCCGGGCACGTGGACACGGCGACGTCCCCGGCCGTCTTCGCGCGCCTGGGCGAACTGGACAAGGGGGACCGTTTCCGGGTGCTGCGCGAGGACGGCAGCACGGCGACGTTCGTGGTGGACGAGACGGAGTCCTTCGCCAAGGACGACTTCCCCGACGAGCGCGTGTACGCCGACACCCCCGACGCCCAGGTCCGGCTCATCACCTGCGCGGGGGAGTACGACCGTGCCGCCAAGGACTACACCGAGAACCTGGTGGTCTTCGCCCGCCTCGTCTGATCCGGCCCGGTGGCTGCCCGGAAGGGGGAGGGACCCTCCGGGCAGCACGTCCCTCAGGCCACGGAGCAGCCGGCGCCGTTCAGGCTGAACGCCGTGGGGACGGGGTTCGAGCCGGCCCGCGTGCCCGTGAAGCCGAGGGTGACCGAGCCGGACGCCGGGATCGCCGCGGTGTACGAGGCGGAGGCGACGCTGACCTCGGCACCGCTCTGGGCCGGGGTGCCGCCCCACATGTTGGTGATCCGCTGGCCGGCGGGGAAGGTCCAGCGCAGCGTCCACCCGTCGACCCCCGAAGCCCCGGTGTTGCGCACCGTGACCTCGCCCTGGAAGCCGCCGGGCCACTCGCCCGTCACCCGGTAGCCGACCTCGCAGCCTCCCGTCGCTCCGCCGGAGGACGTGGTGACGGTCACCGCGGCGGAGCGCTGCGAGCGGTTGCCGGCGGCGTCCCGGGCGTAGACGGCGAAGGTGTAGGAGGTGTTCGCGGTGAGGCCGGTGACGGTGGCGGTGGGGGTGGTCGTCGTGGTGACGACGGACTCCGCGCCCCCGCTGATCCGCACGACGTCGTAGCCCGTGACACCGTTCGCGTCGGTGGCGGCGCCCCAGGCGAGGGTCGCGGACGAGGCGGTGACCGCCGAGGCGGCCGGGGTGCCCGGAGCGGTCGGTGCCGTGGTGTCGCCGCCGGATCCGGATGAGTAGATCGCCGCTTCCCGCGCGGTGGCGGCGATGCCGTTGGCGCCGTTGAAGAGGCGCTGCCCCCAGCTGGTCGGCCGGGCGGGATCGAAGTCCGTGACCATGTCCAGGTACTCGACCCCGCCGCCGTTGCCGCTCCACGACCAGCCGAGGTAGCCGAGGCGGAGCTGCTGGGTGACGGCCAGGATGGTGTCCTCGTCGGGGTTGCCGTCGGAGTGGTCGTGCCCGAACTCGCCGACCACGATGGGGAGTTTCGCGGCGACGAAGCGGCCCAGATAGTCGCTGATCTCGGCGGCGGTGTCGAACACGCCGTACATGTGGATGGAGAAGACCGTGTTGGCGTCCGGGTCCGCGGCGAAGACCGAGGGCGCGTTGTCGCGCATGGTGAACGCCCAGTCCTGACCCCAGTTCGGGGCGTCGACCATCAGGGTGTGGTCGAAGCCGGCGTCGCGCAGCTTCCGGATGGCCGCCTTGGTGTCGGCAGTCCAGCCGGTGTAGCCGGTGTTGCCGTACGGCTCGTTGCCGATGTTGACGATGACGTAGTCCTCCTGGCCGGCCAGGGCGCTTCGGACGCCGATCCAGTAGTCGGCGGCGCGGGAGAGGGTGACCGCTCCGCTCTGCTCGCCGTAGCCGGTGGTGTCGTGCACCTCCAGGACGCAGATCAGCCGGTTCTGCTTGCACTGCGCGACCACGTTCGCGACGTCGGCGGCGTCGTTGCGGGTCCAGCGGTCGCCGCTGGACAGGACGACGCGCACGGTGTTGGCGCCCTTGGCCTTGATGTGCGCGAGCGAGCCGATCCGGTCGGCGTACCAGGTGTGGGCGTGGTTGACACCGCGCATCACGAAGTCGTTCCCGGAGGCCTCGAGCAGCCGGCCGTTCTCGACGCGGAAGCCGGTCGGCGCCGCGTGGGCGGGGGGCGTCAGGGCGAGCAGCGGGAGGAGGAGTCCCAGGAGGGCGGCGACGAGGCCGGCCGCTCGCGGGAAGGGGCGTGCGGGGAATCTCATGACGGCTCCAGAGGGTGCGGTGGACGGTCCGTGTGGTGGGTCTGTCCGTGCCGTGTGCCAGGAGGTGGCCGTGTGTCAGGAGGTGGCCGTGCAGTCGACGGTCGCCGTCGGGGAGGCGGAGGCCGCCGGGCCGGTGGCGATGAGGCCGAAGGAGGCGCTCGCGCCGGGCGCGAGGGCGCCGTTCCAGCCCGCGTCGGTGACGGTGGCCGTACCGTCGGCGGCCGTGCGGAGTGTGCCGTTCCAGACCTGGGTGACGCGGGCGCCGTCAGCGGGCACGACCTTCACCGTCCAGCCCGCCAGGGGAGCGGTGGAGGTGTTGCGCACCGTCACCTCGGCCTGGTGGCCGCCCTGCCAGGAGGAGACGGTCCGGAAGGAGGCGGTGCAGGCGGGGGTGCCGGGTCCGCCCGGGTCACCGGGGTCTCCCGGGACGCCTTGCTCCAGGACCGCGGCCAGGGCCGGGAACCAGCGGGCGGCGATCTTCTCGTTGCCCGCGGCGTTCGGGTGCACACCGTCGTAGGTGTCCGTCGCCGTGTCGAAACCCGTCCACTGGTCGACCACGGTCACCGGGGAACGGCTGGTGCTCGTCGCCGCGGCCCACCCGGGGATCCGGGCGTTGAGGTCGGTCACGCGCTGGGCGCAGGCGGCGCACGAGCTCGGGTTCATGGGGATGATCTGGGCGACGAGCACCCGCGTGTCCGGGTCGGACGCCCGCATCTGCCCCACGAGCCTGGTGTAGGCGGCGAGGACGCGGTCGGGGGAGACGCCGCTCCAGACGTCATTGGTGCCGAAGTGCATGACAACGATGTCTGGCCGGGTTGCCGCCAACCGGGCGGGAAGCAGGTTCTGATCGGCCACGTTGGTGACCAGTTCGCCGCCGTGCCCCTCGTTGTCCCCGTCGTGCGTCACACCGCAGCCCTGTGCGGGCAGGGTGCCGACGAAGTCGATGCCCGTGTGGCCGGCGTCCAGCAGCCGGTTCCACAGCAGGGCCCGCCAGCAGCCGGGCGAACCGGTGATGGAGTCGCCCAGCGGCATGATGCGCACCGGGGCGGCCCCGGGTGCCGCCGCCGCGTCCGGCGCGAACGTCGCACCGAGGGGCAGCAGGAGGGCGGCCAGCAGGCCGAGAAGCGGAAGCGTGCGTAAGCGCAAGAGGCGGTTGCCGCGCATGGTGTTCCCTTCCCTGGATGAGGTGGGAGCGCTCCCATGAGGCCATCAAGCCACTGTTGTCATTAACGCGTCAAGAGCTTGGGCGGATTGCGGTCGCGGTGCCGCGCCGGTCGTACGCCGTCGGGGCGCGGCCTCGGCGTGCCGCGCCCCGATCGGCGAATCGCGCGTTCGATCAGGTCCCGGCGCCCTTGCGGGGCAGTGCCTTGCGCACCAGCGGCCAGACGAGGAGGAGGACGACGATCGCGTAGACGATCACCGAGAACGGCGTGTCGACCAGGCCCGTGACACTGCCGTCGCTGATCTGCAGGGCGCGGCGCAACTGCTGTTCGGCCGCCGGCCCGAGGATGACACCGATGACGGCGGGCAGCACCGGCAGCCCGTAGCGCCGCATGCCGAAGCCGATCAGGCCGATGACCAGCAGGATCACCAGGTCGATCACCTCACCGCCCACCGCGTACGCGCCCACCGCCGCGAAGAACAGGATCCCGGCGTATAGGTACGGCCGCGGAATGCGCAGCAGCTTCGCCCACACCGGTGCGAGCGGCAGGTTCAGGGCGAGCAGCAGCACCATGCCGACGAACAGCGACGCGATCAGGCCCCACACCAGGTCCGGCTCGCGTTCGAAGAGCAGCGGGCCGGGCTGGATGCCGTACTGCTGGAAGGCGGCCAGCATCACCGCGGCGACCGCCGTGGTCGGCAGGCCCAGGGTCAGCATGGACACCAGCGTGCCCGCCGCCGAGGCCGACGCGGCCGACTCCGGGCCCGCGACCCCCTCGATGGCGCCCTTGCCCCACTCGTCCTTGTGCTTCGACAGCCGCTTCTCCGTGACGTACGACAGGAAGGTCGGGATCTCCGCCCCGCCCGCCGGGATCGCGCCGAACGGGAAGCCGATGAACGGGCCGCGCGCCCAGGCCTTCCAGGTGCGCCTCACATCGGCGCGGCCCAGCCACGGCCGCCCCACCGGGACCGGCTCGGGCGGCCTGCGCCGCAGATGGGCGGCGACCCACAGCGCCTCGCCGATGGCGAACAGGCCCACCGCGACGATCACCACGTCGATGCCGTCGGCGAGTTGCAGGGAACCGAAGGTCAGCCGCTGCTGACCGGTCATCCGGTCCAGGCCCACCAGACCGATCGTCAGGCCGATCAGCAGCGAGGCCAGGCCCCGGATCCGGGACGAACCGAGCACCGACGTCACGGCGATGAACGCCAGCACCATGATGGCGAAGTAGTCGGGGGCGCCGATGTCCACCGCGAGGTCGGCGACGGTCGGCGCCAGCACGACCAGCAGGATCGTGCCGACCATGCCGCCCGCGAAGTGCCCGATGGCGGCTGCCGCGAGGGCCTGGGCGCCGCGTCCGGACTTGGCCATGGGGTTGCCCTCCATGGCCGCGACCACGGCGGCGCTCTCACCGGGCGTGTTCAGCAGGATGGAGGTGGTCGAACCGCCGAACATGGCGCCGTAGTAGATCCCGGCGAACATGATGAACGCGCCGGTCGGATCGAGCCCGTACGTCACCGGAAGCAGCAGCGCCACCGCCATCGCCGGGCCTATGCCCGGCAGCACGCCGATCGCGGTGCCGAGCAGCACGCCCACGGCGGCCCACAGCAGGTTGAGCGGCGTGAGGGCCGTGCCGAAGCCGTCCATGAGGGAGTCGAAGGCGTTCACGTCACAGCACTCCCATCAGCGGACCACCGGGCAGCGGCACTCCGAGCAGGTTGTCGAACACGACGTAGGTGACCAGGGAGACCACCGCCGCGATGAGCGGATCGCGGTCGAATCTGCGGCTGCCGAGCGCGAAGGCCGCACCCCAGAAGAGCAGCGCGCCCGCGACGGGGAAACCGACCGGCTCGATGAGCACGGCGGCGCCGAGGAAGACCCCGGTCAGCAGGAGCACCGTGCGCCAGTCGGCGGGCTCGGACAGGTCGATGTCCTCGCCGGTCTCGGCCTGCCCCCGGCCGCCGCGCAGCACGTCGACCGCGAGCAGGGCGGCGACGACGAGCAGGCCGGTGCCGACGGCGACCGGCACCGTCCGCGGGCCCACGGGTCCGCGCTGGGTGATGTCGACGCCCATGGTGAGCGCGTCCGTCAGCACGAGCACGCCCAGGGCCAGCAGCAGGACGCTGACGCCGAGTTCGGAGTGGTCGCGGAGCCAGGAGCGCCGCCCGGCGGCGGGCGCCGGGGTCGTGTCGGCGGTCGGTGTCGTCACAGTCCCAGCTCCTTCAGTACCGAGACCACGCGCTTGTCCTCGGCGTCCAGGAACGCGCCGAACCTCTCGCCGGTCAGGAAGGCGTCGTCCCAGCCGTTCCGCTTCATCGACTCCCGCCACTCCCCGGAGTCGTGCAGCTCCTCCAGCAGGCGTACGAGCTTGCCGCGCTCGGCGTCGCTGAGACCGGGCGGGGCGACGACGCCGCGCCAGTTGGTGAAGCTCACCTCGTACCCCGCCTCCCGGAGCGTGGGCGCGTCGAGCCCGGCGACGCGCTCCGGGCCGGTGACCGCGAGGAGCCGCAGTTCACCCGACTTGATCTGGTCGAGGTACTCACCGACGCCGGAGACACCGAAGGCGACCTTGCCGCCGAGGATCGAGGCGAGCAGTTCACCGCCGCCGTCGAAGGGGATGTAGTTCACCTGCTTCGGCGCGATACCGGCGGCCCGCGCCATCAGCATCGGCGCGAGGTGGTCGGGGCCGCCCGGGGAGGAGCCGCCGCCCACCGGGAGTCCGCCGGGGTTCTCCTGCCAGGCGCCGATCAGGTCGTCGATCGTCTCGTAGGGGGAGTCCTTGCCGACCACCACGACGTCCTGCTCCTCGGTGAGCCGGGCGATCGGAGTGGTGTCCGCGAGGGTCCTGGGCGCGTCGTTGGAGCGGACGGCGCCGACCACGCCCAGCCCCATCGACATGGCGAGCCTGCCGTTGCCGTGCTCGTTCACCAGCCGGCTCAGGCCCACGGTGCCGCCGGCGCCGGGCAGGTTGAACACCTCGATGCTGTGGGTGAGCCCGGCGTCCTCGGCGTTCCTCGCGGCCGTACGGGCGGTGATGTCGTAGCCGCCGCCGGGCGTGTTGGGAACCATGAAACGCAGGCCCGGGATCTGTGTGCCGCTCTCGGCGCCGCTGCCGGTCGTGAGCAGCGGGGGGCCCACGAGTACGAGCACGGCGGCCCCGAGCAGGGCGAGGGGTGTGCGCAGGCGCACGAGTGCCACCACCTGTCGGTCGGTCGTCTGGGATCACGCCAGGCCCTGTGGGGGGAGGGTGACGCGGGCCACATGGTGCCCGCGCACCGCCGGGCTGTCGCGCTTGCGGAACCAATGGAGGTTGTGGTCATTGCGTCAGCGCGGCGGCGCCAGTGGCGTACGTCTCTTTCCCCGGCCGCAGGTGGGCGCCATCATGGGCGGCTCCGGCACCCGTGCGACGCCGTGTCGCGCGGGGCGGGGGCGGACCGTCCGCCCGCACGGCCACCGGCCACCTCACCGGCGCGGTGGCGGAAGGAGCGGAACCGATGACCAGCACGCGGGGCGAGCACGCCACGCCCGCGAGCGGCGACACGATCGACGTGCTCGTGGTCGACGACGACTTCAGAGTGGCCCGGGTGCACCGCGCCTACGTCGAACGCCTCGACGTCTTCCGGGTCGTCGGCGTCGCCGGAACCGGTGAGCAGGCCGTCGCCGCCGTGGACGAACTCCGTCCCGATCTGGTGCTGCTCGACCTGTATCTGCCCGATCTCTTCGGTCTGGACGTCATCCCCCGGCTGCGCACCGCCGGGCACGACTGCGACGTGATGGTCATCAGCGCCGCCCGGGAGGCGGACGCGGTGCGCGGTGCGGTCCGGCACGGGGTCGTCGACTACCTGCTCAAGCCGTTCGAGTTCGAGGACCTGCGGGGGCGGCTCGAGCGCTATGCCGTCCAGCGCGGCCGGCTGCTCGGCACGGTGGTCCGTGGGCAGGCGGACGTCGACCGGGTGCTGGCGGGGGCGGCGGTGCCGCCGTCGCCCGTGCTCCCCAAGGGGATGAGCGCGGAGACCGCCGGGTTGATCGAGCGCGTCCTGCGTGAGGCCGACGGCACGCTGTCGGCCACCGAGTGCGCCGGTCTGACCGGTGTCTCCCGGGTCAGCGCCCGCCGCTACCTGGAGCACTTCCACACCCTCGGCAGCGTCGAGGTGTCACTGCGGTACGGGGCGACGGGGCGGCCGGAGCGGCGTTACCTGTTCCTGGGGCAGCGAGGCGGGGCCGGCGAGCGCGTCGGCGGGCTTCGGCCGGGGGGCGAGGCGCGGGCGTAGCGGGACCGCAGGCCGCCCGGCCGGGGTCGTGGAGGTGCGGAGGGCCCCGCCTGCGGTCCCGCCCGGGGCCGCAGGTCGGGGGAAAGCTCTTTCCGAGAGTCTCCTCCTCCCCCGCCCGTCCCCTCCGCGCCGCAGGCGGCGACCGCGGCCGTTCGCCGCCGTTCGCCGCAGGCGCTCGTGGCACCCCGTCGGCGCCGGTCCGGTCCGTATCGACGCGGTCCGCCCCCGTCCGTCAGGGGCGCCGCAGGAACCGTGCCCGGCCGGGGGCGTAGGACGCCGGAAAGCGGGCTGCCGCCACCGCGAGGGCGGCGGCGGCGCTGGCGATGCCGAGAACGGCGCCCGCGGCCACGTCGCCCGGGTAGTGCACACCGGTGTGGACACGGGAGTAGCCGACCGCGCCCGCCAGCGCCCCGAGCGGCACCGACGCGGCGGGCAGGACCGTACCGACCGCCGTGGCGAACGCGACCGCCGACGCGGTGTGCCCGGAGGGGAAGGAGGCCGACGTCGGCATCGGCACGTGCCGGTCCACCGTCACCCGGGCCGCCTCCCGGTCCGGGCGGGCCCTGCGGACCAGGCGCTTGCCCAGCAGGTTGGCCGACGCCGACGCCACGGCGATGGCGCCGACCCCGGCGAGCGCCGCCCGGCGCGGCCGTGCCCCGCCCAGTGCGAGGACACCGGCGACGGCGAACGAGATCTTGGAGTGGTCGGCGGTGTGGGACAGGCGGCGCAGTGCCCGGTCCAGGGCTGGCGTGGGGGTGGCCGCCACCGCCGCGTACAGGGCGCCGTCCACGGCCCTGAGATCGCCGAGCACTGCGGAGGCGATCCTGCGCAGTCCGTCGGCGGGCGGCACGGGGCCGGTGAGGGGACGGGTGACGTCCTGGTCGGTGGTGGGCGGCTCGGTCATCGGTCTCTCCCGCGGTGGCATCGTGGAGTGGCGCGTCCGCTCCGGGGGCGGACAACACCAGGTGCCCACGGTACGCATGATCCAATCGAGTGGTCCGCCCGGCCCGGCCCACCGGTGCGCGGGCCGTCCGGAAAGCGCCGGCCGCACCGCGGGTCCGCGCGGTCCGGACGCCGCGGCGGGGCCACCGGGCCTCAGCCGAGCGCCCGGTCCAGGTTGAACGCGGCGCTGATCAGCGCGAGATGCGTGAACGCCTGCGGGAAGTTGCCCTGTTGTTCCCCGGTGCAGCTGATCTCCTCGGCGTACAGGCCGAGATGGTTGCCGTACGTCAGCATCTTCTCGAAGGCCAGGGACGCCTCGTCGAGCCGTCCGGCCCGGGTCAGCGCCTCGACGTACCAGAACGAGCAGATGGAGAAGGTGCCCTCGTCGCCGTGCAGCCCGTCCGGGCTCGACCGCGGGTCGTAGCGGTAGACCAGGGAGTCGGACACCAGGTCCCCGGCGAGGGAGTCGAGCGTGGACAGCCACTTGGGGTCGGTCGGCGCGATGAACTTCGCCAACGGCATCATCAGAACCGCCGCGTCCAGGACGTTGCCGTCCTCGTGCTGCACGAAGGCCCGGCGCGACGCCGACCAGCCGCGGCTCATGATCCGCCGGTAGATGGTGTCGCGGGTCGCCTGCCAGCGCGGGAGGTCGGCGGGCAGGCCGCGCCGGTTGGCCATCCGGACGGCCCGCTCGATCGCCACCCAGCACATCAGCCGCGAATACAGGAAGTTCCTCCGTCCGCCGCGCGACTCCCAGATGCCCTCGTCGGGCTGGTCCCAGTGCGCGCACACCCAGTCCACCAGTGCCGTCACATGGTCCCACTGCTCGCTGGAGACGGGCTCGGCCCACTTGTCGTACAGGTAGACGGAGTCGATCAGCGCCCCGTAGACGTCCAGTTGCAGCTGGTCGGCCGCCGCGTTGCCGATGCGGACCGGTGCCGACCCCCGGTGGCCCTCCAGGTGGTCCAGTTCGCGCTCGGGGAGTTCGGTGCGGCCGTCGATGCCGTACATGATCTGCAGGGGGCCCGACGGGCTGCCGTCGCCCGGGCTGATGTGCCGCGAGACGAACCCCATGAACGCCTCGGCCTCCTCGGCGAAGCCCAGCCGCAGCAGCGCGTACACACAGAACGCCGCGTCGCGCACCCACACGTACCGGTAGTCCCAGTTGCGTTCCCCGCCGAACTCCTCGGGCAGGCTGGTCGTCGGCGCCGCCACGATCGCGCCGGTCGGCGCGTAGGTGAGCAGCTTCAGCGTGAGGGCGGAGCGGTGCACCATCTCCCGCCAGCGGCCCCGGTAGCGCGAGGAGGACAGCCAGCGCCTCCAGTACGCCACCGTCGCGCCGAACTGCCTCTCCGCCTCCCCGCACTCGCACTGGCTCGGGGGCACCCCCTCGCCCACCTGGTCCAGGGCGAACACCGCCGTCTCGCCCTCGGTCAGTTTGAATTCGGCCCGCACGTCCGGTCCGTCCGTCTCCAGCGGGACGGTCGAGGTGAGCGCGAGGGACAGGTCCCGGGAGTCGAAGACCGCGATGCCGTCGTCCAGCCGCAGGGTGTGCGGCCGGGTGCCGTAGCCGAAGCGCGGTGCCACCCGGGTCCGGAACGGCAGGGAGCCGCGCACGCACACCACCCGCCGGATCAGCCGGTGCCGCCTCTTCTCGACGGGCTCGTCGGCGACAGGCATGAAGTCCTGCACCTCACCGAGCCCCTCCTCGGTGAAGAACCGGGTGATCAGGACGTTGGTGTCGGGGAAGTAGAACTGCCTGGTGCGCGCGGGCACGGCCGCCGCCAGTTCGAAGCAGCCGCCGCGATCGGCGTCCAGGATCGCGGCGAAGACGCTCGGCGAGTCGAAGGACGGGCAGCAGTACCAGTCGACGGTGCCGTCCGTGCCCACCAGGGCCACGCTGCGCAGGTCGCCGATCAGCCCGTGGTCGGCGATGGGCACGTACCGGCGCGTCCCGAACGTGTCCCGCTCCTCGGTCGTCCCGCCCATCGCAGCCTCCCTGGCCCGGCACGCCCCACCTGCCAGCTTAGGTCCTGCCCGGCGATCCGCTCAGACGGCGACGACCCGCAGTCCCGCCTCCTCGAAGCGGCGCACCTCCTCCGGGTCCGCCGCCGAGTCCGTGACCAGGGTGTCCACCGACCCGGCCGCGCAGATCCGGGCGAACGCCCGCCGGCCGAGTTTGCTGGAGTCGGCGGCCACGACCACCCGCGCGGCCCGCTCGCACAGCAGCCGGTTGGTCGCGGCCTCCGCCTCGTCATGGGCCGCCGCACCGTGCCCGGCGTCGAAGGCGACGACGCCGAGCACCGCCACGTCCAGCGTGATCTGCCCCAGCACCCCGTCCGCGAGCGGCCCGACCAGCTCGTACGACTGGGGCCGCGCCACCCCGCCGGTCAGCACGATCTTGAACTGCGGCCGTACGGCCAGTTCGTTGGCGATGTTCAGCGCGTTCGTCACGACGGTCAGGGCGGGTGACCCGGAGGCGAGATCGCCGCGTACGGCCAGCGCCCGCGCCACCTCCGTGGTGGTGGTGCCGCCCGTCAGCCCGACCGCCTCGCCCGGCGCGACGAGATCCGCGACCGCCTTCGCGATCCGCTGCTTCTCCGGGGCGTGCCGCGCGGTCTTGTAGCGCAGCGGCAGCTCGTACGACACCCCGTGCACCACCGCGCCGCCCCGGGTGCGCACCAGCATCTGCTGCTCGGCGAGCCGGTCGAAGTCGCGCCGGATGGTCGCGGCCGACACCGCCAGCTCGCCGGCCGCCTCCTCGACGTCCAGCCGTCCGCGCTCGACGAGCAGGTCCAGCAGTGCCTTCCAGCGGGCGTCGCGCGACATCCGCCCTCCCGTTCCCTCGGTCCCCGGTGACCTTAACGCATCCCCTGGGCGACCTGATGCTTGATTATGCTCGAAACGGCGCTCTATCTTGCAAGAACAATCATCGAGCCTCCGGAGGCGCGGCATGACGCATGTCGAGGACGAACTCAACAGCCAGCCCGAGTGCTGGCGGCGCGCCGCCGCGCAGGCCGGGGCGCACGGCCCGGTGCTGCCGGCGCCGGGGGAGCGGGTCGCGGTGGTCGGCTGCGGCACGTCGTACTTCATGGCACAGGCGGTCGCCGCCCTGCGCGAGGACGCGGGCCAGGGCGAGACCGACGCCTTCGCCGCCTCGGAGTTCCCGCACCGACGGGCCTACGACCATGTCGTCGCCCTCACCCGCTCCGGCACCACCACCGAAGTCCTGGACCTGCTCGGCGGGCTGAGGGGCCGCGTCCGCACCACCGCGGTCACCGCCGACCCCGGCACCCCCGTGATGTCGCTCGCCGACGGGACGGCCGTCCTCGACTACGCGGACGAACGCTCCGTCGTCCAGACCCGGTTCGCGACCACGGCCCTCACCCTGCTCCGCGCCCACCTCGGACTGCACACCGGGGCGGTCGAGGAGGACGCGCGGACGGCCCTCGCGACACCGCTGCCCGAAGGGCTCGTGGACTGCCGTCAGTTCACCTTCCTCGGCCGCGGCTGGAGCGTCGGACTGGCCCGTGAGGCCGGGCTGAAGATGCGCGAAGCGGCACAGTCCTGGACGGAGGCCTATCCGGCGATGGAGTACCGGCACGGACCCATCAGCATCACCACGCGGGGGACGGCCACGTGGATGTTCGGCACGGCCCCCGACGGGCTGGCCCGGCAGGTCCGCGACACCGGCGGACTGTGGGTCGAGGGCACCCTCGACCCGCTCGCCGAACTGGTGCGCGCCCAGCGGCTCGCGGTGGCCGTCGCGGCGGCCCGCGGTCTGGATCCCGACCGGCCCCGGCACCTCACCCGTTCCGTCGTCCTCGCGCCCTGACCCGCCGGAAAGGACGGACCGTGCCCCTCACCACCACCGGCGAGCTCGTCACCCGCGCCGCCGAACGCCGCTCGGCGGTCGCCTCGTTCAACATCATCACGCTCGAACACATCGAGGCCGTCATCGCCGGCGCCGAGGCGTCGAACGCCCCCGTCGTCCTCCAGGTCAGCGAGAACGCCGTGACGTTCCGCCGGGGACGGCTGCTCCCGCTCGCCCGCGCCGCCGTCGCCGCCGCCGAACGCGCCGCCGTGCCCGTCGCGCTGCACCTCGACCACGTCCGCAGCGACGCCCTGCTGCGTCAGGCCGCGGACGCGGGGTTCGGCTCCGTGATGTACGACGCGGCCCGGCTGCCGTACGCCGACAACCTCGCCGCGACCCGGGCCGCCGTCGACTGGGCCCACGCCCGAGGGCTGTGGATCGAGGCCGAACTGGGGGAGATCGGCGGCAAGGACGGGCAGGGCGCGCTGGACGCCCACGCCCCCGGCGCCCGTACCGACCCCGACCGGGCCCGCGCCTTCGTCGCGGACTCCGGCGTGGACGCGCTGGCCGTCGCCGTCGGCACCACCCACGCCATGACCACCCGCACCGCCCGCGTCGACCACGCCCTCCTCGAACGGCTGACCGCCGCCCTGGACGTCCCCCTCGTCCTGCACGGCTCCTCCGGCCTCCCCGACGACGAACTCGCCGCGGCGGTCACGGGCGGCATCGCCAAGGTCAACGTCGGAACCGCGCTGAACATCGCCATGACCGGCGCGATCAGACAGTTCCTCACCGCCCACCCCGAGGCGGTCGACTCCCGCGGCTACCTCACCGTGGGCCGGGAGGCGATGACCCGGGCGGTGGCGGCCGTCATCGAGGTGCTGGGACCGGCCCCCGGCGCGGCGCCCTGAACTACCGCTTCACCGCCTTCAGCACCACGAACTTCCGGTCCGACGCCACCACTTCGCTGTTGCCGAACAGCCGCCGCAGCGTCACGTGGTACCCCAGGTGCCGGTTGCCGACCACCCACAGCTCGCCGCCCGGGCGCAGGGTCCGCCGGGCACCGGTGAACATGCGCCGGGCCGTGGCGCCGGTGGTCGCCTGATGGGAGTGGAAGGGAGGGTTGCTGAGCACCAGGTCGGCACTGCCGTCCGGCACGCCCGCCAGGCCGTCACCGACCCGGAACTCGGCGGCGCCGGGGACGTCGTTCGCCCGGAACGTCGCCTGCGCGGACGCCACCGCCTGGAAGGACTCGTCCACGAACAGCACCTCGGCCGCCGGGTCGGCCAGCGCCGCCGCCGTGCCGACGACGCCGTTGCCGCAGCCCAGGTCCACCACCCGCCCGCCGCCCCGGGCGGCGGGCAGGTGCTGGAGGAAGAAGCGGGTGCCGATGTCGAGGCGGTCGGCGCAGAAGACGCCCGCGTGGTTGACGACGGTCCGCCCGGAGACGGGGCCGATGCCGTCGGGCAGGGTGTAGCGGTAGGGCCAGGGGCTGGCGGGGCGTTCCCGTCCGGGATCCGGTGTGCAGAAGATCAGGCGGGCCTTCTGCTCGGCGAGCGAGGTGCGGGTGGGGCCGAGGATCCGCTCGAACAGGTGCAGCGTCGAGGTGTGGATCTCCTTCACCATGCCGGTGCCGACGACGACCGTGTCCGCGTGCACCGCCGGTGCCAGCCGCAGCAGCTGGTCCTCCAGCAGTGCCAGGCTCTTCGGCACCCGCACCAGCAGCACGTCGATCCGGTCCGGCGGCGGGTCCTGGGTGCTGAGCAGACGGACCGTGTCCGGCCCGGCGCCGTTGCGGGCCAGGTTGGCGCGGGTCGCCTCCTGCCCGAGCCAGGAGTCGGTGATCTGCGTCGGCCGGTGCGCCGCGAGCGCCGTGGCCAGCGCGCCCCAGCGGTCACCGACGACCACGACCGTGCCGGTGAGCGGGACCTGCCGCTCGGCGAGATGCCTGAGGAGATACGCGTCGGACGCGTCCCAGGCCCGCAGCCTGTCGCGTGGGTCCTCGGGGAAACGGGCCAGCACCGGCTCGCCCCAGGGAGTCGTCATACGGTCGTTCATCGTGCTGCCAGGCTAGCCGAGCCCCGGCTCGGGCCGCGTCCGACAGGGGGGAGCCACGGACGGCCGGACAGCACGCCGCGGGCCGGCGGCCGGTGGCCCGCGCCGGTTTGCGGATCATGGGAGACTCGCCTGCATGAGCGGGAAGGCGGACCCCCGGCCGGCGGGGGAAGGGACCACCTCGAGGACGCGGCTGGACCGGGGACGCGGTGCGCTCGGGCCCGCGCTGGAGCTCGTGCACACCGGACGCGCGCCGACCCGCGCGGTGCTCACCGCCGAGCTCGGCGTGACCCGGGCGACCGCCGGAGCGGTCGCCGCCGAGCTGGAGGCGCTCGGACTGATCCGGGTGGACGCCCGGCCCGCTGCGGCGACCGGCTCGCAGGGTCGCCCCTCGCACCGGCTCTCCGTCGCCGAGGACGGCCCCGTGGCGCTCGCCGCGCAGGTGCACTCCGACGGTTTCCGGGCGGCCCTGGTCGGGCTCGGCGGCCGTATCGTCGCCACGGCGCCCGGCTGCGAGGTCGTCGACGCGGACCCGGCGAAGGTCCTCGGGTCCGTGGTCGCGGCCGGCGCCGAGCTGTTGCGGGAGACCGGACGGCGGTGCGTGGGCGCCGGGCTCGCCGTGCCCTCGGCGGTGGCCGAACCGGAAGGGCTGGCACTCAACCCCCTGCACCTGGCCTGGCCCGCGGGGGCAGCGGTCCGGGAGATCTTCGCCGAGCAGGTGCGCGCGGCCGGCCTCGAAGGGCCCGCCTTCGCGGCCAACGACGTCAATCTCGTCGCCCTCGCCGAACACCGGCACGGTGCCGGGCGCGGCTCCCGCGATCTGCTGTGCGTGGCCACCGGCCACCGCGGGGTGGGCGGCGCCCTGGTCCTCGACGGCCGCCTGCACTCGGGCAGCGCGGGACTCGCCCTGGAGGTCGGCCACCTCACCGTCAACCCCGAGGGCCGCCCCTGCCACTGCGGCAGCCGCGGCTGCCTGGACGTCGAGGCGGACCCGCTGGCCCTGCTCACCGCGGCGGGACGCGCACCCGGCCCCGAGATGTCCCTGCTGAGACAGGCCGACGACCTCATCCGCGGACAGTACGACGACCCGGACGTGCGCACCGCCACCGAGGCCCTCATCGACCGCCTCGGCCTGGGCCTCGCCGGACTGGTGAACATCCTGAACCCGGACCGGATCATCCTCGGCGGCCTGCACCGCACCCTGCTGGAGGCCGATCCGGACCGGCTCCGCGCCGTCGTCGCCGACCGCAGTCTGTGGGGCCGCAGCGGCGGAGTCCCGATCCTGCCCTGCACCCTGGACCACAACAGCCTGGTCGGTGCGGCGGAACTTGCCTGGCAGCCGGTACTGGACGATCCGCTCGGGGCACTGGTACCGGAGGACGGCCCGACCGACAGAAAGCCGACGTCATGACCGAACAGCTCACCGTGAGCGTCCTGGGCACCGGCATCATGGGCGCCGCGATGGCCCGCAACCTCGCCCGCGCCGGCCACACCGTCCGCGCCTGGAACCGCACCCGCGCGAAGGCCGACCCGCTCGCCGCCGACGGCGCGCACGTCGCCGACACCCCCGCCGAGGCGGTCGACTCCGCCGACGTCGTGCTGACCGTGCTGCACGACGGCCCCGCCACCCTGGAGACGATGCGCAGGGCGGCACCCGCCCTGCGCCGCGGCACCGCCTGGGCGCAGTCCACCACCGCGGGGATCGAGGGAGTCGCCGAACTGGCCGGCTTCGCCCGCGAACAGGGCCTGCTCTTCTACGACGCCCCGGTCCTGGGCACCCGTCAGCCCGCCGAGGCCGGCCGGCTGACCGTGCTCGCCGCCGGGCCCGCCGAGGGCCGGGACAGGGTGACCCCCGTCTTCGACGCCGTGGGCGCCCGCACCGTGTGGACCGGGGAGGACGGCGCGACGGGCAGCGCGACCCGGCTGAAGCTGGTCGCCAACAGCTGGGTGCTCGCGGCCACCGCCGCCGCCGGCGAGACCCTCGCCCTGGCCCGGGCCCTCGACGTCGCACCGGACGGCTTCTTCGACCTCATCGCCGGCGGCCCGCTCGACATGGGCTATCTGCGCGCCAAGGCCGCCCTGATCCTCGACGGGCGGCTGTCCCCGGCCCAGTTCGCCGTGACCACCGCCGCCAAGGACGCCAGACTGATCGTGCGGGCCGGCGAACGGCACGGCGTCCGCCTGGACGTGGCCGCCGCGAGCGCCGAACGCCTGGAGCGCGCCGCGGACCTGGGCCACGGCGACGAGGACATGGCCGCCGCCTACTACGCCAGCTTCGACGACGTCCCCACCGCCTGACCGCGTCCCACCGCCGAACCCACCGAGGAGTCCACAGTGTCCAAGCCCCCGCTGCCCCCCGAGGCCGACGCCCTGCTGCGCCGCCCCAACCCCTGCGTCATGGCCACGCTCCGCTCCGACGGCACCCCCGTCTCCACCCCCACCTGGTACCTGTGGGAGGACGGCCGCGCGCTGATCAACCTCGACGAGGGCCGGGTGCGCCTGAAGCACCTGCGCCGCGACCCGCGCATCACCCTCACCGTCCTGGCCGAGGACGACTGGTACACCCACGTCACCCTGATCGGCCGCGCCACCGGCCTGTACGACGACGAGGGCCTGGCCGACATCGACCGCCTCTCCCGGCACTACACCGGCAACCCGTACCCGGAGCGGAAGCGCGCCCGGGTCAGCACCTGGATCGAGGTCGAGCGCTGGCACGGCTGGGGCGCGATGCGGGACAGCGACCAGGCGGCCACCTGACCGCCGGCGCCCGGCCGGGGCTCAGCCGAGGGCCACGGCGAGGGCACGGCCGGGATCCCCGGTGAGCACGCGGTCCACCGCCTCCGCACCGACGGCGTGCCCGGGGCGGGGCCGCATCCGGTCCGGCGGACACGGCATCCCGGGACCGCCGTCCGGCGACCGGGCGGCGGCGGTCACCACCGGCGTCCCCGGGGCAGCAGGTCCCGCTCCGGCGCCGACAGGCGCAGCACCTGGAAGACCTCGCCGTCCGCCGCGGGCGCGTCGTGCCGCCAGAGCGAGAAGTGCACCAGTTCCCAGCGGCCGGTGTCCACGGCGGCCGCCGCGAGCACCGCTCCGTCCGCGCCGGCCAGCCGCGCGCACTCCCGGACCGCCTCCTCGGCCACCTCGCCCACCGGCACGCCGTCCGGCACCGGGCGCCGGTGCAGGACGGCGACGACCGCCGGGTCGTCCGCGGCCGCCCCCTCCTCGTGGGCGAGCCCCGTCCACTGCCGCACCGGGGGCCGTCCGAAGTCGTCGGCGATCCCCTGGAAGCCGCCGCCCCAGAGGAAGGCGTTCATGCCGGCCACCGTGTTCCACAGGTAGAACGGCGCGTACTGGTTGACCGGCGAACCGTGCACCCCGCGCTCGCGCACCAGATACGCCTTGACGCCGAGGCCCGGCCACGCGTCGAGCAGATGCCCGCGACGGGCCACGCGGTCCCGGACGATCCCCATGTCGTAGTCGGCGGGCAGGGTGAGCCGGTACTGCAGGGCGTGCAACGGGGCCTCCCGGGCCGGAGTCGGTGAGATGCGTCATCGGCCGTTCGGCGCGAGCAGGGAGAGCAGACCGCGTACGGCCGCGTCGAAGGCGGCGGGGGAGCCGGAGGCGCGGGCGAGGACATAGCCGCCCTGGACGGTCGCGACGACGGCCGCCGCGATCTCGTCGCTGTCCAGACCCGGCGCGAACCCGCCCTGCGCCTTGCCCTCCTCGACGGCCTCGGCCAGTCGCGCGCGCAGCCAGGCCACGGTCTCGTCCACCGGCGCGCGCAGCGACTCGTCGGCGACGACCTCCGGATCCATGGTGAGCCGCCCGACCGGACAGCCGCGCAGCGCGTCGCGCTCGCGCAGCAGATACGCCTCGATGCGCTCGTACGGCGTGCCGGGACCGTCCAGGACCGCCGCGACCGCGGTCCGCATCTCCTCGGCGGTCCGCCTGATCGCGGCCAGCGCGAGATCCGGCTTCCCCTTGAAGTGGTGGTACATGCTGCCCTGGCCGGCGCCCGCCCGCTCCAGGATCGCCTTCGGGCTGGTGCCCACGTAGCCGCGCTCCCACAGCAGTTCGCGGGTGGATTCGATCAGTCGTTCCGAGGTGCTCACGGCAGCCAGTGTACATACCAGTAGTTACATGAGTCGAGCTGTTCCGCGCACTGTGGGGTGGACGCCGCGGCCCCGGACGGAGCGCGAGGGGCGCCGGCTCGCCCGTCGCGGTGCCCGGTCACCGCTCGGCCGGACGTGCTCCGCGCCGTCGCCACGCGGTGACGGCGGACGGCCGGGCCCGCCGGGGCGTGTACCGGGCGGGCCTTCGCGCGGCCTCGGGCGGTGCCGCGGGCGCGGGCTGCCGCCCCGTGGGCGAACCGGGCCGAGGGGCTCCGGTGGCGGCTGGGTCACCGCCCGGTCAGCCGGCAACGGCGGACCGGGCGGGAGCGGGTGCGGGCCGGTGGCCCTCGGCGGCGTGCTCGACGAGCGCGACCTCCGGGAAAAGGCGCTCGGGGCGTTCACCGGCCGTGAGCAGCGGACGCCGGTCCCAGGCGGGCGGGGCGGCCGGGGACGGCGTCGGCAGGATGAACCACACGGTCTTCCCGGCCTCGCCGTCCGGCGCCGCGCCCCAGCTCTCGCTCATCGCGGCCACCATCGCGAGCCCGCGCCCGCAGGTGGCGAGCGGACCGGCGTCCGCCACGACCGGCAGGCGCGGGTCGTGGTCGCGCACCGAGACCTTGAGCCGGTCGAGCCGCAGCTCCATCTCGACGGTGCACGTCTTGTCGGGCCGGGCGTGCCGGTGGACGTTGGACAACAGCTCCGTCACACCGAGCGAGGCCCGGTCTATCAGCGGGTCCATATGCCAGTAGCGCAACTGCGCAGATACGATTCTGCGGACCTGGCCGATCCGCGACGGCAGGGCTTGCAGCTCCACCGTGCAGTGCCTGCTTGGATGACTGATCACAGCTGCGACTCCCGATGTCAGGTCCGGAGGAACGTCCGGAAGAACACGGAGTACGGATCCAGCAGGGCGCCTGCGTGACACTGCCGCCTGCTGTCATGGCCGGCGGGCTGGTTCGCAGCGTTATCGCCGGTAAACCCAGAGTGACGTGAGACCAGAGTGACGCAGGGGGTGAGGCGGCGCAACTCGCGTACATCTCAGGCGCCACGCCCCGACGCCCGGCGGACGGCTTCTATGAAACGGCGGGCCGCCGGCGGGCCGGGTTCGCCCGGTGCGGGGTCGTGGTCGCCGAGGGTGAGCAGGTAGCGGTTGCCGTTGAGATCGGCCAGTGCCCGGTCCTCCGGCGCGAACCAGGGCCGGGACGCCCGTACCGCCTGCACCGGCGCGCTGTCGATCTCACTGCCGTAGCTGGTGAGCAACTCCAGCCGCCCGCCGCTGATACGCACCTGTCCGGCCCGGGTGAGCGAACGCAGCCGCTTGCCGATCCGCACGCCCCTGGCCGTGAACTCCGGCTCCGCCATGCCGCCCGCCCCCTTGTGCGCGTTCGGTGTACCGGACCGCGCTCCGCGGGCCGGCTCCTGTCCAGATCCAGTGTGCCCCGGTACGGGAATTGCTCCCGCCGGTGCAGTCTGCCCGCACCCGACGCCCGGCACCAGTGCACGCGCCTTTGTCGCCCGGGGCACGGGGAGCGCTCGTACCCCGGTGTCCCTGCGCCCTCGCGCCCCCTGTGCCCCAGGGTGCCTTTGAGGCGCCCAAAGATATGTTTATGCAGGTGAGAGGCTGTTCGGATGGTGTTTATGATCGGGAAGCCGGACGCGCGAGACGCCGTCGGCGCTCAGTGTAAGGAGCCCCGCCGTGAGCACCCCCCACCAGCCTTCGACCGGCACCACCCTGGACGTCGACCACAGCGACCCCGCCTACCGGGCATGGCTGAAAGAGGCCGTGCGCAGGGTGCAGGCCGACGCCAACCGCTCGGCCGACACCCATCTGCTGCTTTTCCCGCTGCCCGAGCGGTGGGGCATCGACCTCTACCTGAAGGACGAGTCGACCCACCCGACCGGCAGCCTCAAGCACCGGCTGGCCCGTTCGCTCTTCCTGTACGGACTGTGCAATGGCTGGATCCGCCCGGGCCGCCCGGTGATCGAGGCGTCCAGCGGCTCCACGGCCGTGTCCGAGGCGTACTTCGCGAAACTGATCGGCGTGCCCTTCGTCGCCGTCATGCCGCGCACGACGAGCGCGGAGAAGTGCCGCCTGATCGAGTTCCACGGCGGGCAGTGCCACTTCGTGGACGACCCGCGGAAGATGTACGAGGAGTCGGCCCGCCTCGCGGTGGAGACCGGCGGCCATTACATGGACCAGTTCACCTACGCGGAACGGGCCACCGACTGGCGCGGCAACAACAACATCGCCGAATCGATCTTCCGCCAGCTGCGGCTGGAACGGTTCCCGGTGCCGGCGTGGATCGTCGCCACGGCCGGCACCGGCGGCACCTCGGCCACTCTCGCGCGCTACGTCCACTACATGCAGTACGACACCCGCGTCTGCGTCGCCGACCCGGAGAACTCGTGCTTCTTCGAGGGCTGGACCACCGGCGATCCGGACGTCGCCTGTGACCGCGGTTCCCGTATCGAGGGCATCGGGCGGCCCCGTATGGAGCCGAGCTTCGTGCCCGGCGCGATCGACCGGATGATGAAGGTGCCCGACGCGGCGAGCGTCGCGGCGGTCCGCGCCCTGGAACGGGCCATCGGCCGCAAGGCGGGCGGCTCCACCGGCACCGGACTGTGGAGCGCGCTGAAACTCGTCGCGGAGATGGTGGCCGAGGGGCGGCGGGGGAGCGTGGTGACGCTGCTGTGCGATCCGGGGGACCGGTACCTGGACAAGTACTACTCGGACGCCTGGCTGGCCGAGCAGCACCTGGACATCGCACCCTGCACGGCGGCCATCGAGTCCCTGCTGAGCACCGGCACCTGGCCCGGCTGACAAGCTGCCCGCGAGCCGCAGGACCGGCGACATCGCCCCGGCCGGGGCCGCCCGCCCCCGACGTGGGCGGGAACAGCGCCGTGCGTCGGCCGTCGACGTCCACCGCACGCGCGGGCCCGTCCCGGCCGCCGCTCCTCGGCCGGGACGCGGGCACCCGGCACGCCGCTCACGTCGACGCGGTACGCCTGCCCGCCGGGCGCCCCGGCCGGCGTCCCGTCAGATGTCCTCGGACTGCGCGCAGTCCTCGGGCTGCGCGGGGTCCTCGGGCTCGCCCGCCACCACCAGCCGCCGCAGATGCTCGGACACCTCCGCGCGCGCCGGCCCGGGCAGCCCGGAGTCCGTGACGAGGGTGTCGACCTGCTCCAGGGAGGCGAACGAACTCAGCCCCACCGTGCCCCACTTGGTGTGGTCGGCTACCACGACCACCCGCCGGGCCGACTGCACCAGCCGGCGGTTGGTCTCGGCCTCCGCGAGGTTCGGCGTCGACAGTCCCGCCTCCACCGATATCCCGTGCACCCCGAGGAACAGCAGATCGAAGTGGAGCGCCGCGATCGCCTGGTCGGCCACCGGCCCCACCAGCGAGTCGGACGGCGTGCGCACCCCGCCCGTCAGCACGACCGTGGCCGCGCCCTGCCGGGGCCCCGAGCTGCGCTGCGCCGCGTGGAAGACATCGGCCACCCGCACCGAGTTGGTGACCACCGTGAGGTCGGGTACGTCGAGCAGCCGGTGCGCCAGCGCGAACGTGGTCGTACCGCCCGAGACCGCGATCGCCGCGCCCGGGGAGACCAGTTCGGCCGCCGCCCGCGCGATGTCCTCCTTGGCGCTCAGCTCCAGACCCGACTTCGCCTCGAACCCGGGTTCGTGCGTGCTCGCCTCGACCACCGGGACCGCGCCGCCGTGCACCTTCTCCAGCACGCCCTGCCGGGCCAGCGCGTCGAGGTCGCGGCGGACCGTCATGTCCGACACCCCGAGCTTGCGGGTCAGCTCGTTGACCCGGACCCCGCCCCGGCGCCGGACCTCGTCGAGGATCAGGGTGCGCCGCTGCTCCGCGAGCAGGTTCTGATTCTCGCTCACGTACGCTCCGGTCCTTTCGCCGCAAAGCCGTCCGACACGCCCCGCGCCCTGTCACGAGCAGGTCGCCGCCCGTCACCGGCGCGCGGACGTCTCATCCTCGCATGCCGGGCCGCGGGCGGCGCCACCGGCAGTTCGTCGCGCGCATGTCATTGATGTCCCGTATGTTGCTTGCTTGTCACACGGATCGGGGAGATTACGTGACGAGGGGTGCGGGCCGCTCCGCCACGGGAGATCCTGGGTCAGCACCGACGGAGCCGACGGGGTGTCACGGGGGATGTGCAGGGCAGTGGAGAGCGCGCAGCAACGAGGTCCGGCCGAGGCGGCCGGGGGTCCGGGAACCCGGCCACCGCAGTCCGGTACCGCTCTGGAACTCCTGGTCCACGGAGTGGGCGGCACCACACCCGAGGAGATGCTCGACGATCCGCGCACGGTCCGGATCACCGGGGACGACATCGCCGCCGTCTTCCGCCGCGCCGACGACGCCGACGCGGAGCGGCAGCCCGCCCGGCGCCCGGAGGAGCCCGTCCCCGAGGCGTACGTGTGGTGCAACCTGACTTCCGGCAACGGCACCCGCGCCCTGTGGTTACTGCTGCTGCCCTTCATGGTCGTCAACCTCGCCCACTGGATGCGCCCCACCGCCCGGGGCCGCCGGCGCACGGTCCGGCTGTACGGGCTCCTGGTGCGGCTGGCCGGACTGAGCCTGACCGTGCTCCTCGTCGCGGCCGCCTGCGAGGTCGCCCTCGACCTGGCCGCCTGGCAGTGCGCGGGCACCCACGCGTGCGCCGAACGGCACTCCTGGCTCGGCTTCCTCTCGCCCGGCATCTCCGACGGCGGCTGGTGGAGCGCGCCGGGCCGCAGGCTCGCGCTCGCCGCCCTGGTGCCCACCGCCCTCACCGGCCTGCTGTGGTTCCTGTCGCTGCGCACCTGGAGCACGTACGAGTCCCAGCGGCCGATGGCCCACGACCCCGGGTCCGAGGAGGACGACGGCCACACCGCACTGGGCCGCCCCGGCTTCTGGTACGGCCGGCGCCTGGTCGCCCGGCTGCGCGCCGCCCACACCGCCGCCGGGCTGCTGACGGTCGCGGCGGCCGTCGGCTCCGCCGCCGCCCGCCACGACCGCGGGCCGGGAGGCCCGGCCGCCCTCGCCGTCCTCGGACTGCTCCTGGAAGTGGTGCTGGCCGCCGGGGCGTGCGCCGTGGTGGGGGTGGTCTGCCGCCGGGGCCGCACCGAAAGCCGGCCGGACGGCGAACTCGACCGGCGCCTGGTGCGGTACGTCCCCCTCTCCGCCCTCGTGCTGCTCGCGCTCACCCTGGTGTACGCCGGCTGGGAGCGCCCCGGCTGGGAGTCGGCGGGCCGGCTGCCGGGCGACGCCGCCTTCGGTGCCCTCGCCCTCGCGCAGGGCCTGCTGGTGGTCGTCCTCGCCGCGGTCGCCCACACCCTGCACCGCACCGACCCCGACCGGCGCGCCGCGATCCGGGGACTGGCGGGGCCCGCGGTCGCCATGCTCGCCTGCGCGCTGGGCGGCGTGATGTCCGGCGGTGTCTCCCAGCGGGTGTCCGACTGGCTGGACGGCACCGGGACCTCGATGCCCGGACCGCCGGTGCTGCTCACCTGGCAGGCGTCCGTGATCCCTCCGCTGCTGGTCCTGCTGCTGGTGACGTGCGGCTGGCTCGCCCGGCGCGCCGTGCGGATCGCGCGCGCCGAACGCGCCGCCGTGGAACGGGAGTACGCCGACGAGAGCGGCGACCCCGGCCGCACCCGCCGCATCGCCTCCGTACGCGCCATGGCCGCGCTCACCGACCGCGGACCGCGCATCCTCGCCGTCACCTCCACCGCGACCCTGCTGCTGGGCGCCGGCGCCCTCGCCGGCGCCCTGGCCACCGACGAGACACCCGGCGAGGCGGCCCGGGGCTCCTGGGCCGCCGTCCACGGCGCGGCCGAGACCGCGCAGGCGCTGGGCTCCTGGCTGGTCGGACTCGGCTTCGTCCTCCTCGTCACCTGGGGCCGCCGCGCCTACAAGGACGCCTCCGCGCGGCGCACCATAGGCATCCTGTGGGACGTGGGCACCTTCTGGCCGCGCGCCGCGCACCCCTTCGCGCCGCCCTGCTACGCCGAGCGCGCGGTGCCCGACCTGACGTGGCGGATCGCCACCTGGACCAGGGCCACCGGCGGGCGGCTGGTGATCTCCGGCCACTCACAGGGCAGCGTCCTCGCCGCCGCGACGGCCTGGCAGCTCCCGCCGTCCACCCGCAGGCGCGTCGCCCTGCTGACCTACGGCTCCCCGCTCGAGCGGCTCTACGGCCGCTGGTTCCCCGCCCACTTCGGGCCGGACGCGCTCAGCTCCCTGCACCGGGAGGTCGACTGCTGGCGCAACCTGTACCGGCTCACCGACCCCATCGGCGGACCGATGCGGCTGCCCGGCGACCGAGGCCCCGACGTGGACCGCCCCGCGCTCAGGGATCCCCTCGCCTACGGCCGCGACGAGGCCCATCCCCTGCCCGCACCGATCCTGGGCCACTCCGACTACCAGGCCGACCCGGCGTTCGCCGAGGAGCGCCGCCGGCTGCTCGCCCGTCTGCGACCGGAGGTGCCCGCGCCGCGGCACACGGACGAGCCCGGGGGCATCCCCTCCCGGGACAGCGACGGACCCTGACGGTTCTAGGGCAGCGCGGGCAGGTCCTCGGCGAAGAGGAGGGTCAGGTCGTCGGTGGTCGGCTCGTCGAGCTGGGCGACCCGGCTCGCGTGCCGCTCGACCATCGCCTCGAAGGTCTGCCGTGCGGTCCGCCCGTTGCCGAACGCCGGCCCCTTGGGTATCTCGGCGAAGTACGTCAGCACGGCCTCGTCGGCGCCCGGTGCCAGCCGGTACTCGTGCTCCTCGGCCTGCTGCCGCACGATCCGCAGCAGCTCCCCGGGGCCGTAGTCGCCGAAGGTGATGGTGCGTGAGAAACGGGACGCCACACCGGGGTTGACCGACAGGAACCGCTCCATCTCGGCGGTGTACCCGGCCACGATCACCACCACCGCGTCCCGCTGGTCCTCCATCAGCTTCACCAGGGTGTCGATGGCCTCCTTGCCGAAGTCGCGCCCGGCGTCCTCCGGGGAGAGCGCGTACGCCTCGTCGATGAACAGCACACCGCCGCGCGCCTTCTCGAACGCCTCCTGGGTGCGGATCGCCGTGGAGCCGATGTGCTCGCCGACCAGGTCGACCCGGGACACCTCGACCAGATGCCCCTGCTCCAGGACCCCGAGGGAGGCGAGGATCTCGCCGTACAGGCGGGCGACGGTGGTCTTGCCGGTGCCCGGGGAACCCGTGAACACCAGATGCCGCTTGACCGACGCCGCCTTCAGTCCCGCCTGCTGCCGCCGCCGGCCCACCTCGATCATGTCGGTGAGGGCGCGCACCTCGCGCTTGACGCTCTCCAGGCCCACCAGCGCGTCCAGTTCACCGAGCACGGCCGCGGAGGTGCGGGTTCCCCGCTCCGGGGCCGTGGCCGGGGCGGATGTCCGCTCGGTACCCGGGCCGGCGACCGTGCCCAGCGGACCGGCCGTGCGGCCCTCGGTCTGCACGGCCGGCTCCGGTGCCGCGGGCGACCGCAGGTCACCGCTCTCGTCGCTCGTGCAGTCCTCGACGACCGGGCCGCCCGAGCCGGACGCCCCGTCCGCGCCGCCCTCGGCGAACTCGTAACCACCGCGCGCGCAGCGCTCCGTACGGCACTTGCGCAGCGTCGTACGGCTGCCGTCGATCACGTGGAAGCCGTAGCCGCCGCTGCCGGTGACCCGGCAGTTGTGGAAGGTGCCGCGCCCGCCGGCCGAGACGTAGACCCCCGCCTCGGCCGGCGATTCGATCGTGCAGCGCTCGACGGTCGGGTCGGCGCCCTTGGTGACGATCACGCCCGTCTGCACGCCGCCCAGGGTGCAGTTGTCGAGCGTTCCGCCACTGCCGTGGTCACGGAACCAGGCGCCCGTCGCCGCCTCCCGGATGCGGCAGTCGTCGAGCTGCGCGGTGGCCCCGTCGCTCACCGACACGGCCGTGTTGCGCACCTGCGACAGATCGCTGTCGACGACGTCCGCGCGCGAGCCGCGGTCGAGGACGAACAGGGCGTCCGGCACGTCGTGCACCCGGCAGGAGTCCAGGACGGCGGTGGCGCCGTCGCTCACCCACACCGCCGGATAGTCGCCGGTGCTGTCGGAGATCTCGCACTGGTTGGCGTCCACCCGCGTACCCGGGTCCCAGACCGACAGACCGTTGCGGCCGAAGCGCCGCACACTGGTGCGGGTCAGGGTGAGCACCGAGCGGGACCGCAGGTCGACCGCGTTCTCCGGGATGTCGTGGATCCGGCAGTCGGCCAGCGTCAGCACCGCGTCCGTGTCGAGCGTGACCCCGTCCCCGGTCGTCCGGTGCACCTCGCAGTCGGTGAGGTGCGCGGTGGCGCGGGCGGTCACCTGGACGCCGCTGCCCCGTACCTCGTAGACCTCGCAGCCGACCGCCTCCAGCGCCGAGTTCTCCCCGGTCGCGGTCAGTCCCGAGCCGGAGGCGTGGTGCACCCGGCAGCGCTCGAGCCGGGGATGGGCACCGCCGCGCACCGCGACCCCCGCCTGCCCCGCGGCGACCACCTCGCACTCCTCGAACACCCCGCCCCCGCCGTCGACCACGGCGATGCCCACGCCCGCCGGATTGTCGACCGTGCAACGGCGCACCGTGGGCCGCGCGCCGCCGCGCACCTCGATGCCGGACGCGGACCGGGTGACCACGCGGACGTCACGCAATTCCGGGGTGCCCTCCTCGACCAGCACGGCCGGGACGGTGGTGTCCTGGCCCTCGACGTGCAGGTCCTGCACCACCGCCGAGGCGCGCACGGTCAGCGGGACGCCGTCCACGGGCGCTATGCGCACCGATCCGGGTGCGCCCTCGGCGCCGCGCAGGGTCACCGCCCGCTGCAGGACGAGGTTCTCCCGGTAGGTGCCGGGAGCGACGGTGAGGACGTCGCCTTCGGCCGCGGCCTCCAGGGCGGCGGCGAGCGATGCGTACTCACCCGTGCGGCGCCGCCACCTCGACGTGCCGGTGTGCGTCACCTGGACCGTGCCCTGTGCCATGGCGTAGCTGTGCCCCCACCTCGTCGTACTGTGGCTCGTTCGTGCTCGTGCCGCCGCCGATCGGTTCGGCCGCACCACCGTAGCGTGCGCGCGGGCCCCCGGTTGACCAGAGCCGGAACCAGGTCGGCCGCCGGTGCCGGTCCCGTCCCGGTCCGGGCCCGCCTCGTCCGGCACCCGGTCCCGACGGGCGTACCGGCGGCGGTCCATGTGCCGAAGCGGTCCCCGGGGCGCGGCTCCCCGGGACGCGTCGGCGCCGGCCCGCTCCGCTCGGTGCCGTCCGGCTCCCATGGACCCCTCGCGAGCGGCCGGCGCGCGGCCGCGGGCACCGGTTCCCGGGCGCGGTCGGGAACCGGTCAGACCGTCATGCCGACGGGATCGCCCACCCGGATCGTGCCGGTGGACAGCGGGACCAGGTTCTGCCCGAAGAGGAGCTTGCCGCCGGTGCGCTGATGCTTGGCCAGGGTGTGCAGCGGCTCCCTGCCGCGCCGCGCGGTGTCCTGGTCGGTGGTGGTCACCACGCACCGTGCGCACTGCTTGGCGACGCGGAAGGCGACTTCACCTATGGTGATCCGCCTCCACAGCTCCTCCTCCCAGGGAGCCGTGCCCTCGACGACCACGTTCGGCCGGAAACGGTTCATCGGCAGCGGGCCCTCGTCCGGGTGTCCGCCCTCCGCGATCAGTGAGTTGAGGTGGCCGAGCGAAGCGGTCGTGGTGAGCAGCAGCGGATAGCCGTCGGCGAAGGAGACCGTCTCGCCCGGCAGCGCGTAGTCGGGGTCGACCGGCCGTCGGGTGGCCGGGTCGTCCAGGTGCACGAGGCGCACACCGGTGCCGAGGAAGGCGCTGCACCAGGCGTGCACGGCCGCGTCCTCGGCCGGGACCACCTCGACCTCGGTGCCGAAGAGGTCCACCGGGACCGTCCCGCCGGACACCGGAACGGCCACCGTCACCGGCGCCGCCCCGGGCGCGGACAGCCGGACGCCGCCGCCGGGCAGCAACTCGGCGCCGGCCAGGGCCAGTCGCGGGTGACGACGCTGTGTGACGACCTTTCCCCCGTCGTCGACGAGCATCCAGCGCCGGTCCCCGGCCGGACCCCAGGGCTCCACGACGACCTCCCGGAGCGGCAGGCTCCGGAACGCCTTGACCGGATGGATGTGGATCGAGTGCACACGGGCGTTCCCCATGGGGCCATCGTGCCATCCGGCACCGACAGCCCCGGGTCGGCTCAGTACCCGCGGTACTGCTGGTTGCTGTACGGCTCCTGGTAAGGAGTGGGAACCGGCCGGGGGGCCGCGGGGCGCATCGCCTCGTAGCCGACGGGCTGGGCCGGCCGCGGCGGCTGCGGGCCGGGGTAACCGCGCGGCGCGGTGGCCTGCTGCGGGATGTACGGCGCGGGCGCCTGCTGGAACGGGGCGGGCGCCTGCTGGAACGCGGGCTGCGGTGCCTGCGGGTAGCCGTACACCTGCTGGGACGGGGCCGCCGGGAGGGCGGGCAATGCCGAGGGGAGCGCGGGCAGGTGACTGGCCGGCGTCTCGTAGGCGGCGGGGACCCGGATCGGGGCGATCTGCGGGGTGCCCCGCTCGGCCACGAGCGAGTCGTAGATCGGGGTGTCCGGGAAGGAGGCGGAGTAGTAGCCGCCGCCATAGCTGGAGCGGGGGGAGGTCATGGCATATAAGTTAAGCCCACGATGTGTTGGTTGGGGAGACCGATAAGAGGGTTGTTTTCCGTGCCCGCCGTGACCGGGGTTCCCCAATACGAGTGAATGTGGGCGAAGAGGGCAATTCGTCAGGGGTAATTCGTGTAAAGGGCGAGTTCCGGGCGGGTTACCGGCTGGTCGGCGGCCGGCAACCCGCGTACTCCCGTGGGAGTTCCGTACCCGGGGGATTAGGTTGTGCGGACGAGAACCGACGGATGCCGGGACCCTGCCCGGCGCGGCGACCCGTGATGGGGGCGGACATGTCGATGCCGAAAGGATCGAACACACCGGTGCCGAGTACGGCACTGCGGGCGGACGTGGGCTGGCGCTCCGGTCCCGGGGTCCCCGACGCGGACGCCTCGGCGCTCCTGCTGACCGGCGGGAGGGTCCGCTCCGACAGCGACTTCGTCTTCTACAACCAGCCCGCCCACTCCTCCGGCGCGGTCCGGCACGAGGGCAAACGGGACACCGGCGGCCGGGTCACCGACACCCTGCTCGTCGACCTCACGCGCGTGGAGCCCGGCATCGAGACCGTGCTCCTGGCCGCCTCCTGCGACGGCGGCGCCTTCGGACAGGTCCCGGAGCTGTACGTCGAGGTCAGGGACGCCGGTGACGGCACCGTGGCGGCCCGTTTCGACAGCGCGGGCGCCACCACCGAGACGGCGTTCGTCCTCGGCGAGTTCTACCGGCGCCAGGGCGCCTGGAAGTTCCGCGCCGTCGGCCAGGGCTACAGCAGCGGCCTCGAGGGCCTCGCCACCGACTACGGCATCACCGTGGACCGGCCGCAGCACACCACCCCGACCGCCCCGGCGGCCGCGGTCGCGCCCGTCGCCGCCCCGGTCACCGCGCCCCCGCCCCCCGCGGCCCCGCCGGCCGCCCCGCCGGTCCGGCTGACCAAGGTGACGCTCACCAAGGCGGCCCCCTCGGTCTCGCTGACCAAGCAGGGCGGCACCTCGGGCGCTCTGCACGTCAACCTCAACTGGCAGGTGCGCAAGCAGTTCTCGGGATGGGCCGGCAAGCTGGGCCGCCCGGTCGCCATGCACTCCGACCTCGACCTCGACCTGTGCGCCCTGTACGAGCTCACCGACGGCAGCAAGGGCGTCGTCCAGGCGCTCGGCAACGCCTTCGGGGCGCTGCACCAGCCCCCGTTCATCCACCTCGACGGCGACGACCGCACGGGTGCCGTGACGACCGGCGAGAACCTCACCGTCAGCCTCGACCACAAGCAGTTCTTCCGGCGCATCCTGGTCTTCGTCACCATCTACGAGGGCGCCCGCTCCTTCGCCGACCTGAACGCCACGGTCACCCTGCGGCCGCAGCACGGCGCACCGGTCGACTTCTCGCTCGACGAGTGCACCGTCCCCTCGACGGTGTGCGCGCTCGCCCTGATCACCAACACCGGCGGCGGCGAACTGGTCGTCCGGCGCGAGGCGCGCTACCTGGTCCCGGAACGGGGGGTGAGCCCGCAGCGCACCGTCGACCACGCCTACGGCTGGGGCATGAACTGGACCCCGGGCCGCAAGTGAGGACGGTCAGCCCTCCTCCGGCACGGCGCCGGGACGCGCGTAGGTGCGGCCCTTCCACGCCGCACCGTGCCCCCGGTGGTGCCGCACGGCCGAGTCCACCGTCATCAGGAGGTACAGCAACGCGGTGAACGGCAGCAGCGGAGCGAGCCACACCGGCTGCCGGTAGTAGCGGAGCATCGGCACGTACGTCCCCGCCATCACCAGCCAGGCCGCCGCACCCAGGCCACCCGTGACCGGGCTCCCCGCCACCGCGCCCGTGACCGCCGCGACGGGCGGCACCAGATACACCAGCACCAGCCCGGCGACCGTGCCGGCCAGCAGCGGCGGGCTGTGCCGCAGCTGCGCGTACGCGCTGCGCGAGACCATGCGCCACAGATCGCCCAGCCGCGGATACGGACGCACGCTGTCGACCCGGTCCGCCAGGCCCAGCCAGAGGCGTCCGCCGCCGCGCTTGACCGCGCGGGCGAGGGCCACGTCGTCGATGACGGCACCCCGGATCGCCTCCGGGACACGCGCCCGCTCGGCGGCCTCGGCGCGCAGCAGCACACAGCCGCCGGCCGCGGCGGCCGTCCGGGACCCCTCCCTGCCGATCCTGCGGAACGGGTACAGCTGCGCGAAGAAGTAGACGAAGGCCGGTACGACCAGTCGTTCCCAGCGGCTCTCCACCCGCAGCCGCGCCATCTGCGACACGACGTCGTACGTCCCGGCGCGCGCGGCCGCCACCAGCCGGCGCAGACTGTCCGGGGCGTGCGCGATGTCGGCGTCCGTCAGCAGCAGGTACTCGGGACCACGCGCGCGTGCCAGGCCGATGCCGTGGCGCACCGCCCACAGCTTGCCGGTCCAGCCGGGCGGCGGCTCGCCCGGGGAGCCCACGGTGAGCGGCAGCCCGCCGTGCCGGCGCGCGAGCTCGCGCGCCAGCGCCGCCGTGCCGTCCGTGCTGCCGTCGTCGACGAGGAAGACCTCGGCCCGGCCCGGATAGTCCTGGGCGAGCACCGACGGCAGGCTCGAGGGCAGCACGGACGCCTCGTCACGCGCGGGGACGACGACGCACACCGGCGGCCACTCCCGCGGCTCCCGCAGCGGCGGAAGCCGGACGTCCGTACGCCAGAACCAGCCCTGGCAGAGCAGCAGCCACGACCAGGCGGCGAGTGATCCGGCGGCACTCCACACAACGGCGCTCACGTGCCGCAGTCTGCCCCACGGGGCGGGCCCGAAGCGGCTCATCGTCTATCGTGGCCGGGTGAAGATCGCGCTCATGGACTCCGGAATCGGTCTGCTGGCGGCCACCGCCGCGGTACGGCGTCTCCGCCCCGACGCCGATCTCGTCCTCTCCCTCGACCCCGACGGGATGCCCTGGGGACCCAGGACACCGCGGGACCTCACCGAGCGCGCCCTCGCCGTCGCGAAGGCGGCGGCCGCACACCGCCCCGACGCGCTGATCGTCGGCTGCAACACCGCCACGGTGCACGCCCTCACCGCCCTGCGGGCCTGCCTCGAACCGGGACTGCCGGTCATCGGCACCGTCCCGGCGATCAAGCCGGCCGCGGCCGGCGGCGGACCGCTGGCGATCTGGGCCACACCGGCCACGACCGGCAGCCCCTACCAGCGCGACCTGATCGAGAACTTCGCCGACGGCGTGACCGTGGCCGAAGTGCCGTGCTGGGGGCTGGCCGAGGCCGTGGAGCGGGCGGACGAGACGGCGATCGACGCCGCGGTCGCCGCTGCCGCCGAACTCACCCCGGACGATGTCACGACCGTCGTCCTCGGCTGCACCCATTACGAACTGGTCGCCGAGCGCATCCGGGCCGCCGTGCAACGCCCAGGCCGCCCGCCGCTCGCCCTGCACGGCTCGGCCGGAGCGGTGGCCGCGCAGGCCCTGCGCCGCCTCGGCGGGCACCCCGCCCCCGAGGTGCCGGCGAGCGGCACCCTGACGGTGCTGCTGAGCGGACGGGAGGGCGCGCTGCCCGAGGCCGCGCTCACGTACGCGGAAGGCAGGCTGCTCCGGGAGGCCACTCCCGCCCGGACGGCGCAGTAACGCTTCGCCGCACGGGACCCGCCGCGCGCATCCTGAGTAGTCTCGACTGTATGAGGGACGACCGCCACGGCGCCCATGCCCCCTGCCCCGAGGTCTGGACCGGTCGCGCGACCAACCGCCTCCAGTGGTTGCTTTCGCTGATCGGCGCCGCCTGCATGGCGCTCGGCATCGCGCTGGCGGCCGGCTCCGCGTGGACGAACGGCGTCGCGCCCCTGGTCATGGCCGTCGTCGGATGCATCGCCGCCGGGCTGCTGGTCCTCTTCGGCACCCTCGCCTTCGTCCACGTCGCGCTGCGGGTCGACGAGGACCACCTGGAGGTGCGCTGCGGCCACATCGGCGTGCCGCGCCGCCGCATCCCGCTGTCGCACGTCGCCGGCGCGGAGTTCGCCCCGCACGTCACCCCGCGCCATTGGGGCGGCTGGGGTTACCGCTGGCGGCCCGAGAAGGGCACGGCGGTCGTCGTGCGCCGCGGCGAGGGCGTCGTCCTGCGCCTGTGGGACGGCCACACCTTCACGGTCACCGTGGACGACGCGGAGGCGGCGGTGCGCGTCATCCGCGACCGCCTCCGCCCCCGCGGGCCGGACGCGGAACACTGAGCCCCCCGCACGACCGTCCTGCCGGCCGCCAGGTCACGCGCCGTAGACTCCCGGAGTGACCGTCACCGCAACCTCCGTCGGCGAGTCGGACCCGATGCCGCCGCAGAGCGTGCCCACGGCGCGCGGCAGGCGGCTCGCGCGCCTCTTCCCGGCCGCCGCAGCCGCGCTCTCGGGCCTGCTCCTCTACGTCAGCTTCCCGCCGCGCACCCTGTGGTGGCTGGCCCTGCCCGCCTTCGCCGTCTTCGGCTGGGTGCTGCGCGGCCGGAGCTGGAGGGCGGGACTCGGTCTGGGCTATCTCTTCGGCCTCGGCTTCCTGCTGCCCCTGCTGGTGTGGACCGGTGTGGAGGTCGGCCCCGGGCCGTGGATCGCCCTCGTGGTGATCGAGGCGGCCTTCGTCGCGCTGGCCGGCGCCGGTGCGGCCGCGGTGTCGAAGCTGCCCGGGTCGCCGGTGTGGGCGGCGGCGCTGTGGATCGCCGGCGAGGCGGCACGCGCCCGCGTGCCGTTCAGCGGCTTCCCCTGGGGCAAGACCGCGTTCGGTCAGGCGGACGGTGTCTTCCTGCCGCTCGCCGCGCTCGGTGGCACCCCGGTGCTCGGTTTCGCCGTCGTGCTGTGCGGCTTCGGCCTCCACGAGATCGCGCGGACAGTTGTGCGGGCCCGCCGCGCCGAAACCGTGCGGTGGGCCGCGGCGGCCGTCGGTGTGCTGAGCGTCGCCGTCCCGCTGGTGGCGGCCTTCGCGGCCCGGACGCTGGTCGGTGACAAGGCCGAGACGGGCACCGTGACCGTCGCGGTCGTCCAGGGCAACGTGCCTCGCCTGGGTCTCGACTTCAACGCGCAGCGGCGCGCCGTCCTCGACCACCACGCGCGCGAGACGGAGCGGCTGGCCGCCGAGGTCGCGGCCGGCACGGCCGAGCGGCCGGACATCGTGCTGTGGCCGGAGAACTCCTCCGACATCGACCCCTTCACCAACGACGACGCGCGCGCCGTCATCGACAAGGCGGCCAAGGCCATCGGCGCGCCGATCTCGGTCGGCGGCGTGGTCGCCAGGGACGGCAGGCTGCTCAACGAGCAGATCCTGTGGGACCCGGCGAAGGGCCCCGTCGACACCTACGACAAACGGCAGATCCAGCCGTTCGGCGAGTACCTCCCGCTGCGCTCGCTCGTGGGGGCGGTCAACGACGACTGGACGTCGATGGTCCGCCAGGACTTCAGCCGGGGCGGCGAGCCCGGCGTGTTCCGCATGAACGGCGCCGAGGTCGGCCTGGTCACCTGCTACGAGGCCGCCTTCGACTGGGCGGTGCGCGACACGGTCACCGCCGGCGCGCAGCTCATCTCGGTGCCCAGCAACAACGCCACCTTCGGCCGCAGCGAGATGACCTACCAGCAGCTCGCCATGTCCCGGGTGCGCGCCGTGGAGCACGGCCGCGCCGTCACCGTGCCGGTGACCAGCGGGGTCAGCGCGGTCATCATGCCCGACGGGAGGATCACGCAGAGAACCGGCATGTTCGTCGCCGACTCGCTGGTGCAGGAGGTGCCGCTGCGCTCCTCGCGGACTCCCGCGACCCGCCTCGGAATCCTCCCGGAGACCGTCCTCGTCCTCGTCGCCGTGGGCGGTCTGGGCTGGGCCGTCGCCCGCGGGGTGCGCGGGCGACGTGCCGGTGACGTGTAGACGTACGCCGTCCCCGGTGCGGGCGAGCACCACGACGGGCCGGTTAGGGTCGGGGCATGGCTACTCCCGACTTCATCCGCACGCTGCGCGCCTCCGCCGGTCATCAGCTGTTGTGGCTGCCCGGGGTCACCGCCCTCGTCTTCGACGACGAGGGCCGGGTACTGCTGCACCGGCGGTCCGACACCCGCGGGTGGTCGGTGATCGGAGGCATCCCGGAGCCGGGGGAGCAGCCCGCGGCCTGCGCCGTGCGGGAGGTCGAGGAGGAGACCGCGGTCCGCTGCGTCGTCGAGCGGGTCGTCTCGGTCCAGGCGCTGGCCCCGGTGACGTACGACAACGGTGACGTCTGCCAGTACATGGACATCACCCTCCACTGCCGTGCGGTCGGTGGTGAGGCCAGGGTCAACGACGACGAGTCGCTGGATGTGGGCTGGTTCGCCGTGGACGCACTGCCGGAGCTGAACGAGTTCGCGCGCTTCCAGATCAAGCAGGCCGTGTCGGACGCACCCACATGGTTCGACACCACTGGAAGTGGCTGGACTGTAGGGCTCGACCATATGGGGGAACCCAGGGGGGCTGCCTAGGGTCGACCCATGACCGCGCCCCCCGCCCTTCCGGCCCCCCGCACCCCCTCGCTCGACCTCGGTGGCCGCACCGCCCTCGTCACCGGCGCCGCCGGCGGCATCGGCCGCGCCTGCGCGCTGCGGCTCGCCGCGGCCGGGGCCGAGGTGAGAGCCGTCGACCGGGACGCCACGGGACTGGCGGCCCTCACCGAGGCGGCCCGGGAACTCGGCGGCACCGTCGAAGCGCACGTCCTCGACCTCACCGACCTGGACGCCGCCGAACTCGCCGCCGCCGGTACCGACGTGCTGGTCAACAACGCCGGACTCCAGCTGGTCCGGCCCATCGAGGAATTCCCGCCCGACGTCTTCCACACGGTGCTCACCGTGATGCTCGAGGCGCCCTTCCGGCTCATCCGCGGAGCCCTGCCCCACATGTACGGCCAGGGATGGGGCCGCATCGTCAATGTGTCCTCGGTCCATGGTCTGCGCGCCTCGGCCTATAAGTCCGCCTATGTGGCAGCCAAACACGGCCTCGAGGGGCTGTCCAAGACCACCGCTCTCGAAGGCGCACCCCACGGCGTCACGTCCAACTGTGTGAACCCCGCCTATGTGCGCACACCACTGGTCGAGCGGCAGATCGCCGACCAGGCCCGCGCGCACTCCATCCCCCGGGACCGCGTCCTGTCCGAGGTGCTTCTGCAGGACAGCGCCGTCAAGCGGCTCATCGAACCGCAGGAGGTCGCCGAAGCGGTGGCCTACCTGTGCGGTCCCCAGGCGTCGTTCATCACCGGCACCTCACTGGTCCTGGACGGCGGCTGGACCGCGCACTGAGGCATCGGCCGCCGACGGCCGGCCGTCGGCCGGGAGAGTTCTCCACAGGTCTGACGGGGAGGCCGGGGCATGAGGAATCCTGTGGGCATGTCCCGCGATCACCTGCGGTCCGCCGAGCGGAACGCCCCCGCCCCCGCCGGAGCGCCGGGCCGGGCCCCCTCCGGCGCCCGTCCCCGCTCCGGCAGTGCCGAGACGCCGTACCTGGAGCTGCTGGCCCGCGGCGCGTCCGCCGATGCCTACGAGCAGCCGGTGCTGCTCGCCCGCGCCGAAGGACTGCCCCCCGAGCGGATCGCCGCGCTCCAGCAGGCCCGGGCGCTCGCCCTGCGCGTGCGGGCGGAGCTGGAGGGACGCCGCCGCCGCGAGGCCGAGCTGTCCGCGCTCTTCGAGACCGCGCACGATCTCGCCGGGCTGCGCGACCTGGACGCCGTGCTCCAGGCGATCGTGCAGCGCGCCCGCTCGCTGCTCGGCACCGACGTCGCCTACCTCAGCCTCAACGACCCGGCCAGGGGCGACACCTACATGCGGGTCACCGAGGGCTCGGTCGCCGCCCGGTTCCAGCAACTGCGCCTGGGCATGGGCGAAGGGCTCGGCGGCCTGGTCGCCCAGACCGCCCGCCCCTACGTCACCGACGACTACTTCCGCGACGACCGCTTCCAGCACACCCGCACCATCGACGCCGGCGTGCGGGACGAAGGGCTCGTCGCCATCCTCGGGGTGCCCCTGATGCTCGGGCACCACGTCATCGGCGTCCTGTTCGCCGCGGACCGGCGGTCCAGGGTCTTCGAACGCGAACAGATCGCCCTGCTCGGCTCCTTCGCCGCCCTCGCGGCCGCCGCCATCGACACCGCCAACCTGCTCGCCGAAACCCGCTCGGCCCTCGCCGGCCTGGAGCACGCCAACGAGATCATCCAGGACCGCAGCGCCGTCATCGAACGCGCCTCGGACGTGCACGACCGGCTGGCCGAGCTGGTCCTGCGCGGCGGCGGAGTGCACGACGTGGCGGCCGCCGTCTCCCAGGTCCTGGACGGCACGGTGGAGTTCACCGAGGCCGCAGCGGCGCCCGCCCGGGCCCTGGAATCCTCGCGGGCGGAAGGCCACGCGGTACGGCACCGGGACGACTGGATCGCCGCCGTGGCCGCCGGCGGTGAGCTCCTCGGCGCACTCGTGCTGCGCGGCCACCCCGGCCTCGACCCCGTCGACCAGCGCACGCTGGAACGCGCGGCCATGGTCACCTCGTTGCTGCTGCTCGCCCGTCGCTCCGCCGCGGAGGCCGAACAGCGCGTCCGCGGCGAACTGCTCGACGACCTGCTCGACGCCCGCGACCGGGACCCGCGCCTGCTGCGCGAGCGAGCGGCCCGGCTGCGCGCCGACCTCGACGCCACCCACGCCGTACTCGCCGCCCGCCTGGAAGGCGGCACGGCCGACGCCGACGAGGAGGCCGATGCCCGCAGACGGCTGTGGGCCGCGGCCTCGCACCTCGCGGCCACCCGGCAGGGCCTCGCCGCCGCACGCGACGGCGGCACGGTCCTGCTGCTTCCCCTGCCCCCCGGGGACACCGCCACCGACCTGGCCCGCCGCACCGCCCGGCACCTGGGCGCGGCCGTCCACGAACCGGTCACCGTCGGCGCGTCCGCCCCGGTCGAACACCTCACCGCCCGGCCCGACACCGTGGCGGCGGCCTACACGGAGGCCCGGCGCTGCCTCGACGCCCTGCGGCTGCTGGGCCGCTCCGGTGACGGCTCGGCGGCCGAGGACTTCGGCTTCCTGGGGCTGCTGCTGGCCGGCGAGCGGGACATCGCCGGCTTCGTCGACCGCACCATCGGCCAGGTCGTGGCGTACGACGAACGACGCGGCACCGAACTGCTGCGCACCCTCGACGCCTACTTCTCCTGCGGCATGAGCCCCACCCGCACCAAGGACGAACTCCACGTCCACGTCAACACGGTCGCCCAGCGGCTGGAACGCGTCGGCCGCCTCCTCGGCGACGACTGGCAGAGCCCGGCCCGGGCCCTGGAGATCCAGCTCGCCCTGCACCTGCGCCGGTTGTCGGAGGGCACCTGGCCACCCCCGCGGACCTGACCCCCCGTACACGCGGGGCGTTCGGGGGGCCGGGGCCGTACCGGATCAGACCGTGCGCACGTCCTGCGCGGCGGGAGCCTCGGCCGCACCACCCGCGTCACCCGACGGGGCGACCTCCGCCAGGTCACGGTGGCGGGTCTCCTTGGCCGCCGCCACGGCGACGACCGTCAGCAGGCTCGCCGCGATGACGTACAGCGCGATCGGTGTCGAGCTGCCGTAGTCGGAGAGCAGCGCGGTGGCGATCAGCGGCGCCGGAGCGCCCGCCGCGACGGAGGCGAACTGGGCGCCGATGGAGGCACCGGAGTAGCGCATCCGGGTCGCGAACATCTCGGAGAAGAAGGCGGCCTGCGGCGCGTACATCGCCCCGTGCAGCACCAGGCCCACGGTCACCGCGAGGAGCAGGTTCCCGAAACCGCCGGTGTCGATGAGCGCGAAGAACGGGAACATCCACAGCCCCACGCCCACCGCGCCGATCAGATACACCGGACGCCGGCCCCACCGGTCGGACAGCGCACCCCAGGCCGGGATGGTGACGAAGTGGAACGCCGAGGCGATGAGCACGGCGTTGAGCGCGGTCTGTTTCGACACACCGGCCGAGGTGGTGGCGTACACGAGAATGAACGCGGTGATCACGTAGTAGCTGATGTTCTCCGCCATCCGCGCCCCCATCGCCACCAGCACGTCACGCCAGTGGTGCCGCAGAACCGCCACGACCGGCATCCGTTCGGCGCCGGCGTCCGACGTGCGGGCCTCGGCCTGCCGCAGAGCCTGCTTGAACACCGGCGACTCGTCGACGGACAGACGAATCCACAAACCGACGATCACCAGAACCCCGGACAGCAGGAACGGGATCCGCCAGCCCCACGACCCGAAGGCCGAGTCCGACAGCACGGCGGTCAGCAGCGACAGCACGCCGGTGGCCAGCAACTGTCCCGCCGGCGCGCCGGTCTGCGGCCACGAGGCCCAGAACCCGCGCCGCCGCGCGTCCCCGTGTTCGGACACCAGCAGCACGGCACCACCCCACTCGCCGCCCAGCGCGAAACCCTGCACCAGCCGCAGCACGGTGAGCAGCACGGGCGCGAGGCTGCCGATGGTGGCGTGCGTGGGCAGCAGCCCGATCGCGAACGTGGCCCCGCCCATCATCAACAGGCTCAGCACCAGCAGCTTCTTGCGCCCGAGCCGGTCCCCGTAGTGCCCGAAGACCAGAGCGCCCAGCGGCCGCGCGGCGAATCCGACGGCGTAGGTGAGGAACGACAGCAGCGTGCCGACGAGCGGGTCGGAGTCCGGGAAGAACAGCTCGTTGAAGACGAGCGCGGCGGCGGAGCCGTAGAGGAAGAAGTCGTACCACTCGATGGTGGTGCCGATGAGGGACGCGGCGACGATGCGCTTGAGGCTGTTCGGTGCTGGTGGAGCGGTTGCGGGCGACGACATCGGCACCACTTCCTGGGGTGTGACGGGGACGGTTGCGTGTCGCCATACCGTAGGAAGCAGCAGGTCAGAGACGTATGTGGTGGACCACCATAGTTCGGGGACGAGCTATGAGCGCTGTCCCCATGCGTGCTCGTCAAAGGGTGCTTCGGCGGCTCGGAAAGGCTGACTTCGCCACGTTGAACAGGGGCGCGGAGCGGCCCTCGATGTCCAGGGTGCCCATGCGGGAGATCACCGGAAGGATGCGGCGACTGCGCAGCTCGCGCCTTACGGGGATGCCGGTGCGGGTGGCCGTGGGCTTCCACCGGACGTACGAGGGCCCCGGCCGACGGGAGTCGGCCGGGGCCCGTGTTTCAGGACGCGGTGTTCACCGCTCCTCGTCGCACATGCCTTCCTCCAGCTCGTGGATGTCCCGGTCGCCGGATCCGACGCAGGTCCAGCGGTCCGGATCCCGGTACTCCCAGCTGGCGGGATCGGCGGTGCGGTTCGCGTCGTCCGAGGCGGATTCCGGCGTAGCGGTCGGAGAACTCGGCGGCCGCGGCACGGTAGCGGTCGGCGGCCGGGCCGCTGACCTTCTCGCCGGCGGCGAGGCGTTCGCCGGCCTCGGTGAGGGTCTCGGCCAAGGCCAGGCCCTTCTCGTAATCGAGGACTTCGAGCATGTCGGCCTTCGAGCGGCCTGATGGTGGAGTCGGGTATTGGAACTGCCCGAGTACCTGTCTGCTCCGCACCTTGTGTGCCTTGTGGTGGCTGGGTCTGCGCGTCTCAAGGGGAGTGAGCGTGGCAGGGCCCGGGAAAATCGGGTGCCGCGTGAAGGGCGGACCGCCAGGATGAGGATCATGACTGGTGAGACGCGCGTGGCGAGCCGGCAGGACGTGGGAGAGGCGGGGCGCCCGCTTGCCTTGGTCACGGGGGCGGGACGTTCGGCGGGGATCGCGGCGTCCGTGGTACTGAATCTGGCCCGGGCCGGTTGGGACGTGGCCTTCACGTACTGGACTCCGTATGACGCGCGGATGCAGTGGGGCATGGAGCCGGGTGCGCCCGAAGAGCTGCGGAAGAAGGCAGCGTTCCATGGGGCGAGAACGCTTGCGGTCGAGGCGGACCTGAGCGACCCGGCGGTGCCGGCTCAGCTCTTCGACAGCGTCGAGCGGGAGCTGGGGAACGTCACCGCGCTGGTGCTCTGCCACTGCGAGTCGGTCGACTCCGGCTTGCTGGACACCACGGTGGAGAGCTTCGACCGGCATTTCGCGGTCAACGCGCGGGCAACGTGGCTGCTGATCCGGGAGTACGGGCTGCGATTCCGCGGGCAGCACGGAAGCGGGCGGATCGTCAGCCTGACCAGCGACCACACCGCTGGCAACCTGCCCTATGGGGCGAGCAAGGGGGCAATGGACCGGATCACGCTGGCCGCCGCCCGCGAGCTCGCCCATCTGGGAGTGACCTGTAACGCGATCAATCCCGGGCCGACTGACACCGGGTGGATGACCGAAGAGCAAAAGGCGGACATGATCCGATTCACGCCCCTGGGACGCCTCGGTGTGCCGCAGGACTGCGCGAATCTGGTCACGTTCCTCTGCTCGGCAGAGGGCGGATGGATCAACGCCCAGCTTCTCCAGAGCAATGGCGGTCTAGGGTAGCCGAGCACATGAGGCAAGACTCACGGGATCTTCCGGCCGGCGGCGTCGGCGGCGTAGGCGGCCCAGTCCCCGGCCGATGCTTTCTGCCACTGGACGGCGACCTTGATGTGGACGCCGAGCATCCGGGCGAGGATCGCGGCGGGAAGCTCGGTCGCGAGGGTGAACAGCGAGAATTCCCACAGGGGGCGGCCGGCTGTCCAGCCTCCGTGGAAGGCGAACGCTGAGCGACGTCACACCGATCGAAGGGAACACGTTGCTGTGCATACGTACGACAACCCCGTGATCAGCGGGTTCCACCCCGATCCGAGCGTGTGCCGGGTCGGTGACGACTACTACCTGGTGTGTTCCAGCTTCGAGTACTTCCCCGGGCTGCCGCTCTTCCACAGCAAGGACCTCGTGCACTGGGAGCACATCGGCAACGTGCTCGACCGGCCCGGGCAACTGCCGCTGCCCCTCCCCGGCGCCAAGGCGTCCGGCGGCCTCTACGCCCCCACGATCCGCCACCACGACGGCCGTTACTGGGTCATCAACACCAATGTCGACGGCGGCGGCAACTTCGTCGTCTCGGCCGAGCAGCCCGAGGGGCCGTGGAGCGACCCGGTGTGGATCGGCCTGTCCGGGATCGACCCCGATCTGGCGTGGGAGGAGGACGGCACCTGCTGGTGCGCCTTCTCCGGACCTGAGGGCGGCATCGGCATGGCCAGGATCGACCCGGTCGGGGGTGAGGTGCTGGAGGGGCCCTTCGCCACGTGGTCGGGGAGCGGCCTCAAGTATCCCGAGGCACCGCACCTCTACCGCATCGGCGACTGGTGGTACCTGCTGATCGCGGAAGGCGGCACGGAACGTGGCCACAGCGTGTCCATCGCCCGCAGCCGTTCGCCGCGCGGCCCCTGGGAGGGCGCACCCGCCAACCCCCTGCTGTCCCACAGCGGTACCGCCCGCTCCATCCAGAACGTCGGCCACGCCGACCTGGTGGACGCTCCCGACGGCAGTTGGTGGATGGTGCTGCTCGGCGTCCGCCCCCGCGGCTTCACGCCCGACGTGCACGTGCTCGGCCGCGAGACGTTCCTGACCCCCGTGGAGTGGGACGAGGAGGGCTGGCCCGTCGTCGCGCCCGTTCCCGAGAGCCACGCGGCCCCGGGCGGTGCCTGGCACCCCGTTCCGGCCCTGCCCGCCCGCGACGACTTCGAGGACTCCGCTCTCGCGCCGCACTGGGTCTCGCCGTTCGCCCGCCCGGAGGGCTCCTGGTCGCTCACCGAGCGCCCTGGCCGGCTGGTCCTCAGAGCCACCGGCCCCACCCTCGACCGCCCCGGGTACACCTTCGTCGGCCGCCGCCAGCAGCACCACGACTGCCGCGTCACCGCTGCGGTCGACGCAGGTGCGGGACGCGGCGGCCTTTGCGTGCGCCTGGACGAGGCCCACCACTACGAACTGGAGGTCGGGAACGGGGAGGCCGGCGTCGTTGCCCGGATCGGTCCGCTGCGCCAGACCGTGGTCAGCCGACCGGTCCGGTCCGGGCCGCTGACCCTCACCGTCGCGATCCGGACGTCCGACCTCGTGCCCGCGTCGCCCGAACTCACCGACGGCGGGACCACGGGCCCCGACACCGTCGCCTTCTGGCTCGGCGATCCCGACGCCCCGGACGCCCGGCCGCTCGTCGAACTGGACGGGCGCTACCTGTCCACCGAGGTCGCCTGCGGCTTCACCGGCCGTGTGATCGGTATGTACGCCACCGAGGGCACGGTCGCCTTCGACTGGTTCGAGTACGTCCCGGCCCCGGCGCCCCCCGCTTGACGCTCGGCGTGCGGCCGCGTGCGACACCTGTGCCCGTGCGGCACCCGCACGGGCACAGGTGCCGCGAGGCCGTGCCCCGTCCCGGGCCGGCCCGGGACCGGGACAGGTCCCGGGAAGCAGGGGCCGGGTCCTTGACGGGCACGGCCCCCGCTGATCCGGCGGAGCGTCAGCTCGCCCACACCTCGGCCTCGTCGGCCGGGACGGTGGTGGCGAGGCTCAGTTCCTTGCGGGCGGCGACCGACTTGTTCGGGTCGATGTCGGTGAACGCCGGGTCGTAGGCGATGTAGAACGCGTCGGCGTCGGCGGCGTCCGCGGCCTTCCTCCAGTTCCCGGCCGCCTTCGTCAGCGTCGCGCGGAGCCTGCCGACCTCGGTGCCCCCGATGCCGTCCAGACCCTCCACGTGTGCGTCGAGGGCGGCCGCGACGGCCTCGGCCTGCGCCTTGTAGCCGGCCAGGTCGTCCTCGACGGTGTCCTTCTCGGGCTGGTTCGCCCACAGCGCCTCGTAGACCGCGTTCGAACCCTCGAGGTACGTGGTCTGCTCGGGCTCGAGGGACTTCGCGGTGTCCAGCGAGCCGCTGAACGTGCCCTTCTCCATGGTGTAGGTGCAGCTCACCGCGCGGTCACCCGTCGCCCAGCTCTCCTTGGTCGGGGTGTAGTAGGAGAGGGCGGCGCCCTTGGGGAGCGCCCAGGTGTCCGGGGCGTACTTCTGCGCCTCGACCGGGCAGCGGTTGTCCGCGATCGTCGAGACCCCGTCGTCGCCGGGGTACTCCTTGCCCTCGTCGATCGCGAACCCGCCCACGACCTGACCCTCGTGCGCCTCCTTGCAGGGCACGATCTCCACGGCGTACGCCGTCCCCTCGGCCTTGCCGTTCGGGTTGTAGCAGTCGCCGATGTCCAGCGAGAACACGGATTGCTGGCGAGCCACCTTCTTCGCGCCGTCCTTGGCACTGCCGACGGCGTCGGAGACGCCCGAGCATCCCACCGCGCCGATCGCGAGCAGGGCGGCAACGGCGGGTATGCCGCGAAGGGAACGATACGGGGCATGGATTGCCATGGCGTGTACATCCTCTTATATGATCTTTATAAGGGTCGCCCGCATCGTATGCCATTCCTGTGGCCCGGTTGCGCGAAGGCCCTCACCTCATCTCATCGCGGCGTCTCCGACTCGCGAAGGGCCGCGAAGGTTGTATCCGGGCTGCTCACGGGTGGGATTCGAGGGGCCCCGCGACACCGCTGTGGAGCCGGGAGCTGTCGAGCGTGGAGGGACGTGCGCACGGGCGGCCGTACCTCGGGCACCGCGAAACGCGGGCTCGTCGCGCCCTTGCCGCCTTGCCGCCAGGTGGCCTCGTGGAAACGGGCGGTGTCCGAGAGGGTGCGTCCTCAGGGCCTACGCCTGCTCGGCGCCTCTTCGCAGATGATCTCGTCACGCGGGGTGTAGTGCGTGCGGAACGGTTCCCGCCTCACTTCCCGGCCGTCGTCGTGGAAGACCCGCTCCACGGTGACGTCGAAGCCCTCGAGCGGAGTCTGCGGCACGCACTTCTCGGCGGTGCTCACCTTCTTCGCCGGCTGCTGCACATGGCTGCGCGGCCCCTTGACCGACGTGATCCCGTCGTACTTCTTCGTGCCGATGAGGGTGACGGTCACCGAGGTGTCGGTGGACTCGGCCTGGATGTACATGGCCCTGCCGGAGTCGTTGGTGAACCTCAGGTCCAGGCTGCCCCAGGCGACCGTCGCCTCACGGCCCTCGGGGTAGCGCTCGATGTAGAAGGAGTGGGCGCCGTACTCGACGGGCTCGACCCCGGCGAAGAACATCGCGTTGAAGACGGTCGTGGCCACGGCGGAGACGCCGCCGCCGGGCGCCTTGGCGTACTGGTCGTCGAGGATCATGATGCCCTCGGTGAAGCCGTTGGCCCGGGTGCGCTCGCCGACGGTCCGGTTGAAGCTCCAGGTCTCGTTCGGCATGACGACGGAGCCGTTGATGAGTTCCACGGCCCGGCCGACGTTCGTCGTGCGGTAGGCGGCCGGTTCGAAGTCGACGGTGAAGGAGGACATCTTCTCGGTCAGCCCCAGGCGCGCCGCGTTCTCGCGGGTGATCTCCGGCTGGGTCTGCCGCGTGTCCACCGCGCCGGTGCGGGCGGTGCCCGACCTGGTGAGCAGGGGCAGGACGGCCTTGCCCAGGGCCTTGCCGGTGACCTCCACGCCGGGCTCGGCGTCGGCGGCCACCACGGCCTTGTCGCCCTCGAGCCCCAGCCGGGCGTTCCGGGGAGTGGTGGGAAGGCCGCTCAGGGCGTCGGCCACCGCGGGCGTGGCGCGCAGGCCCCCGCCGTCGAGCTTCGGCATGAGCCTGCCGGTGTCGTCCGGCCGCATCGTCAGGTACTCGCCCAGCACGGCCGGGGTGATCGTGAACCGCTTGCCGCCCGCGGTGAGCGTGACCGGTGCCGACATCGCCGGCTGCGCGAACTCGCGTACCGCCCGCCGCACCTGTTCCTCCGTGACCTTCGGCCTGGTCTCGCGTACGGGCAGCACCGTGACCGAGCCCGCCGCGCCGCGCAGGAAGGGAGTGCGCAGGGCGCCGACCGCGGCGTCCACGTTCAGCGCGTACCCGGTGCGCGGGGCGGTCTGCCCGACACGGCCGTCGGTGAAGGAGACGGCGCCGTCGCGGACCTCCTGGTCGAGCGTCTGCGCCAGCTTCCCGAGGGTGGCACGGGCCTTGTCCTCGTCGACCCGCACGACCGGCTCGATGTCACCGCCCGAGCGGAACAGCCCGCCGATCACGCTGACCGGATCGCTGCCGGTGGACGCCGCCCGGTCCACGGTTTCCCGGATGTCGAAGGTGAACCCCGTCTGCCGGGGATCGACCGCGCCCGTGCGGTCGCCGACCTTCACCGCCAGCTTCGGCGGGCCGGCGGCCACCAGGTGCCGCTCCAGCTTCCGGGTGGCCTCCTCGCGGGTCAGGCCCGCGATGCCCACGCCACGCACCGTCGTACCCGCCTCGATCTCACCGCCGATGAGCAGCAGCCCGGCGAGATACAGACCACCGACGCCTGCGGTCAGCACGCCGCCCGCCAGGGCGAGGGGCGGGAGGGAGAGTATTCGGGGGCGCATGGGTCTCCTGAACGGTCGTGTGACGTGCCCGCGATGTCACGGCACTGTGTGCGAGAGCGGTCGGTCAAGCTACGCACAAAAGGGCGCCAAAGGGTATATCCCACGTCACGTCGACCGCTGTGAACCCGCGGGACCCGTTCCCGGGCAGCACCCACACCGCCGACTGGACCGTGGACCGTGGACCGTGGACCGTGGACCGTGGGCTGGGGGCTGGGGGCTGGGGGCTGGGGCTGGGGCTGGGGCTGGGACCGGCCGGCCGCCAGCCGGTGTCCGCCGGCTGAAACGCGACGTTCCGCGTACAGGGCGGTCCCCTCCCGGGCGGGCCGGTCTCCTGGCGGGGTGAAGGGCGTACGACCATCCGGCCGCCGCCCGCGTGGCGTGCCCCGGCGCGGGGACGCGCGTGGTGTGGCCTGAGACGTGCAGGACAACCCACCCGAGGAGGAGACACGGAGCATGTTCGGTCAAGCGCAGGCGTTCAGCGGCTTCTCGGTCGACGACCTCGGCGAGGCCCGCCGGTTCTACGGCGAGACCCTCGGCCTCCGGGCGGAGGAGACCGGGCAGGGGGACATGCGGATGCTGACCCTCACGCTCGGCAGCGGGGCGCAGGTCTTCGTCTACCCGAAGGAGACGCACACCCCCGCGACGTTCACGATCCTCAACTTCCCCGTCGACGACATCGATGCCGCCGTCGCCGAACTGGAGCGGCGCGGCGTCGCCCTGGAGCGCTACGCGGGATTCGACCACGACGAGAGGGGCATCGTCCGGGTCGGCGGCGGCGGTCCCGCGGCGGTCGCGTGGTTCACCGACCCGGCCGGCAACGTCCTCTCCGTGCTCCAGGAGAACTGAGCCGGGGCCGCCGAGCGGTACGGCACGGACCGTCCGGCCCTTCCCCCTGTCCGAGGCACCTGCCGATCCCGCGGTACTGCCGGAGCCGCTCCTCCGACCGGGTCGGATGTCCGTGGTGCCGGAGGTACCGGTGTGGAGACGGCGGACGAAGCGGGTATCCGGACACCATGAGTGATGCGGATCCGACCAAGAACGTGGAGGACTGGGCGACCGGCGACGAACCGGCCACCGGTCCCCAGCTGAGCTACCTGGGCACCTTGGCCCGGGAGGCGGGCGAGGAGGTCCCGGAGAACCTGACGAAGGCAGAGGCGTCGCGGATGATCGACCGCTTGCAGCGGGCCTCGCCCCGCACGGGCGGGGGATCCCCCGACGGGACGGGAGCGGGACCGCCCCCCTGACGGTGGCGTGGGGAGCACTCCCGGTGCCGGCCGCGCGAGTGCACGCCTGCGTGGTCGTGATCCCCGGGCCGTCCGCCGGGTCCGGGACGCCGACGTCCCGGACCCGGCGGACGCGGCCGTCGATCTGCCTGAAACGGTGCTTCCCGGGTACGCGATGGCGCGGGCGAGTGCGCCCGGTGTCGTGCTGTGCGACACCGGTCACGGCGAGCAGAGGGGCAGGGTCACGAGGTCCATGAGCATCATCGAGGAATCGGTCGACATCGGCGTCCCGGTCCGTGTGGCGTACAACCAGTGGACGCAGTTCACAACGTTCCCCCGCTTCATGGACGGCGTCGAACGCGTCGACCAGATCCAGGCGGCGGTGACCCACTGGGTGACCCGGTTCGGCCCGAGGACGTACGAGTACGACGCGGAGATCGTGGAACAGGTCCCGGACCGGCTGGTCCGCTGGGAAGTCCTCGACGGACCCCGGCACACCGGCACGGCGACCTTCGAGGAACGCGACGCCGGCCACTGCCGGGTGACCCTGCGCGTCGACCTGCGGCCCCGGGGAATCGTGGAGCGGGCGTCGGCCACGCTCGGCCTCGCCCGCCGTGTGGTCCACACCGCTCTGACGTCCTTCAAGGACTTCACCGAGGGGCAGGGCCGTGAGACCGGCGCCTGGCGCGGCGAGATCAGCAAGGGCCACGTCCAGCCCACCGAGGGCCGGAGCCGCCCCCACGTACCGACCTGGCCGAGCGGCTGACCCGCCGAGCGGCGGGCGGGATCGAGGGGCCGGCCGGTCGTACCCGGCACACCGGCCACGGGACAGCACACAGGGGGACAGGGGACAGGGGACGCAGGACACGAGCGAGGAGACCACGGTGCAGAAGCCGCCGAGCGAGGAACCGACCGACGACCGCCTCGAGGTCACCCCGCCCAAGACCTGGGCCGCGGGCGTACCGGCGGTGTACCACGCGATGCAGTACTCCCTGGAGCAGACGTCGGCCCGGCGCACGGGGCTCACGCTGCTCAATCTCAACCAGGTCCGCGGCTTCGACTGCCCCGGCTGCGCATGGCCCGAACCCGAACCGGGGCACCGCCCCAGGAACGAGTACTGCGAGAACGGTGCCAAGCACACCAACGACGAGGCCACCTCGCGCCGCATCACGCCCGACTTCTTCCGCCGGTACTCGATCGGCGAGCTGGCCGGGAAGTCCGACCGGTGGCTCAACCAGCAGGGCCGCCTCACCCGGCCCATGGTCAAGCGGCCCGGCTCCGACCACTACGAGCCCATCAGCTGGAGCGCCGCCCTCGACCTGCTCGCCGACGAGCTGAGGGCGCTGGACTCCCCGAACGAGGCGATCTTCTACACCTCAGGCCGCGTCGGCAACGAGGCCGCGTTCGTCCTGCAGCTCTTCGCCCGCGCGTTCGGTACCAACAACCTGCCGGACTGCTCCAACATGTGCCACGAGTCCAGCGGCACCGCACTCAACGAGACCCTCGGCACCGGCAAGGGCGACGTGTCGCTGCGTGACATCCACCACGCCGACCTCATCCTGACCGTCGGCCAGAACCCGGGCACCAACCACCCCCGGATGCTGTCCGCGCTGGAGAACTGCAAGCGCCGCGGAGGCAGGATCGTCGCCGTCAACCCCCTGCCCGAGGCGGGCCTGGTCCGCTTCAAGCAGCCCCAGCGCCCCCGCGGCGTCGTCGGCCGCGGCACACAGATCGCCGACCGCTTCCTCCACATCAGGATCGGCGGTGACCTGGCCCTGTTCCAGGCGCTCAACCTCCTGCTCCTGGAGGCGGAGGAGGCCGCGCCCGGCACCGTCCTCGCCCGGGACTTCATCGACGTCCACACCGAGGGCTTCGAGGAGTTCGCCCGGCATCTGCGCGCCACCGTCTCCTGGCCCGAGGTCGAGAAGGCCACCGGTCTGACCCGCGCCCAGATCGAGGAAGTGCGCGACATGGTCCTCGGGAGCAGGCGTGTGATCGTCTGCTGGGCGATGGGCCTCACCCAGCACCGGCACGGTGTGCCCACCATCCGCGAGGTGGTCAACTTCCTGCTGCTGCGCGGCAACATCGGCCGGCCCGGCGCCGGTGCCTGCCCCGTGCGCGGCCACAGCAATGTGCAGGGCGACCGGACCATGGGCATCTGGGAGCGGATGCCGGACCACTTCCTCGACGCCCTCGCCCGCGAGTTCCACTTCGAGCCGCCCCGCGAGCACGGCTGGGACTCCGTCAACTCCATCCGGGCCATGCGCGACGGCCGTGCCAAGGTCTTCCTCGGACTGGCCGGCAACTTCGTCCGCGCCATCCCGGACAGCGGGGTCGGTGAGGCCGCCATGCGCAACTGCCGGCTGACCGCGCACGTCTCCACCAAGCTCAACCGCTCCCATCTCGTGTGCGGCGAGACCGCCCTGATCCTGCCCACCCTCGGCCGCACCGAGCGGGACGTGCAGGCCACCGGTGAGCAGTTCGTCACCGTCGAGGACTCCATGAGCCAGGTCCATGCCTCCCGCGGCGTCCTCGAGCCGGCCTCGAAACACCTCCTCAGCGAAGTCGCCATCCTCAGCCGCCTGGCCCGCCGCACCCTCGGCGACAAGGTCCCCGTCCGCTGGGAGCGCTTCGAGGCCGACTACGACTGCGTCCGCGACCACATCTCCCGCGTCGTCCCCGGCTTCGAGGACTTCAACACCCGCGTCCGCCGCCCCGGCGGCTTCGGCCTGCCCAACCCGGTCAACGAGGGCGTCTTCCCCACCCCCGCCGGCAAAGCCCTCTTCAGCCGCAACGACTTCGAGGCCCTGACCGCCCCGCCCGGCCATCTGATCCTGCAGAGCCTGCGCTCCCACGACCAGTGGAACACCGTTCCGTACACGGACAACGACCGTTACCGCGGCATCCACGGCTCGCGCCGCGTCGTCCTCGTCAACTGGAACGACATGCGCGAACTCGGCTTGGAGGAGGGCGCGCCGGTCGACCTGGTCGGCGTCTGGAAGGACGGGGTCGAACGCCGCGCGGAGGACTTCCGGGTGGTCGGCTACCCGACCTCACGGGGGTGTGCGGCGGCTTACTACCCGGAGACGAACGTGCTGGTGCCGCTGGACAGCGTGGCCTATCTGAGCAATACGCCGACGTCGAAGGGGATCGTGGTGAGGCTGGAACCCAGGGAGGGGGCCCGTGCGGCGGCGGAAGAGGAATCCCCGGCCTGATTCCGGCACGCACGTGCCCGCCCCTTCGACCGGTGGGACATCCGGCCCCCGCCCGGCCGCCCCGTCAGGGGGTCGCGGACGGCGCATCGGTGAGCGGGACCACCACGCGGGCATCCCCGCACCGGTCCCCGGTGAGGCCTCGCGCACGGGCCGTCCGTTGTGCGCGACGGCCGCGCCGCGGCCGCGAGGAGGCCCCGGCGACCTCGGAACCCACCCGGGATCCCCCGGGACGGGTAGCCCGGCACCTCCCGGGACGGGTAGCCCGGCGTCTCCCGGGTACGTGTGTCCGGCGCCCTCGGTGACGTCGAGCGCCCGCACGGCCCCTCTTCGAAGCATTGGGAGATGAGATGAGGCTCCACGAGTCGGTTCTGGCACTGGCTTCCCGGTTCTCCGACGAGGTGCTCGCCGGACGGTATCGCCTGGACGCGCTCATCGGCTCGGGCGGTGCCGCCGACGTCCACCGAGGACTCGACCTGAGGTTGCGACGGCCGGTGGCGGTCAAGATCTTCCGCACCGGTACCGACGCCGACATGGAGGAGCGCTTCCAGAGCGAGGGGGTGATCCTGGCCCGGCTGCAGCACCCGGGGCTGGTCACCGCGTACGACGCCGGACGGCACGAGGGCCGCGCCTACCTCGTCATGCAACTGATCGAGGGCCCCACCCTCAAGGGCCGCATCGCCGAGGGCCGCCTCCGCCTCGAAGAGACCGCAGTACTCGGCGCCGGCCTGGCCCGGGCCCTGGCCCACGCCCACGAGGCGGGGATCATCCACCGCGACGTCAAGCCGTCCAACATCATCCTGGACGGGTCCGGCAACCCCCATCTGACCGACTTCGGTATCTCCCGGCTGCTCGACGCCACCACCCACACGGCCACCGGCACACTCATCGGCACCGCGGCCTACCTCTCTCCCGAGCAGGTGCTCGGCCGGCGCGTCGGCCTGCCCGCCGACATCTACGCCCTCGGTCTCGTGCTCCTCGAATGCCTCACCGGCAGGCTGGAGTACGAGGGAGCCCCGCTCGAGGCCGCGATCGCGCGGCTCCACCGTCCCCCCGCCCTGCCCGACACCCTGCCGGAGGAGTTCCGGGCCCTGCTGCGGGACATGACCGCCCTGGACGACCGGGCCCGCCCCCCGGCGGGCGAGTGCGCCCGAAGACTGGCCGCCCTGGCGGGAACAGCCCAAGCCGTGCCCGTTCCGGCTCCGGCATCGGCCACGGCCGGGGCGACGGCCGCCCACACGAGCCTCGTCCGGGGGCGGACGCCGGGACGAGGGGCCGACCGCACCAGCACCCACAAGGGCTCGTCGCCCGCCACGGGCACAGCCGGGCCGAGGACCGCGTCCACGCGCGGCCGGGTCCTGATCGCCGGTGGAACCGCCGCGCTCGCCGCCGCCGTGGTCACCGCGTTCGGTGCTCCCGGCGGCTCCCCGGACCAAGGAAACGAGGCCGATCCGCCCCGGGCCGTCAGCCGTCCTTCCCTCCGGGCCGACCCTCCGCACACCCCCGCGGCGAGGAACGACACGACACCGGCGACTCCGTCGTCCTCCTCCCGCGACGCCTCCGCCGGAGCGCTCGGTGACGCCGCGACCGCTCCGAGCCGGGAACCGGACGCCGACGCCGTGACCGGACGGACCACCCGTCCCGCCCCGGCCACCCCGAGCCGGGCACCGGCCACCGACGCCGCCGCACACGGCATCGCGGCCCCGACCCGGGACTCCGGCTCACGCGCCGCCCCGAGCGGCCGGACGTCGGGCGGGCCGGACACGGAGACGGCTGACACGCCGAGGACGGAGACCCCCGACGCACCGCCCGGCGAATCGAAGGAGACCGAGAAGGCCAAGGAGACCGAGAAGGCCAAGGAGGCCAAGAAGACCCGGACCGGGCCACCGCCGGGGAACGAGCGGTAGGACGACGGGCCCCCGGGCCCCGCGCCGTGGAGCCCGGCTCCCGAGCGGGCCGAAGGCGCACACGACCGTGTCCGGGGGACGACCGGACGTGCCCGGCCGACTCCCGGATTCCGCGGGACGGCCGGACCGGGGACGGCACCTCGTTCCGGGGACCGGGGCGGGCAGGCCGCCCCGCCCGTTGACCCGGCAGGGGGAACCGCACGGCTTTCGGGCGTGAGCGGTGACGTGGGGGCGCCCCCGGTGGACAGACTGGAGGCCGACTCCGTGCCCGTCGCGTGGAGCGGGGTGTTCCGGCGGCCCGCGCGCTCCCGTGCCCCCGGGTGGGGTTCGCGATCCGCCGGTGGACCGGTGCGCGGCCCGGCCCGGGGTAGGAGGCGAGCGGAGGCCGAGCCGTTCGAAAGGCGGACGCAGACCGTGAGGACCCGTGACCGGTGGACGGAACCAGGACGGACGGAGCCCCGGCGATCGCTGCTCGTGTGCGCGATGACCGGTGCCGCCGTCATGGCGGCCGTGGACGAGATCGTCTTCCACCAGATCCTGCACTGGCACCACTTCTACGACCGCTCCACCCCGGACGCGGCCCTGGTCTCCGACGGCCTGCTGCACACCGCCGAGCTGCTGGCGCTGGTCGCCGGCCTCTTCCTCTACGCGGACCTGAGGCGCCGCCGTACGCTGTCGCCCGCACACGCCCGGGGCGGGTTCCTCCTCGGCGCCGGCGCGTTCCAGCTCTTCGACGGGATCGTCGACCACAAACTGCTGCGCCTGCACCAGATCCGCTACGGCGTCGACGTGACCCCGTACGACTGGGCGTGGAACCTGGCGGGCCTCGCCCTGCTCGTGGTCGGCCTGTGGCTCGTCGTCCGCGCCGGGCGGCGCGCTCGTCGGTCCTCGTGACGGCCGGCCCGCCCCCGGTCTTCGGGCCGGCGGCCGCCTTCGGGTGCGTCCTGATCTGCGCGGCGTACGTCCTGGCCGCCGCGGGGCTGAGGCGTCGCGGCGACGCCTGGCCATGGGCACGGGACTGTGCCTTCGCCGCCGGGGGAGCGGCGCTGCTCTGGGGGCTGTGCGGCCGGCTCCCGGGCGGGCCGTTCACCGCGCACTCGGTCCGTCATCTGCTCATCGCCATGGCCGGTCCCGTCCTGCTCGTCATCGCGCGTCCCCTCACCCTCACCCTGCGCGTGCTGCCACCCGGCCGCGTCCGGCGGGGGCTGGTGGGCGTGGCGCACTCCGCCCCCGTCGGATGGCTGCTGTTTCCGCCGGCAGCCGCCGTCGTGGACATCGGCGGACTGTGGGTGCTGTACCGCACCGGTCTGCTGTCCGCGACGCATCACCACCCCGTCATCAGCCGGTTGACCGACCTGCACCTGCTGGTTGCGGGCCTGCTCTTCTCCTTCGCCGTCTGCCAGCTCGAGCCCGTCCGCCGCCGGTGGGGCCTGCCCCTGCGGGCGGCGACGCTGCTCGCGGCGGGAGCGGCCCACGCCGTCCTGGCCAAGAGCCTGTACGCCGCCGGTCCGCCGGGCTCCGTCTTCGAGGCGCGCGACCTGCGGCTGGGCGCCCAGGTCATGTACTACGGCGGCGACGCGGTCGAAGTCGTGCTCGCGCTGGTTCTCGCCGTCCGGTGGTACGCGGTCACCGGACGACGGCGCGGCCGGCGAACGGCATCGCCCGTACGCGGTGGTGCCGGCGGGACCAGGGCTCCGGGCGCCCCGCACGGGTACCGCGGAGTTCCCCCGGCCGGGCCCGCGCCCGGTCGTTCCCGAGGAGGGGGCCCACCTCACGGAGAGGGTCCCGGCGCGGGGGATCCCCTCGCGCGGCGCTGATCGTCCTCAGGCCTGACCGCGGGGCAGGGGCCCCGCGCCCGCGTGGCGGCCGGACCGCATCGCGGCGTGACGCTGCCCCGGACCGGGGCCCGAACGGGCGGCCAGGACGTCGGCGACGGCTCCGGTGGTGAACGCGTACACCGCCTTGTGGAGCAGGTCGGCCACCGGCTCGCGCCGGGACCAGGTCCGCGGCGGCGCGTTCCGGCCGGGCCGGCGGTCACCGCCGTTTCGTTCCGGCCGTCACGGAAACCCGCCGCGGGACGGTGACGGTCATGTGCCGAGGCGGAAGGCAGCTCATGAAGAAGGCGTTGTGGACGGTCCCGGTGGCTGTTGCCGGGGCGGCGGTGGTGCGCAGGGCCCGGTCGGGGGGCCCGGCCGACGACCGGGCGGGCGACCGGTGGCTGACGGTGACGGTCAACCGCCCGATGACGGACGTGATGCCGGACGGGAAGCCGCCCGCACCCCTGCGGCGGCTCGAGGACAGGATCGACGTGCGGGTCCGTCCGGCACCGGGCGACCGCGGTACGGAACTGGCGGCGCGGCTGAAGGAGCCGCCGTCCGCCCTGTCGTCGTCCCCGCCCGCGCGCCTGGCCGGCCGGGATCCGCGGCAGGAGGTCCGGGCCGCGCTGCGCGACGCCAAGGCCGTTCTGGAGGCCGGTGAGGTGTTGCGGCCCGACACGCCGCCGACGACCCGCCCGACCCCGGGCGGCAAGCTGGTCGGCCTCCTCGGGCGGCGTTCCGGTGGGGAGGGAGTCCTGTGAAGGCGCTCTGCTGGGAGGGTGTGAACAAGCTGTCCGTCGAGCAGGTCCCGGACGCCGAGGTCCGCAACGACCAGGACATCGTCGTGCGGCTGATCGCGGGCACCACCTGCGGCTCCGACCTGCACCTCATCGGCGGTTACATCCCCGCGATGCGCGCCGGGGACGTGATCGGGCACGAGTTCGTCGGCGAGGTGGTGGAGACGGGTCCCGGGGTGCGCCGGCACAAGGTCGGTGACCGGGTCGTCGTCTGCTCCTTCGTCGGCTGCGGACGGTGCTGGTACTGCGCCAACGACCTGTGGTCCCTGTGCGACAACACCAACACCAACCCCGGTATCGGCCAGGCCCTGTTCGGCTACGAGAGCGCAGGCATCTTCGGTTACTCCCACGCCATGGGCGGCCTGCGCGGCAGCCACGCCGAGTACGTCCGGGTCCCCTTCGCCGACTACGGTGCCTTCACGATCCCCGAGGGCGTCGACGACACCAGTGCGCTGTTCGTCTCCGACTCCGTGCCGACCGGGTGGATGGGCGCCCATCTCGCGGGCGTCAAGCCCGGCGACGTGGTCGCGGTCTGGGGCTGTGGGGCCGTGGGGCAGATGGCCGCCAGGGCGGCGATCCTGCTCGGAGCGGAACGGGTCGTCTCCATCGACCGCGTTCCCGAGCGGCTGGCCATGACCGAGCGGTACGCCGGCTCCGAGACCATCGACTACACCACCACGGACGTCGGCGCCGAACTGCGCGAACGCACCGGCGGCCGCGGCCCCGACGTGTGCATCGAAGCGGTCGGCATGGAGGCGCACGGTGACGGGCCGATGCACCTGTACGACCAGGCCAAACAACAGCTGCGGCTCCAGACCGACCGGCCCACCGCCGTACGCCAGGCCATCCACGCCTGCCGGAAAGCGGGCACCGTCTTCATCCTGGGCGTCTTCGCGGGCGCCGTCGACAAGTTCCCGCTCGGCGCCGTGATCAACAAGGGGCTCACCGTGCGCGGCGCGCAGATGCACGGACAGCGCTACATCCCCATGCTCCTGGACCGGCTCGCCGCCGGTGAGATCGAGACGGCCCACCTGGCGACCCACACCCTCTCGCTGGACCAGGCGCCCAAGGCCTACGACCTGTTCAAGCACAAGACCGACGGCTGCGTCCGCGCCGTCATCCGCCCCGGAATCTGAGGTGGTCCCGTGATGCTCGACAGGGCCGCGCACCGGGTCGCCGACCGACTGGCGCGGCGGCGCTCGGCGCCGGCCCTGCACCCTCACGGGGTGCTGTGTTCCGGGACGCTCGCCGTGTCCGGCCGTACCGGCGGGGAGTGGGGCGTGCCGTGGCTGGACCGGCCCGGCTCGTACGCGGCGACCGTGCGCTGGTCCCGTGCGCTCGGCCTGCCCCGACGGCTGCCGGACGGCCTGGGCCTGGCCGTCCGGGTCATGGATGCCGACGGTCCCGGCACGGCCCTCGACATGCTGTTCACGTCGAGCGGCTCCGGCCGGCTCGGCCGCCACCTTCCGCTGCCGCGGCCCCGGGCGCAGACGGGACCGTACTCCACCCTGCTGTCCTACCGGGTGGGCGACCGCGAACGCGTGCTGGCCGCCTTCCCCGTCCGCGACAGCCGCGACGCGACGGGCGGAGCCCTGCCGACGCTGTGGCAGGAGCTCGCCCGGCGGCCGGTCCGCTTCGACCTGCGCGCGGCCGCCGCCGGCGAACCCTGGCGCACCTTCGCCTCGCTGGCCCTGGAAGCCGTTCACACCGCCCCGGCCACCAGCACGCTGTCCTACGACCCCTATGTCCACAGCCTGCCCGGACTGCATCCGACCGGACGGCTGCGCCGACTGCGTGACGCCGCGTACGCCGGCTCCCGCCGCGGACGGGCGGCAGGAGATCCGGTGGATCCGTAGGGCTGCGCCGCGACGCCGACGAGTCACTCGTCTGTTCGGTGCGTCGCCGGATCCGTCCCGATGAGGTCCGTCACAGTGCCCATCCCGTGGGAAAGCTCCGCGCATGAACGACAGCCCCGGTCCCGGCCCCATGGCCTTCTCGCTCGACCCCACCCTCGAGGAGTCCCCTCGACGCGCCGCGGTGGTGACCGCCCTCGGCGACGACTGGGACCCCCGGCCGTGCTCCGCTCGGAGCAGGAGGCGTACCGCCTGCTGTACTCGCATCTGGACGCGGAGCAGGAGCGGACGTACGCCGTGCTGGTGGACGCGGGCGTGCCGCCCCCGCGGGACGCGGACCGTGCGGCTTCCCGTTGACCCGCAGGCGGACCGGGCCCGGCGGGCCTGGCTCCCCTGCCCGGGACGCGACGACGCCCGGGACCGCGTGACCTGCGCGGTGGACGCCGTCCCCGGTGCCGCCATTGCGGGTGGAAGGCCGTGTCGACCCGCGCGTCCTGACCGACGCCGATGCGGGAGCTGAGGCGGTGCCCGGAGAAACAGGTGTCCCGGGACCCGTCGCACGGCGACCCGGCGCGGGCCGGGTGCCGTGACGCCCTCGGACGTCCCCTGGCTCCCGCTCCGGTTCGGTCCGCTCCCGCGGGCGCGTACGGCGGCGAGCGCACGGACGGGGCGGCTGCGAGCCGGGCGCAGGAACGAGTGCCCGGCCGCGGGCCGCTCCGCCGGTGGCCGGCGCAGCGGCCCGCGAAGCCGGTGTCAGGTGTCGTCGGCGGTCGTTCCGCCGAGCCGTTGCTGGAGTTCCCACAGGGAACGGAACAGGCCCGGCTCCCGGGTGAGTTGCCGGTACGTGCCCTCCTGCACGATCCGTCCCCGGTCCAGGACGACGATCCTGTCCGCCACGGCGACATTGGCGAGCCGATGGGTGATCAGCAGGATCGCCCGGTCCTTCGCCACGTCCCGCAGACCGGTGAAGATGTGGTGCTCGGCCCGCGCGTCGAGGGCCGCGGTGGGCTCGTCCATCACGAGCAGGGCCGCCCGCCGGTGGAACGCCCGGGTGAGGACGACCCGCTGCCACTGGCCTCCGGAGAGCTGCTGTCCGCCGAACCACTCCGAGGTCAGCAGGGTGTCGAGACCGGACCGCAGGCCGGGCAGCATGTCCACCGCCCCGGACGCCTCGCAGGCCGCCAGGACGGCGGCGTCACCGGTGTCGCCCTGGCCGAAGGTGATGTTGTCGCGCAGGGTGAGCGGCAGGTAGGTGTACTTCTGCGGGATCAGGGCGACATGCTTCCACGCCTCCCAGGGATCCGTCTCCGCCGTGGTCGTGTGGTCCCACGCCACCTCGCCGGCCGTGGGCAGCAGCAGTCCGCAGATCAGCCGCGACAGCGTCGACTTGCCCGACCCGTTCTCCCCGACCAGCGCCACGATCTCGCCGCGCCGCACCTGGAGCGACACCCCGCTGAGACTGTCCCTCGGGGAACCGTCGTACCGGTAGGTGACGTCACGGACCTCGAACCGCTCCGGTGCACCCGGCAGGGCCTTCGTACCCCGGCAGGCCGCCATGGCCTGCCCGTGGGCGTTGTCGAGGAAGTTCTGCCAGTCCTGCACGTACCAGCCGGTACGCACCAGCCGGGCACCGCCGTTGATGATGCCGCGTACGGACAGGGTCGCCGTCTGCAGGGCGAACACCGCGCCGCCGCCGGCGGCGAGATCCATGCGCCCGGAGGCCAGGAGCCAGAGCAGCGCCGCCCACACGGCGGCCGACGCCACCCCGCCGGCGGCGGCCCCGGCCAGCCCCATCCGGGCCCCGGTGTCCGCGGCCCTGCGCTCGGCCGCGTTGACCGAGGCGGCGAGCCGCCGGTACCGCGTGATGAGGAACGGCCCGGCCAGACAGGCCCGCATCTCCTCGCTGGACTCCGTGTAGGCCATGTGCCAGCGGAGTTTGTACAGCATCCGGCGCCGTCCCGACGTCTCCAGGCTCGCCAGGTACAGCACGCGTGCCGCCCGCACGTACGCGGCGGCCTGCGGCAGGCACGCCAGGAGCAGCAGAGGCAGGAGCGCCGGGTGGAGCACGGCGAGGACGGTCGCCCCGGCGGTGAGCGTCGCCGTCGAGGCGAGGACGTCCTGGGCCTCGGCCACCAGGTCCGGAGTGACCTGGGCGCCGCGGTCGGCGATGTCGTAGAAGTCGTTGTAGCCGGGCTTGTTGTTCGCCGCCAGTTCCGCGCCGAGCGCGGCCTCGATCATCGTCACCTCGGCCGCCCGGGCCAGTACCGGCCGCAGCCGGCCGGTCAGCCACGTCACCGTGATGCCCAGCACGGCGCGCAGCCCGGTCGCCGTGGCGATGACCGCCAGCTGCGGAGCGGCCTCCCACAACCGCGTCGAGATGTCGCCCGACGAGATCAGCGCGTTGATCGTCCCCGTGACGGCGAGCAGTCCGAGGGCGGCGAGCACGCCGGTGCCGGCCTGGCACGCCAGCAGCCCGGCCGTGGCACCGCGGTCCACCTGCCAGGCCATCTTCAGGGACCGCACCACGAGCGCCGGCAGGCGCCTGGCCATCGTGCCGGTCGTCATCTGCGCACCGGCCTTGGCGCGTGACTCGTCGCGGTACTGGTACTCCTCGTCGTGGGCGTCGGCCGTGCCGTCCGGGACGGCCGCGTCCGATGTGCCGGAAGTCGTCTGATGTGCTGCGTTGGTCGAGGTCAACGTGGTCCCCCTGGTCGCTCGCCCGGTGGTTCGCGGGGCTCAACGACCCGGCCGCGCTTTCGAACACATGTGTTTCGGTCGGCTGCGGAACCCCGCGAACACGGGCTCCGCGCAACGTGTGAGGGGCACCGACCCTTTGCGCCCAAGGGCCGGCTCCGGTCGGCGAGTGGCCGAAACGCCGGAGACGGCCGCCCGCCCGGTGGGTGGTGGGGGGCGCCCGCAGGGACGCGGGCCGGCGACCACCTCCGTCCGCCCGGCCCGGGACCGGCCGGTGCTCCGAAGGGGTGACCGGGGCGCCGTCACGACCGCCCGGGCAGCGGCTCGGTATCCTCTCGGGGTGACGCAGCAGCCCCGCCCCGCCGAGCGGCGGCCCGCGAACGACGGACCGCGGGCCGCCGCCCGCAACCGGGCCGCGCTGGTCGCCGCCGCCCGGGAGATCTGCGCGGAGTACGGTCTGGACGCCCCCCTGTCCGCGATCGCCCGCCGCGCCGGAGTCGGCCAGGGTGTTCTGTACCGGCACTTTCCCGACCGGACCGCCGTGGTGAGCGCGGTCCTGGAGGAGAACGTCCGGCAGGTCGAGCAGGCGGCGGCGGCCGAGGACGCGGACCTGGCCGGCGTCCTCGGTGTCCTGACCTGGCATCTGACGGAGTCGGCGGCCTTCATCGGCATGCTGCACTCCTATGGCGCGCGCAGCCGCTCCGGCACCCCCTCGTACGCTCCGGCCCTGTCCGGGCGGGTCGAGCGCGCCCTGCGGGGCCATCTGCCGGACGGCCACCGGCTGGCCGCGGTGCGGGGCGACCTCGCGATCGCCGTCGCCATGGTCGCCGGTGCCGTCACCGGCCCCACCCGCGAGCAGCGCGAACACCGGGCACTGGCCGCCTGGCGGCTGCTGGGTGCCGAGGTGGGACCGGTGCGGCCCTTCGAGGGGTGAACGGGGCCGCGGTCAGCCGCCGTTGGACTGCCGGACGCCCTCGGCCAGGGCGTCGAAGGCGTACAGACAGCCCCCGGCGGGCCCGCTGACCGTCATGTAGGCCCGGGTCCCCCCGGGTGTGATGGCCACGTTGGTCGCCGATTCGAGCCCCTCGGCGGCACGGGCGGGCACCTCGACGGTGGCCAGGCGCTCACCGTGCCGGTCGTACACCGCCATTGCCGGCCGGCCGTGCAGACCCAGGTAGAGGTTGCCGTCCGCGTCCACGGCGATCGAGTCCGTCTGCGCGATCCCGCCGTCCACCCGGATGGCGGTGTGCTGGGAAGCGACCCCGCCCTTGCCGTCGAGCAGGAGGTAAGAGACGCGGTTCCGCGTGAGTTCGCCGACCCACAGCCCGCGGTACTCCGCGTCGAACGAGATGCCGTTGGGCGCCGCCAGCCCGTCCGCGAGGACGGTGGCGCCCTTCCCTTCGCGGTCGATCCGCACCACGCGCCCCTTCGCCGCGCCCTCGGACAGCCCGCGCGAGTCGCTGACGTACAGGTGTCCCTCCCGGTCGAAGGCGAGGTCGTCGGGGTTCATCCGCGCCCCGTCGACCTCACCGGAGAAGAAGGTCCGCGCATCACCTCCGTCCGGGGCCAGACTGACGATCTCGCCGTGCGCGAAGTCGGTCAGATAGAGGCGCCCGTCGTGCGGGCTGTACTGGGCCGAGGTGTAGGCGCCGCGGTCGTCGGTGTGGACCGTGCGCGAGGTCCCGTCGGCGACGTCGACGCGCAGCACCTTCGGCTCGCCGGCGGGCGCGGTGACGTCGACGACGGTCAGGCGGCCGTCCGTGCCGAAGACGGGACCCTCCAGGAGGGTCATCCCGGTCTCCTCGTGCGCCGTCGTCAGCCGCAGGACCTTCTGCGCGCGGATGTCCCTCACCGCGCCCGGGGCGGCCGGCCGGTCCGCGCCGGGGCCGTCCGTTTCCGTACCGCACCCGGTGAGGGCCAGCACGGCGATCGCGGCGAGCCCGGCCAGGGATCGGATCGGGGGTCGTTGCATGGGGGTCACCCTTCCTGTCCGAGGTGTGCGGAACCTTCTCCGCTCCAACCGGACAACACTGTCCGGTAGTTGCTACGGTAGTGCATGCCTGCTCAAGTCCCGTGATCTGCAGGCCGGTTCACGGACAGGGCGGCTTCCTGGCAGTGAACCGAAGGATCGAGGTCCCCCCACATGACGAACTCCGAAGCGTTGTCCTCCGAGGCACTGGCCGAGCTGAGGCGGCGCTACCGCCTCGAGCGGGAGCGGCGCGTACGACCCGACGGCACCCGGCAGTACCTCGACGCCGACGCCGAGTTCGGCCACTACGCCGCGGATCCCCACGCGGGGGAATCCGCCGGGCGCGAGCCGCTGCGGGACGAGGTGGACGTGGCGGTCGTCGGCGGCGGATTCGGCGGCATCCTCGCGGGGGCGCGGCTGCGCGAGCGGGGTGTCCGGCGCGTCCGGATCATCGAGAAGGGCGGTGACTTCGGGGGAACCTGGTACTGGAACCGGTACCCGGGCATCCACTGCGACATCGAGTCGCACGTGTACCTGCCGATGCTCGACGAGACCGGGTACGTGCCGGAGTGGAAGTACGCCCCCGGCGAGGAGATCCGCCGGCACGCGGTGCGGATCGCCGAGAAGTACGACCTCTACGCGGACGCCCTGTTCTCCACGGCGGTCACGTCGCTGTCCTGGGACGGGACCTCGCAGGCGTGGATCGTCACGACCGGCCGGGGGGACGAGTTCCGGGCCACCTACGTCGTCACGGCGACCGGTACCATGTCCGACCTCAAGCTCCCCGGCATCCCCGGCATCGAGAACTTCGGGGGCCACACCTTCCACACCTCCCGCTGGGACTACGCCTACACCGGCGGCACCCCGGACGGCGGCCTGACCGGCCTCGCGGGCAAACGCGTGGGCGTGGTCGGCACCGGGGCCACCGGCGTCCAGGTCGTCCCGAAGCTGGCCGAGGACGCCGGACACCTCTACGTGTTCCAGCGCACCCCGTCCACCGTGGACGTGCGCGCCAACCGCCGCACCACCGCCCGGGACGTCGGCGCCGACCACGACGGCTGGGCACGCGAGCGCCGCGACAACTTCCTGCGCATCACCTCCGGCGAGTCCGCCGAAGAGGACCTCGTGGCGGACCGGTGGACCGCGTCGTCGGGCCTGCTGGAGAAGCTCCTGCCGAGCTTTTGCCGTCCGGCGGACCGGCAGGCCTTCGAAGCGGCCTACGAGGTCGCGGACGCCGTCAAGATGAACGAGATCCGCGCCCGCGTCGAGCGCCTCGTCACCGACCCGGAGACGGCGGAGAAGCTCAAGCCCTGGTACCGCTACGCCTGCAAGCGCCCCACCTTCTCCGACGCGTACTACCAGGCCTTCAACCGGGACAACGTCACCCTGGTCGACACGGCGGACACGCACGGCATCGAGCGCGTGACCGCGCGGGGCGTCGTGGTCGGCGGCACCGCGTACGAACTCGACTGCCTGGTCTTCGCCACCGGATTCTCCGTCGGAGTCTCCGGCGTCCACTCCGGCAGGCTGCCCGTCCACGGCCGCGGCGGCACCCAGCTGCTGCACGCGTTGCGGGAGCGGGGACCGCGGTCCCTGCACGGCTTCACCCGCGACGGCTTCCCGAACCTGATCCAGCTGGGAGCCGCGCAGAGCGCCAGCAGCGTCAACTTCACGCACGTGCTGGACGAGCACGCCGTCCACGCCGCGGCGCTCGTCGCGGCCGCCGAGGCCGGGGACGCCCTCATCGAACCGTCCCGGGAGGCCGAGGACGCCTGGCTCGCGGTCCTCGCCGAGGACGCCCCCGACCACGAGTGGTTCCACGCGGAGTGCACTCCCGGCTACTACAACCGTGAAGGACGCGGCCGGCCGAACGGCCCGCTCGCCTACCCGCACGGCGCGTTCGCCTTCCACGATCTGCTGAAGCGGTGGCGCGAGGAGTCCCTGCACGAGGTCCTCCGGCCCAGGACCTCCGCCCGGGGCTAGCACGGCCGGCCCCCGCCCCTCCCGCGGACGCTCGGGAAAGGCGGGTGACGACGTGTCAGACCGCGGACCGGCCGTCGCCCACGGGGAGGATCGCGCCGTGGACCCCGCGGCGCCGCGCCCCCCGCCCGACGCCGCCGCCCGTCCGGGGGTTCCCCGCGCGTCCGGCGCACCGCGTCCCGGCGGTTCTGCCCACCTGGGTGATCACCGGTGGCGGGGGGCAACCGCCGCTCATAGCTTCGGCTCATGACCAGACGACACATCGCGTATCTCGCGTGCACCACCGCCGTCGTGGCCGCGGGGCTGGGGGCCGCCCCGTCGGTCCACCGGCCCGCCGTCCACCGCGTGCAGCCCGGCCAGTCGATCCAGAAGGCCGTGGACGCCGCGAAGCCGGGGGACACCGTCCTCCTCGAGCCCGGCACCTACCGGCAGAGCGTCGACATCACCGAGTCGGACATCACCCTGCGCGGCACCGGCGCGAAGCTCACCGTGCTGACGCCCCCCTCGAAGCCCGGCGGGAACGCCTGCGCCAAGGCCGGGAACGGCGTCTGCGTGACCGGGACCGACAAGAACCCCCTCCAGGACGTCACCGTACGGTCGCTGACGCTGAGGGGCTTCGCCGGGAACGGGCTGTGGGCCACCGGTACCGACCGGCTCGAGGTCCGCAACGTGACCGCGGAGGAGAACGGCCGGTGGGGCATCGCCACGGAACGCTCCGTGCGGGGCGTGCTCAGCCACAACACCGCCCGGAACAACGGCGACGCCGGACTGTTCGTCGCCAACACCGTCGACACCGAGGAGGGCGCCCGGGACGCCGGCAGGACGGTGATCCGGCACAACACCATGGCCGGCAACCGGATCGGCGTCACCGTGCGGCGGCTGCGGAACCTGAGCGTCGACCGCAACGAGGCCACCGGCAACTGCGCCGCCGTGTTCGTCGTCGGCGACGAGTCCGAGCCGCGCGCCGGCGCGCTGAACGTGACCCGCAACCACGTCCACGCCAACAACAAGTACTGCGCCAAGACCCCGCGGCTGCCCTTCCTGCAGGGCTCGGGCATCGTCCTCACCGGCGCCGAGGAGACGCTGGTGGCCTTGAACCGGGTGGAGGACAACAAGGGCACGTCCCCGCTGTCCGGCGGCATCGTGCTCTTCAAGAGCCTCGTCGGCACCCCCAACGAGCGCAACGACGTCCGCGACAACCTGGTGACCGGCAACAGTCCGGCAGACCTGGCCGACCGGGACACCGCGAGGAACAACACGTTCAGCCGCAACACCTGCACGCTCTCCGAGCCCGCGGGGATGTGCTGAACGGCTCGCCGTCCGATGACGGCACGACAGCAGAAGCGAGGCGACGGATGACCACCGTTGATCCGGCTCCGCCACCGCCCATGCGGCTGCGGGAGCTCGTGTTCGGGGCGGCGTGCGCCGCCGCCGTACGCGCGGCCGTCCGCCTGGGCGTGGCGGACGCGCTGGACGACAGCCCCATGACCGTCGACGACCTGGCGGCGGCGGTGAAGACCGAGCCGCACACCCTGCGGCGGCTGCTGCGCGCACTGTCCTGCCAGGGCGTCTTCACCGAGAACCCCGACGGCACCTTCGAGCACAGCGAGATGTCCCGGCTGCTGCGCGAGGACGACCCGCACAGCCTGCGGTACATCGCCCTGTGGTGCACCGAGCCGTGGACCTGGAACGTCTGGCCGCTGCTCGACGAGGCGGTGCGCTCCGGCCGCAGCGTCTTCGACGACCTGTACGACCGCGAGTTCTTCCCCTACCTCAACGAGTCGGCCCCCGAGTCCGCCCGCGTGTTCAACCGGGCCATGACGACGTCCAGCGAGCAGTCCGCACGGGATGTGGCCCAGCTGCTCGACCTGGACGACGCCTCCTCGGTCGTGGACATCGGCGGCGGTCAGGGGCACGTCCTGGCCGACCTCCTGGAGAAGCACCCCCACCTCCACGGCACACTGATCGATCTGCCCGGCGTCGTCGAGAACGCCGACCCGCGGCTGCGCGAGGGCGGCGCCCTGGCCGGCCGGACCGACCTCCTGGCGCGGGACTGCCGTGAGGGCGTCCCCGTCCGGGCGGACGTCTACATCATCAAGAACGTCCTGGAGTGGGACGACGACAGCACCCGCCGGGCGCTGGGCAACGTCCGCAGGGCGGCGCGGCCCGGGGCCCGGGTCGTCGTCATCGAGAACCTGGTGGACGACACCCCGTCGATGCGGTTCACCACCGCCATGGACCTGCTGCTGCTCCTCAACGTCGGCGGTGCCAAGCACACCCGGCGGAGCATGGTCGACCGCCTGACCGGCGCGGGCCTCGTCGTCGGGGAGATCCACCCGGTCAACGCCTATCTCCACGCCTTCGAGTGCACCGTCCCCGGCTGATCCCCACCGTCCCCGGCTGATCCCCGAAGACGCGCCCCGACCCCGGGGCCGCCGGCTCCGCGACTGACGCGGGACCGGCGGCCCCGGGGTTTCCCGGTGCGCCGGCTCAGGAGCCGGCGCCGCGCTCCCAGCGGTAGAAGCACCGGGCCATGGCGTCCTTGGGGCTGCGCCACGTGGCGGGGTCGTACGGGCTGACGTACGCCTCCAGCTGCTCGCTGATGCCGCGGAACTCGGGGTGTCCGGCCACCTTCGCGATGGCGGGCGCCGGGTCCTGCTCGGCCTCGATGAGGTGCAGGTACACGTCGTCCCCGAACTGGAAGAGACTGCGCCGGCTGACGCCGACCAGGTGGGGCAGTTCACCCCGGTCGGAGGCGGCGAACACGTCGGCGATCTTCGGCGCCGAACCGGGCGCCATCCGGGCGACGATGAGGGCGTGATGCATCGGCTGTGTCCTTCCCGGCCCGGTGCTCAGCGGGAGGACGCGACGGACGCGTTCTCGCTGTCGCGGGCCACCTGTTCGATCCGGTCCCGGATGAGGGCCAGCTGGGTGCGGGAGTTGCGGTTGATGTTGTCGGTCATCCAGTCGTCGTCGACCGGGGCGTCCGGCTTCATCGCGAAGTCCTGCGTCCAGCGCATCTGGACACCGCCCGGCAGCTCCGTGTACTCCCACAGGATGTCCATGTGCGCGAAGGGGCCCGTCTCGACGCGGCGGGCGCGCACGGTCCGCTTCCCGCGGTCCGGGGTGCGCTCCGACACCCAGCTCCACACCTTGCCGTCCTCGTCCGGGTGCATGGTCAGCCGGAACGTCGTCGTGTCGCCCTCGCGGGAGAGGACCTCCACGGAGGCGTACTCGCTGAAGAGCCGCGGCCAGTTCTCCAGGTCGTTGGTCATCTCCCACACGAGGTCGAGGGGAGCGTCGATGGTGATGCTGTTCTCGGTGTGTCCGGCCATGTCAGGCTCCAGCCCTGAGGGTGCTGTTGACGAGGTCCAGGAACTCCCGGGGGGTCCGGCAGCGCTCCGAGTCGGGGGGCAGCGACCGGTCGTACCGGTTCTCCAGCTCGCCGACGATGCCGAGCAGACCGAGCGAGTCGAGACCGAAGACGTCGAAGGGGGACTCCGCGGACTGCTTCAGTTCCTGGGGGTCGACGGTGATACCGGCCGTCCGCTTGATGAGGGCGGCCAGTTCGTCGAAGGTCACTTCGGTGGTGATCATGGGTGACTGCTCCTTCCCCGCCCGGTGCCTACCGGGCGGATTCGTCACCGCGGCGCACGACCAGCGCCGCGTTGGAGCCCATCAGTCCCCTGCTGAGGACGAGGGCGGTGCGCAGCTCGGCGGGGCGAGCACGCGACATCACCAGGTCGAGGTCGTGGCAGATGTCGAACACGTGGGGCGTGGGAGGTATCCGGCCGTGTTCCATGGCGAGCACGGCGGCCACCGTGTCCAGCACGGGCGCCGCGCAGTACGCGCGGCCGATGCCGGTCTTGGGCGCCGTGACCGGGACCCGGGTGCCGTGCCCGCCCAGGGCGTCGGCGATCGCCAGCGCCTCGGCGCGGTCCGCCTCCGGGACGCCCAGCGCGTCGGCGAACACGACGTCGATCTCCTCCGGTGCGCAGCCCGCCTCGTCGAGGGCGCCGCGGATCGCGCGGGCCAGCCCCTCCCGGGACTCCGCCCAGCGCGAGGCCCCGGTGAACGTGGCGGCGTGGCCGGCCACGACGGCCCGCACGGGCGCTCCGCGCTCGCGGGCCCGCGTCTCGTCCTCGACGACGAGCAGGGCACCGCCCTCGGCGGGCACGAAACCGCATGCCTTCTCGGTGAACGGGCGGTAGGCACGGTCGGGGTCCTCGACGGTGCTGAGCTCGGGGTAGCCGAGCTGGCACACCATCGAGTACGGGGCGAGGGGCGCCTCCGCGGCCCCCACCACCATGACGTCGGTGCCGCGCGCCACGGCACGGGCCGCGTGCGCGAGGGAGTCCAGACCGCCCGCCTCGTCGCTCGCCACCACCCCGCACGGCCCCTTGAAGCCGCCCCGGATGGAGATCTGGCCGGTGCTCGCGGCGTAGAACCAGGCGATGGACTGGTACGGGCCGACGAACTTGGAGCCCCGTCCCCACAGCTTCTGCAGTTCGCGCTGGCCGAACTCGCCGCCTCCGGACCCCGCGGCGGTGATCACCCCGATCGAGAACGGTTCCGCGGGGTGGCCGCTGCCGAGGCCGGCGTCGTCGAGGGCGAGAGCGGCCGCCGCCATCGCGAAGTGGCTGAACCGGTCGGTCTGGACCAGGAACCTGTCCTCGATGAGGGCCGCCGCGTCGAAGGACCTGATCTGGCCCGCCACGCGCAGCGGCAGGTGCTCGCAGCCCTCGCGGGTGATCAGGTCCAGCACGCCGAGGCCTTCACTGACCGACTTCCAGTAGGCGTCGGTCCCCTGTCCGTTGGGCGCGACCACACCGATGCCGGTGATGGCCGAGCGCCGGGGGCGCTGAGTACTCATCGTGTCCTCCCGCCCGCCCCGGTCAGCAGTACCGCGGACTGGAAGCCGCCGAAACCGCTGCCGACGGAGAGCACGTTCCTCAGCCTCCGTTCACGCGCGGTGCCCGGCACGTAGTCCAGGTCGCACTCCGGGTCGGGAGTCTCGTAGTTCGCCGTCGGTGGCACCGCCTGGTGCTTCAGCGCGAGGACGCAGGCGACCACCTCGATCGCGCCGATCGCGCCCAGCGAGTGACCCACCATCGACTTGATGGAGCTCATGGGCGTCTCGTAGGCGTGCGCGCCCAGGGACCGCTTGACGGCGGCCGTCTCGTGCCGGTCGTTCTGGCGGGTGCCGGAACCGTGCGCGTTGACGTAGTCGATCGCGGTGGGGTCGAGCCGGGCCTGGCCGAGCGTGGTGTCGATCGCCCGGGCCATCTCCAGTCCCTCACTGGTCAGACCGGTCATGTGGTAGGCGTTGCCGTAGGTGGCGTAGCCGCTGACCTCGCAGTGGATCTGCGCGCCGCGGGCCCGGGCGTGCTCGTACTCCTCGAGGACGAGCACCGCCGCGCCCTCGCCCATCACGAAACCGTCGCGGTGGGCGTCGAAGGGCCGGGAGGCGTGCTCGGGGTCGTCGTTGTTGGGGGACGTCGCCTTGATGGCGTCGAAGCAGGCCATCGTGATCGGTGAGATCGGCGAGTCCGACGCGCCCGCGACGCAGACGTCGGCCCGGCCCTCGGCGATGGTGTGGAAGGCGTAACCGACCGCGTCGAGCCCGGAGGTGCAGCCGGTGGAGACGGTCTGCACCGGGCCCCGGGCGCCGAGACGCTCGGCCACGACCGAGGCGAGCGTGCTCGGCTGGAACGCCGTGTGCAGCTGTGGCTCGGCCTTCTCGTGGTCCACGTCCCAGCGCCGGCCGCGCTCGCTGACCAGCACGTAGTCCTGTTCCAGGCGGGTGGTGCCGCCGACCGCGCTGCCCAGGGACACCGCGGTGCGCCACGGGTCCCGGGTTCCCGTGTCGAGCCCCGCCTCGCGGACCGCCTCCTCGGCGGCGACCACGGCGAACTGGATGTACCGGTCGGCGCGCCGGCACAGGTCCGCGTCCAGGCCGTGCTCGTAGGGGTCGAAGTCGCACTCGGCGGCTATGCGCGAGCGCAGGCCGGCCGGATCGAACAGGGAGATGCCGCGGGTCGCGGTGCGGCCGGCCGCGAGGAGGTCCCAGAACGCCGTCGCTCCGATGCCGCCGGGAGCGACCACACCTATGCCGGTGACGGCCACTCGCCGGGTCACTTTATGGCTCCACTGGGCTCGGACGGCCGGCCGTGCTCCGGCCCGCCGACCGACAGCTGCGGTCCGGCCACCGCGCCTTCGGGCTCCTCCGTGTCGACGTGGCCGAGGCTCGGGTGCGGGGCGAGCGGACCCAGGTGGAAGACCATACGGGCCTCCCGGTCGCCGACGTTGCGGAAGCGGTGCCGCATGTCGACCGGGATCAGCAGCCCCTGGTCGGTCCGGAGCGGGAACGGCTCGCCGTCCAGGTCCACTTCGAGCGCGCCGCTGACGACGTACACGAACTCCTCGGAGTACGGGTGGTAGTGCTCACCGATGCGCTCGCCGGGCTGGATGATGGCCAGGCCCATGAAACCGCTGGTGGAACCCACGGTGGCCGGCGTGAGGAGGGTCCTGAGGTCGCCTCCGCGCCTTCGGTTGGGTTCCGTCTCGCTCAGGTCCACGATGCGTGGATGCTGTGGGGACATGGTTGATACCTCCGGATGGGGCGGTGACCGTCAGGAAACCGCCGAGCTGCGGTCGGTGACGGGCATCATGTCGGCGTGCGACAGGAGCCGGTTGAGGTTGCGCTCCGAGTCCAGGGAGCCCTCGACGCCGATGGCGGCGCGGTCCAGCAGGCGCTCCAGCTCGGCCGCCTTCCCCGGACCCCTGACTCCGAGGGCGGCCTGCGGGTCGAGGTCGAGTTCGGCGGTGACGTCGATCAGGCGGACCACGATGTCGTCGCGCTGGAAGACGGTGCTCGCGTACACCGGGCCGTCCGGTTCGTCCGCGGCGGCCTCGTCCTGGCGGGCGAGGAAACGGGCCAGCTCCAGGCCGCGGCCCGGTACGGCCGGGTAGTACAGCATGTGCCGCCGCAGCCGGGCGGGTTCCGGGCGGCCGGCCACCACGTGCTGCATGGCCGGGAGCGCCGCCCGGGTGAAGAACATCCGCGCGGAGTCGGATTCGCTCAGGTCCCGGTCGTGCTCCAGGTGGGGATCGATGGCCTCCTCCACCGCCTGGACCTCCGGCTGACTGGCCACGTGGCACAGCGTGGCCAGCAGGTCGCCCTCCACCTCCACGGCTCGTACGACGCGGTTGCCGTGCATGAAGAGCGAGGTGCGGTGCAGCCGTGTGATGCCGTTGATCCGCGTCTCGGGCGCCTCGTAGTTGGCCAGGATCTCCGTGACCTTGGACTCGGAGCCCGGCTTGACGGTGAAAGTGAGGGCGTGGCGGGTGATGCCGACGCCCACGCGGGCCGCCTTCTGGAGGCCCGCCTGCGCGGCCTCGGGAGTGAGCGGCCGTTCCGGGCGGGTCTCGCGCAGGACGCTGTAGCGCATCGACCGGGTGTCCCGGACGCAGCTGTGCATCGGCCGGACGATCTGGATGTGCTCCTCGCTGTTCACCCACGCGAGGAACGGCAGGGCGCTCTCCCACTCGCTGGTGATCAGCCACTGCGACGGGTTCTCGATCGACTGGCACAGTTGGTCGCTGATGTGCCCGGGGACGGACGCGACCTTGGTGCGCATGTACTCGTACGCGTCGAGGAACTGCTCCTGGGCGCCCTCGTACAGGTCGAGCAGCAGGATCACCCGCAGCCTCGAGCCGTCGAACGCCGACTGCGATACGCGTGCCGACATGGTCATCCGGCGTACCTCTCCTCTTCTCGAAAAGGCCGGGAACGACCGCCGCGTCCAAAGAGCCGGGGTCGCCATGAGTCGATCGTTGACGCGACTCTCCGCAGTGCGCGAGCGACGCGGGGCAGGTGGGTGAACCGCGAGCCATCCGGGTGCCGCCGGGGCGCGAACCGGCCCGCACCGGGCATGAAAGGTGCGTCCCCCCTTTCCTCGGCCCGTCGAGGGCCATGCTGGAGGCGTTTCAATGAATCGATCGGATATGGCCGGCCGAGCGGAGCACCGCACGCCGGTCCTCGTCGTCGGCGGCTCTCTGGTGGGCCTGTCCATGTCCCTGTTCCTGGGGCGCCTCGGCGTGCCGCACACGCTCGTCGAACGCCACACGGGCACGTCGATCCATCCGCGCGGGCGGGGGAACAACGTGCGCACCATGGAGCTGTTCCGGACGGCCGGGCTGGAGCGGCGCATCGGCCGGGCGGCATCGGTCCTGGCGGGCAACCACGGCATCCTGCAGACCCCGAGCCTGGTGGACGACGCCGGCGAGTGGCTGCTCCAGGAGATCGACCCCGGCGGCGGGCTCGCCCGCTTCAGCCCCAGCGGATGGTGCCTGTGCAGCCAGAACGACCTGGAACCGGTGCTCCTCGAAGGAGCCCACGAACTCGGCGGGGACCTGCGCTTCGGAACGGAGATGATGTCCTTCGAACAGGACGCCCAGGGCGTGACCGCTCTGGTCAAGAGCCGGGAGACCGGCGAGCACACCAGGATCCGGGCGGACTACCTCGTCGCCGCGGACGGCCCGCGCAGCCCCGTCCGCGAGTCGCTGGGCATCGGGCAGAACGGCCCGGGCGACCTGTTCCACAACGTGAGCCTCACGTTCACCTCCCGTGACCTCGCCGGTGTCGTCGGCGACCGGCGGTTCATCGTCTGCTACTTGACCAACCCGGACGCCGACGGGGCACTTCTCCCGGTCGACAACCGGGAGAAGTGGGTCTTCCACGCCCCTTGGCATCCCGAGCACGGGGAGACGCTGGAGGAGTTCACCGACGAGCGGTGCGCCGCCCACATCCGGCGGGCCGTCGGGGTGCCGGATCTCGACGTGACGATCACCGGCCGGGCCGCCTGGCACGCCGCCGAGCGGGTCGCCGAACGCTACGCCGACGGCCGGGTGTTCCTGGCCGGCGACTCGGCCCACGAGATGTCGCCCACCGGGGCGTTCGGCTCCAACACCGGGATCCAGGACGCCCACAACCTCGCCTGGAAGCTGGCCGCCGTGCTCGGCGGCTGGGCCGCGCCCGGGCTGCTGGAGTCCTACGACGCCGAACGCCGGCCCGTCGCGGAGGCGACCAGCGCCCGTGCCTCCTCCCGCTCGAGCGAGCACAGCCACCCCGGCTACACCCCTGCTCCCGGGGCCCCCGCCCCCGGCCCGGGTGGCCCCGGTGGTCCTGCCGGTCCCGCCGGCCGCGGTGGTCCCGGTGGTCCCGGCGGCCCCGGTATGAAGGCGGGCGGCATCCTCAACGTGGCGCTCTGCTACCGCTATCCGCGCGGCGCGGTCCTGGGCACCGACCCGGCGGCGCCCATCATCCCCGAGGGCGTGATGCTGACCGGCGAGCCCGGCAGCCGGGCCCCGCACCTGTGGCTGGACCGGGCCGGCACCCGGATCTCCACGCTCGACCTCTACGAGCGGTCGCTGGTCCTGCTGAGTTCCGAAAGCGGGGTCTGGCACGAGGCGGCGGCCGGCGTGGCGGCACAGCTGTCCGTCCCGCTCGACGCGTACCGGATCGGCGACGGGCCCCGGGCGGACCTGACGCCCGAGGACGGGGCGGACTGGGCCCTGGCCCACGGCGTCGGTCCGGGCGGCGCGGTGCTGGTCCGCCCCGACGGCTTCGTCGCCTGGCGCTCCGACGCCCCGCCCGCCGACCCGGCGGAGACCCTGCGGGACGCGATCACCACCGTCCTGGCCCGCGACTGACGCGCCCTGCCACGGAGCCCGGCGCAGGACCGGCACGGCCCCGCCACGGGTCCGGCGCGAACCCCGGCCCATGACCGGCGTGACCCCGGCGCGGGTCCGGCGCGCGGGTCCGGCGCGGGCTTCGGCGCGGGTCCGTCACCTCACCGGCGCGGAGCCGGTGAGGTGAGCAGCGGCCTCCGGTGGCCTCAGGCTCCTCCGATACCGCCCTGCCGGCCCCGTTCCGCCTTGGCCAGATGCTGCTCGAACCGCTGGACGGCGGGGCCGTCGACGTCCCACGGCCACGGTGTGACCATGCCCTCCAGCGTCTGGAACACCGAGTGCGCGTCGGCGGCCCGCCCGGCCGCACACAGCGCGTACGCCAGCACGTTCAGGTCGGCCGGCGCCCCCGCGTGCTGGAAGAAGCCCGGCTTCGCCCACAGCGCGGCGGCCTGCTCCAGCGCCGCCGCGATCTGCCCGCCCTCCCACAGCTGACCGGCCGTCATGGCCCGCACACCCCCCTGCGCCAGCAGCCCCTGGTACTGCCGGACACCCGCGGTCAGCTCGACGGCGGCACACGGCGCGTTGGCCGGGATGCGCGTGCGCACCACGTCGACGAAGTCGAGGACGGCGGCGCTGGAACCCCCTTCCTCCGGCGACAGATACGCGAGCATCTGCAGATACGCCTCACGGTGCCAGCGGTCGCGTCCGGTGGCCTCCCGCCAGATGGCGTTGACCTCGTGCTGGCCGTACCGCTCGATCCGCGCGGCACCGAGCAGGACCACCCACGGCAGCGGGTCCTCCGGCCGCAGCCCGGCGGCCCGGTGGCACTGGGAGACCAACTGCCCGGCGTCCTCCAGGTGTCCGTCGCGCAGACCGCGCGCCAGCGCGGTCCAGGAGTGGAACACCAGCGCGTCCGCGTTCTGCGGTTCCCTGTCCAGCCAGGCCGCCGCGATCCCGGCGTCCGCCGTCGCCTCGGCCAGTACCGACACCCGATGGCTGCGGCGGTCCCAGTCGTCCCCCGTCTCCTCCAGCAGGTTGACGACGAGCGTCACGTCGGCGGCCTTGCCGCTCCCGTTCCGCTTGCTCAACCGCCCCAGTACGCGCGACAGCTCGGCATCGTCGAGGGCCGGCACGATACGGGGACGTCTGCTGGAACGACTGCTGAAGAGGGGCATGCAGGAAGACTAGGAACTTCGTGTGCCACGACAACCCGCGCGGGACGATCGTTACCGATCTGCCCCTTACCGAACGGCCCGCAGGCAGAACGGGGCGGGCCGGACATCTCACGGGCCCCACCCCGGTTCCGCTTGCTGACGCCCGGTCAGACCGCCGGGGCCGGGTAGGTCGGGTACTCCACGCCGGAGACGTACTGGACGACCCGGACGACCTGGCAGGAATAGCCGAACTCGTTGTCGTACCAGAGGTAGAGGATCGCGTTGTCGCCCTCGACCTTCAGGGCGCCGGCGTCGACGATCGAGGCGTGGCGCGAGCCGATGAAGTCGCTGGACACCGCGTCGGGGGCGCTGATGAAGTCGATCTGACGCTTCAGCGGCGAGGTCAGCGACACGTTGCGCAGGTGGTCGAGGACCTCTTGGCGGCTGGTCGCGCGGGCCAGCTGGAGGTTGAGGATCGCGATCGAGACGTCCGGCACGGGGACGCGGATGGAGCTGCCGGTGATGGTCGCGTCGAGGTCGGGCAGCGCCTTGGCGACGGCCGAGGCGGCCCCCGTCTCGGTGATCACCATGTTGAGCGGTGCGGAGCGGCCGCGGCGCTCGGACTTGTGGTAATTGTCCAGCAGGTTCTGGTCGTTGGTGAACGAGTGGACCGTCTCCACGTGGCCGCGCAGCACGCCGTACTCGTCGGCCATCGCCTTCAGCGGCGGGACGATCGCGTTGGTGGTGCACGACGCGCAGGACAGGATCCGCTCGTCCGGCTTGAGGGTGTCGTGGTTGACGCCGTGCACGATGTTGGGCACGTCGCCCTTGCCGGGCGCGGTCAGCACCACCTTGTCGACACCGGGGCGCAGGTGCTGTGAAAGCCCCTGGCGGTCACGCCACTTGCCCGTGTTGTCGATCAGGATGGCGTTCTTGATGCCGTACGCCGTGTAGTCGATCTCCGTCGGGTCGTCCGCGTAGATCACCTTGATCGTGTTGCCGTTGGCCACGAGCGTGCTGTTCGCCTCGTCGACGGTGATCGTGCCCTGGAACTGGCCGTGCACCGAGTCGCGGCGCAGCAGCGAGGCCCGCTTGACGATGTCCTGCTCGCCGCCCCGGCGGACCACGACGGCGCGCAGCCGCAGGCCGTTGCCCGAGCCCGACTTCTCGATGAGCAGGCGGGCGAGGAGACGGCCGATCCGGCCGAAGCCGTAGAGGACGACGTCGCGCGGCTCCCGGCGTTCGGCCTTGTGGGCGCCGGTGGCGCCGGCGACGGCCTCGGCGGTGAACTCGGCCACCGTCAGGCCCCGGTCGTCGGCGCGGTGGGTCGCCGCGAGCATGCCGATGTCGATCTGGGACGGGCCGAGGTCGAGCGTGGTGAGCGCCTGCAGGAAGGGCAGCGTCTCGGTGACCGACAGTTCCTCACCGGCGATCTGCCGGGCGAAGCGGTGCGTCTTGAGGATGCTGACCACCGACTTGTTCACCAAGGAGCGGCTGTGCAGCAGGACCGTGACGTCCCGCTCGCGGTGCAGCTTCCCGATGATCGGGATCATCGACTCCGCGATCTCCTCGCGGTGCTTCCAGTTGGTGAACGAGTCTTCGTTGACAGTCACAGCATCATCTTTCGAGCTAGAGGGTGCTCATATGATAGCCGTGAGGGATGGAGGACCCGGAGAGGGTGCCAGGGGGCGTGCGAACGCCTCGGAGCGCGCAGGGTTGCGCCCCATGCGATCGGGTACGCGTGCAGCACCGTGACCGGGGCGGACCAGGTCCCGGGCGGACCGTACGACCGCCGCTAGCAGGGAATCTGTCATGGAAACACCCGCTCACGAGAACAACGCCCCCACGCCCGCCCAGCGGGCCCTGGACGCCCTGTCCGAGAACACCGAGGACACGACGGCGCTGGACGCCCTCGCCGACAGCGACGTGCTGATCCCGGTTCCGGACGACGCGGGCGAGGAGGCCGCCGACCCGGGCGCGGTGGCCCTCCCGGTGCTGGAGCAGCCGGGCGGCACCCAGGTGGTGCCCGTGTTCACCTCGGAACTGGAGATGGCCGGGCTGCTGCCGTTCGTCTCCCGGTACCGTCTGGTCCCGCTCGGCGCGCTCGCCGCCCAGTGGCCGGCCGACGACCTGTCACTCACCATCGACGGCAACTCCGAGCACCGTCTGACGCTCACCTCGGAGGGAGTGCGCACACTGCTGGCCCGCCCCTGACCGGACGGCCCGCGCGCTACTCGCCCAGCGCGCGGGCCAGGGCGGCGCGCTGCACCGGCAGTACCTCGGCGTGCAGGTCGCGGCCCTTGGACGTGAGCGTCACATACACGCCGCGCCGGTCCTCCAGGCACACGCTGCGCTCGACCAGGCCGTCCTTCTCCAGCCGGGCGATGAGGCGGGACAGCGCGCTCTGGCTGAGGTGGACCCGGCCCACCAGGTTCTGCACCCGGCACTGCTCGCCGTCCGTGGGCGCGGCGGTCGCGAGCAGATCGAGCACCTCGAAGTCGGAGGCCCCCACACCGTACGGGTGCAGCGCGCGGTCGATCTCACCCAGGGTGCGCGCGTGCACCGCGAGAATGTCACGCCACCGTTCCTCGAGCCGCACGTCGGCCGTCTCCGCTGCCATACCCGAACGGTAACACCGGTCCGATGTGCGACGACCGCGCATCGACGGACCGTTCCAGCAGGTCAGGCGCGTGCGTCCGGTCCGTACCCGGCACGACGGCTGTCACGGGTGCGTCCGGTGCCGGTGCGGCTCGGCACCCGGCCTGCCGCCCCGGAGTCACTGGTCCGGCGCTGCGGCTTCCGCGGAGGACGGATCACCCCGAGCCCGGGGGAGACGCCCTCGTCCCGGACTCGCGGAGCCACGACGACCCGGGAAGCCACACCCTCATCCCCCACCGGCACCGCCTGGCCGGGCGGATCCGCCCGGAGGACACCGGAGAGCGGGCGCGAGCCCGGCACATCGGCAGGATGTGCCGAAGGGCGCGAGGCGCGTGCCCCACCGCCTGCCGGCACGGCCGGGCCCGCCCGTGCGCGGGCATCCTCCCGCCACGGGATCTTCGCGACGCCGCGCGACCAAGCGGCACAGCCTCCCACGGCCCCCGGTGCCGGCCGCCCCCCGACGGCGCGGTCAGCCGACCAGACCGACCAGGTTGCCGTCCGCGTCCTGCACCGAGGCGATCAGCATGCCGTCGCCCACGTCCCGTACGTCCTGCACGGGCTTCGCCCCCGCCGCCACCAACTCGGCGAGCGTCCGCCTGATGTCGGTCACGTTCCAGTAGGGAACCGGCCCGGTCATGCCCTTGGCGTGGCCGTGGGGGTCGAGGCCGATCTCGTGACCGCCGGCCCGGAAACCGACGTAGTACGGTTCGTCCGCGTACGGATCCACCCCCAGCAGGGTGCGGAACAGCTCCTTCGCCGAGCCGAGATCCCTGACGGGGTAGACGATCGTCTTCAGGCCGCCGATCATGACGTACTCCTCCTCGAAGCGGGCCCGGCACCCGAGTGCGCCGGTCACTTCACGCTAGGCCGGGGGAGGGGCGTAGGGCTTCTCCGATCCTGACCGCCTGACCGCCTGACCCGCCCGGGGACGCCCCGCACGTGGACGCCTGCTTCGGCCGCCCCGCCGGCAGGATCACCGCCGCCGGATCCTCGCCGCCGATCCGGGCCGGCAGCACCCGCGCCGTCCCGGCGCGACGCGGTCCCAGGACTGACGGACGGTGGTGAGCCCGGGGCTCGCGGCGACGGTGGCGGGGGAGTCGTCGAAGCCGCCGACCGCGACGTCCTCCGGGTACGCCGCGACCGCGCTCCGGACGAACGGGGTGCCGGCCCCGCTGTGACGTCGGGCGGAGCCGCGACTCCCGGGGCGCCGGTCCGGAGCGCCGGGTCGTCCCGGACGAGGCACCCCCGGTGGGGGACTTGGACGCCAGGCCCCCTCAGCCCGCCTCGCGCAGCGGCGCCCCGACCTGCCTGAGGTGGCGCAGGGCCTCACGGTGCGAGGCGAGCAGCCCCGTCCGGCGGTACGGGATGCCCAGCTCCGCGCAGTACCGCTCGGTGATGACCTGGGCCTTGCCGAGGGCCGGCGTCGGCATGCTGGGGAACAGGTGGTGCTCGATCTGGTGGTTCAGCCCGCCCATGAACGCGTCGATCAGCACACCGCCGTCGACGTTGCGCGAGGTGAGGACCTGCCGGCGCAGGAAGTCCAGCTCGGTGCCCTCCTCGATCATCGGCATGCCCTTGTGGTTCGGGGCGAACACCGAACCGAGGTAGATCCCGAACAGCCCCTGGTGGACGGCGATGAACGCGAGCGCCTTGCCGGGGGAGAGGACCAGGAGGAGGCCGCCGAGATACACGGCGAAGTGAGCGGCGAGCAGTGTTCCCTCCAGCACCGGCCGTTTCGTCGACGGACGGCGCAGAGCACGGAAACTGCTGACACTCAGATTGATGCCCTCGAGAGTCAGCAGGGGAAAGAAAAGAACCGCCTGGTGTTTGCCGATGAACCGCGCGGGCCCCCTGGCCCGTCCCGCCTGCCGCCGTGACCACACCAGGAGGTCGGGAGCGACGTCCGGGTCCTTCTCCTCGTGGTTGGGGTTCGCGTGGTGGCGCGTGTGCTTGTTCATCCACCAGCCGTAGCTCATGCCCAGCAGCACATTGGCCACCAGCAGCCCGCCGGTCTCGCTGGGGCGCCGGCGGGAGAACACCTGGCGGTGGGCCAGGTCGTGCGCTGCCAGTCCGAGCTGGCCGAACACCAGGGCGAGGGCGGCGGCGACGATCAGTTGGCTCCAGCTGTCGCCCAGCACCACAAAGGCGGCGACACCTCCCGCGAGAGCCAGTGCCACGGCCCCGAAGCGCACCGTGTAGTACAGCGGACGCCGCCCGAGCAGCCCCGCGTCGGTTATGCGCCGGGACAGTTCGGAGAAGTCGCTCCCCTTTTCGCCCCCGCCTTTACCGCGCACTCTTTCCCGCTGGATTCCGCTCCCCTTTTCGCCGTCACGCGGGGAGGAGGCATCCGTGAGCACTGTCGAATCGGTCATGCGTTCAGCATGGGAACGATGCCCCGGGCGCGACATGGTGGTGGCCCCCGAAGAGGGGTGCGGATGGCACCACCCGCCTTGACAGGGACCGGACGCCGGCCGCAGGATCACCCCGTGAACCTGTCAGACAGCCAGACAGGTGAGGTGGGGCCGCGGCGCGTCAGCGCGATGGAAGCGGTGCTCTCCCACCTGCGCGGCGCCATAGAACGCGGCGAGTACGCGATCGGCGACAAGCTCCCTTCCGAGGCGGAGCTGTGCCGCACCCTCGAGGTCTCCCGGCCCGTGCTGCGCGAGGCGCTGCGGGCCCTGCAGACGATGGGCCTGACCGTGTCCAGGACCGGCAAGGGCACCTTCGTCGTCGCCGGCACCGTCGAGGACCCCACCTTCGGCGACTACGCGGCCAGCGACCTGCTGGAGGTGCGCCGGCACATCGAGATCCCGGTCGCCGGATACGCCGCCCGGCGCCGCACCCCGGAGAACCTGGACCATCTGGCCCATCTCCTGGACCGCATGGAGCGGGAGACCGACACCGTCGCGTGGGTGGCGATGGACACCCTCTTCCACCTCACCGTGGCCGAGGCCGCCCAGAATCCGGTGTTCCGCCGGGTCATCGAGGAGATCCGGGACGCGCTGGCCCGCCAGTCCGCCTTCCTCGACCAGCTCGGCGGCCGCCGCGAGCAGTCCAACCGCGAGCACCGGGCCATCGTCGAGGCACTCACCGACGGCTCCGAGCGCGACGCCGCCGAAGCCATGACCCACCACCTCGACCGCGTCGAGACGACCCTCACCGACATCGTGCGCCCCGCGCGTACGGGAACGAAGGCGACCCCGGGCCCCTGAGCCCGCCCCGCCGACGTGAGCACCTCCACCACCGGAGCCGACGCACGACCCCCGCGCCGGCCCACGACCACCCCAGGCAGTGATGAACAGCAGTCTTCCCGCGGACCCACCCCTCATCCGCGAGCCCCTCCACGCGCCCGTCGCCCACCTGATACGCGGCGGAGTCGTGGAGGGCGTCCACTACGGCTCCGTCGTCGTCCTCGGCCCCGACGGCGAGGTCCGCTACCAGCTCGGCGACATCGAGGCCGCCTGCTACCCGCGTTCCGCGCTCAAGCCCGTCCAGGCGGTGGCGATGGTCCGGGCGGGGTTCCCGCTCGACGGCGAGCTGCTGTCGCTCGCCGCGGCCAGCCACTCCGGCGAGGAGCACCACCTCACCGGCGCCCGGCGGATCCTGGAACTCGCCGGACTGACGGAGGACCACCTGCGCAACGTCCCGGACCTGCCGCTCGACCCGGCCGTCCGGGACACCTGGGTGAGTGCGGGCCGCGGGCCCTCCCGGCTCGCCCAGAACTGCTCCGGCAAGCACGCCGCCATGCTGTACACGGCCCGGCTGAACGGCTGGTCCCTCGACGACTACCTCGACCCCGCCCACCCCCTCCAGCAGGCGGTCGCCGAGATCGTCGAGGACCTCACCGGGCAGCGCTTCGCGACGGTCACCGTCGACGGCTGCGGCGCGCCGTTGTTCGCGGTCTCCCTGCACGGCCTCGCCCGCGCCACCGCCCGGATCACCACCGCCGCACCCGGCACCCCGGAGGCCCGGGTGGCCGACGCGATGCGCGAGCACGCCGAAATGGCGTCCGGATCCCGCCGGGACGTGGCCGCGCTGATGCGGGCGGTCCCCGGACTGCTCGCCAAGGACGGGTTCGAGGGCGTCCAGGTCGCGGCCCTGCCCGACGGCCGCGCCGTCGCCGTGAAGATAGCCGACGGCGCCGGCCGGGCCCGGGTCCCGGTCACCGCGGCGGCACTCGCCCGCGCGGGCGTGGACACGTCCCTGCTCACCCGGTTCGCGGGAGAACCGCTGCTCGGGGGCGGGAGGCCGGTCGGCGCGATACGGCCGGTGCCCGCGCTGGACCCGCTCACCTCCCCGGCCGGCGACTGACCGCTGCGGATCCGGCGGCCATGCCGCACACGCGGGAAGGACCCCGGAACCGCGCGCTGCCCCGGCCGGTACCCGGCCGGGGCAGCGCGCGGACGCCGCACTCCGGCGCGGGGTCAGTCCCCGGGCAGGGTCGGCCGGACGCGCCGCAGGAACGCCGAGTTGTCGGGGGTCTCGCGCATCCGCGTCAGCAACGTCTCCAGATCGGTCTGCCCGTCCCGGGACCGCAGCACCCGCCGCAGCCCTCGTACGGCGGTCAACTCGGCACGCGTGAGCAGCAGTTCCTCACGGCGGGTGCCCGAGCCGGTGATGTCCACGGCCGGGAACAGCCGGCGGGCGGCCGCCTCGCGGCTGAGCCGGAGCTCCATGTTGCCGGTGCTCTTGAGCTCCTCGAAGTAGAAGTCGTCGGCGCGAGAGCCGGTCTCCACCAGGGCCGTGGCGAGGATCGTGAGCGAGCCGCCCTCCTCGGCCCGGCGGGCGGCGCCGAAGAACCGCTTGGGCCCGAGCAGCGCGGACGCGTCGACACCGCCGCTGAGCGTGCGGCCGCCGGAGGCGGCCGCGTTGTTGTGGGCCCGGCACAGCCGGGTCAGCGAGTCGAGCAGCACGACGACGTCCTCGCCCGCCTCGACCAGCCGCTTGGCCCGCTCGACGACCAGCTCGGCGAGCGCGATGTGTTCCTTGGCGGGCCGGTCGAAGGTCGAGGCGTACACCTCGCCGCGCACCGAGCGCCGCATGTCGGTGACCTCCTCGGGCCGTTCGTCGAGCAGGACGACCATCAGCCGGCACTCGGGATGGTTGCCGGCGACGGCGGCCGCGAGCTGCTGCAGGAGGACGGTCTTGCCGGCCTTGGGCGGGGCCACGAGCAGTCCGCGCTGCCCCTTGCCGACCGGGGAGAGCAGATCGACGACCCGTCCGGCCAGTGCGGACGCCGGGTGTTCCAGGCGCAGGCGCTCGTCGGGGTGAAGGGGCGTCAGGTCGTGGAAGTGCGGCCGGCCGCGCAGCGCGTCGGGGGTACGGCCGTTGACCCGGGCGATCCCGGTCAGGCCGCGCCGTTCGCCGCGGACGCCCTCCACCTGGTCGCCCCTGCGCAGGCCGTGGCGGCGGATCAACCCGGGGGAGACGGAGGAATCGGAAGGGGAGGGCAGGCAGTTCCCGGCGCGCAGGTGCCCCTTGCCGGCGGAGTCGATGTCGAGGACGCCGGAGGCGAACAGGGGCTGCTGCTGAACGGGAGGGTGGCCGAGTGCGGTGGTGGTCACGGGGATCGGTCCTTTCGCGGACGACGGGCGGGGACATGCGGTGGGGAGGGGGAAACCGCGCGGAGAGGGCGGATACGCGCCTCGGGCGGAGGGAACGGCACCCCCGGGCGGCGGAGAAGTCCTGCCGGCGAAGTGGTGCGGGAAAGCCGGTACACCGGTCGGAAACGACGGGCGGGTCGGCGAACCGAGGGGGTGACGCGAAACCGAGGAGAGCCTCGGAACGGAACTGGCACCGGCGCCCCAGCAAGGGCGTGCCACGAATGCCGCCTACAGCCTACCACCCGGCGCGGTGGTGTGTCCGGCGCGAAGTGAGCGGGCGCCGGGCATCCGCTTCGCCTAGGCTGAGCCGATGTTCAGCCCCGAAGGCCCCCGCCTGCGCGAACTGGCCGTCCAGGCACTGTCGTCCGTGGAACGCGGCTACGACCTGCTCGCGCCCGCATTCGACCACACGCCCTTCCGCACGTCCGACTCGGTGCTCGACGCCACCGCCTCGGCGCTGCGGGGGCACGGGACCTTCGGCTCCGGACTCGACCTGTGCTGCGGTACCGGCGCGGGTGTCGACGTGCTGGGGCAGGTGTGCGCGGACAGGGTCACCGGCGTGGACTTCAGCGCCGGGATGCTGGACGTCGCACGGGAGCGCACCCGGCCGCCGGAGCCGCCGGTCACCTGGGTACGGGCGGACGCCCGGGCGCTGCCGTTCGGGCAGGTCTTCGATCTCGTGGTCAGTTTCGGGGCCTTCGGACACTTCCTGCCGCACGAGCTGCCGGGACTGTTCGCACAGGTCCGTTCGGTGCTGCGACCGGGTGGACTCTTCGTCTTCCCCGTGGTGGCGCCGCCCCGGCCGGGCTCGTTCACCTACGGGATGCTGCTGGGCTTCGACGCCGTGATGCGGGTGCGCAACGCCGTCCGGCGTCCGCCGTTCGTCATGTACTACCGCGCCCTGCGCTTCGGCGACATCCTGCGCGAGCTCACGCGCGCCGGGTTCCCGGTGGAGCTGTGGGCGCTGCCCGAGTTCGGACGGCGACGGGACGGCAGTCCGAAGGTGCGGCTGGTCGTCGCGCGCCGCCCCGGGGCCTAGCCGTCCGGGTTTTCCGGCCCACCGGGACGGGGTGCCGGGTACTCCGGCTCACCCGGCTGGGGCGGGCCGTGCGGCCATGACGTGACATGCCGAGCCCCCTGTCGGTCCGGTGCGGTCCCGGGAGGGCGCGCACGGCGGCCGGGGCGCCGACGCGGTCCGACCGCCGTACGGAACGGTTCGCCGCCCGCGCCGGGCCGCCGGGCCCGTGTCACCAGGGAGGGCTCGTGCCCCGCTCGGTCACACCGCGGCCGGAACCGTGAACTCGTAGACCAGGGCGTCCTGTTGGGCGTCCATGACGAGTTCGGTGATCTCCAGCGGGCGAGCGTGCTGGTCGTGCACCCGACGGGTGACCCGGACGGACGGTGTCCCGGCTGTCCGCGTGATCGTGTCGCGGTGGTGCAGCGTCAGACCCGCCCGGCGCATCCAGTCGTACGCCCGCCGCAGCTCCGCGGCGCCGGTGCCGTCGGCGCGGTCACGGTAGCGGCCCAGCTCCTCGACCTCCGCCAGCGCCACCGCGGAAAACGATGTCACGGCCGTCCGCAGATCCCGTCCGTCGGCCGAAGCGGACCAGTAGCGGTGGACCAGCGTCGGCCGGGCGGGGGCCACCAGAAGGGCCTTGGCGTGCCCGGGTGGCGGTGTCTCCCAGGCGACGGTCGCCCTGGTCACCGCCTCGTGGCCGGCGTACCGGGCGCCGACCGGGAAGCCGGCGAAGGCGGGCGTCTCCACCGGCGGGCCGGGCAGCGAGGCGTGGCTGCCCCGCCGGTCGGTGGCGACCAGTCCGTCACGGCGCAGCATCTGGAGCGCCTGCCGTACGGTCTCCCGGCTGACCCCGAAGTGTTCGGCCAGCTGCCGTTCCCCCGGGAGGCGTTCGCCGGGCGGAACGGTCCCGTCGCGCAGTTCGCCGATGAGTTCCGCCGCGATCCGCCGGTAGAGGGGCTCCCCCGCGGCGAGCGGGGGGTCGTGCGGGGTGGTGCGGGCCATGCCGCGGCCTCCTGTGGGTGACGTTCCGTAGCCGTGCGGGCTCGTTGCGCCACCACATCTAGCATTGGTCTAAACCATGAGGGAAGAGCGGCCCGGCAGATCGGCCGGAACAGCACCGGGTCCGGCCCCCCTCTCATCCCGGTGACACCACGCCTGCGGGCGGCCGGCGCGGCACGCGCCGCCCCGCCGCCCTGACCGAAAGGCGACGGGCGACCGGCTCCACGGCACGTGACGGGCCGCACGGGCACCCCGCGGGCTCGCGGACGCGCGTACGGATCCGCGCCCGGACGGCCTCAGGCGTACGAGCGCATCCAGCGGACCTTGGCCGCCTCCTGGAACGGGCCGCCGCCCTCGTGGTCGTTGAAGTCGTACACCTCGATCGCCTTGTCGTCGTGGGCCCAGGCGTTGAACGCCCCGAAGACGGTCGAGGGCGGGCAGGTCTGGTCCTCCAGGGCCGCCGAGAACAGGGCGGGGGCCCGGCCGCGCGCGGCGAAGTGCACACCGTCGAAGTAGGACAGGGTGCGCAGCGCCTCCCCGGTGCGGCCGCGGTGCGTCTTGAGGTAGAGGCCGATCTCCCGGTAGGGGTGCCGGTCCGTGAGGGTCGCCGCGCGCGGGAAGTCGCACAGGAAGGGCACGTCCGGCGCGATGCCCGCCAGATCCGGGACCAGTCCGCCCACCGCGAGGGTGATGCCCCCGCCCTGGCTGGCCCCCACGGCCACCGTGCGGCTCGCGTCGGTCAGCGGATGCGAACGCGCCGCCTCCACCGCGCGCACGGCGTCCGTGAAGACCCGGCGGTAGTAGTAGTTCTCGGGTGCGTCGATGCCGCGCGTCATGAACCCGGGGTACGCCGGCCCGCCGCCCACCGGATCCCCGGTGCCGCCGCCGGCGCCCCAGGCGCTGCCCTGGCCCCGGGTGTCCATGACGAAGTGGGCACGTCCCGTGGACGCCCACAGCAGATGCTCGTGGGGCAGACCGCGGCCACCGCCGTAACCGATGAACTCCACCACCAGCGGCAGCGGGGCCTCGGCGCCGGCGGGCAGCGTCAGCCAGCCCTTCACCGGATGGCCGCCGAACCCGGCGAACGTCACGTCGAGGACCCGCACCGTGGACAGCCCCGTGTCGACCGGTTCGAAACGGGCGTCCAGCTCGTGCTCGCGCGCCTCCCGGAGCGTCTTGGACCAGAACGCGTCGAAGTCCTCGGGCGCCGTGGACGCGCTGCGGTACTCGCGTAGTTCGTCGAGGGGGAGGTCGAACAGGGCCATCGGGAACCGCCTTCGTGAGGAGACCGTGGGAAGCGATGACACCGTACGTGGATCATCGGATGAATCACCAGAGGTGATTCGGGAAACCCCAGGTGGAAGCATAGAAAGCGATTTCTGACGGTGTGTCGGCGGGCGTGTTCGACGGCCGCGGGCGGGGGCGGCCGTACGGGACGGCGACTCCGGCGGCTTCCTCTACGGCGCGGGGCGCGGGCGCAACGGCCACGGCCGGGTGCCCGGACGCATCGGTGCGGAACGAGTGTTCCGGCCCGCCGCCGGCGGGCCGGAGGCGGTCAGCCGAAGCGCTCGATGCGGATCCGGTCCACGGGCTGGCCGGCCGCCACCAGCAGCCTGGAGGCGTGTTCTGCGAAGGAGTTGGAGCCGCACACATAGGCCTCCCATCCACCGGGAGGCTGCTCGGCCATGAGTGGCGCCACATGGGCGGCCGCCATACGTCCGACCGCCACACCCTCCGGCGCAGTGCGCGTGAACACCGCCGTGGTCTCCTCGCCCAGCTCGCGCGCGTAGATCAGCTCCTCGGGGCCGCGCGCCGACACCAGCAGCCGCAGCGGCAGGGTCAGGCCCCGGGCCCGGTGGTGCCGCACCATCGACATCAGCGGGACCACACCGGAGCCGGCGCCCACCAGCAGCGCGGGCCGGTCGCCGGGCCAGGCGAAGAAGCCACTGAGCGGGCCACGCACCTCGACCCGGTCACCGGGGCGGGCCACCGTGTGGAACCAGCCCGACACCTCGCCGTCCTCCACATGGTCCAGGGTCAGTTCGATGTGCCCGGAGTCCTCGGGCGCCGACGCGATCGAGTAGTGGCGCTGGGCCACGTAACCGTCCTCGGCGGTCAGCCGCAGCATCAGATGCTGGCCGGGCACATGCCCCGGCCAGCCGGGCACCGCGAACCGGAACGTGGCCGCGCGCGGCGTCTCGGGACGGATTCCGGTCAGGGTGGCCGTCCGCCACACGGAGGCGGTCCGCTCGCTCACACCGATGCGCCCGGGTACGGCGAACCGGGTGGGCGGAGTGAAGGGCTCGGGCCCGGTCGGCGGCACCGGAGCCACCGGCGCCGTCCGCGTCGTCTGCTCAGTCACCGGAATACCGCTGCTCCTCCCAGGGGTTGCCGCGCGCGTGGTAGCCGTTGCCCTCCCAGAAGCCCGGCTCGTCGTGGTCGAGGAGCCGCAGACCCGCTATCCACTTGGCGCTCTTCCAGAAGTACAGATGGGGCACCAGCAGCCGCGCCGGACCGCCGTGCTCGGGCGGCAGCGGCCGGCCGTCGTACTCCCAGGCGATCCAGGCCCGGCCGCCGGTGACGTCGGCGAGCGGCAGGCTGGTGGTGTAACCGGTGTGTGCGTACGCCACCACATGTGTGGCCGACCCATGGGGCCGGACCACGTCCAGGAAGGCGTCCAGCGAGACACCGGCGAACCGCACGCCGAACTTCGACCAGCTCGTCACACAGTGGATGGCACCCTCGTACGCCGAGGCCGGCAGCGCGTGCGCCTGCTCCCAGTCCCAGGTGCGGGGCCGGTCCACCAGCCCGTCGATCCGGAAGGTCCAGTCGGCGGGCGCGAGGTCGGGGGTGACCTCGGCGGACAGCACGGGCCATTCGTCGCCCGCGTCGTACTGACCGGGCGGCAGACCGGGGTCGTCCACGCGGGGTCGGCCGGTGAAGCCTCGGGTGATGTTCACGTGATCGGCGATTCCGTTGCGAGTGGTGCTCAAGTGTTTCCGTGTTCAACCGTACGCGGTGCCCGTGACCGCTGCGCTCCAGGGCCGGGATCCTCCGGCGTGCGGCCGGGGCCGGAGCGGCGGCCCGGCAGCCGTCTCCCCGGCCGGAACGCACCGTACGACCGGGAGATCGTCGGGTAGTGTGGCCGTCCGGCCGGGAACGCCCCGGCCCGGGATGCCGAGGGGGGTGAGACCCATTACCGCTGTGTCAGGTCGGGTGCTCTCCTGCCGAAGCGACGCGGACCACCGGTAGCAGGTGACCGCGAGAGCGCCCTTCGGATCCCGAAAGGCCCAGGCTCTTGCCGCACATGCCGTCTCCGTCTTCCTCACCCCTTTCCGCCCCCACGTCCCGGGACGCCGTCGTGGCCGCGCTGCGCGCCGCGGGCTGTGTCTTCGCCGAGGACGAGGCCGAACTGATCCTCGCCGCCGGCGCACCCCACGAGGTCGCCTCGATGGTCGGGCGCAGGACGGCCGGCCTGCCCCTCGAACTCGTCGTCGGCTGGGCGCGGTTCGGCGGACTGCGCATCACCGTGGAACCCGGTGTCTTCGTACCCCGCCGCCGCACCGAGTTCCTCGTCGAGCAGGCTCTCGCGCAGGCGCCCTCGGCGGCCGTCGTCGTGGACCTGTGCTGCGGTTCGGGCGCCGTCGGCGCGGCCCTGGCGGCCGGACTCGGCGAGGCCGAACTGCATGCCGCCGACATCGACCCGGCCGCCGTGCGCTGCGCCCGCCGCAACGTCGCGTGCCGGGGCGGCCGGGTCCACACCGGCGACCTGTTCGAGGCGCTCCCCGGCGAGCTGCGGGGCCGTGTCGACATCCTCGCGGCCAATGTGCCGTACGTGCCCAGCGCCGAGATCGGCCTGCTGCCCCCGGAGGCCCGCGACCACGAGCCGCGTGTCGCGCTCGACGGCGGCGCCGACGGCCTCGACGTGCTGCGCCGGGTCGCCGCCGGGGCGCCCGGATGGCTGGCGCCCGGCGGCTGCCTCCTGGTGGAGGCCGGCCGCCGGCAGGCGTCCGCCGCCGTCGACGCCTTCACCGCCGCCGGGCTGCGGCCCCGCCTGGCCGTCTGCGAGGAGCGGTACGCCCACGTCGTGATCGGTGTCCGGCCGTAGGCCGAGGACGCCGGGCGTCAGGTTCCGGACGACGTCGCGCGGGCGATGAGCAGGGCCACGTCGTCCATGTTGTCGGGTTCGTGCAGGGTGCGCAGGAGCAGGTCGCAGACCTCCTCCAGGGACCCGCCGGGGTGATCCAGGAGGGCGAGCAGCCGGTCCAGGCGTTCGTCCAGCGGATGCCGGCGCGTCTCGACGAGACCGTCGGTGTAGAGCACCAGCCGGTCGCCCGGATCCAGCTCGACGGTGGTCGTGGAGAACGCGACCCCGCCCACGCCCAGCGGCACCCCGGTGGGCAGGTCGAGCAGTTCCGGGGGGTGCCCGGCACGCACCCGCACCGGCGGCAGGTGCCCGGCGTTGGCGATGGCGCACTGCCGTGCGCGGGGGTCGTGGACGACGTAGACGCAGGTGGCGATCGCCTGGTCCAGGCCGCCGGTGATCCGGTCCAGGTGCTCGAGGAGCACGGCCGGGTCGAGGCCGAGGGAGGCCAGGGTGTGGGTCGCCGTGCGCAGCCGGCCCATGGTCGCCGCCGCGGGGATGCCGCTGCCCATCACGTCGCCCACGACGAGTGCCGTCTTGCCGCCCTCCAGCGGGATCACGTCGAACCAGTCACCGCCCACCTCACTGGTGGCCCCCGCCGGCTGGTAACGGGAGGCGACCTCGAGCCCGCCCGTCACCGGCGGATGGCTCGGCAGCAGACTGCGCTGCAGGGTGAGGGCGGTGTCGCGGGCGTTCTGGTACCAGCGGGCGTTGTCGATCTGGACCGCCGCGCGGGAGGCCAGTTCCCGGGCGAGCAGCAGATCGTCCTCGTCGAACGGACGGGGGTTGCGCGTACGGACGAGGTCGAGGGCGCCGAGGACCTCCCCGCGCGCGATGAGCGGCACCGCCAGGTACGAGTGGACACCCGCCCGGGCCAGCAGCTCGGCCGCCTCCGGCGAGCGGGCGATCCGCGCCAGATCCTCGTCCTTGACCTGCGGCACCATCACGGGCGACCCGGTGCGCACGCACTCGGTGAGCAGCCGGTCCGCCGCGTACCGGGCCACCCGGCCCGGCGGATCGGCCGCCGACGGCACGTCGTCGGCGGCGTCCGTCCAGCGGACCGCGAGCGCCCGGATCACCGCCGGTTCGCCCGGGCCGAGGGTGCTGCGACGGCCCTGCACCACGGCCTCCAGCAGATCCACGGCCGCCGCGTCGGCCAGCTCGGGCACGGCCACGCCGGCCAGTTCGCCCGCCGTGCGCTCCAGGTCCAGAGCGGTGCCGATCCGGGCCGTGGCGTCGGCGATCACGGCCAGCCGGCGCCGGGCGGTCTCCGCCTCGGCACTCGCCCGGCGCTGCTCGGTGACGTCCACCACCGACACGGCCACGCCCAGCACCGTGCCGAGCGCGTTCTCCAGCCGGTAGAGCGAGACCGACCATGCGCGGTCCTCGTCCGGATCGGCCGGGGTGCGGCCGGTCAGGGGCCGGTCGACGGCGGGCCGGCCGGTGTCCAGGACCCGGCGCGCGGCGTCCTCGATCGCGTCGGCGTCCAGCAGGGGCAGCACCTCCCGGACGGTGCGGCCCAGATGGTCCTCGGCCGGGACGCCGTTGATCCGCTCCAGCGCCGGGTTGACGGAGACGTAGCGCAGATCCGCGTCGAGCACGGCCAGGCCGATGGGGGACTGGGCGACGATCCGGGCGGACAGGGCGACGTCCTGCTCCAGGCGGCGCACGGTCGACTGGTCCACCGCGAGCCCCAGGGCGTACACCTCCCCGCGGTCGTCCAGCAGCCGCATGTTGCGGAACTCCACCAGCCGGGTGCCGCCGTCCTTGCGGCGGATCGGGAAGGCACCGGCCCAGCTCCGGCCGGTGCGCATGACCTCGGAGAACAGCTCCACCACGAGGTCCAGGTGCTGTTCGTGCACCATGATCCGGGCGGCGTACCGGCCCAGGGCCTCCCGCGCGGTGTAGCCGAACAGCTCCTCGGCCTGGGGGCTCCACAGCACGATCCGTCCCTCGGCGTCCAGGACCACCGAGGCCACGCGCAGCACGTCGAGCAGCCCGCTGGGACTGACCGGCCCGCGCACCGGTCCGCCACCGTCGGCCGGGGGTGTCCCCGCTGCACTCATTCCACGCCCGCCTTCACCGATCCTCACGGCACGCCGTCACGCTGCCGGCGCCCCTTGTCGTACCGCGCCGGGTGCTGTTCCGCGCCGCTCCCGTCGTCCGGTTCCAGCTTCCCCCACCATGGTGGGGGGTGCCCGCGAAGTCGTCACCGCGGCGCCGCCGCGCGGGTCGCGCCCGCCGGCGCCCCGGTGCTTTGCCGAGTGGCGAACGGGGTAGACGGCGTGGCAACGAAAGGAGCGATCACCATGGGCAGCGAACGACCGCACCCGGAGTCCGTCTCGGTCGAGATCAGCGGATGCAGCAAGGACGACGCCCGGATCGTCTTCGACGCGCTGTGCGCGTGCTTCGCGTCCGACCGGTGCTCGGACGACGCACCCCAGGAGTTCTCCGACACCCGCCCGATGGTCTGGCTCGGCACCTTCGACGTCTCCGACCCGCGCGAGGGCGCCCGGCCGGAGGCCCGGCTGTCGTCGTCGGTCGACGCCGACGTGCACGGCGGCTACTGGGCGATCGACCGGTTCCGCACCACCCTCGACTCCCTGTTCACGGTGCACGACCTGAGCACGGTGCCGGGGGACCAGGAGGAGGAGCTGCACGTCCGTCTCGAAAGCCGGTGACGTTGCGCCGTCCGCGCATCACTGTGCCCTCCGTCACGCTTATGCAACTAGTTGCATAATGCGGTGCGCGTGCCTTACAACTACAGGCACGACACCGCGTGCACGGAGGGCCCGATGAGCCGTTACCCCCACTTGCTGACCCCGCTCGACCTGGGCTTCACCACCCTGCCCAACCGGGTCCTCATGGGCTCCATGCACGTCGGTCTGGAGGAGGCCGAGGGCGGTTTCACCCGCATGGCCGAGTTCTACGCCGCCCGCGCACGCGGGGGAGTCGGCCTCATCGTCACCGGCGGCATCGCCCCCAACGACGAGGGGCGGCCCCACGAGGGCGGCGCCAGGCTCACCACCGAGGCGGAGGCCGCGCAGCACCGGATCGTCACCGACGCCGTGCACCGCGAGGGCGGGCGCATCGCGATGCAGATCCTGCACTTCGGCCGGTACGCCTACCACCGGGACCTGGTCGCCCCCAGCCCGCTCAAGGCGCCGATCAGCCCCTTCCCGCCCCGAGAGCTCACCGACGACGAGGTCGAGCGCACCATCGACGACTACGCCCGCGCCGCCCGCCTGGCCCGCGGGGCCGGCTACGACGGCGTCGAGATCATGGGCTCCGAGGGCTACCTGGTCAACGAGTTCATCGCCACGCGGACCAACCACCGCACGGACCGCTGGGGCGGCTCCTACGACAACCGCATGCGCTTCCCGGTGGAGATCGTCCGCCGGGTGCGCGAGGCGGTCGGCGAGGACTTCATCGTCATCTACCGGCTCTCCATGCTGGACCTGGTTCCCGGCGGCTCCACCCTCGACGAGGTCGTCACGCTGGCCAAGGCGGTCGAGGCGGCCGGCGCGACCATCATCAACACCGGCATCGGCTGGCACGAGGCCCGCATCCCCACCATCGCCACCTCGGTTCCGCGCGGCGCGTACACCTGGGTGACCGGGCGGCTCATGGGCGAGGTGTCGGTCCCGCTGGTCACCACCAACCGCATCAACACCCCCGAACTCGCCGAACAGCTCCTCGCCGAGGGCCGCGCGGACATGGTGTCGATGGCCCGCCCGATGCTCGCCGACCCGGACTTCGTCGCCAAGGCCGCCGACGGCCGGCCGGAGGCGATCAACACCTGCATCGGCTGCAACCAGGCCTGCCTCGACCACACCTTCAGCGGGCAGATCACCTCCTGCCTGGTCAACCCGCGCGCCTGCCACGAGACCGAACTCGTGCTGTCCCCGACCCGGCGCCGCAAGCGCGTCGCGGTCGTCGGCGCCGGTCCGGCCGGCCTCGCCTGCGCGGTGAGCGCCGCGGAGCGAGGCCACGACGTCACCCTGTTCGAGGCGGCGGGCGAGATCGGCGGCCAGCTCAACGTCGCCCGCAAGGTCCCCGGCAAGCAGGAGTTCGACGAGACCCTGCGCTACTTCCGCACCCGGCTCGCCGAACTGGCCGTGGACGTGCGCCTGAACACGCGCGTCACCGCCGGTGACGTGGCCGGCCACGACGAGGTCGTCGTCGCCACCGGCGTCACCCCGCGCGTCCCCGACATCCCGGGCGTCGACCACAGAAGCGTCCTCGGCTACCTCGACGTGCTCCGCGACGGCGCCCCCGTCGGCGACCGGGTCGCCGTCCTCGGCGCGGGCGGCATCGGCTTCGACGTCGCCGAGTTCCTCACCGACGGCGGCGACAAGGCGCACGAGGACCCCGAGACGTACTTCCGTCACTGGGGCGTCGACCTCGACCACCGCACCCCCGGCGGCCTCGTCGCACCCGAGCGTCCCGCCCCGCCGCGCACCGTCCACCTGCTGCAGCGCAAGACCTCCAAGGTCGGCTCGGGTCTCGGCAGGACCACCGGCTGGATCCACCGCACCGAACTCAGGCACCGCGGCGTCACCATGGTCGCGGGCGTGCGCTACGACCTGATCGACGACGCCGGGCTCCACATCACTGTCGACGGCGAGAGCACCGTCCTGGAGGTCGACACGGTCGTCCTGTGCACCGGGCAGGAGCCGCGCCGCGACCTGTACGAGGCGCTGGTCGCCGCCGGCCGGGCCGTCCACCTGATCGGCGGTGCCGACGTGGCGGCCGAGCTGGACGCCAAGCGCGCCGTCAAGCAGGGCACGGAGCTGGCGGCGGCGCTGTAGGGGCGCCCCGGGGCGTCCCTAGGATGAGCCCATGTCACTCCCGCACGCGATCCTCACCGCCCTGCTCGAGAAGCCGTCGTCGGGGCTGGAGCTGACCCGCCGGTTCGACAAGTCGATCGCCTACTTCTGGTCCGCGACGCACCAGCAGATCTACCGCGAGCTGGGGAAGCTCGAGGCCGAGGGCCTGATCCGGGCCCTTCCCGCCGAGCAGCCGGCGCGGGGGCAGAAGAAGGCGTACGAGGTGCTGCCGGCGGGGCGGGAGGAACTGGCCCGCTGGACCGCCGCGTCCCAGGACCCCAAGCCGCTCCGGGACGTGATGCTGCTGCGGCTCAGGGCCGCCGCCGTGGTCGGCACCGACGGCCTGGAGGCCGATCTGCGCCGCCACCGGGAACTGCACGAGCGGCAGCTGGCGACGTACCGGGAGATCGAGCAGCGCGACTTCCCGCCCGGCAAGGACGGGCCGGAGGACCGGCTGCGGCATCTGGTGCTGCGGGCCGGCATCGATCTGGAGACCTTCTGGACCCGGTGGCTCGACCACGCCCTGTCGGAGTTCGCGCGCCTGCCGGACGCCGGGGAACCCGAGCGGCCCGGCGCGCTCGGGACATGACCCCCGCAGCGGGGTGGGGCGACGCCGGCCGCCCGGCCGGAGCGCATCGGACACGGGCGGCCGGCGCCGGGTCTAGAAGGGGCGGGGCCCGGTGCGCCGGCGCAGGTACCAGGCCGTGGCGACGAGTCCGGCGCCGACCAGACCGCCGCCCGCCACCAGCGTCACCGTGCCGTAGTCCGTCGAGCCGCCGCCGATGCCGCCCATCACCCCACGGGTCGGCGAGGCCGTGGGCGTGACCGACGGGCCGGGCGCCGGGGAGACGATGACGGACTGGGTGCCCGCGGTGCTGCCGTTCGAGCACACCACGATCACCGTGTACGTGCCCGGCCCGACGCCGGACCAGGCGGCGGACTGTCCCGCGCTCGTCCCCGACAGCGCCGCCTGACGGCCCTGGGAGAAGTTCGTCCGGCCGCTGCTCAGCAGCGAGGCGGTGCCCCAGTGACCGTTGATCCGGGTGCACGCACTGGTGGCGACCGAGACCGTCGAACCGGTCGTGTTGACGGAGATCCCGGGATCCGCGGCGGCCGGACCGGCCAGGGCGAGGCAGAACGTGGCGGCGGCCACGGTCGGACCGGAACGGAGCAGTGGCTCGGAGTTGCGCATGTCGACTGCCTTCCGGCGGCACGGCCGGCGGTACATCCCTTGCGCCGCCGAGGTCGGGGAGCGCCCGTGCTGCCACGAGGCCAGCCAAAGGGCAGCGGGCCGGGCGCGCACCCCGGCCGCATCCGGGCAGGTGACGCCCTCCTCCGGCGGCCCGGTCGGGCCGGGTCAGCGCCGCGCTCCCGTCGTCACCGTGCGCTCCGCCGACCACCCGCCCCAGGTTCCGTCCGGCAGCATCGCCCGGATCCGCACCCGGTGGGTGACCCCCGCCTCACGCCCCACGTAGAAGCGGTACGTCGCCCGGTCGCGCGGTGCGTCACCGCCGTAGACGAGCGAGGTGGCGACGCGGCCGTCCAGGCGCACCTCGTAGGTGGTGATCACCCCGTCCACGCGCGGTGGCACCCAGTCCAGGACGAGGTGGTGGGCGCCGTCGGACCGCTCGCTCCCGGCGCGGAAACCGGTGGGGGCGGTGGCCCGGCCGTCCGCGCCGCCCGTCGTGGCGAGGCGTACGGTGGCGCCGGGCGGTGAGAGGTTGTCGGCCGCGTCCCTGGCCCGGACGGTGAAGGCGTACCGGGTGCCCGGACGCAGCCCCGTGACCACGGCGGCCCGCTGGTTCCCGCCGACGCTGTGGATCTTCGTCCCGCCCTGGTACACGTCGTACGAGACCACGCCCCGGTCGTCCGTCGAGGCGGACCACGACAGCTGGGCCGCCCCGCTCCCCACCGCCCGGCCGCGCAGCTCGGCGGGACGGGTGGGCGCGGTGCCGTCGGCCGTGTCCGCTCCGGGGGTCGTCGCCCGGACCTCCCGGCTGCGCGGTCCGAGCCGTCCGTCCGCGTCCCGTGCCCGCACCGTGAACACATAGGTGGTCGCGGGACGAAGCCTGGGGACATCCACCATGTGCTTGGAACCGGGTACCTCCTTGACCTTCGTGGTGCCCCGGTACACCTCGTAGTGACTCACCTCGGTGGCGACCGTGTTCCACATGACATGCACGCTGGTGGCGCTGCCGGCCTCGGCCGTGACGCCGGTCGGCGCGCCGGGCGGCCGCTCGCCGCCCGTGTCGTCCGAGCCTCCCCAGCGGCAGGAGACGACCAGCAGGGAGATGCCGAGGAGCACGAGAAGACGACGCGGGAACACGGCTGGGGGAACGCCACGCACGACTCTGCCTCCCGGGGTGGGGCACGGGATCGATCCGGACAATGGTCCGTACCAATATGGCGTGACTGACGCGATCACATCAAGAGGGTGGACGTCGGGGTGCTGTGCGGCTTTACGTATGCTGAAGGATCGAACGGGTCGAACCGCCCCTCGTGATCGGGTGGTTGGCGCTCGTGGCGCGGACCGCTGTCGTCGCAGATCCCGCGCCGGCGCGGGCGGCCGGAGGTCCGGGCCGACACCGGCGCGGACCTCCGGCCCCTGTCGCGGCCGCTGGTGCGATCGTGCGCTGTCCGGCCCTGTCGGAACCTTCGCGCCATCAGGCCGGGGCGAAATGGGGCAAAGTGCGCCGGGTGCGCGTCAGTGTCCCCGACGAGAGGCCCCTTTCACGTGTCCCGTGTCCAGTCGCTCGCCCTGGCCGTGGCCGGCGTCGCCCTGCTGGCCCCCTCGGCGCTCCCCGTCCACGTACCCGGGCCCGAGCCCGGGCCGCGCGCCGCGCCGGTCGCGCGCCGCGCGCCCTCCGTCTCCGCCGCCGACCTGCTGGCCGAGGTGGGAGGCTGCACGCCCGTCTCCCGCGGCCGCTACCGCGAGGACCGCGGCTCCCGGGCCACCGTACCGGTGTGCGGCACCCGTGACGCCGTGTTCTGGAAGGCCGACATGGACATCGACTGCGACGGCCGCCCCGGTCGCCGCTGCAACGCCCGTACCGACCGGTACTTCTCCGCCTCCACGGCCTTCCCGCAGTCCGACGGCCGTCCGCTGAGTTCCGAGGAACTGCCCCATGTGGTCGTGCCCGTGCCCAGCGGCCTGTGGAACCACCGGTCCCACGGCGTGCGCGGCGGGTCGGCCGTCGCCGTGGTGTACCGCGACCGGGTGCGGTACGGGGTCGTCGGCGACACCGGCCCCGCCGACATCATCGGCGAGGCGTCCTACGCCATGGCCGAGGCGCTCGGCGTCGACCCGGACCCGCACGGCGGCGGCGCCTCCTCCGGCGTCACCTACATCGTGTTCAGGAACAGCCGGGTGACCCCCATCGAGGACCACCGGGCCGCCGTGACGGCCGGGGAGCGACTGGCCCGGGAGTTCGTGGACGCCGACGGCTGAACCGGCCGGCGGGGCTTCGCAGGGCCGGGGCCCGGCCCCGTGCGGAAGGGGCGGGGGCGACCGCGTCACCCCCGCCCCTCACGGCCTCGCCCCCTCACACCTTCCGGTACGCGTACGCCTCCACGGCCGCCGCCTCCACCGCGGCCAGGTCCGCCCCCGTGGACGCCGTGACCACCGCGGCCACCGCTCCCTCCACGAACGGGGCGTCCACCAGCCGGGTGCGCTCGGGCAGTTCGTCCCCCTCGGCCAGCAACGCCTTCACGGTGAGCACCGCGCTGCCCAGGTCGGCCAGCACGGCGACACCGCCCCCGCGGTCGACGGACGCGGCCGCCGCGGCGATCAGCCCGGCGCTCGTGCCGAAGCCGCCGCCCTCGGTGCCGCCCGCCGGAGCCACCGCAACCGTGTTCCCGGCCCCCGCCAGCTGCTTCGCCAGCTCCGCCACCGACGCGGCCACCGACGCGCTGTGCGAGACCAGCACGATCCCCACCGGCCCCTCGTCACTCATCGCCGGCCTCCGCTTCCGCCGAGGCGCCGACGAGCCCGGCGATCAGCAGCGCCGCCGACGTGGCCCCCGGATCCTGGTGACCGATGCTGCGCTCGCCCAGATAGCTGGCCCTGCCCTTGCGGGCCCGCAACGGCGTCGTCGCCACGGCGCCCTCCTCCGCGGCGGTGCGTGCCGCGGCGAAGGAGTCGCCGAGCGCGTCCACCGCCGGCACCAGCGCGTCGATCATCGTCTTGTCGCCCGGCGCGGCACCACCGAGCTGCATCACCGCCTCCACCCCGGCGCGCAGCGCCTCGGCCAGCTGACGGCCGTCGACCTCGGCGGCGTCCCCGAGCGCCTTGCCGGTGCGGCGCAGCAATGTCCCGTACAGCGGACCGGACGCACCGCCCACCGTCGAGATGAGCAGCCGCCCGGCCTGGACCAGCACCGCTCCCGGAGTGGCGGGCGGCTCCTTCTCCAGCGCGTCCCTCACCGCCCGGAAACCGCGCTGGAGATTGCTGCCGTGATCGGCGTCCCCGATCGGGGAGTCGAGGGCGGTGAGCCGTTCCGCCTCGCGGTCCACGGACGCGGCGGTGGCCGTCATCCAACGGCGGAAGAAGTCGGCGTCGAGCACGGGAACTCCTCGCGTGGTAGGTACTCCTGAACCATGGCCCCAGCGTCCCTCACATGCCCCAGCGCAGCCCCGGAGTGCGTACCGGCGCGTCCCACAGCCGCAGCAGCTCCTCGTCGATCCGGCACAGGGTGACCGAGGCGCCCGCCATGTCGAGGGACGTGACGTAGTTGCCGACGAGGACACGGGCCACCGGGACCCCCCGTTCGCCGAGCACGCGCTGCACCTCGGCGTTGAAGCCGTACAGCTCCAGCAGCGGGGTGGCGCCCATGCCGTTGACCAGGACCAGGACGGGGTCGCGTGGAGCGAGGTCCTCCAGGATCGCCCCGACGGCCACCTCGGCGATCTCGCCGGACGTCATCATCGGCCGGCGCTCCCGGCCGGGTTCTCCGTGGATGCCGATGCCCAGCTCCAGCTCGCCGGGCGGCAGGTCGAAGGTGGGGGAGCCCTTGGCCGGCGTGGTGCAGGCGCCCAACGCGACCCCGAAACTCCGGGAGTTCGCGTTCACCTGGCGGGCGATGGCCTCCACCCGCTCCAGCGGCAGGCCCTCCTCGGCGGCAGCGCCCGCGATCTTCTCGACGAACAGCGTCGCGCCGGTGCCGCGCCGGCCGGCCGTGTACAGGCTGTCGGTCACCGCCACGTCGTCGTCGACCAGCACCTTCGCGACCTGGATGCCCTCGTCCTCGGCCAGTTCGGCGGCCATGTCGAAGTTGAGCACGTCACCGGTGTAGTTCTTCACGACGAACAGCACCCCGGCCCCGCTGTCCACGGCCGCCGCCGCCCGCACCATCTGGTCGGGCACGGGAGAGGTGAACACCTCGCCGGGACAGGCAGCCGACAGCATCCCCGGCCCCACGAACCCGCCGTGCAACGGCTCGTGCCCGGACCCCCCGCCGGACACCAGGGCCACCTTCCCGGCCACCGGGGCGTCCTTGCGGGCGATCACCCGGTTCTCCACGTCCACCGTCAGCTCGGGATGGGCCGCGGCCATTCCGCGCAACGCGTCCGCGACCACGGTCTCCGGAACATTGATCAGCATCTTCACGGGTACCTCCTGGGAAGGTGGGCGGGTGGATCATCGACCTGCGTTTTCTGCTGTTCGGAGTAGGCAGGAACGGTTCTCGGTCCTGGCGGTCCGCAGCTGCCGGAGGCGGGCCGCGGCGGTACTGACGCCGACTTCACGCCGACTTCACGCCGGGTTCGATGACGGTGCGTCAGGCCTGCTGGGTCGTTGGATGCGTGCCGGCTGAAGTCCTCCTGCCGGAAGTATCGGCCTTGCGGCAGCGAAGGTCACGCGCGCGGGTGCCTGGGCGTGCCGGGAGACGGGGTGGTCCGCCGCCCGCGCGGTCGGCTCGTCCGCCCGGGCCCGGCGGCACCGTCGGCTTCGTCGGCGCCCCCCACGACGTCGCCGTCGGCGGCGAGGAGCCGTCCTGCTCCCACGCCGGCCCGCGCGGCGGCCCCGCACCCGCGCGCCGCTGCCTGCCCGACCTGATCGGCCGCGTCCTGAGCGGCCGGATCGACCCGGGCGAGGTCTTCGGCCTCACCCTGCCCCCGGAGCAGGTCGCCGAGGGCTACCGGGCCATGGACGAGCGCCGCGCCGTCAAGACCCTGCTCAAGCCCTGACCGCGCACCCACGGCTCACTCCGGGCACGGCGCCGCTCTCGCGTTCCCGTGGGAACGGCCCGGCCGGCTGGTCCACCGGCGCCGGGCAGAGCGGCACCGTCCGGCCCGCAGCGCGCCCGCCGGCCCCGGATCCCTTCGGTGGCGGCGAACCCGGCGGCGTCCGCCGGGCCGGCGGGGCCCGTCTTCCCGCTTCCGGCCCGCACCGGGCCCCGGGGTCCGGCGCGGGGCGGCGCGACGGCCGCGCGGCGGGCCGCGCGATGGCCAACTCCCTGATGGGCGGCCGGTCGAGGGCGGGAGAGTCGGTAGGCTGTGGCCGCTGCGGCACGCCACCGTCCACCGTGCGGACGCGGTGGGTCCGGTTTGCGGCGGTTGGGTCGTCACGACGCTCGAGGGAGCAGAAGACAAGTGCTGATAGCGGGCCGGTACCGGCTGGACGCGTCGATCGGGCGTGGCGCGATGGGAGAGGTCTGGCAGGCGTACGACGAGACGCTGGGCCGGGCCGTGGCCGTGAAGCTCCTGCTGGCCCAGGAGGCGGACCCCACCGCGGCCCACCGCTTCCGGCTCGAGGCGCAGACCGCCGGCCGGCTCAACCACCCGCACGTCGTCGGCGTCCTCGACTTCGGTGAGTACGGGGACCGGCTCTTCCTGGTGATGGAACTGGTCGCGGGCCACAGCCTCGCCCGGGTCCTGGCCGACGCCGGGACGCTGCCCGCCGAGCGCGTGGCCCGCATGGCCGCCCAGGCAGCGGCCGGACTCGCCGCCGCCCACCAGCAGGGCATCGTGCACCGGGACATCAAGCCCGCGAACCTGCTCCTCGACTCCGACGGCACCCTCAAGATCGGTGACTTCGGCATCGCCCGCTTCCTCGACGATCCGGCCGCCGCGCTCACCGCCACCGGGCAGATCGTCGGCACCAGCCTCTACCTCGCCCCCGAACGCGCCCTCGGCAGGCCCGCGGGCCCGGCGTCCGACGTCTACTCCCTGGGCTGCGTGCTCTACCAACTCCTCACCGGACTCCCGCCGTTCCAGGCCGACACCGCCCTCGCCATCCTCCACCAGCATCTGGACGCCGTGCCCGTCGCGCCGCGCGAGATGGGCGTCCCGCTCCCGCCCGCGTTCGAGAACTACCTGCTCGGCCTGCTCGCCAAGGAGCCCGAGGACCGGCCCACCGCCGAGCAGACGGCCGACTGGTTCGCCACCGGCGCCTGGCAGGGGCGCGCCGAGCCGCTGCCCCCCGCCTCACCGGCGGCCTGGCAGCAGCCCGCGGCCCCGGCCGGTGGGACCGGACCGGCCACCACCTACATGCTGCCGTCCGCGTCCACGTCCGTCTCCCCGGCCGCGCCCGGCCGCTCGCACCGCGGCGACGGACGCCGGGCGGGCGCCCGGCGACCTGTCTCACGCCGGCCCGCACTGGTGGGGGGCGTCGCCGGAGTGCTGCTCTTCGTGGGCGCCGTACTCGTCGGCATGGCGTGGTTCGGCCAGAACTCCGGCACGCCGGAGACCTCCCGGGACAGCCCCGGACGTACCACCGGTTCGGAACCGGGATCGGCTCCGTCGGCCGGGCCGGACTCCGCTCCGGCCCCCGTCGACGCGGCCGTGACCCACTCTCCCTCCGTCCTGCCGGCCGAACAGAGCCGGCAGACGCAGCCCCGGACGGAGACGGAGACGCAGACCGCGGCGGAGACGGTGGCGGAGGCGGCGAAAGCGACCGAGCAGGCGGAGTCCCCCGAGGAGGGGAAGAGGGGCGGGAAGGAGCGCGGGGACGAGGAGGACGAGGACGACTGACGCCGGTCAGCGGGACCCGGATGGGGGAGTGACGGTGAGCGCGCCGGCGGCGTCCAGGGCGATGTCCGCGTCGCTCACCCGGTCGAGCGTCTCGCGCAGCCACGCGCGCTCGTCCTCCGCGGCGGCCTCGAGCCGCATCCGCCGTGCCCGCAGGGGGACCATGCGCAGCCCCGCCGGGCGTCCGGTGTCCGTGCCGGCCGACACCAGGCGCCGCGTCCGGGCATCACGTCACCGCACAGGAACAGCGTCACCGTCCCGGCCGCACCCCACGTCCCGTCCGGGTCCGGCGTCGCCGTGACGGGCTCGGGTACGTGCGGGATCGCGGCCGGGGACGACGAGGCGGGTGCCCGGGCGACGCGCCCGCAGGCACCCCGGCACGCGGGCGAGGACGGCCTCGCCCCCGACGCCGGGGCCGCCGTGGGAGCCGGGGACACCGATGCGCGCTCCCGCCGGGGGCGGGAGCCGGGTGGGGGCGCCGGCCGGCACCGGACATCCGCGCACTCCCTCGCGTCGGAGTCGGGGCGCCGACCCCGGTAACCGCCATCGTCCCCCTTCACACGGGCGGCGCCCGTTTACGGCACGCCCAGCTCGAACAGGACGTATCCCGCGTACGACCCGGAGGCCAGGGCCGCCGTGCCCAGCACCGTGGCCAGCGAGGGCCACTCCAGCCGGCGCATGGCCAGGGCGAGCGGGACGAACAGCGGGAAGAGAGGCAGCAGGTAGCGGGAGACGTTGCCGAAGTACTGCTGGGTGGCCATCACCATCAGGTAGGACAGCACCGTGTAGACCACGAGCACGACGGGCGGGCGCAGCCGCATCAGCAGCACGGTCAGCACCGGCACCAGCAGCACCACCCCGACCCCGATCGTGTCCTCCAGCGGCATGGCGAACAGGTAGTCGAAGTGACCCACGGGAACGGAGGTGAGCACGTCGAGGGTGTGCCGGCCGTAGTCGAACTTGTGGGCCCAGGCGCCGTCCTGGAGCTTGTTGTAGCCGCCCCAGTCGCCCATGCGGTAGCCGACCCAGCCCAGGTATCCGACCGCGCCCAGCGGGGCGATCACCACCGCGATCAGCGGGCGGCGCAGGCGCTCCTCGCGGCGCCACACGGCCAGCAGTCCGGCGACGGCGAGGGCGGCGACCAGGGTGACCGCGGTGGGCCGGGCCAGTCCCGCGGTGAAGGTCAGCACCCCGGCGGTGAGCCAGTGGCGGGTCATCACGGCATAGCAGGCCCAGGCGGCCAGCGCGGCGTACACGGACTCGGAGTACACCGCCCACTCCGCGCCGGAACCGGGCCACACCGCCCACAGCCCGGCGGCGACCAGACCGGCCCGGTACCCGCCCAGCCGGGCCGTGACGGCGTGGATCCCGAGCGCGGCGACGAACGAGAAGACGACCGACACGGTCATCCCGGCGCCGTACGGGCCGAGCCCGGTGACCTCCGAGACCATCCGCATCAGGGCCGGGTACAGCGGGAAGAACGCCGCCGAGTTGCCCTTCAGGGTGATCAGGCCGGTGGCGCCGGGGACCGGCTCCAGCGCCGGGTCGTAACCGTGCACGGCGATCTGCTGGTACCACCAGCCGTCCCAGCTGCCCAGCACGTCCCAGGTGTGGGCGCCGCCGCCGAAGCGCGGATGCTTCTCGCGGAAGTCCCCCGCCGAGTCCAGCAGGAACATGAACACGGCGAAGCCGACGAGCTTCAGCACGCCGTACACGGCGAGGACCGGTCCGTACCTCGCGGCGGCGCGGCGCAGCCGCTCGGGATCCGGGAAGCGCGGGGCGGACACCCCGGGAGCGGGGGCGGGGGCGGGGGCCGGGCCGGTCCGGCTCGTGCCGAGGGTGGTCATGAGACGGAGGGTCCTGTCGTGCGGCGGGAGCGGTGACCGGGGAACACCCAGGCCCGCAGGAGGAGGAAGCGCAGCAGGGTCGCGGCGAGATTGGCGGCGACCAGCGTCACCAACTCCACCCGGGAGCCCGCCCCGGGCGCGACGCGGTGCAGCACGGCCAGCGAACCGCTGGTGAGGGCGAGTCCGACCAGAAAGGCCGCCAGGCCCTTGAGCTGATGGCGCAGCACCCCGGCGCGGCCCCGCACCCCGAAGGTGAGCCGCCGGTTGGCGGCGGTGTTGGCGACGGCGCTGGCCAGCAGGGCGAGCGCGTTGGCCGCCTGGGCGCCCGCCGCGGGCCGGAGCATGCTGTAGAGCAGCAGGTAGAAGAGCGTGCTGGCCACCCCGACGGCGGCGAAGCGGAGCATCTGGGGAACCAGGGCGGGCGGCAGCCCGGCGGCCGCGTCGAGCCCCTCGGCGCGGCGCAGCGCGGCCAGCGGCAGCCGGCCGCCCGCCAGCGCCCGCCCCAGCCGGGCCATGCCGCGCAGGTCCGCCAGTGCCGTCGCCAGGAGGTCGACCCGGCTGTCGGGGTCGTCCACCCAGTCCACCGGCACCTCGTGGATGCGCAGCCCGGCGCGCTCGGCTATCACCAGCATCTCGGTGTCGAAGAACCACTCCCGGTCCTCGACCAGCGGCAGCAGCCGCTCGGCGACGTCCCGCCGCACCGCCTTGAACCCGCACTGCGCGTCGGAGAACCCCACGGCGAGGGTGCCGCGCAGCAGCACGTTGTAGCAGCGGGAGATGATCTCCCGCTTCGGCCCGCGCACCACCCGGGAGCCGCGGGCCAGCCGGGTGCCGATCGCGATGTCCGAGTGCCCGGAGATCAGCGGGGCGACCAGCGGCAGCAGGGCCGCCAGATCGGTGGACAGGTCCACGTCCAGATAGGCGAGCACCGGCGCGGTGGACCGCGACCAGGCGGTGTGCAGGGCGCGGCCGCGCCCCTTCTCGGCGAGCCGTATCCACTCCGTTCCGGGCAGCTCCCGTGCCAGGCGCTCGGCGATCCGCGGCGTGCGGTCCGTACTGGCGTTGTCGGCGACCGTGATGCGGAAGGGGTAGGGAAAGGTTTCCGCGAGGTGCGCGTGGAGCCGCCGGACGCACGGCTCGAGGTCGTTCTCCTCGTTGTGCACCGGCACGACCACGTCCAGGACGGGTTCCGGGTGGTGCGCGGGCAGCGGTGCCCGGAGCGGCAGTGCCACCGGGGCGGCGGACGCGGCGGAGGTGCGGCGGTCGGCCGGAGCCGACCGCCTCGCGGTTGTCATGACAGGTTCACGGTCTCTTTCCGCCGTACGCGGCGTACGGCATGGCGGGAGCCCCGGGTGGGGGCATGCCTCGGGCGCCCGAGGCGGGTGGCCGGGTGAACGGCCCGGGCGGGATCGCCACGGGCGGGCCGGCGGCGCGGTCGCTAACCGCTGCCGGCCGACGTGTCGTCGGCCGGGGCGGAGGGCCCGCGCGCCGTTTCCGTCGGCGCCGTTTCCGTCGGCGGTGTGGAGGAGACCGGGGGTGTGGGCGGCGTCCATGTGGTCCGGCTGCCGGCGCCGGGCGTGGCGGACGGCGAACGGGTGGGGGACGGTGCGCCGCCGGACCCGGGCGCGGTGGTGGCGCCGCCGGTGCTCGTGGACGCGTCCGTCGGCGGCCGGGACGTGTCCGGCGCGGACGTCGTCGGGGCCGGGGACGCCGACGGCGTCGGACTGGTCGCCGGCAGGGGCCGGTGGTCGGCGGGCCGGGACCCGGAGCCGGTCACCGGCAGCAGCGCCAGCCCGACGCCGAGCCCGGTCACGGCGAGGGCCGAGCCGCCGGCCCTCCACAGCATCCGGGCCCGGCGGCGCGCCCGGATGCCCTGGTACAGACGCCGCTGGTGCTCGGGTCCGAAGGGGTTCCGCGCCCGGCTCTCGCGCATCAGGCGCGTCAGCTCCCGCTCGAAGTCGTCCATCGCTTCTCCCTTCACCCCACGGGCCTGACGGAGTCGGACAGGATCCGCCGCAGTCGCGCCACGCCGCGCGACGCGTGGGAGCGGGCGGTGCCCACCGGGCAGCCGAGGACCTGCGCCACCTGCGCCTCCGGCAGGTCCTCGCAGTAGCGCAGCACCACCGCGGCCCGCTGCCGGGGCGGCAGCAGGGCCAGTGCGGCCTCCAGCCGCGAGCGTTCGGCGACGGCCGAGGAGACGTCGTCCGGCTCGGGCCGGTCGGGCAGGTTCCCCACCGGCCGCTCCCCCCACCAGCGCCGCCGGGCCGAACGGGCCGCCATCCGCACCAGGATTTGGCGCACATACGCCTCGGGGGCCTGCTCGGCGACCTTCGGCCAGGCGAACCACAGCTTCACCAGGGCCTCCTGGAGGAGATCCTCGGCGCGCTGCCGGTCGCCACCGGTGAGCAGACGCGCGACGTGGAGCAGCGCCGACCAGCGGGCAGCCACGAACTCGTCGAAGCCCTCTGCCCCGAACCGCTCCATCCCCACCGCCCCGCGTTCGAACAACTCCTTGCACCTCAGACAAAGACTCTCGGCCCCGCGAAACGATGCACCCAAGTGCTGTGATCCACCTCACCCCGAACACGCGAAGGGGCGGGCCGGGCCCACGACCGCGTCCGGACGGTCGATGGGCCGCGGCCCGCCCCTGTGTACGGGCGGTGGCCGGTCCTGCCTACGTACGGTCACCCTTCGGCTTGCCCCGCTGGTCCGGGGTGCCGTGCGGCGGCGGACTGAACGGCTCCGGCGAGGTGGCCGGCGAGACCGGGGAACCGGTCCGGCCGGTGGCCTGTTCGGGGCGCAGCGCGTCCGGGGCGCCGGACGTCGGCTCGGCGCCCGCACGCAGCTGCTCCAGCCGGGCCGTCAGCAGCGAGGTCACCGGGACCCGGCCGGCGTGCGACCGCTCGTAGGCGAGCAGGTCCTCGACCTCGCCCGCGGACAGCGAGCGGATACGGCTCTCCAGGCCGCCGACGGGCAGATGGTCGTAGTCCGGCAGCGGCAGGGTGCGGCGGGCGGAATCTGCCATGGTTCTCACTTCCCTGTGGACGACGTGTACGCGGGTACGACGCTGCGAGGGATCCGGCGCGGCCGCCGGTCAGCGGACGGGCGGCGCCGTCAGTGGGCGCCGGGACCGCCGCTGCCGAAGCCCCCGCTGCCGCCCTGGTCCCAGCGGGGCCGCTCCTGCGAGGGGCTGGTGTGGCTGCCGGCGTTGCCGTGCCCCTTCAGCTCGTGCGGGCTCAGCCGCTCGTCGCTCCTGGGCACCTCGTCCGCCTCGCGCCGCTCCCGGACCTCGTGGACCGGGCCGCCCTCGGGCATCCTGGGCTGCTCGTCGGGGCGGGGCCGGCGCACCTTGCTGTTCCTGACCCGGCGGCTGCCGAAGACGAACATGCCGAGCAGCAGGGCCAGGACCACCACACCCGCCACCACGAGCCCGGCACCGAGGGCACCGCGGCCCGCCGCGAGATCGGCCGCTTGCATCCATGAGGTGTTCATCATGGCTCGCGAGTACCCCCTGGTCCCGGCCGTGAACCGGCTCACCTCACCGCGCCGCCGCAACTCGCGCGGGCACCGGGTTTGACCCCTGTGGCCACGGCTACCCGCGCCGTGTGACGACGACATCGCAGAAGGAGTTGTTCCGCTTCCTGGAGGACCGGTTCGCCTGTGCCCAGGCGTGCACCGAGTGCGCGCGGGCCTGCGCGCTGCGGGCGAGTCTCGTGGACCCGGACGGCACCGAGAACCAGGAACTCGTACGACGCAAGGGCATCGTGTGCGCGGAGGTGTGCGACACGACCTGCCGGGTGCTGTCCGAGCAGAACCAGGTGGACGAGGCGACCATCCGCATCCAGGTGGAGTGGTGCCGTCAGGTGTGCCTGGAGAGTGCCCAGGTGTTCGACGAGCACTCCGGGGCGGAACAGGCGGCCCAGGCGTGCCGCGACTGCGCACGGGCCTGCACCGAGTTCCTCGTCACCCTGAACTGACCGGCCCGGGAGCCGGGACGCCACGCGGCCCGGAAAGCCTCCGGCACCGTACAAAGTCGGGCGAGTTGTCGCCATACTGGACGAGCCAGGGGGCGGAGCGGACTGCGACGGGGGCGGGCGGACCAGATGGGGGACAGCGGGCTGATCCACGGCCGGTACCGGCTGCTGGACAGGATCGGGCGCGGCGGCATGGGGGAGGTGTGGCGGGCGCGGGACGAGTCACTGGGCCGGCAGGTCGCCGTGAAGTGCCTCAACCCCCTGGCCGCGCAGCACGACCGGTCCTTCGGCCGGGTGCTGCGCGAGCGGTTCCGGCGCGAGGCGCGGGTGGCCGCGGCCCTGCAGCACCGCGGGATCACCGTCGTACACGACTTCGGGGAGTCCGAGGGCGTGCTGTACCTGGTGATGGAGCTGCTCCAGGGCCGCGACCTCAGCCGGCTCCTGGAGGACAACAAACAGCATCCGCTGCCGGTCGAGGAGGTGGTGGAGATCGCCGGGCAGGTCGCCGACGCCCTCGCCTACACCCACGACCAGGGCGTCGTGCACCGGGACCTCAAGCCCGCCAACATCGTGCGGCTGGACGACGGCACGGTGAAGATCTGCGACTTCGGCATAGCCCGGCTCGGCCACGACATCGGCTTCACCTCCCGGCTGACCGGCACCGGCGTCGCGATGGGCACCCCGCACTACATGTCGCCGGAGCAGATCAGCGGCGCGGAGGTCGACCGGCGCAGCGATCTGTACTCCTTCGGATGTGTGCTCTACGAGATCGCCACCGGGGTGCCGCCGTTCGACCTCGACGACGCCTGGGCGGTCCTGGTCGGCCACCGTGACACACCGCCCCTGCCGCCGCGCGGCCACCGCGCCGATCTGCCCGAGCGGCTGGAGCGCATCATCCTGGACCTGCTGGCCAAGGAACCCGGCGCACGCCCGGACAGCGCCCGCGAACTGGCCCGCCGTCTGGGCGCCCTGCGGGCCGTGCCGGCCGCGGTGCCGGCCGCGGTGCCGGCCGCGGCGCCGGCCGTGCGGCCCGCCCGTCCCGAGCCCGCGGCCCCGCCCGCCGCGACCGGGCGCGCGGTCCGCCCGCGGGACGTCGGCGAAGCCGGGCCGGCGGGGCGCGCGGCCCGGCCGCCGTCCTGGTCCGGCGGCCTGACCGCCGGACCAGGGGCGGCCGGCACCGGAGTGCGCACCGCGCCCCCCGATGCGCCGGCCGGCCCGTCCGGCGAGCGGGGCGAGCGGATCGCACCCGCCGCGGCCGTCTCCCGCGAGCGGCCCGCCCCGTCGGCGCAGGCCCTGACCACCCTGGCCGGGCGGCACAACGCGGGCCTGGGTCTGGGACGCCTCGGCCGCTGGACGGAGGCGGGGGAGGTGCACCGCGCGGTCGCCGCCGAGCGCGAGCGGCTGCTCGGTCCGGACCACCCCGACACCCTCGCCAGCCGCTACGAGGCCGCGTTCGCCCTCAGCCGCACCGGCCGCGCCGCCGAAGCGCTGCGCGCGTACAAGCGGGTGGCCGAGGCCCGTATCCGTGCTCTCGGCGCCGACCACGCCGACACCCTCGCCGTCCGCCAGGAGATGGCGTGCGTCCTGGCCCGGCTGGGCCGCCCCTTCGACGCCCACCAGGTCTATCTGTCGGTCCTGGCCGACCGGGAGCGGACCGTGGGACCAGACCACCCCGACACCCTGCGCTGCCGTCACGACCTCGCCCTCAACCTCGGCGGGCTCGGCCGCCCGGAGGACGCGTACGGCATGGCGTGCGAGGTGGCCGCCGCCCGGGCCCGGGTGCTCGGACCCGAGCACCCGGACACCCTCGTCACCCGCTTCGAGGTCGCCTGCGCACTCGGCCGGCTCGGCCGCTGGGCGGAGGCCCTGCAGGCCTGCCGCGAGGTGGCCGAGGCCCGTGCCAGAGCCCTCGGCCCGGACCACGCCGACACCCTCGCCGCCCGCTACGAGACCGGGATCGGCCTGGGCCGGCTCGGCCTCACCGGCCAGGCCCTCGACCACTTCCGGGGCCTGGTCGAGGACCGCACCCGCGTCCAGGGGCCCGCCCACCCCGAGACCCTGCGCGCCCGGCACGGCCTCGGCGTCGGCCTCGGCCGGCTCGGCCGCTGGGCGGAGGCCCTCGCCGAGTCCCGCGAGGTGTGCGCCCTGCGCGAGCGCGTGCTCGGCGCCGACCACCCCGACACCCTGGTCAGCCGCCGCGAGGTCGCCGTCGGCCTGGGCTGGCTGGGCCGCTGGGCGGAGGCGCTCACCGAGTACCGGAGGGTCGCCGAGGCCCGGGAGCGCGTGCTCGGCGCGGACCACGCCGACACCCTCGCCGCCCGCAACGACGAGGCGCACTGCCTGGACCGGCTGGGCCGCGGCGGGGAGGCCGCCGAGCTGCACCACCGGGTGGCGGCGGTACGGCGGCAGGGGGCGGTCGGAGGCGTCTGACCGGGGACCGCGTCCGGCCGGTCCGGACCCCCGTGTGTTACGAAGGACCATGACCGCACCCCAGGTATCCCGGACATGCGACGCCGTCGTCGTCGGCGGAGGACACAACGGCCTCGTCGCCGCGGCCTACCTCGCCCGCGCCGGGCGCTCCGTGCTGGTGCTGGAGCGGCTGGACCACACCGGCGGGGCGGCGGTGTCCACCCGCCCCTTCACCGGGGTGGACGCACGGCTGTCCCGGTACTCGTACCTGGTCAGCCTGTTGCCGTCGAAGATCGTCCGGGACCTGGGGCTGGACTTCCGGGTGCGCGCCCGCACCGTCTCCTCCTACACGCCCACCGAACGCGACGGGCGGCCCACCGGACTGCTCGTCGGCGGCGGCGAGCGGCGCACCCGCGAGGCGTTCGCCCGGCTCACCGGCTCCGAGCGCGAGTACCGGGCCTGGCAGCGCTTCTACGGCATGACCGGCCGCGTCGCCCGGCGCGTCTTCCCCACCCTCACCGAACCGCTCCCCACCCGCGACGAGCTGCGCCGCGCCGTCGACGACGAGGAGGCCTGGCGGACCCTCTTCGAGGAACCCGTCGGCGTGGCCGTCGAGCGGCACTTCACCGACGACCTGGTGCGCGGAGTCGTCCTCACCGACGCCCTCATCGGCACCTTCGCCGACGCCCACGACCCCTCGCTCAAACAGAACCGCTGCTTCCTCTACCACGTCATCGGCGGCGGCACCGGCGCGTGGGACGTACCGGTCGGCGGCATGGGGGCCCTCACCGACGCGCTGGCCGGCGCCGCGCGCGCCGCCGGGGCGGTCGTCGCCACCGGCCACGAAGCGGTCCGCATCGACACCGACGGCCGCACGCGCGAGGTCACGTACCGCACGGCCGACGGCGAGGGCGTCGTCGCGGCGCGGCACGTCCTGGTGAACGCCTCCCCGCGGGAACTCGCCGCTCTCACCGGCGACACGCCCCCGCCGCCCGCCGAGGGCGCCCAGCTCAAGGTGAACATGCTGCTCGAGCGGCTGCCCCGGCTGCGCGACACCTCCGTCGACCCGCGCGAGGCGTTCGCCGGGACCTTCCACGTCGCCGAGGGGTACGGGCAACTGGCCGCCGCGCACGCCCGGGCCGCCGCCGGAGAGCTGCCCGACGCGCCGCCCTCGGAGATCTACTGCCACTCGCTCACCGACCCCACGATCCTCGGCCCCGGCCCGGCCGCGCGGGGCTGCCACACGCTCACCCTCTTCGGCCTGCACACCCCGGCGCGGCTGTTCGAGCGGGACAACGACGCCGTACGCGAGGAACTGCTGAGGTCGACGCTCGCCCAGCTCGACGCCCACCTGGCCGAACCGCTCGCCGACTGCCTCGCCACCGACGCCGACGGGCGGCCGTGCCTGGAGGCCAGGTCCCCACTGGACCTGGAGCGGGACCTCGGGCTGCCCGGCGGCCACATCTTCCACCGCGACCTGTCCTGGCCCCACAGCCAGGACGGCACCGGCCGCTGGGGGGTGGAGACCCGGCACCCGGGCGTCCTGCTGTGCGGCGCGGGCGCGGTGCGCGGCGGCGGGGTGAGCGGCGTGCCCGGACACAACGCGGCCATGGCGGTGCTGGAGGCCGGGGAGGGCTGACCGCCGGGCGCGGTGTCAGTCCGCCGACCGGACCCACCCCACCGCCCGGACACGCGCCGTGTCCGCCGGGCGCGTCTCGTCGAAGAGCACGCCGCCGGGAGCCTCCACGCGCAGCGCGTCGACATAGGCGCCGCGTCCGACGTACAGCCGGTCCGTCGTGCAGCGCCAGCGCAGGGCGAGGCCCGGCGCGGCGGGCAGGTCCGCGGAGAGCTCGTGCCAGACCCGGCCCGACCAGCCGGTGACCGTGCCCGACGGATGCGGCTCCGGCTCCCCGCCCCGGCGTCTCGTGGTGAACGGCACCGCCCGCCAGGCCGTGCCGTCGTCCGCGCGGGCCTCCAGGACGAGGACGTCGGCGCGGGGCTCGGTGTCCCACCACAGGGCGCAGCGCAGCCGTGCCCCGCCGGAGGAGGTGTCGAGTACGGGCAGGGCGAGCGTCGCCGTCGCCGGACCGGCCATCCCGGAGAACCACGCCGTCCGTCCCCGCGCGGGCCGCACCGGCACCGCGCGTGCCAGCCGGTTCGCGGCGGCCACCCGCGGAGCGGAACCCGAACGCCAACTGCGGACCGGGTGGACGGAGTTGCCCAGTACCACGAGGAACGAGTCGGTGGCCGGGTCGAGCACCAGCGAGGTTCCGGTGAAACCGGTGTGGCCCGCCGTGCGCGGGGTGGCCATCGCCCCCATGTACCAGTGCTGGTACAGCTCGAAGCCCAGACCGTGCTCGTCGCCGGGGAAGGCGGTGTTGAAGTCGGTGAACATCAGCTCCACCGACTCCGCCGTCAGGATGCGCTCCCGGCCGTAGGCTCCGCCGTTGAGCAGCGTCCGCCCGAGGACCGCCAGGTCCCAGGCGTCGGAGAACACACCCGCGTGGCCCGCGACCCCGCCCAGACTGTGGGCGTTCTCGTCGTGCACCTCGCCCCACACCAGGCCCCGGTCCAGCCCCGACCACGGCCGCCGGGCGTCCTCCGTGGCCGCGATGCGCGGCTTCCAGGAGGCGGGCGGGTTGTAGCGGGTGCGGCGCATGCCCAGCGGGCCGGTGATCTCGTCGTGCAGCAGGACGTCGAGCGTGCGGCCGGTGATCCGCTCCAGGACCAGCTGGAGCGAGATGAGGTTCAGGTCCGAGTACAGATACGCGGTCCCGGGCGCGGCGGCCGGCTTCTCGTCGTAGATCAGCCGGACCTTCTCCTCGTAGGTCGGCGCCTCGTACAACGGGATCCAGGAGCGGAAACCCGAGGTGTGGGTCAGCAGCTGGCGGATCGTCACGTCCTGCTTGCCGGCACGCCCGAAGTCCGGCAGATACGAGGCGACGGCCGCCTCCAGCCCCAGCGCGCCCCGCTCGATCTGCTGCACCGCGAGGATCGAGGTGAACAGCTTGGACACCGACGCCAGGTCGAAGACGGTGTCCTCGCGCATCGGTATCCGCCGGTCCGCCGGGAACTCGACACCGGTGTCGGTCCTCTCGTCGTACGCCTGGTAGCGCACCGCCATGCCGATGGGTTCGTGCAGCGCGACGGTGCCGCCGCGCCCGGCGAGCAGGACGGCGCCCGCGTACCAGGGGTGCGCGGGGGAGGGGCCGAGGAACGCCTCGGCGTCGGTGACGAGTTGCCGCAGCGGAGCGGAGAGCAGTCCCGCGCGCCGGGCGGACCCGTGCCGCAGGGTCGGACGGCCGCCGTGCGACGGGGCGGCCGCCGAGGCCGGGTCGGCCGGAAGGGCGGCGAAGGCCACCCCGCCACCCAACGCCAGCGCGCCCGCGGCCAGTCGGCGCCGGGTGATGCCTCTCGCCCCTTCGTCCGCCATGAGGTCCCTCCCGCGTCACGGCCCGAAGCCGGGCTGAAAGATTTCTTCGGGGTCGCCTTGCGGAGTGAAACCTTCCTGTCAGGTGCCGGATGTGTCAATGGGGCGTGCGCGGACGCCGGGGACCCGGCGGACGGGACGCCGAGGCAGAGGACTGCAACCGCAGTACTCTGACCGCGGCGGCGTGGCGGGCGTACTGCGGGCGGAGTGGTGTCAGTGGTGAGACGGAACGAACAGCGGCGCGCCGCCCTGGTGGACGCCGCGATCGAGGTGCTCGCCCGGGACGGCGCCCGGGGGCTGACCTTCCGGGCGGTCGACGCCGAGGCCGCCGTACCCGTCGGCACCGCGTCGAACTACTTCGCCTCGCGCGACGACCTGCTCACCCAGGCCGGTGCCCGGGTCTACGAGCGGCTCCGGCCCGACGAGGGGACCATCGCCCGCCAGCGGGCCGCCGGGCGGGACCGGGAGGTCTACGCCGGGCTGATGCGGGAAACGGCCGGCCGTATCGCCTCCTTCCGCACCGGCTACCTCGCACTGCTCGAACTCCGGCTGGAGGCCACCCGCCGCCCCGGACTGCGCACGGTGCTCACCGAGCGCGTCCGTGCCGACGTCGAGGCCGACATCCGCTGCCACGAGGGGTCCGGCCTGCCCGGCGACGCCACGGCCGTCAAGCTGCTGTACCTGGCGCTGAACTGGCTGATCGTCGAACAGCTCACCCTGCCGGACGTCTTCACCCCCGAGGAGCGCGAGCGGCTGGTGACGGCCGCGGTCGACCGCATCGTGGCGGCCGGGTAGGGCGGCCGGGACCCGCGGGCGCCACCCCTGTGCTATCCCCGCGACTCCCGCAGGTCCACGATCCGCCGGATCTTGCCCACCGACCGCTCCAGCGTCTCCGGATCGACGATCTCCGCCTCGGCCGAGACCCCGACACCGTCCTTCACCGCCGCCACGATGAAGCGTGCGGCCGCCTCCCGCGCCGCGGCGTCGGCGTCGGGGCGGGCCTCCGCGCGGACGGTGAGGCAGTCCAGACGGCCCCGGGTGGTGAGACGGAGCTGGAAGTGGGGTGCCACGCCGGGGGTGCGCAGCACGATCTCCTCGATCTGCGTGGGGAAGAGGTTCACCCCGCGCAGGATCACCATGTCGTCGCTGCGGCCGGTGACCCTCTCCATCCGCCGGAACACCCGGGCCGTGCCCGGCAGCAGCCGGGTCAGATCCCGCGTCCGATACCGGACGACCGGCATCGCCTCCTTGGTCAGCGAGGTGAAGACCAGCTCACCGCGCTCGCCCTCGGGCAGGACCTCGCCGGTGACCGGGTCGACGACCTCGGGGAAGAAGTGGTCCTCCCAGATGTGCAGGCCGTCCTTGGTCTCCACGCACTCCTGGGCGACACCCGGCCCGATCACCTCCGACAGCCCGTATATGTCGACCGCGTCGACCGCGAACCGCTCCTCGATCTCCTGGCGCATCCGCTCCGTCCACGGTTCGGCACCGAAGACGCCCACGCGCAGCGAGGTGCCGCGCGGATCGACGCCCTGCCGCTCGAACTCGTCGAGCAGGGTGAGCATGTAGGAGGGGGTCGCCATGATGACCGACGGCTCCAGGTCCTGGATCAGCCGTACCTGGCGGGACGTCATTCCGCCGGAGGCGGGGACCACCGTACAGCCGAGCCGCTCGGCGCCGTAGTGCGCGCCGAGGCCGCCGGTGAACAGGCCGTAGCCGTACGCCACGTGCACGGTGTCCCCGGGCCTGCCGCCCGCCGCGCGCAGGGAACGGGCCACCACGCCGGCCCACATGGACAGATCGCCCTCGGTGTAGCCGACGACCGTGGGCGCTCCGGTGGTGCCGCTGGAGGCGTGGATCCGGCGGATCCGCTCGCGGGGCACCGCGAACATGCCGTACGGGTAGTTCTCCCTCAGGTCCGCCTTGGTGGTGAAGGGGAACCGGGCCAGATCGGACAGCGAGCGGCAGTCGTCCGGACGGACGCCCGCCCGGTCGAAGGACTCCCGGTAGAACGGCACGTGGTCGTACGCGTGCCGCAGCGAGGTCCGCAGCCGCTCCAGCTGGAGCGCCCGCAGGCCCTCGGCGTCGAGCCGTTCCGCCGGGTCCGGCAGGTCCGCCGCCTCCGTCATCAGGACCTTCCCCTCGCCTGGCGCATCCATTCGGGCGACCGGTCATTCGGTCGAGGTTCCGGGATCAGTAAGTCAGGCCACCGGGTCCCGGGCAAGATCCCCGCCCGCACTTTTTCCCGTGTCGCCCCGGCCGCCCGCCCCGGGACCCGCCGCACACCGGCGCCGGCGGGCCCGGGGAGCGGCGCCGCGGCCGGCCCCCGCCGCCGCGGCCGGAACCCGGCTCGCCCCGGCGCGGTCACCGCCGGGGAGCAGGGTCCCGGGGCTGCCCGCCCCGCGGCCCGTACGCCGTCATGAAGCGGTCGCGGAACTCGTCCATGCCCCAGCGCGGGGCGTCCGGCGCCGGCTTGAGACCGTCGGTCCAGTCCCAGCCGGCCGTCCGCTCCAGCACCTTCCGGTCCCTGGCGACGATCGTGACCGGCACGTCCTTGCTGGTGCTCCCGGCGGTGACGGCGGGCACCGGCTGGTGATCGCCGAGGAAGACCAGGACCGTGTCCTCGTCGCCGTACCGCCCGACCCACTCGGTGAGGCTGCGCAGCGAGTACTCGACGGCCCGCCGGTACTCGGTGCGTATCCGCTCCGTGTCCTTCCAGACCTCCTCGGGGTCCGTGCCCTCCTTCTTGATCGCGTGGAACACCGAACCGTCGCCGAGGTCGTCCCAGTCGATCACGCGCGCGAGGGGGGACCAGGGGTTGTGGCTGGAGGCCAGGATGATCTCCGCCATGATCGGCTCGCGGTCCTTCCTGCCGTGCTCCAGGCGTTCGAAGGCCTCCAGGCTGAACTGGTCGGGCACGGGGGTCCAGCTGAAGTACGGGCCGTGGTAGCCCAGGTGCTCGGAGTCGTAGATGTGGTCCAGCCCGAAGAACTCGCCCTCCGGCCAGGCCCGCCGCACCCCGGGCACGATGCCGACGGTGCGCCAGTGGCCGGTCTTGCGGAAGTAGTTGGTGAGGGTCATGCGGTCGCTGGTGGTCAGACTGCGGTAACGCTGCTGGTTCTTGATCCACAGGCCGGACAGGAAGGTCGAGTGGGCGAGCCAGCTGCCCGCGCCCGTCACCGGGGACGTCAGCCAGCCGCTGCGCGAGGCGAAGCCGGCCTCCTCCAGCCGCCGGGTGCCGTCCTGGAGCGCCGCGCCGACCGGCCCCGCCATCGCCGGGTCGTCGATCGCGGCCCGGCCGTAGCTCTCGACGAAGGTGAACAGGACGTCCTTGCCGCGCAGCCCGGTGAGCAACCGGTCGGGCGGTGTCGTCGCGAAGGCGTCGACGGCCGCCTGCCGTTCGAAGACCCGGGCGTCGCGCAGCCCCGCGCGGACCTGCTCCACACGGTTGCCCAGCATCTCCGCGTTGCCCTTGGTGGCGACGGGCACGCCGGTGATCCGCACACCCAGTGTCACGCAGGTGATCCACACCACGCCCAGCACCAGCGTCGTCCGCACGGCGACCGGACGGTGGCGGACCATCAGGCCGGTCAGCCGCACCGTCGCCAGCGTCATGAGCACGAGCACGCCGAGGAACAGCACGATCACCCCGGCCACGGCGAGCACCTGCCCGCCCCGGCCGAACGACTCCCGGACGAAGTCCGCCGCGTCGTCGAACAGGATCCAGTCGAGCACCAGGTCGAACGGCCGGGCCAGCAGCTGGTAGAAGCCCATGTCGACCAACTTCAGGACGGTGAGCAGCCCGAGGAGGACGCCCGTGACCACCGCGGCGGTCCGCCGGAACCTCGAAGGCAGCGCGAGCAGCAGGGCCGCGAGCAGGATGCCCTCGGCGGGCAGCCGGAGGAACGCCACCGGGTCCAGACGTTCCACCCGGTTCGGCGCGAGCAGCGCGAACAGGACCAGCGCCCCGGCGAGAACGGTCGTCCCGACGGTGACGCCCCGCGCGACACCGGGCCACCGGTGCCGCCGGGCGAACCGCCCCGGCGGCACGGAGCCGGCCGCGTCGCCCGGGGCGTCCTCGGCGGAGCCCGGGGCGCCGTCCTGGTCCGCTCCGCCTTCGCTGGTGTCCGACGGCTGACGGGAGCGAATGAAGAGCGGCACCCGGAGGGTCCTTCCGTGCGGTCCTGCGATGGCATGGCGAACGGGGTCCGGTGGCGGGCCCGCCCCCACCAGTACGCGCACGGGCCGCCGCGGGTTCAGGCGCGCCCGCCGCATTCTCCGGTGCCCGCCCGCGAAGGCACCGGCCGCGCGGCCTGTCCGGGGCGGGGACCGATCGCTAGGCTGGCCGCGGACGACGGAATCGGGAGGAGCACGGACGTGGCCGAGAGCACCACCCAGCAGCGCCCGCTCAGCTGGGACAAGCCGGACCTGGACCTCAGCAACGCGCAGTGGCGGTCCAGCAGCCGAGGCATGGGCGATGTACAGATCGCCTTCGTGGAGGGCTTCATCGCGATGCGCAACAGTGGCCGCCCGCAGAGCCCTTCCCTGATCTTCACCCCCGCCGAGTGGGGGGCGTTCGTGTCGGGGGCGCGGGAGGGGGAGTTCGACCTGACGTGAGGTGCGGTGCCGTCACGGGGCGGCCGGCCGCCGGGGAGTGTGCCCCGCGTTTTTCCGGACACGCGACCCGGAGCGCCGTCTCCCGGGCCACGCCTGAGTCAGGCCGGCCCGGGAGAAGGCGAAGGCCGTACTCCGGAGGCGAGGAACCATGAACACCCAGCCGGTCGTCGCGGCGGTCGACGGTTCGGACGACGCTCTGCGCGCCCTGGAGTGGGCCCTGGACGCCGCCCGCCGGCGTGAGGCCCCGCTGCGGATCGTGCACGTACGCCAGTACGCCCGCTGGGCGCAGCCCGAGGTGCTGGCGGCCGGGCCGCCCGATCCGGACGCGGACCCGGTCCTGGACCAGGTCCGTGCCCAGCTGGCGCAGCGGGCGGGCCTTCCGGCCGTCGAGTACGTCACCCAGGAGGGCGCGCCCGGTGCGCTGCTCCCCGGGGCGGGCGCCACCGCCCGGCTGCTGGTGCTCGGCTCCCGGGGGCGCGGCGGCTTCGCCGCCCTGCTGCTCGGCTCCACCTCCCTGGCCGCGGCCCGCGACGCCGAGTGCCCCGTCGTCGTGGTGCCCCGCCCCGGACGCGGGGCCGACGGCGCCGCGCCGGCCGCGCCCGGCGGACCCGTGGTGGTCGGCCTGCACGCCGACAGCCCCGACGGGACCACGCTCGCCTTCGCCTTCGCCGAGGCCGCCCTGCGCGGCACCCGGCTGCGGATCGTCGCCGCCTATCCGTGGCCGCCGCAGACCTGGATGCTGCCCGGGGAGACACCGCCGCCCGAGATCGACCAGGACGCCGTCGAGCACGAGACGCGCACCCTGGCCGACGGCTTCCTCGCCCCGCACCGCGAACGCCACCCCGAGGTCACCTCCGTGACCGACGTGCTGCCCGGAAACGCCGCCGGTCATCTGGTCGAGGCCTCCCGGCGGGCCGAGCTGGTCGTCGTGGGCCGCCACCGCCGCCGTCTCCTGGCGCCCGCCCGGATGATGGGCTCGGTCACCCAGGCCGTCCTGCTCCACGCGGCGAGCCCGGTCGCGGTCGTCCCGCCCGCGCCCCCGCAGGAGTAGCCCGCCCGCACAGCCGCGGACGGCGGCGCCCGACCGTCCGTCCGCGGGTCCGGCCACGTACCATGGCGGCATGTCGTTCCTCCGCCGCCGCAGCGCCACCCCCGCCGGGCCCGACTTCGACGTACTGGCCATGGACCCGGGCGACTGGCCCGGCAATCTGGGTGCCGGACTGCTGCCCGCCCCCGACGGAAGCTGCCAGGGCGTCTTCCTGCGCTACGACCTCTTCGGCGGACGCGGACCCGCGATGGTCATCGGCAATCTGCCCGAGGGGTCCCCGGCCCGGGACGTCCCCGAGGGAGAGGTCCCCTTCGAAGTCGCGCAACTGCTGCTGGCACTGGAGAACGACGAGGAGATCACCGTCGTCGGCACCGAGGACGTGCCGGTGATGCAGGGCGACAACCTGCTGATCGTGCGCCGGATCAAGCTCTCCGAGGGCCGGATCTCCTGTGTGCAGTTCGACCGCAGCGACAACGTCCTGGTGACCATCGCCGCCTGGGACCGCCCCATCACCGACGACCTGTACGCCCTCCTCAAGCCGCTGCCCGCGGAACTGTTCCAGCAGGGCTGACACCGGCCCGTGGAGGGCCGGGTCCCGCATCGCGGCCCGGCCCCCCACGGCGTGCACCGTGCCGTGTCCCGCCGCTACGACCGCCGCACCGTCACGTCCGCCGCCCGCACGAAGCCCACCCGGTGCCCGAACTGGATCTCGTAGTACAGGTCCTTGCCGGTCACCACACGGTGCGAGGCCGTCTCGAACGCCACCGCGTAGTAGTACTCGCCCGGCACCGTGCCCCCGGTCACGTACTTCTGCCCCTTCGGCAGCGCGTACGGCAGCGGGGACACCGCCTGCGCGGGCACGCCCTCCGGGTAGGCCGCCTCCTCCGGGTACGCACGCCCGTACACCGGCACCGAGTCGAGGCCCTTGCGCGGGGTCACGACCAGGCCCTTCGCGGGCACCGCGGCCGGCTGGTCCGCCGGGTTGCGGAACCAGGCCTTCTGCCCCAGATACCAGATGGCGGTCCAGTCGCCCCAGCGGTCGGCGACCGCGTACTGCTGGCCCGTGGACACCCGCGAGGACAGATCGTTCACCCCGGTGGTCGGGGCCGACCCGAGGCCGGCGTCCCTGATCAGGGGCGCGTTCTCGTCGTGGTCGGAGTACAGCCGCACCGCGCTGGACCCGTGTGCCGAGCAGGGCTCGCCCGCGCTCCCGCAGCCGGTGAAGACCGGCCGGTTCGCGGCGTAGGCGGGCCGGATCGTCACCATGCCGGCGTTGTCGCCGGCCGTGGCCTCGAAGGGGCGGCCCAGCAGCTCGAAGTAGTGCGCCCAGTCCCAGTAGGGGCCGGGGTCGGTGTGCATCCCGGGGACGGCCGCCGAGGTCGGCCCCGGCACGGTGTCATGGCCGAGGACGTGCTGCCGGTCCAGCGGGATGCCGTACTTCCCGGCGAGGTACTTCACCAGCCGCGCCGAGGACCGGTACATCGCCTCGGTGTACCAGGCGTCGGGTTCCGCCAGGAAGCCCTCGTGCTCCAGGCCGATCGACCCCGCGTTGACGTACCAGTTGCCGGCGTGCCAGGCCACGTCCTTCGCCTTCACATGCTGGGCGATGTGACCGTCCGTGGAGCGCAGACTGTATTGCCACGACACGTAGGTGGGGTCCTGCACCATGTCGAGGACGCCCTCCCAGGCCCCCTCCGTGTCGTGGACCACGATGTACCGGATCGGCTGTGAGGCGGGCCGGTTCCCCAGGTCGTGGTTGCCGTAGTCGCCGTCCCCGAACTCCTCGTACGGCGCCGGGACCCACTCGCACGACACCGTCGGCGGGCACTCCGTACCGGCGGCGGAGGCGGTGCGCAGCCCCGCGCGCTCCAGCGCCGGGGTGGCGGGCGCGACGTCCGGGCGGGCGGCCAGGGCGACATGCTGTCCGGCGTCCGTGACCCGGGCCGCGCCGGTGCGGATCACCTCGTACACCTCGTCGGCGTACGCCGACGCCGACCCGGTGTCGTCCGCGCCGGAGAAGAGCGCCACCGCCGCGTACCAGTCCGCCGGGTCGTCGCTCGGCGGCTCACCCAGCCGCCGTTGCGCCTCCGCCAGCAGCGCGGCGCCGCCGGCCACGTTCGCGGCCGGGTCCTCGCGCAGCCGCTCGGGGCTCAGCCCGGTCAGCCGGGCAGCCCGCGGCAGGGTGGTGAGCCGCGCCGGCAGCCCGCCGGGGCGCGGCGCCCGCGCCCCGGGGCGCAGCGCCGGGCGGGCGTCGTCACCGCGGGGGTCCTCCGTCCCCTCGCCGTGGTGCTCCGCCGCGGCGAGCGCGGCCTCGGCGTCCGTCAGGTGCATCGGGCCGTAGCCGCCGGTCACGCTCGGCGCGCCGCCGTGCGCGTCCCAGCGGGACTGCAGATAGGACACGCCCAGCAGCACGCTGCGCGGCACGTCGTACTCGGCGGCCGCGACGGTGAACGCCTGCTGGAGCCGGGTGCCGGGGGGCCGGACCTCGGACGGAGCCGCGCCCAGCAGCGGAAGCGTCAGCGCGGCGGCGGCCAGGGCGCCGAGGGCGCCCCGGACGGCACGCCGGGGCGGCCCGGCCGCGCGGCCGGATTCCGTGGCGGGTTCTCGCAATGCAGCCTCCTGGGACGGTAGGGCGCGATGCGCCGTACAAGCCGAGCGGTGCGTCAGTGGTACCGGTCAGCCGATAATCCGTCAATCATGCCCAGGGAGACGTGATTTCCCTCGTCAATCGGGGTGCGGGGGAGTTTCGTGGCGACGGTGGCGGGGCCTGCGGCGCGTCAGTGGAGTACACCAATGGTCCCGGCCGGGAGCGGGCACACGAAGGTCCGCGGTGCGCCCGTCACCGGAGCGCACCGCGGACCGTCCGTCGCCGTCAGCGGGTGCCGACCGCCGCGCGCACGGCGCGACGGGCCAGCTGGCAGTCGTCGTGCAGCCGCCGCAGCAGCAGCCGCTGCTCCTCCCCGGACTGCACGGCGGCCGGGTGTACCGCTCCCGGTGCCGCCGGGGCCGCGTCGCGCATCGAGCGCTGCACGGCCGTCTCGTAGGTACGGATCTCCCGGGTCAGCACCAGCATCAGATTCACCAGGAAGGAGTCCCGCGAGGCGGGACCGGCGGACTGGGCGATCTGGCTGATCTGGCGCCGGGCCGCCGGCGCGTCCCCGAGCACCGACCACAGGGTCGCCAGGTCGTAGCCCGGCAGGTACCAGCCCGCGTGCTCCCAGTCCACCAGCACGGGGCCGGCCGGGGAGATCAGGATGTTCGACAGCAGGGCGTCGCCGTGGCAGAACTGGCCCATGCCCTGCCGGCCGGTCGCGAGCGCGATGCCGTGCAGCAGCTTCTGCAGGTCGCCCAGGTCCCGGTCGGTCAGCAGTCCCAGCTCGTGGTACCGCGAGATACGGGCCGCGTAGTCCAGCGGCGCGGTGAACGTCCCGGCCGGCGGCCGCCAGGAGTTCAGCCGGCAGACCGCGCCGAGTGCCGCCCTGATGTCCGCCCGCGGGGGTGCCTCGGCCGGGTGCCGCTGCAGCGCCGCCACCCGGCCGGGCAGCCGCTCGATCACCAGCGTGCAGTTGTCCGGGTCCGCCGCGATCAGCCGGGGCGCCCGCACGGGCGGGCGGTGCCGGACGAACGAGCGGTAGGCCGCTATTTCGTGGCGGATCCGCTCGCTCCACGCGGGGGAGTGGTCCAGTAAGCACTTGGCGACCGCGGTGTTCCGGCCGGCGGTGCCGGCCAGGAGGACGGACCGGCCGGTGCGGCGCAGGACCTGGACCGGGGTGAACTCCGGGCAGATCCGGTGCACCGACGCGATCGCCGTGCGCAGCTGGGCGCCCTGGGGGCCCGACAGGTCGAGCCTCCCGCTGAGCGGCTGGGTGCCCGGCCCCGCGGTGCGCCGTGCGTTGCCGGCGCCGGGCACGGGGGCCGCCGGGCGCGCGGGGGCGAGGTAGGGGCCGCTGTCCGACGGACGCGGACGCAGCGGCCGGAGCGGGGCGGACACGGAGGACGATGCTGCGTACATGGGTGATACAGATCCCTTCGTGTGCCTGCGACGTCATCGCGGCCACCCGGCCCGGCCGCCCGGGCGCACCCTGGGGAATGTCCCTGAGGCGACGGGGTCGTGGTGGCGCGTTCCTACTCGACACCCGATGTCCCCTGGCACACCATCTGGCGCACCCTGGCGAAGCCTGGCGAATAGTCGCCCGGCAACCGGCACCGGGCTACTGTCAACTCAGCCGAGAACCTGGGGGCTTGATGTGAGCGGACAACCCAACACCCGGCTCGCGGACCTGTTCGGCCTGGCCGGCTGGTCCAAGGGCGAACTCGCGAGGCTGGTCAACCGGCAGGCGGCGGCCATGGGCCACCCCCAGTTGGCGACCGACACCTCCCGGGTGCGGCGCTGGATCGACAGGGGAGAGATCCCGCGCGATCCCGTGCCGCGGGTGCTGGCGGTTCTGTTCACCGAGCGTCTCGGCCGTGTCGTGACCATCGAGGATCTCGGTCTGGTCCGGCACGGGCGCACGGGGAAACGGCAGCGCGACGGGAGTGCGGAACATCCCGACGGAGTGCCGTGGGCGCCCGAGCGGACTGCCGAGGTCCTCACCGAATTCACGGGAATGGACCTCATGCTCAACCGACGCGGCTTGGTGGGCGCGGGCGCCGCGCTCACCGCGGGATCCGCACTCAGCAGCGCCATGCACGACTGGCTGCACACCGATCCGGCCCTCACCGCCGACGCTCCCCGAATCGACAACCCCCTGCACGCCGACCCCGCCGGGTTCGACCGCTACGAGGCCGCCCCCATCGGGTCGCAGGAGATCGAGGAACTGGAGCACTCCGTGGAGGTGTTCCGCGCCTGGGACGCCGCCCGGGGCGGCGGCCTCCAGCGCAAGGCGGTGGTCGGCCAGCTCAACGAGGTGGGCGGCATGCTCGCCTACCACCACCATCCACCCCATCTCCAGCGGCGCCTGTGGGGCGTCGCCGCCAACCTCGCCGTCCTCGCCGGCTGGATGTCGCACGACGTCGGCATGGAGCCCACGGCCCAGAAGTACTTCGTCATCGCCGCCCACGCGGCCCGGGAGGGCGGCGACCGGCCGCGCGCCGGCGAGGCCCTGTCCCGGGCGGCCCGCCAGATGGTCCACCTGGGCCGGCCCGACGAGGCGCTGGACCTGATGAGACTCGCCCAGTCCGGCTCGGGCGAGGAGGTACTGCCGCGCACCCGCGCGATGTTCCACACCATCGAGGCCTGGGCGCAGGCCTCCATGGGCAGGGGCCAGGCGATGCGCCGCACGCTGGGCCGCGCCGAGGACCTCTTCGTCTCCGAGAAGTCGGCCGCGCGGCCGCCGGCCTGGATGCAGACCTTCAAGGACGAGGATCTGTACGGCATGACGGCCCTGGCCTACCGCACGCTGGCCGAGTTCGAGCCCGGCGCCGCCGCGCACGCCCGGCACTACGCGGAGAAGGCGCTGTCCCTGCGCGTCGACGGACGGGAGCGGTCGAAGATCTTCGACCATCTGTCCATGGCCTCCGCCTGCTTCATCGCGGACGACCCCGAACAGGCCGACCGCTACGCGCGGTTGGCGCTGATGGCGATGGGCTCCAACTCCTCGCGCCGCACCTGGGACCGGCTGCGCCAGATGTACCGGCTCACCGCCGCGTACGCCTCCTGTCCGAGGATCCAGGAACTCAGGGAGGAGATCAGACTGGCGCTGCCGAAGCCGAGGGGCAAGGGCGGTACCGGCGCGCGGGCATGAGGGACCCCGCTCCTCGAGGGGTCGCTACGCGGTGACCCGGGCCACGAGCACACAGGCGTCGTCCTCGCGCTCGCCCTCGCCGAACTCCCGTATGACCGCCCGGACGCAGTCCTGCGCGGTGCGGGCCCCGGCGAACCGGGGCGCCAGGCCGAGGAGCCGGTGGACGGCGGTGCCTCCGGCGTGCCCGGGAACCAGCCCGTCGGTGTGCAGCAGCAGGAGATCACCGGCCTCGAGGAGTTCCTCCGCCTGTCCGTAGGAGGCGCCCGAGGTGGCGCCGAGCAGGACGCCCCGGGGCGCGTCCAGCGCACGCCCCGTCCCGCCGCGGAACAGCAGTGGGGCGGGGTGTCCTGCCTGTGCCCACACCAGCGAGCGGGTTTCGGGGCGGTAGCGCAGGCAGACGGCACTGCTCAGGGCCGGCTGGACGGCGGTGTCCAGTAACCGGTTGAGGCAGGCCAGCATCGGGCCCGGCTCGGTGCCGGTCATCGCCATGGCGCGTACGGCGCCGAGCAGCATCGCCATGCCCGAGGCCGCGCCGACCCCGTGTCCGGTGAGGTCACCGGCGCTGAGCAGCGTCGTGCCGTCGGACAGTCCCAGGGCGTCGTACCAGTCGCCGCCGATCGGCGCGTCGGTCGACGGCGGCAGGCGGGCGGCGGAGAGGTCCAGGTTCCGCGCTCCCGCGTGCGGGAGCCGCAGGGAGCCGGGCCACGGTGGCAGCACGGCCTCCTGCAGCTCCACCGCGAGCCGGCGCTCGGTCCGCGCGGCGGCGTGCCGCCGGCGGCGCAGCGAGTCACGGGTCTCGCTCACCGCCCGCCGGCAGCGGCGCAGTTCGCTGACGTCGCGCAGGACCGCCCACATCGAGGTGGTGCTGCCGTCGGCACCCAGTACCGGTTCGCCCCTCATGTGCACGGTCCGTACGCCGTCGCCGGGGCGTACGACGCGGAACTCCCCGTCGATCGGCCGGGCGTCGACCAGAGCGCCCGTGACCATCGACGTCAGCCGGGGCCGGTCCTCGTCGAGCACCAGGGAGGGCAGTTCGTCGAGGGTGAGCGGGGGAGCGGCCGGGTCGCGGCCCAGGATGCGGTACAGCTCCCCGGACCAGCTCACCTCGTCCGTGAGCAGGTTCCACTCCGCGCTGCCGACCCGGCCGGGCAGCCGGTCGTGCCGCGGCACGGCCGGTGCCACGGGGTCCGGACCGGGCCCGGGCGGCGGGTCGTCGCGCAGCTGCGCCAAGTGCTGGCCGAGGTCCTCGAGCTGGTGCAGCGCCAGGTCGTACAGGGCGCGCCGCCAGCGTTCCCGCGGGTCCGTCCCGTCCGCCGGTGTGCCCCGCCGTACGGCGTCCACCTCGCCCTTGAGCCGCCGGGCCTGCGAGATGAGCGCGTCGACCGGGCCGTGTGCGTGCGGCTGGGCGGCTGGGCGGTCCGCGGAGAGGTGGGACGGCATGACGCACTCCGATGCGGGGACGTGACGGCCTTCGGGCGGGAAGGGGGCCATGACGACTGTCGCACAGCCCGCGACGCCCTGTGAGGGATTCGGCACCACACGATAAGGCGGTGCTCACGGCATATGCCACCGTCTCCGGACGGTTACCCGGGGATATACGCCAGAGATCCGACCGGCGTATCAACTCCCATGGTACGCAGGCGATATGACGCACCGTCGGAATCGCGCCCCCCGAAGGCCGCCGCGTTCGACGGCCGGGCGCGTGTTCGTGGATTACCGGCGAGTCGCCCCGCCTTCAGTAGCGCAGCACCCCCGCCATCCCGTCCGCGTCCCCGAGCGCGCCGTCCGGGACGAAGCGGACCTCGGCGCCGGTCTCCAGGCACTGCTCGACGATCTCGTCCACGATGTCCTCACGGGTGTCCAGGTCCCCGTCCTCGGCGACGACGAGATGGTCACCGGCGTCACGGACCGCGATCCGGTAGTTCTCCTCGACGGCCAGCAGCCGGATCCGGCCCTCCCGGGCGCTCTGCCACAGTTCGTCCACCCCGGCCGCGAACTCCTTGCGTCCCCGCGCCGACTCCAGGGACCTGGCCACGTCCTCGGTGCTTCTGCGGACCTCGGTCTCGAGCACCGGCCGCACGGCCTGCCACACCGCGTCGGGCGTGCCGTGCGCGAGCCCGCCGTGCGGGACGCGCACCGCGTCCTCGGCGGCACTCCCCGCCTCGCACAGCAGGGCCAGCGCGGCGGGCTCACCCGTGACGTACAGCGGCCGCGGGTGGTGGCGCAGGAGCCGTCCCAGCGCGGTGTCGGCCTCGCGCAGGAACCGGCGGGTGCCCTCGTCCCGCAAGCCGCTCGGCTGGTCGCCGATCCGCTCCTGCCGCTCGGGGTCGAAGTTCGGCGCCCGGTGGGTCAGCGGGAAGCCGCCGACGCGTTCCTCGACGACCCGGTCCGCGCCGCCGCTCCACAGGGTGACCCGGTCCGCGGACACGGAGAGCACCCAGAACGGCTGCTGCGCGGTGTGGGCGGAGACGAGGTTGCGGGTCAGGAAGGTGTCGGAGAGGACCACACGCTCGGGCACGGTGCGGGCCAGCGACCAGACCTGGTGCTCACCCGGGGCGGCGAAGATGACCAGGCCGTCCTCGGAGTGCGACAGGTCGACCTCGGCCAGGGCCTGGTCGAGCTGCCGGGCCACGTCGGCGCGCCGCTCCCGGGTGACCGCGGGATCGGCGTCCAGCTTCTTCTTGGCCCCGGCCACCGCGTTGCGCAGCCGCACCGCGTCCTGGGGGTCGAGGGGCCGGCGCCGGTGCGTCGGCGTCAGCACGGACACCGCGGGATAGGGGCGGGGGCGACGAAGCTCGGCAAGGGTCGCGGGACTCAGATCGTGCTCCATGACAGCACCATAGGGCGGATCGTCCGACGGGGCATTCGGGGCGGAGTGCCCGCGCGGGCGGGGCCGCGGCCCCGCCGGCCGGTCAGACGCGGTCGTCGTCCTCCGCGCCGCAGGAACTGCCGCTGCGCGGCAGGGAACCGTACAGCAGGAAGTCGTCGATCGCGCGGTGGACGCACTCGGATGCCCCGTAGCCGGTGTGGCCCTCGCCCCGGTTGTCCAGCACCACGGCGGAGGAGCCGAGCCGCTCGGCCGTCTCCACCGTCCAGCGGTACGGTGTGGCCGGGTCGCCCCGGGTGCCGACCAGCAGCATCTTCGGCGTGTCGAGGTCCTTGACCCGGTCGCGGATGTAGTCGGTGCCCCTGGGGCGGCCGTAGCACAGCACCACCTGGGCGAGCCGGTACCGCCCGAAGACCGGCGAGGCCTCCTGATAGGCGGTGCGCAGGCGGGTCAGGTCCCGGGCCAGCCGTCCGGCGGTGGGGCGGTCGGGGTCGTCCGCGCAGTTCACCGCCATCAGCGCCGCCGGGAGGTTGTCCGGGGGCACGTCCTCCGGGTCGACGAGGGGGGCGTCGGCCCGCTGTGGCGCGGGGAGCGCCACCCCGCCTGTGGCCAGGGCCTCCAGCCCGCTGGTGTCCCCGTCCTCCATCAGCTGGGCGAGGGCCCGCTGCAGCAGCGGCCACGTCTCCCGGGTGTAGAGGCCCTGCCCGATGGCGCCGGCCAGGTCCTGGCCGGTGAACTCGTAGCCGAAGTCGGTCGGGACCGGGTTCTCGTCGAGCGAGTCGACCAGCTCCACGACCTGCCGGCGGGCGTCACGCGCGTCCTGCCCGAACGGACAGGCGAGCTCCTCGGAGCACCAGGTGAGGAAGTTCTCCAGTGCGGTCTGCTGCCCCCGGGCGTTGGCCAGGCCCTGCTCGGCCGACGACTCGGTCAGCGTGTCCACGCCGTCCAGCGCCATGCGGCCCACCTTCTCAGGGAAGCGGGCGGCGTACACCGCGCCCAGCCGGGTCCCGTAGGAGAAGCCCAGGTAGTTGAGCTTCTTGTCGCCGAGCGCCTGGCGTATCACGTCGAGGTCGCGCGCGACGTTCACGGTGCCGATGTGGGCGAGGACGGGGCCCGAGTGCTCGGCGCACTCGGCGGCCACCTCGCGCAACTGCGCGAGGGTGTCGCGCGGATCGGCCGTCGCGTCGCCGTCGGTCGCCTCCAGCGCCTGGCTGATGGCATCGGCGCCGCAGCTGACCGGTGAGGAGCGGCCGACGCCACGGGGGTCGAAGGAGACCACGTCGTAGCCGTCGGTCAGGTCCAGGTAGTCCTTCCGGCCGTGGGCGAGTCCCAGCACCCCCGAACCGCCCGGCCCGCCGAAGTTCAGCAGCACCGAGCCACGCGCGTCGCCGGAGGCCCGGTAGCGGGCGAGGGCCAGCTCCAGGGTGTCCTTCCCGGGCGCCGCGTAGTCGAGGGGCACGGTGATCGTGCCGCACTGCAGGTCCTTCGGCAGGTCCGCGCCCTCGCACGCCGACCACTCGATCTCCTGGTCGTAGAACCGGCCGAGGTCCGCATCCGCGCTGCCGGCGGCCGTCAGCCCCGTGCCCAGCAGGGCCAGTCCGACCGCCCCGGCGGCCGCGCAGCGCCGGGCCGAGGGCCGCACCGCACAGCGCCGGTCCGGGGGTCGCTTCACCAGCTTGGCCAGCATCGATGCCTCCAGGGGCGCCCCGCAGCGGACCGGGAACCGGCGCCCTCGCTCACCATAAGGGGGTCTCGCGGAGCCCGCCTGTCGGCCGCCGGCCCGCCGGAACCCGCGCCCGTACCCCCCGGGGCCGGGTGCCTCGCGGTGCGCCGTCCGGGGCCGCCGCCCCCGCCCGCCCCGGGCGTTGCGCGGATCCGGGGAGAGCCCCGGGCGCGCGGGCCCCGGCGGCCCGCCGGTCAGCGGTGTCCGCGGTGGAAGCGCCGGTGCAGCTCCCTGACCTCCTCCGCCAGGCGGGGGACGGGACCGTCCACCGTCACACCCGGGGCGATGGCGGTGACGGGCAGCGTCCGCACCGGAGGGGCGGGCACCCCCAGCTCCGCGAGCCAGGACGCCAGCTGCTCGGAGGAGGCGACGTAGACGATGCGTCCGAGCCCCACCCAGGCGTGGGCGGCGGCGCACATCGGGCAGTGCTCGCCGGAGGTGTACACCGTGGCGGCGGCCCGTTCGGCGGGGGTCATACGGCCCGCCGACCAGCGTGCCAGCTCGAACTCGGGGTGCCGGGTGCGGTCCCCGGAGGCCACGCGGTTGTGGTCCTCGGCGAGCACCGTCCCCTCCCCGGACACCAGGACGGAACCGAACGGCTCGTCGCCGGAGTCCAGAGCCTGGGCCGCCAGCTCCACACAGCGGCGCAGATACGGCAGTTCCTCGTCCTTCACCACCACGGCCCGGCCTCCTCACGACGGTTCGGCCGACGGTACCCCTCATCCCGCCGCCGGGGCCCATGCCGTCCGCGATCGCTCCGTAAGCGTACCGGCCGGACCGGGGGAGCGGTGATGACCGAGGACACGCCCCGGCGGGCGACCGGCCGCAAGGGCCGGATGCGCGCGGACCTGGACGAGCGGTACCTCGCCGCGCACCGTGACGGCCGCGCCCGGGTGGTGCTGGGCCGTTCGGCCGACTTCGTCGGCCCCGGCGTGCTCAACTCCTCCCTCGGCGCCGCCGTGTTCCCCGGCGCGCTCACCGGTGGTGAGGTGCTGGGACTGGGCGACATCGGCCTGCCGCACAGCTGCACCGGCATCGGGGACGTCGCCGGCGGGCTGGCCACCCTCGGCGAACGGCCCGAGGGGGACGGCCGGGTCTGGCACCTGCCCACCGCTCCCGCGGTCAGCACCCGTGACATCCACGCCATGATCGAGAAGCGGACCGGCCGGCCCCTGAACGTCGTCGTCCTCGCGGAACCGCGCCCCTTCGGCCCGTTCGACGAGGTGTTCATGGCCGAGTACGCCGAGATGTTCTACCAGCACACCGAGCCCCAGATCCTGGACTCCTCGGTCTTCGAGCGTACCTTCGGGGTCCGGCCGACCCCGCTGGACCGGACGCTGGACGCCACGGTGACCTGGTACGAACAGTGGCTGTCCCGCCTCTGACGCGGGCCGTGCGACGCCCCCGCGCGGTCGGCGGCCGCTCCTCGCGCGGTCCGGTGCCCGCACGCGAAAGGGCCGGCCCGCGCAGTCGGCGGACCGGCGCCCGGCTCCCTTCGCGGCCGGTGTCTACGACCGTGGAGTGCTCTTGGCTGCCGTGACCGCGCAGACCGCGCCCAGGATCACCGCGAGGGTGCCGATGATGATGTTGTTCCAGATCACGCCGGCGTCGGGGCCGTCGCCGACGATCCACGGCGAGATGATCATCCACACGCCCAGTGCGCACATCGCCCAGCTGAGGCCGTACATGCGTGCCGGGGCCGCGGTGAACCCCAGGGCGAGCAGTGCGATCGCGATGCCCACGACGAGGTTGTGGGTCGCGAGCGCGGGCTGGCTCGTCGTGTAGTGGAGGATCCACGGGGACACCGCGCAGTACAGACCGAGCAGGAACACCGGGCCGTCCACGAGGGCCACATCGCGACCGCCGAGCACGCGGTCGTACCGTGCCTGCATTTCGGAGGCATCGGGGTGGCTCGTGATGTCACCGCGCGGGTGCGAGACGTTGGCCATGGGTCGTCTCCTTCGACTAGCAGGCCTGACCGCGTCTGATGCGGTGTGCGGCAAGAGACGCGCTAGTGTCATTCTGTACTTATTTTACCTTTATGTGTAGGGGGTGGAGGGGAGGCGGACGCGGGTCCCCGGCGAGCCGCCGTCCGTGCGATGTTGCGGGCCATGCCGCCGAACACGACGGCGTGGAAGGGGGAGACGCCCCACCAGTAGAGGTGTCCGAGCAGCCCGTGCGGATGGAACAGGGCCCGCTGGCGGTACCGGGTGCGGCCGGCCTCGTCCGTCTCGGCGTACATCTCCAGCCAGGCCAGACCCGGCAGCCGCATCTCGGCCCGCAGCCGGAGCAGACGGTCCGGTTCGATCTCCTCCACCCGCCAGAAGTCCAGCGAGTCGCCGGCCCGCAGCCGTGCCGCGTCCCGCCGGCCCCGGCGCAGCCCCACGCCGCCGACCATCCGGTCGAGCAGGCCGCGCGCGGCCCAGGCGAGCGGGAAGGAGTACCAGCCGTTGTCGCCGCCGATGCCCTCGATCACCCGCCACAGGGACTCGCGCGAGGCGTCCACGGTGCGTTCCCGGAGGTCGGTGTACAGGCTGCCGCCCGCCCAGTCGGGGTCGGTGGGCAGCGGATCGCTGGGTGCGCCGGGCACCGAGGCGGACGACCACCGGGTCGCCACGTCGGCTTCCCGCACGCGCTTCAGCGCCAGCCGCACCGCCTCGTCGAAGCCGATCGGATGCCCGGGCGGATCGGGCACGTACCGCGCGATGTCGTGCTCCCGGCAGACCACCTCGTGCCGCAGCGACTCGGTGAGGGGCCGCGCGATGCCCGCCGGAACCGGGGTGACCAGACCGACCCAGTGGCTGGACAGCCCCGGCGTGAGCACCGGGACCGGCACGATCAGGCGGCGCGGAAGACCGGCGACGGCGGCGTACCGCACCATCATCTCCCGGTAGGTGAGCACCTCCGGGCCGCCGATGTCGAAAGCCCGGCTGACGTCCCCGGGCATGCCCGCGCTGCCGGTCAGGGCGCGCAGCACATCGCGCACCGCCACCGGCTGGATCCGGGTGTGCACCCACTTGGGCGTGACCATCACCGGGAGCCGCTCGGTGAGATGGCGCAGCATCTCGAAGGAGGCCGAGCCCGAGCCGATCACCACCGCGGCCCGCAGCACGGTGGTGGGCACGCCCGAGTCCAGCAGGATCCTGCCCACCTCCGTCCGCGACCGCAGGTGCGGGGACAGCTCCCGCTCCGCGACGCCCGCCGGGGCGAGGCCGCCGAGGTAGACGATGCGCCGTACGCCCGCCTCCCGCGCCCGCCCGCCGAAGACCCGCGCCGCCCGGCGGTCCGTCTCCTCGAAGCCGCGGCCCGTGCCCAGCGCGTGCACCAGGTAGTACGCCACGTCCACACCGCGCAGCGCCGCGGCCACCGACGCGGGATCCGTGACATCGCCGCGGACCACCTCCACCCGGCCCGCCCACGGGTGGTCGCGCAACCGGTCCGGCGAGCGCGCCAGGCAGCGCACCCGGTACCCGGCGTCGAGGAGTTCCGGCACCAGCCGCCCCCCGATGTAGCCCGTGGCGCCGGTGACCAGGCAGAGCGGGCCCTGGCCGCTGTTGTCGTCCGGTGCCGTCACCTGGTCCTCCTCGTGTCGTCCGACGCTGTGCATCACTTCCCCGGATCGGCCGGAACCGGATGCCGGGGCCTTCTATAGGGTGACTGCGTGGCCACAGCAGACGACGCGGAGCGGCAGACGGCGGAATCCGGGAGTCCGCGCCCGGGTGAGACGGCGGACCTCCAGGCCTTCGCCGTGCACCTGCGCCGGCTGCACGGCGAGATCAACCGCATGGTCCACGGGTTCGCGGGCCGCAGTGGACTGCACGCCACCGACGTCCAGGCGCTCGCCGCCATCCTGGACGCCGAACAGCCGATGACCCCCGGCCGTCTCAGGGAGCACCTCGGGCTGACCTCGGGGGCCGTGACGGCGTGCGTGGACCGGCTGGAGCGCGCGGGACACGTCACCCGGGTCCGGGAGAGCGCCGACCGCAGGGTGGTCCATCTGCGCTACGCCGACGGCGCCAGGACCGAGGCCCGTACCTACTTCCGGCCGCTCGCGGAGGCCACGGGCGCGACCCTGTCCCGCTTCGAGGAGTCCGAACTCGCCGTCGCGCTGCGGTTTCTCGCCGCCCTGAACGAGGAACTCGCGCTCCTGGGAACTCCCGGACGGCACTGACCCCCACCGTCCGCCCGCACCGACCCCCGCACCATGTCCTGCGATCACCTTCTTATAGTTCAATCGTTAAGATTGTTTTTCATGGAGACACCACCCGCACCTGGAGCGTGATGACCGCCTCACCCCGATGGGCCCGCCGGCTCCTCCCCGTCCTGCTGCTCGTCGTCTGGCTCGGCGTCGGCGGCGCCTTCGGCTCCTACGCCGGCAAGCTCGGCGAGGTGGCCGACAACGACCGGGCCGCCTTCCTGCCGCGCAGCGCCGAGTCGACGGAGGTGATCGACGAGCAGCGGACCTTCCGGCAGGACGAGACGCTGCCCGCGATCGTGCTGTGGACCGGCGGGCCGGACGGCCCGGTCCGGGACCGGCAGCCGGAGGCCACCCGCGCCCTCGCCGCCCTCGCCGGGACCCCGGGCGTCGTCGGCCGTACCTCCCCGGCGCTCCCCTCCGGGGACGGCGAGGCGCTGCGGGGTGTCGTCCAGCTGAGGCCCGACCTCGGCGACGGACTCCCCGCCACCCTCGAACGGATCCGGGAGGCGGCGGGACGGGTACCGGGCCTCACGGTCCAGGTGGCCGGACCGGCCGCGAGCCAGGCCGACCTGTCCGACGCCTTCGCCGGCATCGACGGCCTGCTGCTCGCCGTGGCGCTGGTGGCCGTCCTGGTGATCCTCGTCCTGGTCTACCGCAGCGTTCTGCTGCCGCTGGTGATCATCGTCGCCGCCGTGCTCGCGCTCGCCCTGGCCTGCGCGGTGGTGTACGCCCTCGCCGGCCACGACGTCGTACGCGTCGACGGCCAGGTCCAGGGCATCCTGTCCATCCTCGTGATCGGCGCCGCCACCGACTACGCCCTGCTGATCACCGCCCGCTACCGCGAGGAACTCACCCGGCACGACCGCTTCACCGCGATGCGGTCCGCGCTCACCCGGTCGTGGGGCGCCGTCGTCGCCAGTGCCGCCACCGTCGCCCTGGGCCTGCTCGCCCTGCTGCTCAGCGACCTGACCAACAACCGGGCGCTCGGACCGGTCGGCGCGATCGGCATCGCCTGCGCCGTCCTCAGCACCCTGACCTTCCTGCCCGCCGCGCTCGTCCTGCTCGGCCGGACCGCCTACTGGCCCGCGAAGCCGCGCGCGGCCGAGGAGGAGAGCGGCGGCCACGGGGTGTGGCGGCGCGTCGCCGCCCTCGTCGGCCGGTCGCCGCGCAAGGTCTGGGCGCTCGCCCTGGCCGGCCTGATCGCCTGCGCGGCCTTCGCCCCCGCCCTCACCTCCAAGGGCGTCCCGCTCGAGGAGACCTTCGTGGGCGACGCGCCCTCGGTCGCCGCCCAGCGCACCCTGTCCGAGCACTTCCCCGGCGGGTCCGGCAACCCCACCGTGGTCATCGCCGACGCCGACCGCCTCGACCGTGTCGTGGCCACGGCCCGGAAGACCGCCGGCGTCGCCTCGGCGGCCGGGGTGACGGCCTCCGGGCGCCGGGGCGGTGAGCCCCTGGTGGCCGACGGCCGCGTCCGTGTCGACGTCACCCTCGACGCGGCCGCCGACAGCGACGCGGCCAAGGACACCGTGGCCCGGCTGCGCGCCTCCCTGCACGCCGTCCCCGGCGCGGACGCCCTCGTCGGCGGTTACACGGCCCAGCAGTACGACACCCTGCGCACGGCGGAACGCGACCGCACCCTCATCGTCCCCGTGGTCCTCGCCGTCATCTTCGCGGTGCTCACCGTGCTGCTGCGCTCGCTGCTCGTGCCCGCGCTGCTCGTCGCCACCGTCGCCGTCAACTTCCTGGCCACGCTGGGGGTTTCGGCCCTGGTCTTCCAGCACGTGTTCGGCTTCACCGGTACCGACCCCTCGGTGCCGCTGTACGGCTTCGTGTTCCTGGTGGCCCTCGGTGTGGACTACAACATCTTCCTGATGTCCCGGGTCAGGGAGGAGTCGCTGCGGCACGGAGCCCGCCGGGGTGTGCTCCTCGGGCTGGTCGGCACCGGCGGGGTGATCACCTCGGCCGGCGTGGTGCTGGCCGCGACCTTCGCGGCGCTCGGAGTGATCCCACTGGCCTTCCTGGCGCAGATCGCGTTCATCGTCGCCTTCGGCGTGCTGCTCGACACGCTGGTGGTGCGCTCGCTGCTGGTGCCCGCGCTGGTACTGGACCTGGGGCCGGTGGCCTGGTGGCCGGGCCGGCTCGCCCGGCGGCGCGAGGACGCGCCCGCCTGACTCCGTACGGGCGGGGCCGTTGGAGCCCGTACATGTCCGCCCGGATCCGGGGCAGGCGCACCGTACGGAGGAGAACGGCCACGGTCACTGATCGACAGGAGGTGTCCGCCCCATGCTTGCCGCAACGGGAGCGAAGGTGCTGAAGCGTTTTCCCGCGGGATCACCGCGCGGGTCCTGGCCGGCGGAGGAGTACGCGGCCCGGCGGCGTGCCGAGGGCGAGCCCGCCACGGTCGTCATGGACCTGCGGACGGACGCGTTCCTGGTCGTGGTCCCGTCGGCCGACGACGACTGACTCGACCGACGGCGTCGCGTCACCCGGCCCCGCGAGGGCCGGGTGACGGCGTTCGCGGACGAAATCCGCCGTGCCGGGGAGCCGTCGGGCCCTCATGGCCGGAACCTGTGCGGACACCGGGCGTTCACCGACGGCGGTCGCCGGGCGGGACGTGGTGCGCCGGAGCGGCCGCCTACCGGGCCGCCGTCCGCCGGGCCGTACCGGGGGGGTCACGTGTTCCGAGCCGCACCCCCGCATGGACAAAAGCGGATGACCGGTCTACACCCTTGACTGGTACAGACCAAAGCGGTTGAGTGTGCGTCACACCCCCCACCCACGGCCGCCCCCACGCCGTGACCGGCCCGGCCGGCGCGTGCGGGCGAGGCGCCGCCCAGGCGTGTCCCCGCCCGGGAGCGGCCGTGTTTCGCAGAGGAGTCCATCCCTTGTCGAGACGCCGCATCTCCGCCGTGATGACCGCCATCGTCCTCGCCGGCAGTGCGCCGGTACTGCTCCCCGCCGCGACCGCCTCCGCCGCCGCGTGCTCCAGCTACCCGAACTGGGTGGCCGGGAAGTCGTACAACGCCGGTGACATCGTGCGCTACACCGACGGCAAGGCGTACATCGCCGAGCACGCCAACCCGGGCTACGATCCGATCATCAGCACCTGGTACTGGGAGCCGTACGCCTGCGACAGCGGCCCCGGCACACCGGTCGGCAACTTCGTGGTGACCGAGGCGCAGTTCAACCAGATGTTCCCGAACAGGAACCCCTTCTACACCTACAGCGGTCTCACGGCCGCGCTGAGCGCCTACCCCGGCTTCGCCAACACCGGCAGCGACACGGTGAAGAAGCAGGAGGCCGCCGCCTTCCTGGCCAACGTGAGCCACGAGACCGGTGGCCTGGTGCACGTGGTCGAGCAGAACACCGCCAACTACCCGCACTACTGCGACTGGGGCCAGCCCTACGGCTGTCCGGCGGGGCAGGCCGCCTACTACGGGCGCGGACCCATCCAGCTGAGCTGGAACTTCAACTACAAGGCCGCGGGCGACGCGCTCGGCATCGACCTGCTGAACAACCCCTGGCTGGTGCAGAACGACGCGGCCGTCGCCTGGAAGACCGCCCTGTGGTACTGGAACACCCAGTCCGGCCCCGGCACGATGACCCCGCACAACGCCATGGTCAACCAGGCCGGGTTCGGCCAGACGATCCGCAGCATCAACGGCTCCCTGGAGTGCGACGGCCGGAACCCGGCACAGGTGCAGAGCCGGGTGACCAAGTACCAGCAGTTCACCCAGATCCTCGGAACGTCACCCGGCGGCAACCTGTACTGCTGACGGCCGTCCGCCCGGCGTGGTGTCATGCACCTGACTTGAATCCGTCGAGTCACGGCCCGCCCACGGCAGGTGCGCGGGCCTTCCTCGGACGAAGGGCAACCAGCATGCGCACCCCCCACGCCCTGCTCACCACGACCGTCACGGCCGCCGCGCTGGCCGCGGCGGTCGTGGCACCGGCGCCCGCCGCGGGCGCCGGTGCGGCTGTGCCGTCCGGCACGCACTACGTGCAGAGCGCGACCACCGGGCTGAACGCCGCCGACACCTCCGGCACGGTCGAACAGCACAGACCGCGCGGCGACGAGGACCACCAGCAGTGGAACCTGTGGGCCGACGGCGACCTGCACCTCCTGGAGAACACCGACACCCCCGGCACCTGCCTGGGCCGCGACGGCGACCTGGCCCGCACCGTCGCCTGCTCGAGCCCCGAGGCGCGCTGGGCGATCACCTCCGCCGGTGCCGACCGGTTCACGCTCGCCGTCCCCGGCACCGGCCGCCGCCTCACCGTCGCCCCCGGACCCGCCGGCGCCAACCACCCCGCGCAACTCGGCGTCACCACCGGCCCGGACGACCTGGCCACCTGGTACCTCACCCCGGTCGATCCGGTCACCGGGCCCATGCCGCCCCAGGACCGGCGCACCCTGGACCAGGTCACCTTCCTCACCGCCCACAACGCCTACGCCAACGGCGTCGACGGCGGCTTCGCCCCGCCCTTCGTCGACCTCTTCCCCAACCAGAACCGCGGCATCGAGCGTCAACTCGCCGACGGAGTGCGCGGATTCATGCTGGACATCCACCAGACGCCGGACGGCGCGATCCTCTGTCACAACAGCTGCACCCTGGTCAGCAGGCCCGTCGCGCTGTGGGTCGACCTCCAGCGGATCGTCGACTTCCTCGAGGCCCACCCCGACCAGTTCGTCACCGTCTTCCTGGAGGACTACGTCGACCCGGGCGTCCTGCGCGCCGAACTCGCCCGCGTCCAGGGGCTGTCCGACGTGCTCTACCGGCCGGACCGCACCGGCGTCCGGGAGAACGGCTGGCCGGCCATGGCGGAACTGGCCGCCGCCGGTGACCGGCTGCTGATCCTCACCGACCACAGCCGCGCCGCCGACCGGTCCGCGGGGCTGACCCGGGACACCTTCGGCGTGATGTACCAGCGCGAGTGGACCGTGGAGAACCACTGGTCGATGGGGCCGGGCGCCGGCACCTCCGACTGGTCCTGCTACAGCCGCTGGTACGACGCGGGCACCAACATCCCGCTGACCCGGACCGAGCCCGGCTTCCGCCCGCTGTTCGTCATGAACCACTTCCGGGACACCACGGTCGCCTCGACGGCCGGCACGGACAACACCAAACTCGCCGACCGCGCCCGCCGGTTCTGCGGGCCCGCCGCCCGCAAGAAGCCCAACTACCTCGCCGTGGACCGCTACGACCTCGGGGACCCGGCGGCCGCCGTCGCCGCGCTGAACACCTACACCTACCCGTAGCGAAGCCCCCGCGGCCCCACCGCGGCCGTGCGAGACTCCGCCGATGACCACGTCACGAGAGATCACGGCGGACGCCGCCGGCACCTGGGAACTGGGCGGCCTGCCCGTCCACCGCATCGGGCTCGGCACGATGCGGCTGACGGGCAGCGCCGCCTTCCACCTCGGCGCACCGAGCGACCGCGACCGGTCCGTCGCCGTACTGCGCAGGGCGGTCGAACTCGGCGTGAACCACATCGACACGGCCGCCTTCTACTTCTCCGCGCTGCGCTCCGCCAACGAACTGGTCAACACCGCGCTCGCGCCCTACCCCGACGACCTCGTCATCGCCACCAAGGTCGGCCCCCACCGGACGTACACCGGTGAATGGGGCACCGCGGCCCGGCCCGACGAGCTGCGCGGCCACGTCGAGGAGAACCTGCGCCAGCTGGGCCGCGACCACCTGGACGTCGTCAACTTCCGCCGGATGAACCAGGATTCGATAGCCGAGCACTTCGGCGCCCTCGCCGAACTGCGCACGGCCGGACTGGTCCGGCATCTCGGCGTCTCCAACGTCGGGCCGCGCCACCTGGCCGAGGCCCGGGCCATCGCGCCGGTGGTGTGCGTCCAGAACCGGTACGCACTCGACGCGCCCCGCCGCGCCGCCACCGACGACCTCCTGCGGATCTGCGGCGCACGGGGCATCGCCTTCGTGCCCTACTACGCCGTCGCGGGCGAGGGCATGGAACGGGGCGCGAGCGCCGCCGCCCACGACGAGGAGGTGCTCGCCGTCGCCCGGGCCCACGGTGCGAGCCCCGCCCAGGTCCGCATCGCCTGGACCCTGCACCAGGGCCCGCACGTGCTGGCCATCCCCGGTACGGGCGACCCCGGCCACCTCGCCGAGAACGTGGCGGCCGGCGCGCTGCGCCTCACCGGCGCGGAACTGGCCCGGCTGGCCGGGCCCCGGGATCCCGGCCGCTGACCTGGGCCGGGGGTCCGGTCGCCGCGCGTCCCGGGCTCCCGCGCGCCCGGTCGCCTCGCGCCCCGGCTCCCGCGCGCCCGGTCGCCGCGTCCCCCGGACGCGCCCGGCGGTGGACACGGGGCCGCCCGCCCGGCCCGTGACGTCCGGGCGGGCGGACTGGCGCCCGCGCGGGTTTTACGTATAACCTCACCGGTCAATCCCCCTGCGAGAGGTCATGATGCGCCGCATTGCCCTGGTCTCCCTCGTGGTCGACGACTACGACGAGGCGATCCGCTTCTACACCGAGGCCCTCGGTTTCCGGCTCGCCGAGGACTCGCCCCGCCCCGACGGCGGCCGCTGGGTCGTCGTCGAACCGGACGCCGGCCGCACCGGTACGGGACTGCTGCTCGCCCGCGCCAAGGGGGAGGCCCAACGGGCCCGGGTCGGTGACCAGACCGGCGGGCGGGTGGGCTTCTTCCTGTACACCGACGACTTCGCCCGCGACCACGCGCGCATGGCCGCGGCCGGCGTCACCTTCCTGGAGGAGCCGCGCCACGAGCCGTACGGCACGGTCGCCGTCTTCCAGGATCTGTACGGCAACCGCTGGGACCTGCTCCAGCCCGCCGAGTGACCCCGCACACCACCGGATACGAGCACCGAGGAACGCACCGCCCATGACCGCGCCCCGCATCGACACCGAGACCCTTCGCCGGCTGCCCAAGGCCGTGCTCCACGACCACCTCGACGGCGGACTGCGTCCCGCCACCGTGGTGGAGCTCGCGGACGCGGTCGGCCACACCCTGCCCACCACCGACCCCGAGGAGCTCGCCGCGTGGTACGTCGAGGCGGCCGGCTCCGGTGACCTGGTCCGCTACATAGCCACCTTCGAGCACACCCTCGCCGTCATGCAGACCCGCCAGGGCCTGCTGCGCACCGCCGAGGAGTACGTGCTCGACCTGGCCGCCGACGGTGTCGTCTACGGCGAGGTGCGCTACGCGCCGGAGCTGATGACCCGGGGCGGGCTGGCCCTGCCCGAGGTCGTCGAGACCGTGCAGGAGGGCCTCGCGGCCGGTGTGGCCAAGGCGGCCGCCGCGGGCACACCGGTGCGGGTCGGGACGCTGCTGTGCGGCATGCGGATGTTCGACCGGACCCGGGAGATCGCCGGCCTGGTCGTGGCCTTCCGGGACGCCGGCGTCGTCGGCTTCGACATCGCCGGTGCCGAGGACGGCTTCCCGCCCGCCGACCACCTGGACGCCTTCGCCCACCTGCGCCGCGAGAACGTGCCCTTCACCATCCACGCCGGTGAGGCCCACGGCCTGCCCAGCATCCACCAGGCCCTGCAGGTGTGCGGTGCCCAGCGCATCGGCCACGGCGTGCGCATCACCGACGACATCCCCGACCTCGCGGCCGGCAAGCTCGGCCGGCTCGCCGGCTGGGTGCGCGACCGCCGGATCGCCCTGGAGATGTGTCCCACCTCCAACCTGCAGACGGGCGCCGCCGACTCGATCGCCGGGCACCCGATCACCGCGCTGAAGGACCTCGGCTTCCGCGTCACCCTCAACACCGACAACCGGCTGGTGTCGGGCACCACCATGACCCGGGAGATGTCCCTGCTCGTCGAGCAGGCCGGCTGGACCACCGAGGACCTGCGCACGGTCACGGTCAACGCCCTGAAGAGCGCGTTCCTGCCGTTCGACGAACGCGCCGCCCTCATCCGGGACGTCGTACTGCCCGGTTACGCGTCCGCGGCCTGAACCAGCCCCCGCACGTAAGCGGCCTGTCCGGCGTGCTGCAGATCGTCGGACAGGACGCTGACCAGCCGCACGCCCAGGGTCACCGGAGGGTCCCAGCCCTCGTCGACGACGCGCTCCAGGTCCTCGGCGGCCAGTGTGCGCAGCGCCCCGAGGGTCTGCGCGTGCACCGCGTCGTGGTAGCCGGTCAGCAGACCGCCGGAGTCGACCCGCACCTTGGCGACCTCCGCCGGGGTGTGGCCGTAGCCGGTGTCGTGGCGGGGCAGGCCGAACGCGAGGCGCCGCGCCCAGTCCTGGGAGAGCCACACCTGGTCGAGGCCGAAGGCGTCCGCGACGTGGTCGTCCTGGACCCGGGTCAGGTGCCAGACCAGCCAGGCGACGGAGTTCGCGCCGGGAGCGGGCCGGGCGTTCAGCCCGTCGGGGCCGAGGCCCTCGACGGCGGCGTGGACTTCTTCGCGGACGCGGCCGAAACCGTCGATGAGGATGTCCTTGGCGTGCATGGTCCCACCCTCGCGCATCCGGGCCCCTCACGCGCCCCCGTCGTCCAGCAGGGCCATCAGAGCCCGGGCCGCCGGGCTGGCCGCCCGCGGCGCCGGCACCAGGGCGACGGTCTCGTACGCCGCCTCGCCGGTGTCCTTCAGCGGGAGTGCGGTGAGGGATCCCCGCTTGTGCCGGAAGTGCCGCGGTACGACGGCGATGCCCAGGTTCTCGTCGACGAGGTCGAGCAGGCTGTGCACGTCGTTCACCTCCAGCGCCACCGTGCGCCGTACGCCCGCGGCGGCGAAGGCGGCGTCGGTGGCGCGGCGCGGCCCCCAGTCGGGGTGGAAGTCGACGAAGACCTCCTCGCCCAGGTCACCCGGGGTCACCGGCGCCGCCGCCCGCGCGAGGGGGTGGCCGGGGTGGCAGAGCACGGTCATCGGCTCGCTGGTCAGCGGCATGGACCGCAGCTGGTCCGGGTCCGCCTCCGTCCGGTAGGCGAAGGCCAGGTCCAGGCGTCCCGCCGCGACCTCCTCCGCCAGCGCCGCGGAGCCCCACTGCCGCAGCCGGATCTCCACGTCCGGGTGGAGCCGCCGGAACGCGGCGAGCAGCTCCGCCACGTTCACCCCGGCGATGCACTGCTCGGTCCCCACCGCGAGGGTGCCGCGCAACACGCCCTGCACCGCGGCCACCGCCTCGTGCGCCGCCCGCACCTGGGCCAGGACGCGCTCGGCCTCCGCCAGCAGCGCCCGCCCGGCCTCGGTGAGCGTCACCCTGCGGGTCGTCCGGACGAACAAGGGCGTCTGCAGCTCCCGCTCCAGGGCGCGGATGGACGCGGACAGACCCGACTGGGAGACCATCAGCCGCTCCGCCGCGCGGGTGAAGTGCTGGTCCTCGGCGACGGCGACGAAGTGCTGGAGGTGGCGCAGTTCCATGATTGAGAACCCTAACCGCTGAATTCCATCGGATTCTTCTGTTGGACCACTGCCCGCAGGTCACGGCAGAGTGGAGCGGTGGTCCAACGGAGCCGCCGAGACCGTGCCAACCCCCTGGAGTCGCGTTGTACACCGCACACCCCGACCGTTACGCGGACATGCCCTACCGGCGCACCGGACGCAGCGGCCTGAAGCTCCCCGCGCTCTCGCTGGGCCTGTGGCACAATTTCGGTCCCGACCGTCCGGCCGAGACCCAGCGCGCCATCCTGCGCCGCGCCTTCGACCTGGGCGTCACCCACTTCGACCTCGCGAACAACTACGGGCCGCCGCCCGGCGCGGCAGAGTCCGCCCTCGGCGAGGCGCTCGAGGCGGACTTCGCGCGCTACCGCGACGAGCTGGTCATCTCCACCAAGGCCGGCTATCTGATGTGGCCGGGCCCGTACGGCGAGTGGGGTTCGCGCAAGTACCTGCTGTCCTCGCTGGACCAGAGCCTGAGCCGCATGGGCCTGGAGTACGTCGACATCTTCTACTCGCACCGCTTCGACCCGGACACTCCCCTGGAGGAGACGATGGGCGCCCTGCACTCGGCGGTCCGGCAGGGCAAGGCGCTGTACGTCGGCGTGTCCAACTACTCCGCGGAGCAGACCCGCGAGGCCGCCCGCATCCTCGCGGAGCTGGGCACCCCGCTGCTGATCAACCAGCCGCGCTACTCGATGCTGGACCGCCGCCCGGAGGACGAGGGGCTGATGGACGCCCTGGACGAGCTCCAGGTCGGCTCCATCGCCTACTCCCCGCTGGAGCAGGGCCTGCTCACCGCCCGCTACCTCGACGGCATCCCCGAGGACTCCCGGGCCGCCAGCGACAGCCCCTTCCTGAACACCGACGCCGTCACCGAGGACCTGGTGGGCCGGCTGCGCACGCTCGACGAGATCGCCTCCTCCCGCGGCCAGAGCCTGGCGCAGATGGCGCTGTCCTGGGTGCTGCGCGGCGGCCGGCTGACCTCGGCCCTGGTCGGCGCGAGCAGCCCGGAGCAGCTTCAGGACAGCGTGGCGGCCACCCGCAACCTCGACTTCACCGACGACGAACTGTCCCGGATCGACGCGGTCGTCAGGCGGTAGGCACGTCGTGGCCCACCGGCGCCGGGTCCCGGTCGCGGCGGCCCGGCGCGCGTTTTCGGCCAGTCGAAGCCGTGAATATGCCAGGAGACTGGCCGGAAACACATGGTGACAGTGTTTCAGCGGTGAACATACTCGACAGCGAGAGCGCTTCACACCGCGCGACGGCGCCCTCACGCACAGCATGCGAGCCACGCACGGGCAGCCGGCCCGTACGGCAGGCGGGCAACGCAGCGGGGGAGGGAACGTGCACGACGAATTCCTGTGCCATGTCACCGCGTACGGAGTCTGCGACGGCCGGCGCATCGGCGTCCCCCTGGGCACCTACCGGGCACCCACCCTCGCCCTCGCCCTGTGGTGGCTGCGCGACCGCGCCTCCTGGATCGCCGAGCGCCTCGACCCGCAGCCCGACGCCGAGCACTTACCACCGGGGGCGCTGGTTCCCGTTTCCGACAGTGTCCCCGACGTACCCGCCGTGCTGCGCACCTGGTGCGGCGACGTCGCCCGGCAGGAAGAGGTGGCCGAGGCACTCGCCGCCGGACGGATGGTGCGCATCGCCACCGGCGACGAGACCACCGAGTACGAACTGCTGGCCGAGTCCGTGGACGCCCTGCGCATGCAGCGCGCCGCCCGTGCGCCCGGCGTCCCCGTCGCCTGACCGTCTCCTCCCGGCCGACCGGTTCAGGGTCTTGTCCCGCCGCCGCGCCGGCGCGCCCAGTGGGCCGCCGCCGCCCCCGCGAAGCCGGTGACCAGCCCCCACAGCAGTGCCAGGCCCAGGGCGCTCCACAGCCGCGGCCTCAGCAGCACCTGCCCGGAGAACCCCTCGCCCAGGTCGCCGACGCCGAGCACGGACAGACCGATCCGCGCGGAGACGTGGGCCACGAGGCAGATCATCAGCACCGTCAGGGTCAGCGCCACCGCCGTGTGCGCGGCGTGCCGTCCCGGCCGGATCCGTGCCGGGGACCGGAACGCCGCCTCGAACGCGGTGGCCGGCAGCAGCACCGCGGCGGCGGCCGGCAACCACCACCACGCCCGGCCGTCGTGCTCGACGAGCGTGCCCAGGTTCAGCGTGGAGAGGTCCGGGGTGCGCAGCACCTCGTCCAGCACACGCGGCATCGGCAGCCCGAAGGGCCCCTCCACCCTGCCCTCCCAGGCGGCGCCGAGACCGATCGTCAGCGCCGGCCAGACCACATTGGGCAGCCCGAGCAGGATCACGGCGAACGTCTCGGCCGGGTGGTCCCGGGTGGCCGCGACGACCAGCGCGACGACGAGACCGACGGCCAGGGACGCGGACAACAGGTGCACCATCGCCCGCGCCGCCGGACGTACCGAGGTCTGCAGGCGCAGCATCCCGGCCGGCAGCGGGGCACCACGGGACAGCAGCAGCGCCACCACCAGCACCCCCGCCAGCCAGACCAGGCCGGTGAGGACGGTCAGCGGCACATCGGCGGAGAACCCGACCACCGGCGTCAGCCCGAACAGGTCGCCGAGGTCGCCGAGCGGCCCGTCGCCGAGGGAGATCTCGAAGGTGCGCCGCGCGGCGAGACCCAGACCGAGGAGCGCGAGCAGCCACAGCACGGCGATCCTCCCCGCCCACCCGGCCAGCCCGGGCACTCCGGCGACGGCCCGGTGACGCAGCGGGCGCAGGAAGCAGCAGGCGACGGCCGACGCCCCCACGAGGGTGACGGACAGCGGAATGACCGTCAGGCCGCCCTCCGTGCCGGCCAGGCCGCCGGCGTCCCCCGAGAGCTCGACCGTGCCGCCGACGGCCATGACCACGGTCGCCGCGAGCACCGGGGCGAAGGACCCCGCCGGCAGGCCCGCGGCACCGGCCGCCCACAGCCCGAGCGCGGCGACCACGCCCATGGCGATCAGGGCGCCGGCCACCGCGACGAGGGCCTGCGGCCAGCCATGACGGGGGAGCGGACGGCCGGAAGGCGTGCGTGGGCTCACGTGTGCACGCTAGACAGCCACGGCCGCCCCTGCCTGCCGGGAGGTCCGTCCGCGTCGCACCGGCACCCGGCCCGCCCGTGCGACGCCCCGGCCGCCCTCTCGCCGCCCGCGCCCGCCGTGCGGCCCGCCGTGCGGCGGACGCGGGCGGGGGAGACGCGATCCGGCCGGGTCCCGCCGTTCGGATCGGGTCGCGGGGAGCGACGGCGTCCCGCCGGCCCCGCGTCCGCGGCGTGATCCGGACGACGGGCTAGCCGTGGCGGTGCCCGGACCGGATCACCAGGGCGTGGTCGCCGAGCCCCAGCAGACGGCCGGCCGGCAGCTCGCCCGACGTCGTCAGCACCGCCTCGACACGGCCGGTGACCGGATCGAACGCGGCGTCGAGCACGGTGCCCCGCTCCTCACCGCACTCCGTGAGCACCCTGCTCCCGATCGGATCACGGGCGGGCGGGGCCCCGGCCCGCCCGCCGGCCGAGCGCACGATCAGCATGTCCGGGCCGACGGCGCGCAGGGCGCTCCAGGCCACCACGGCCTCCCTGCGCAGCCGCCCGCGCCCTATCCGGACGTGCGTCACCGACCCCGACGCCGCGTCGACCGTCAGGGCGCGCACCACCCCGAGACGGTCCGCGTCGCCCGGCGTCAGCACGGGCAGCCCGCGCACCCGCGAGAACAGCATCATCACGCCACCCCCGTGCCGCGCTCGTGGCGGGCGCCGACCCGGGCCACGAAGCCCGGCAGGTCATCGGTGACGTACGTCGTCGCGTGCGCGGGGATCACCAGCGTGCGGCCGGTGACGCTCAGGACCTCGCCCCGCGGCACGTACACGCGGTGCCGGCGGTGCCGGGAGCCGTGCACCAGTTCCCGGTGCGCGGCGAGCCGGAAGGCGACCAGCCGGCCGCTGGTGCCGCCCTCGACCAGGACGTCCAGCACCGTGCCCACCGCGTCGCCGTCGTCGGTCAGCACCTGCGCCCCGAGCAGCCGCCCCCGTACGGCGTCCCGGCGCGCCACCGACACGGGCAGGTCGAACAGCGCCCCCTCGTCGCGCACCATGACCGCGTGCCGCCCGAGGCAGTGCACCGCCGGCCAGGGCAGATCCTGCGGCAGCGGGCCCGACAGCAGGGTCCGGCCGGTGAGGGTGAAGCCGGCGATCCGCACCGCCGACGGGTCGAAGACGGTGTCCTTGACGTGGGCCACCGCGTCTCCGCCCAGCGTCACCACGGGCAGCGTCGTCAGGCTCCGTACCGCCGTCAGTCCGTTCATGGCACGCCCTTCCGCCGGGATCCGGCGGAACCCGGGTTCCCGCCCGGCGAGTGAGGACACCGATCAGGTGGACTGGACCGCGGGACCCGGGGTACGAGGACTGGTGCGGATCGTCCGGACGGCCTGGCTCGCAGAGAGAAACGCATGAACTATCACCTGGACGGGGCAGTGATACCGATCGGTTTCGACGTGCCCGTGGAACCGCTGCGGCGGGCGGCACACTTCACCGGGGAGCCGGGATGCATCGCCGAGGCGCGCGCCTTCGCCGCGCACTTCCTCGAGCAGCTCAGGACCGAGTGGTGCGCCACGGTGGACGAGCGGGCCGACGGTGCCGTCCTGCTGGTGGTGAGCGAACTGGTGACCAACGCGGACCGGCACAGCACCGGGCCGTACATCCTGGAGCTGGAGGGCACGGACACCTCCGTCACGGTGGCCGTCTACGACAGCAGCGCCACCCTGCCCCGCGTCTTCCCCCGTGACCCCGAGCGCATCGGCCGGCACGGCCTGGAGATCGTCCGGGCGCTGGCCCGGAACATCGACGTGGAGCGGGTGCCCGTCGGCAAGCGCGTACGCGCGGTACTGAGCCTCGGCACCGGCTGAACGACTCGGCCCGGCGACGGCTTCGCCGCCCGCCGGGCCTCTCGGGGACCGCCGGTCAGGCGCAGCCGAGCTCGCCCAGCATGCCCTCGCGCAGCCGGGTGATGATCCGCTTGATCAGGCGGGACACGTGCATCTGGGAGCAGCCGAGGCGTTCGCCGATCTCCGCCTGGGTGGCCTCCTCCACGAACCGCATGTGGATGATCTCCCGGTCCCGGTCGCTGAGTTCGGCCATGAGCGGGGCCAGCGAGTGGAAGTCCTCGACGAGCCGCAGCCCTTCCTCCTCGACGCCGATGAAGTCGGCGAGGACGGCCTCGCCGCCCTCGGGACCGTCACCGGTGAGGGCGGCGTCCAGCGACGAGGAGTTGTACCCGTTCGCGGCGATCTGCCCCTCGATCACCTGCTGCTCGGTGATGTTCATCAGCGTGGCCAGCTCGGCGACCGTGGGTTCACGGTCCAGTCGGCTGGCGAGTTCCTCACGGGCCTTGGCCAGCTCCACCCGCAGCTCCTGGAGACGGCGCGGCACGTGCACGGCCCACGTGGTGTCACGGAAGAAACGCTTGATCTCGCCCACGATGTACGGCAGCGCGAAGGAGGTGAACTCGACCTCGCGGGACAGCTCGAACCGGTCGATGGCCTTGATCAGCCCGATCATGCCGGTCTGCACGATGTCGTCCATGTCGTCGCCGCGGCCGCGGAACCGTCCGGCCGCGAACCGGACGAGGGACATGTTCATCTCGATGAGGGTGTTGCGCGCGTACTGGTACTCGTGCGTGCCCTCCTCCAGTTCCGTCAGACGACGGAAGAACTGCCGGGACAGCTGCCTGGCGTCGCGGGGGGCGACGGCACGCGGGTCCACCACGTCCGTCAGGTTCCCGTCGTCCGTCCCGGCCTCGGTGTGCTGATCGACTACCTGCGCCTGCGACCGGATCACGACGGTCTCCATTGCCTCTCCCCACGAACGTCACGGCTGACCCGCGCCCGGGCCCTACGGGCTTGCGTGTACCCAGGTCGCACGGACACATTCACACCCTGCTCCGAGCGGCTGAAAAGGCGCCGCGCGGACGCCGCCCGTACGACCGATGGTACGGGCCGGCGGACCGTGCGGCAGCACGAGCCCGTTCCGGGGCGCCGCACGGGTCCCTTCACTCAGGGCGGAATGCCGCTCCCTTCCGTTCGGGGCCTGATTTCCTAGGCTGAGGTGGTGACCAACGCTGAAGAGGTGACCCACCGAGTGCCCGACCACGCCCGTGTCATCCCCCTGCGATCCGAACCGGCCGCGCCGGCCCCGGCCCCCGCGCCCCGCGAGCCCCTGTGGCGCGACCTCGTCGGCGACGTCCTGCGCCGGGAGCGACTCGCCCAGGAGCGGACGCTGAAGGACGTCGCCGATGCGGCCCGGATCTCCATGCCCTACCTCTCGGAGGTGGAGCGCGGCCGCAAGGAGGCATCCTCGGAGGTCCTCGCGGCCGCCGCCCGGGCGCTCGGTCTCGGTCTCGGCGACCTGCTGTCGCGGGCCCACGGCGAGCTGGCCCGCGTCACCGCCCCCCGGATCGTCACCGCCCCCCGGATCGTCACCGCCCCCCGGACCGGCACCGGCCGCGGGACGGCCGGCTCCGCGCACAACGGGCTGTGCCTGGCCGCCTGACGTCCGCCGATCGCGTGGCCCGGCCGCCTCACATTCCCGTCAGGCGCCGGGTCAGCACCTCGTCGGCCAGGCCGTACGACACGGCCTCCCGGGCGCCGAAGACCTTGTCGCGGTCCATGTCCGCCCGCAGGGTCGCCACGTCGTGACGCGTGTGCCGGGACAGCACCTCCTCCACCTGGGAGCGGATCCGCACCATCTCCTTCGCCCGGAGCGACAGGTCCGAGGCCGTGCCCCGCGCGCCGCCCGTGGCCGGCTGCCCCAGCAGTACGCGCGCGTGCTCCAGCACGAACCGCCGCCCCGGATCACCGCCGGCCAGCAGCACGGCCGCCGTGGACGCCGCCTGCCCGACGCAGAACGTCGAGACGGGCGCCCGGACGAACGTCATCGTGTCGTAGATCGCCATGAGCGAGGTGTACGAGCCCCCGGGCGAGTTGATGTAGATCGCGATCTCGGTGTCCGGCGCCGCCGACTCCAGGTGGAGGAGCTGCGCGATCACCACGTTGGCGACCCCGTCGTCGATCTCCGTGCCCAGGAAGACGATCCGCTCGGACAGCAGCCGGCTGAACACGTCGTAGGACCGCTCGCCCCGAGGCGTGTGCTCGACGACGTTCGGAATCGTGTACGTCCCCCTCACTGCAGCCCCGCCCTGCGCCGTGCGGCGGCCGGGCGGACGTCGGCCAGCGACTCCACCACCCGGTCCACCATCCCGTACTCCCTGGCCTCCTCGGCCGTGAACCAGCGGTCCCGGTCCCCGTCCCGGGAGATGGTCTCGGGGGACTGTCCGGTGTGCTCGGCGGTGATCCGCTCGATGGTCCGCTTGGCGTGCAGCAGGTTGCCGGCCTGGATCTCGATGTCGGCGGTGGTGCCTCCGATGCCCCCCGACGGCTGGTGCATCATGATCCGCGCGTTCGGCAGCGCGTACCGCTTGCCGGCCGCGCCGACGCTCAGCAGGAACTGCCCCATGCTGGCCGCGAACCCCATGGCGAGGGTCGACACGTCGTTCGGGATCAGCCGCATCGTGTCGTAGATCGCCAGACCCGCGTGCACGGATCCGCCGGGGCTGTTGATGTACAGGCTGATGTCGGTGCGCGGGTCCTCGGCGGACAGGATCAGCAACTGCGCGCAGACCCGGTTGGCGGAGACCTCGTCGACCTGGGTGCCGAGCAGCACGATCCGCTGCCCGAGCAACTGGGTGGCGAGGTGGTCGTCGAACCGGTTCGGCGGGGTGTCGCCGTCCTCGGCCCGGGGCAGTGGTGCCGGCCCCGGGCCGGCGGTGAGTGGAGACATCGGCGCTCCTGGTGATCGCTCGTCGGAACGCGGCCGGGAGGACCGCGTTCCTCCACTCTCGACCGGCCGGCGGGGCGGGCGGGGACCTCTCTGCCCGTGGCAGATTCGCCACGGGCGAAGCGCTCACCCGGCCCGCTCCTCCCCCGACTCCCGGAAGGACGCCGGGACATCGCCCGCCACCGGACGCCGACGCGGCCCCGGGCCCCGGCCCGTGGTGCCGCCGTCCGGACCACCGCGCGGCCGCACCGATGAGTTCCGGGGCGCGGACCGGTCGACACCGGTGACAGCGTTCCACGCCCAGGAGGTACTCATGACCACCGATGGATTCACCACGTGTCTCTGGTTCGACGGCCGGGCCGAGGAGGCCGCGAACTTCTACGTCTCCCTCTTCGAGGACTCGAAGCCGGGCCGGATCCTGCGGAACACGGAGTCCGCCCACGGCACGACGGGCTCCGTCCTCACCGTGGAGTTCACGGCCAACGGCCAGAGGTTCGTCGCCCTCAACGGGGGTTCCCGGTTCACGTTCAGTGAGGCGATCTCCTTCCAGATCGACTGCGCGGACCAGGCGGAGGTCGACCACTACTGGGAGAAGCTCGTCGAGGGCGGCGGCGAGCACGGCCCCTGCGGCTGGCTCAAGGACAGGTTCGGCGTCTCCTGGCAGGTCAGCCCGGTGCGGCTGACCGAGATGATCGGCGACCCGGACCGGGAGAAGGCGGACCGGGCGATGAAGGCCATGCTGTCCATGCGCAAGATCGACATCGCCGCGCTGGAGAAGGCGTACGCGGGCGAGTGACGCCCGGCACCCCGGATCCCCCGAACGGACGTGCTCCGCGCTCACCCGGGTGATCTCCCGCGCGATGCGCGGGATCCCGGGTGAGCGGACGGGGCGGGGCCTGCGCCTCCCGGGCTCTCCACCGCGAGGGAGTCCCCCGGGCACAGCACCGCCGGCGGACCCGCGGGGCGGGCGCCGCGCCCGGCCATGGCATGATCGGGCGCATGCGTGAACGTGTTGTGGCCGCGTGCGACGGGGCTTCGAAGGGAAACCCGGGGCCCGCCGGCTGGGCCTGGGTGGTCGCCGACGCGTCCGAGGCGCCGGTCCGCTGGGAGGCGGGAGCGCTCGGCAGGGCCACCAACAACGTCGCCGAACTCACCGCGCTGGAGCGGCTGCTGGCGGCGACCGACCCCGCCGTGCCGCTCGAGGTCCGGATGGACTCGCAGTACGCCATGAAGGCCGTCACCACCTGGCTGCCCGGCTGGAAGCGCAACGGCTGGCGCACGGCGGCCGGCAAACCGGTCGCCAACCAGGAACTCGTCGTACGCATCGACGACCTCCTGCAGAATCGCTCGGTGGAGTTCCGCTACGTCCCCGCCCACCAGGTCGACGGCGACCGGCTCAACGACTTCGCCGACCGCGCGGCCAGCCAGGCGGCCACCGTCCAGCAGGATGCCGGCAGCGAACTGGGCTCGCCCGAGCCGCCGCCCGCCCCGGACCGCCCCGCGGGCACCGCGGCCAGGCGCGCATCCGGTGGTGCCAAGGCGTCCCGGCAGCGCGGCGGCTCCTCCGCCCGCACGATCAAGGCCAAGTTCCCCGGCCGCTGCCCGTGCGGGCGGTCCTACGCGGCCGGCGAACCCATCGCCAGGAACGACAAGGGCTGGGGCCACCCCGAATGCGCCCGGGCGGCCTGAGCCGCGCCGGGGCGCTCACGGGACGGAGCCGCCCGCCGGCCGGTCCCGCCGGATGACAGACTGAGGTCATGGACGAGCGCACATTCGACAGGTCGGGTCAGCACGCCTCCGTGGTCGGTCTCGGCACATGGCAACTGGGGGCGGACTGGGGAGACGTAGACGACAAGGAAGCCCTCGCGGTGCTGGAGACCGCCGCCGAGTCGGGCGTCACCTTCTTCGACACCGCCGACGTCTACGGCGACGGACGCAGCGAACAGACCATCGCCTCCTTCCTGAGCGGCCGGCCCGATCTGCACGTGCTGGTCGCCACCAAGATGGGCCGCCGGGTCGACCAGATCCCCGAGAACTACGTCCTGGACAACTTCCGCGCCTGGAACGACCGCTCGCGCCGCAACCTGGGCGTCGACCGCGTCGACCTGGTCCAGCTGCACTGCCCGCCGACCCCCGTCTACTCCACCGACGAGGTGTTCGACGCCCTCGACACCCTGGTGGCGGAGGAGCGCGTCGCCGCCTACGGCGTCAGCGTGGAGACCTGTGCGGAGGCGCTCACCGCGATCGCCCGGCCGAACGTGGCGAGCGTGCAGATCATCCTCAACCCGTTCCGCATGAAGCCGCTGCGCGAGGTGCTCCCGGCCGCCCGTGCGGCGGGCGTCGGCATCATCGCCCGCGTCCCGCTCGCCTCCGGGCTGCTGTCCGGCAAGTACACGAGGGACACCGTCTTCCCCGAGAACGACCACCGCACCTACAACCGGCACGGCGAGGCCTTCGACCAGGGCGAGACCTTCTCCGGCGTCGACTACGCGACCGGTGTCGAGGCCGCCGCCGAGTTCGCCGCGCTCGCTCCCGAGGGATGCACCCCGGCCCAGCTGGCACTGCGCTGGATCATCCAGCAGCCCGGCGTCACCACCGTCATCCCCGGTGCCCGCTCGCCCGAGCAGGCCCGTGCCAACGCGGCCGCCGCCCGGCTGCCGGAGCTGTCCGGGGCGACCCTCGAGGCGATCGGGGACCTCTACGAGCGGCGGATCAAGGACCAGGTGGAAGCCCGCTGGTAACGGCGGGGAACGCGGCCGGCCCGGGGGAGGACGGCGCCGTTCGGGGCACCCGGGTGTGCGGGCGGAACGATGTCGCACACCCAGGGAGGCGCCGTGCCGGATCCGGAGCGGGGCGAGAGCGGGCGCAGAGGGCGCGACGAGACCGAGGAGGAGAGGGCGGACCGGATGTGGCAGGAGCTCATCCAGGAGATCCGCGTCGCCCAGATGGGCGTTCAGATCCTCTTCGGCTTCCTGCTGACCGTCGTGTTCACCCCGGTCTACGCCACTCTGTCCGACACGGACCGGACGATCTACATCGTGACGGTGGTGGTGGGCGCCTGTGCCACCGGCGCGCTCATCGGCCCGGTGCCGCTGCACCGGCTCGTCGCCGGGCGGCGCATCAAACCGCAGGCGGTGCGGTGGGCCTCCCGGCTCACCCTGCTTGGCCTCCTGCTGCTGCTCGCCACCACCAGCTCCTCGCTCCTGCTCATCCTGCGGGTGGCCACCGACGACGACTTCGTCCCGTACCTGGTGGCCGGCGTGGTGTGCTGGTACCTCCTGTGCTGGCTCGGCCTGCCGATGTGGACCCGCTACCGTCACACGACGCGGTGACGGCGGGCGGGACCGGGGTCAGCTCCCGGCGAGGATGTCCTCGAGGAAGTCGTCGACGCGGACCTTCTCCCGGCCCGGCGGCACCGTCCGGCGGGTTTCGAGCAGGAACTGCCCGACGGTCTCGGCCCACGCGAACACCACCGCGTGGTGCCGGCCGCCGTCGGCGTGCGTCTCGCCGAAGAACTCCATCCGCAGCTCCCGCCCCACACCCCGGGCCTGTGGGCTCAGCCGCACGTCCCCGATCCCGACCGGGCGGACGAGCCCCTCGGTGAGCATCTCCCGGTCCAGCTGCCAGCGCGCGAGGACGCGGCCGTCGTGACTGAAGACGACGGTGACGGCGAACGGATCGGACGGGTCGTAGCTGAGGTGGGCGAGCACGGGAAAGCGTTCCGTGTCGCCCGCCTGGAGCTCCACCACCAGGGTCTTGTGCACGAACGAGCTCACGAGGGGCCTCCGGGAAGTACGGCGTAGAGCCCTCTAGTACCCCCGATCCTCACAAGATGCGCAGTACGCGCGGATGAATCGCCCGCGCTCCACAACCGCCCCGGCGTCAGCCGAACGCCTCCCGCAGGGCCGGGAGCAGTGTCCTCTCCGACCAGTCCAGGTACCGGGGCTGCGACTCGCCGCCGATCTGGACCAGGGCGATCTCGGTGAAACCGGCCTCGGCGTAGGGGCGTACGGCCTCGACGAAGTCCGCCGGGTCGCTGCCGCACGGGATGGATCCGGCGATGTCCTCGGGCCGGACGAAACGGGTCGCCGCCTCGAAGGAGGCCGGATGGGGCAGCTCGGAATTGACCTTCCAGCCGTTGCCGAACCAGCGGAACTGGGCGTGGGCGCGCTCGACGGCGGCGTCCCGGTCGGGGTCGTAGCACACCGGGAGCTGCCCGACCCGCGGTTTGCCCTCCCCGCCGTGCCGGTCGAAGGCGTCGAGCAGCGCGGCCTCCGGCTCCGTGGCGATCACCAGGTCGGCGAGCCGGCCCGCGAGGGCGCAGGAACGCTCCCCGGACACCGCGATGCCGATCGGCGGCGGCCGGTCCGGCAGGTCCCACAGCCGGGCCGACTCGACGTCGAAGTGGGTGCCCCGGTGGTTCACGTGGCCGCCCTCGAACAGGGCGCGGATGATCCCCACCGCCTCCTCGAACATCTCGTGCCGCACGTCCACGGACGGCCAGCCGCCGCCCACCACGTGCTCGTTGAGGTTCTCCCCCGAGCCGAGGCCCAGCCGGAACCGGCCCTCGGACAGCAACTGCACCGTCGCCGCCTTCTGCGCCACCACCGCAGGGTGGTAGCGGAACGTCGGGCACGTCACGTACGTCATCAGAGGGATGCGCGAGGTGGCCTGAGCGGCGGCGCCGAGCACGCTCCAGGCGTACGGCGAGTGCCCCTGCGCGTCCAGCCAGGGGAAGTAGTGGTCCGAGGTCACCGAGAAGTCGAAGCCCGCCGCCTCGGCCCGCACCACATGGTCGACCAGCTCCCGCGGCCCGGCCTGCTCGGTCATCATCGTGTATCCGATACGCACCATGCCGCCCGGGTCCCCGCCCGCGGCCGGGGAAAACGGCGGATCACCCGTCGGGAGGACCGGGCAGGACCCCCGTACGCCCGCCCGCCCGTCCCCCGGGAGGACCGGCGGATGGCGCGGCGGGACCCGCCGAGGTCCGGCGTCCGGGGGCTCAGCGCAGCTCGAAGCGGTCCGTCCAGGCGATCATGTCGCCGGTGGTGGCGTTGCCGCCGCACACCACCAGCCCGAGCCGGGCTTCCCCGCCGACGCGTTCCAGCACCTGCCGCGCGGCGGGCAGCAGACAGCCGGCGGCCGGCTCGGCCCACACCTTGGCGTGGTCCGCGAGGTCCAGCGAGCCGCGCACCGCCTCCCGGTCCGGCACCACCAGCACCTCGGTGACCAGCGCCGAGACATGCTCGTACGTCAGCTGCGACACCGCCGGGGCGCTGAGCGTGGAGACGATCGACCCCAGCTCCACCGGCACCGGGCCGCCCGCCGCCAGCGCCGCCGACATCGCCTGGGCGCCCTCCGTCTCCACGCCCCAGATCCGCACCCCGGGCCGCAGCGCCCGCAGGGCCGCCGCCACACCGGCGATCAGTCCGCCGCCCCCGATGCTCACCAGCACATCGGTCAGTTCACCGGCGTCCGCGGCGAACTCCAGCCCGACGGTGCCCTGCCCGGCGATCACCACCGGGTCGTCGAAGGGGTGCACCAGGGTCAGGCCCTCCTGCTGCAGCCGGGTCATCAGCGCGAAGGCGCCGTCCATGCCGTCGGTCAGCCGCACCGACGCACCGGCGGCCTCCGCGATCTCCACGGCCCGCACGGGCGCCGAACGCGGCATGACCACCGTGGCCTTCACCTCGAGGGCGGCGGCCATGACCGCGAGCGCGATCCCGTGGTTGCCGCCGCTCACCGCCACGACCCCGGCGGCCCGCTCGGCCCCGCTCAGCGACAGCAGCTTCGCCGCCGCACCGCGCACCTTGAACGAACCGGTGCGCTGCAGCAGTTCCAGTTTGGCCGTGACCGGGGCACCGAGCAGTGCCGACAGCCCGGGGCTCGGCACGGTCGGGGTCCGCACCACATGTCCGGCGATCCGCTCGGCCGCGGTCTCGATGCCGGCGATCTCGATCACGACTGCCACCTCTCCGGGCCCGGCGCGGGGCGTGATCCGCGCCGGGACACACCCTGACCCGGGCCGGCGGCCGAGGTCAACACCGTTCCCGACCGGCGGGCCGGCCGGGGTCAGTGCTGCTGGGGCTTCTGCGGTGCCGCCTCGCTGGGCCGGACGACGACGCAGCCCTCACCCCGCAGCACCAGCTGGACGGCCTCCCCCGATCCGCCGCGCAGCATCGACCCCAGCGACTGCGACCGGTGCAGCGAGGTGCTCAGGCCCGCGGTCCAGCCGACGACCGCGTCCGTGTCCACGTGGACCGGGTACTGCGGCGACACCGGAATGACCAGCGGATTTCCCTCGCAGACCAGTCCCAGTCGGCCGTGGCCGGTGAAAACGCTGTTGAACAGGCCGCCTCCGGTGATGCCGGCGCCCTTCACGGTCGCGATGCGGTACGCCAGCGTGGAGTCGAAGCAGAGCACGTTGCGGCCGTTGACGGTGAACTCGTCGCCCGGATCGACCTCGACGACGAAGCAGTTCTGCGCCTCGTGCGCGAACCAGGCCTCGCCCTGTCCGCGCACCGCCATCAGCGGCAGCCCCTCCCCGGTCACCGCGCGTTTGAGCATGCCGCCCACGCCCTGACCCTTGCGCTCGAACTGGAGATCGCCGCGGTAGGCGACCATCGCGCCCTGCCGGGCGAGCATCTCGCCGTCGACCGTGTAACGGAGGCACTTGGCGTTCTCGACCGTCATGCCCGGCGCCGTGGCGGGCCGCACCATGTGCTGACTGGAAAACAGGTCACCCTTCATGGAGGCATCCTCGCCCGGACTCCCCGCCTCCGCCAGGAGCACGGGGGACGGGATCCGGCGGGCCCTGGCCGTCGGGCACCGAAGAGCCGGGTCCGGTACGTGTCGCCGGACCCGCCGCCGGCGGACCCCGGGGGCGGCGCGGGTGAAGGCCGGGTCGCACACGGTGCGGCGGGCCGCTTCATGGCGCAGGCGGTGGCCGGCGAAGCGGGAGACCGCCAGGGGGCCGCGGACGCCGGCTCCCCTCGGGCGTCATGACGGCGGCGTGGGGAAGACTGGACCACGCGAAGCGGACACGACACCGGGAGGAACCGCATGACGCGCCCGATCACGGCAGGGGTCGACGGAACCGGGGAGAGCCTCGCCGCGCTGGCCTGGGCGGCGCGGGAGGCGGTCCGCCGGGACCTGCCGCTCAGGGTGGTGCACGCCTGGCGGTTCGAGGCGCACGACGGGGTGGACACGGGGGACCGGGCCGCGCAGCGGCAGTGGGTGCGCGACGCCGCCGACGAGGCGGCCCGCACCGTCCGCGAGCGGCATCCGAAGCTGGCCGTGACCGTGGACGTGCCGGAGGGCGACGCCGTGGACATGTTGAGCGGTGTCGCCGCGGACGCGGAGATGCTGGTGCTCGGCTCGCGCGGCCACGGGCGGATCATGGGCTTCCTGGTCGGTTCGGTCGGCCAGCAGGTGATCGTCGGGGCGGAGCGCCCGGTGGTCTTCGTGCGGGCCGGGGACCGGCCGTCGAACGAGGTCACCGGGCACGAGATCGTGGTCGGGCAGCAGGGCGACCCGAAGGACAGCGCCGCCGCCCTCGGTCTCGCCTTCGAGACCGCGTCCCGGCGCGGCGCCACCGTGCGCGCCGTGCGGGCCTGGACCCTGCCGCCGGTCTTCTCCTACAGCCCGGCCTCGCTCCGGCTCCTCGACGAGGCCGGGGGCCTGGAGCCGTACGAGCGCAAGGGCCTGGCGGCGGCGCTCGCGCCGTGGCGGGAGCGCTATCCGGACGTGCACGTGGTCGAGCACGTGGAGATGGGCAGCGCCGGCCAGGTGCTGCTGTCGGTGGCGGGCACGGCCCAGCTGATGGTCGTCGGCCGCCGCGCCCACCGCACGGCCGTGGGCGCCCGGATCGGCTCGGTGGCCCACGGTGTCCTGCACCTCGCGGACTGCCCGGTGGCGGTCGTGCCGCCCGCCTGAGCCGCCGGACCGTACCGGGGACCCGCGGGTCAGTCGGCCGTCGGCTGCAGGGACCTGCGGACCTTCGGCAGGATGTTCTCGATGTAGTCCTCCACGGCCGTGTCGAGGCCGATGTCGTGCTGCGCCCGCTCCGACAGGTACCAGCGGTGCTCCAGGAGCTCGTGGTAGATCTCCGCGGCGTCCATCGGGCCGCGCAGGTCCGGCGGCAGGGAACGCACGGTGGGCCGGAACACCTCCCGCACCCAGCGGTGGGCGAGCACCTCGGGACGGGCGCCGTGGGGGTCGTTCGGGGCGTAGTCGTCCTGGGTGGCCATCCAGCTCTCCAGGTCGTTCAGCAGCCGCCTGGCCTGGTTCTCCTCGGCGTCCAGCCCGGTCAGGCGCAGCAGTTGCCGCTGGTGGTGGCCGGCGTCGACGACCTTGGGCACGAAGGTGACCGTGTCGCCGTTGGAGGCGTGCTCGATCTGCATCTCGGCCACGTCGAATCCGAGGTCGTTGAGGCGGCGGATGCGGCGCTCGATGTAGTGGTACTTGCCCGCCGGGTAGACGGAGGTGCGGGTCAGCTCCTGCCACAGGCCCCGGTAGCGGGCGCAGATCTCGGTGCCGAAGTCGATCGGATCGACGGAGGGGTGCAGCGCCCCGGAGGCCTCCAGGTCGAGCAGCTCACCGCTGATGTTGACGCGCGCGAGGTCGAGGTCGTACTCGCGCTGGCCGACGGTCAGTTCCGGGTGCAGGTCGCCGGTCTCGGCGTCCACGAGGTAGGCGGCGTAGGCGCCCGCGTCCCGCCGGAACAGCGTGTTGGACAGCGAGCAGTCGCCCCAGGCGAAACCGGAGAGGTGCAGGCGCACCAGGAGCACGGCGAGCGCGTCCATCAGACGGTGCATGGTCGCCGGGCGCAGCGTCGTCTCGAACATCGACCGGTAGGGGATCGAGCCGCCGAGGTGCCGGGTGATCAGCACGCTCTCCAGCGGCTCACCGGCGGTGTCGGTGCGGCCGGTGACCACGGCGAGCGGGTCCACCGCCGGGATGCCGATCCGGTCCAGGTCGCGCAGCAGCTCGTACTCGCGCAGCGCGGGCCGCCGGGCGAGCTCCTTCACCGCGATCACCTCGTCGCCGGCCCGCGCGTAGCGCACCACGTGCCGGGAGATGCCGCGCGGCAGCGGTACCAGGTACCGGTCCGGCCACTCCTCCAGCGGCAGGTGCCACGGCAGTTCCAACAGGAGCGCGGGATGCTCCGGGTTGGTGGCGTTGATCTGCAGTGCCATGGCGGGGTGTCCTCGTCTCGTGGGCGGTCCTCACCTCACCCTATTGCGCCCGCTATTGCGCTCGCTCCCGGGCCAGCTCCGCCGCGTCCGCCACGGACCCCTCGTGCAGGGGACCGTGGCCGGGCAGCAGCAGGTCGCCGTCCAGCTTCGCCAGTACGTCCAGCGAGCCCAGGGCGGTGCCGCGCTCGTGGTGGAACATGCCGGGCAGCAGCTGCGGTCCCCGGACGCGGGAGGTGGGGTGAGCGCTCACCAGCGCGTCGCCCGACACCACCACCCCGCTGCCGGGGAGGTGGAAGGCACAGTGCCCGTCGGTGTGGCCGGGCGTCGGCACGGGCACGGGCCGGCCGGGCAGATCGAGCACGCCCGGCGCCGGGAACGGCTCGGGCGCGGTGACCGCCGTGTCGGCGGTCCCGCCGGCCCGCAGGGCGTGCACCGCCCAGGGCACCACGCCGGGACGCCAGGCGTTGCGCAGCACCTGCCCGACCCCCACCTGGTGCAGGAAGTCCCGGCGGGCGTGCGGGACTTCGGCCTCGTGGGTGTAGACGGGCGTGCCGTGGGCGGCCCGCAGGTACTCGGCTGATCCCAGGTGGTCGTTGTGGGCGTGGGTGACGAGCACGGCGGTCACCGCCCGGGGAGAACTCCCCACCTGCGCCAGGGAGTCCAGGAGGCGTTCGCGGTCGCCGGGATAGCCGGTGTCGATCAGCGTGACGGCGTCCCCCTCGGTCAGGATCACCCAGTTGGTGCTCGGGCCGTGCACCAGGTAGGTGCCGTCCGCGACGTGCCGCACTTCTGCTCGCATGGTCGTCCCGCGTTCCGTCGTTCCTGTCCGGCCCGTTCGGACCGTCCGGTGGAAGAAGGAAAGCAGGCCGTCGCGCGGGCGCGGACGGCGGGTCAGTTCACGCCGTGCGGGCGGAACTGGACGCTGATGCGCGGTCCGGTGGCGCGGGTGCTCTTGGGAACGGCGTGCTCCCAGGTGCGCTGGCAGGAACCGCCCATCACGACGAGGTCGCCGTGCCCCAGCGGGCGGCGCACCGTGTCCCCGCCGTCCATGGGGCGCAGCAGCAGATCGCGGGGCGCGCCCACGGAGAGGATGGCGACCATCGTGTCCTCTCGCGCGCCCCGCCCGATCCGGTCGCCGTGCCAGGCGACGCCGTCCCGGCCGTCGCGGTAGTAACACAGTCCGGCCGTGGTGAACGGCTCGCCCAGTTCGCCGGCGTAGTGCGCGCCGAGCGCGTCGCGCGCCTCGGTCAGCACCGGGTGCGGCAGCGGTTCGCCGGCGCGGTAGTACGACAGCAGCCGGGGCACGTCCACGACGTGGTCGTACATCTGGCGTCGCTCCGCCCGCCACGGCACCTCCGCGGCCAGGTGCTCGAAGAGCGCGTCGGACCCGCCGAGCCATCCCGGCAGTACGTCGATCCAGGCGCCGTGGCCCAGCCGGGTGCGGCGCAGCCCGTCGAGCGGGCCGAGCCGCAGCTCGTCGGCCTGGTCGAAGAGCGATCCCTGGAGCGCCGGGGGGCGGTGGTGCCTGGTCATGCGGCCAGCGTATCCCTTGATTCGAAAATATGTTCCAGATCGTCCGGCGTGCCGCATCTCCGGCTCCCGGAGCCTGTCGCATGCACCGGTGCATCGGATACGTTCCCGTATCGGACGGGGGAGCGGACATGGCCGTGGGCGGTACGACCGGGCGCGTCACCAGGCGCCGGCTGCACCCGGGGCGCCTTCTCCTCCGACTTCGCCGGCCTGGACGAGCTGTTCTTCGCGCTGTACGCCGAGCGCGCCCGGGCCCGGCCGAAACAACTGCCGAACGCGCTGCTCTCACCCCATGACAGGAAGGGACGGTCGCCATGGACGCCGACGTCATCGTCGTCGGAGCGGGCCTCGCGGGCCTGGTCGCGGCCCACGAACTCACCAGCCGGGGCCGCCGGGTCGCCCTGGTCGACCAGGAGAACGCCGCCAACCTCGGCGGCCAGGCCTTCTGGTCCTTCGGCGGACTGTTCCTGGTGGACTCACCGCAGCAGCGGCGCCTGGGCATCAAGGACTCCTTCGACCTGGCCTGGAGCGACTGGCGGGGCAGCGCGGGCTTCGACCGGCTGGACGACGAGGACAGCTGGGCGGTGCGCTGGGCACGCGCCTACGTCGCATGGGCGGCGGGGGAGAAGCGCTCCTGGCTGGACGGGCACGGCATCACCTTCCTGCCCACCGTCGGCTGGGCCGAGCGCGGAGACCTCCGCGCGGACGGCCACGGCAACACGGTGCCCCGCTTCCACATCGCCTGGGGCACCGGTACCGGCGTCGTCGCGCCCTTCGCCCGCTACGCCCGGCAGGCCGCCCGCGACGGACTGCTCACCTTCCACCACCGCCACCGGGTCGACGAGCTGGTCGTCGAGGGCGGTGCCGCGCGCGGTGTGCGCGGCACCGTGCTGGCCCCGGACGACGCGCCGCGCGGGGTCGCCTCCGGCCGCGAGGCCGCCGGCGAGTTCGAGCTCACGGCCCAGGCCGTGATCGTCACCAGCGGCGGCATCGGCGCCGACCACGACATCGTCCGCCGGTACTGGCCCGAGCGGCTGGGCACCCCGCCGCGCGAGATGGCCACCGGCGTTCCCGCCTACGTCGACGGGCGGATGCTCGACATCAGCGCCCGCGCGGGGGCGCGTCTGGTGAACCGGGACCGCATGTGGCACTACACCGAGGGCCTGCGCAACTGGGACCCGATCTGGCCCGGCCACGGCATCCGCATCCTGCCCGGACCGTCCTCGATGTGGTTCGACGCCCTCGGCCGCCGCCTGCCCGAGCCCTGTCTGCCCGGCTACGACACCCTCGGCACGCTGAGGCACCTGCGCACCACGAAGGACATCGCCGGACACGACCACTCCTGGTTCATCCTCACCCGGAAGATCATCGAGAAGGAGTTCGCGCTGTCGGGCTCCGAGCAGAACCCCGACATCACCGCGCGGGACCGGGCCGGCTTCCTGCGCGAACGCGTGCTGGGCAAGGGCGCCCCCGGGCCGGTGGACGCCTTCCTGCGCAAGGGCGCGGACTTCGTGACCGCCCCGGCCCTCGAACAGCTGGTCGAGAAGATGAACGCCCTCACCGACGAGCCGCTGCTCGACGCGGCCGTCGTACGCCGCCAGATCGAGGCCCGCGACCGGCAGCTGGCCAACGCGTACAGCAAGGACGCCCAGGTGCAGGGCATCCGCAACGCCCGCCGTTACCTCGGCGACCGGCTCGGGCGCGTCGCCGCCCCGCACCGCATCCTCGACCCGGCGGCCGGACCGCTGATCGGTGTCAAGCTGCACATCCTGACCCGCAAGACGCTCGGCGGCATCCAGACCGACCTCGACTCCCGGGCGCTGGGCGCCGACGGGCGGCCGGTCGAGGGCCTGTACGCGGCGGGCGAGGTGGCGGGCTTCGGCGGCGGCGGTGTCCACGGCTACAACGCCCTGGAGGGCACCTTCCTCGGCGGCTGCCTCTTCTCGGGCCGGGCGGCGGGCCGGGCGGCGGCCGACCGGACGGCGTAGGACACGCGGTGCGGCCCGCCCCTCAGTCCTCGAGCAGGCGGGCCGGCACCTCCGCGTGACCGTGCTGCGGTGTCCTGGACGCGGTCAGCAGCGTCACAGGGCCCTCACCGGCCGGTTCACGCACAGGGGCGAGGAGTCCGGCGGCCTCCGGAGCGGCCAGTTCCGCCTCGTGGCGCTCGCGGAACTCCTCGTAGGGCCGGTCCTCCGCGTGGTACCAGCGGCGCAGTCCGGCCGACGGGGTCGGCCCCTTGGGCCACTCGTCGACCCGCGCCGCGTCCTTCGCCGGACCGCGCGGCCACAGCCGGTCGACCGGCACACGGACCCCGCCGTCCGGCTCGGGCGCCTCGTAGGCGCGGCGCACGCGCACGCTCATGACCGGTCCCTCCCGGCGGTGTTCCGCGAGCCTGCCGCGGCGCGCGGGGCCGGGCGCGGCGAGCGCTCAGCCACCGCCGGAGGCCCGCCGGGCCCCGACGCGCCGCTTCAGCGCACGCCGTTCCGTCTCGCTCGTGCCGCCCCACACCCCGATGGACTGCCCCGTGTCGAGCGCCCATTCCAGGCACTGTTCCCGCACGGGGCAGTTCCGGCACACCGCTTTGGCCTGTTCCGTCTGTACCAGGGCCGGTCCTGAGGTGCCGATCGGGAAGAAGAGGTCGGGGTCCTCGGTCCTGCAGGCCGCGCTGCGGCGCCAGTTGTCCATCGAAAGTCACCTGCGATCGGGAGAGGTTGCGCACCCTTGCGGATGCCTGCTCCCTGTCGGGTCACCTGTCGACGCGCGGTGAAACAACGGACCGCACGGGTGCGTCACCGTTCGCGCATGCCCCAGGGGGAGCCGTACGCGGTCGGCGGGCCGGGGGAGGAGGCCCCGGTCGGCGCGCGGGGCGTCCCGCTCCGGTCCGAGCGGTATCCCGCTTCGAGGCGGCTCAGTCCCGCAGGGCCCGGGCGGCCGCTGCCGCGACCGCGTCGGCCACCACCGCCAGGGCGGGGGAGTCCAGCCTCCACTGCTGCCAGTACAGGGACACGTCGACCTCACGGTCCGGGGCGAACACCGTGAGGCGGCCGGCGCGCAGCAGGGGGTCCGCCTGGGCCTCGGGGACCATGCCCCAGCCCAGGCCCGCGGCGACGGCCTCGACGAAACCCTCCGAGGTCGGTACGTGGTGGCGCCGCACGCCCGCCTCGGCGCGTCCGCGGGTGAGCCGGCGCACGAAGCCGTCCTGGAAGTCGTCCCGCCGGTCGAACACCACCACGGGCGCCCCGGGCAGCGCGTCCGGCAGCGGCCCGGTGAGATGCCGCACGGCGAAGTCCGGGTTCGCCACGGGGAGATAGCGCATCCGGCCCAGATGCCGTACGGAGCAGCCCGGCACCGGATCCGGCGACGAGGTCACGGCGGCCATCACCGTGCCCTCCCGCAGCAGGGCCGCCGTGTGGGCCTCGTCCTCCCGGCGCAGTTCGAAGCAGAGCGGCGCCCCGGCCGGCAGACGGGTCAGGGCCCCGAGGAACCAGGTCGCCAGCGAGTCGGCGTTCACCGCCACCGAGACCCGGGTCGGCTCCCCGGCCCCGCTCAGCCCCAGCTCGGCGTACGCGTCCCGCTCCAGCCGGGTGACCTGGCGCGCCAGCCGCACCAGGACCTCGCCCGACTCGGTCGGCCGTACCGGCTTGGTGCGCAGCAGCAGCACCCGCCCCGTGCGCTGCTCCAGCGCCTTGACGCGCTGGCTCACCGCCGAGGGCGTGACGTGCAGAACGGCGGCCGCCGCGTCGAACGTGCCCTCGTCCACCACCGCGAGCAGGGTCCGCACCTGGTCCAAGGGAAGATCCGCCATCACGAGGGCTAAGGGTACGTAAGAATCCTGAGCTGTACTGCACCGTGGTGGGCGCCGTAGCGTCCTCGCCATGACCAGCGCGCTGACCACCGCCGCCGCCGGATTCGGCACCGGCCTCTCCCTCATCGTCGCCATCGGCGCACAGAACGCCTTCGTCCTGCGCCAGGGCGTCCGCCGCGACGCCGTGCTCGCCGTCGTCGGGATCTGCGCGCTGTCCGACGCCGCCCTCATCGCCCTGGGCGTCGGCGGCGTCGGCGCGGTGGTCGTGGCGTGGCCCGGCGCGCTGACGGCGGTCGGCTGGATCGGCGGCGCCTTCCTGCTCGGCTACGGCGCCCTGGCCGCCCGCCGGGTCTTCCGACCGGCCGGCACCGGACTGCGCACGGAGGGCGAGGCGCCGGGCTCCCGCCGCCGGGCCGTGCTCACCTGCCTCGCGATGACCTGGCTCAACCCGCACGTCTACCTCGACACGGTGTTCCTGCTGGGCTCGATCGCCGCCGACCACGGCCCGCTGCGCTGGACCTTCGGCCTCGGCGCGGTGCTGGCCAGCCTCTGCTGGTTCGCCGCGCTCGGCTTCGGCGCCCGTCTGCTGAGCCGCTTCCTGGCCCGCCCCACCGCCTGGCGCGTACTGGACGGGCTGGTCGCCGCCACCATGGTCGTCCTCGGCCTCACACTCGTCGCCGGAACCTGAGACGCGGCTCCCGCCCCGTCCGCCGGTGCTGCGACAGTGAACCCCGACCACAAGATGTACGCACCAAGCAGGACGGTCGTGGACACCAGCGAGAGCGCTCATCCCCGTCATCGGGCTGCCCGAGCCGTATCTCGTCGACGCCCTCGCGCTGTGCGTCACGGTGCGGACCGTGTACCGCCTGCCCGCGCTGCCGGCCGGGGCGGCCGTCAGGGGCGGCAGCGCGGGATCGTGGAGGGCTTCCGCTGCATCCCCGGACACACCGTCCTGCCGCTGTCCTTCCTCGCCGACATCGTCGCCATGGCCCTCGGCATGCCCCGGGCCCTGTTCCCCCAGTTCGCCTCCGAGACCTTCGCCCCCTACGGCGAGGGGTCCGCCCCGGGGCTGCTGTCCGCCGCGACCGACGAGATGCGCGGCCGGACGCAGGGCGTCTTCACCGTCGTCGTGGCCGGCGGGCCCCGTCCGGCCGACGTGCTGCACGGCACCGCGGGCTCCGCCGTCGGCCCCCGCACGGCCGTCGCCGGCGGCGGGATCCTGGTCGTCGTCGTGATGCCGGGCCTCGCCGCCGCGGTGCCCGCACCGCGGCGCTACCGGGTGTGAGGGCGGTTCACGACCCCCCGCCGTTCACAGCCCCCCGCCGCGCCGGCGCACCGTGTACTGCTCCATCAGCTTGCCGCGCGTCGTCTCCAGCCGGTGGGCGAGGACCTCGGCGACGCTGCGCACCAGCGTCAGCCCGAGCCGCGGATCGTCCTCGCACAGCCGGAGCACGGGCGCCGCTGCGAACTCGTAGGCGCGCACCGGGCTGAAGGCCACCGCGCCGAAGTCCCACCGGTGCGGCGGGAACAGCCAGGACCAGCCCAGCAGGTCGCCCGCGCCCAGGCCGGCCACCGTCACCCGGCGCAGGTCGTTCACCCGCTGGTCCAGCGAGACCGCGCCGGAGCGGATCACCCAGAAACGGTCGGCGGTGCCTCCGGCCTCGAAGATCCGGGTGTCCTCGGGGAAGGACACCTCCCGCGCGAGCGCCATCAGGCGCTCACGCTGCGGTGGGGGGAGGGCGGGCAGGAGTTTGATCGCTTCGGTCATGGGGCGGGGCTCCTCGCCGGGCATCGGTTCCGGTGCTTTCCCTACGTTCATTTCAGCCGCTGCCGCCGTCCGGGGCACCTCGGCGGACGGGAACGCCCCGAGCACGAGGAAGCCCCGGCCGGGCGGGGGAAAGCCGTCCATCCCTGCGAAGACCGGCACCGACGGGCCGGTGGTCCCCGGCACCGTCATGCACCCCGGGCGCCCGGCACGCGCCGGCGCCGGTCCGTACGCCTCCCGGGCCCGAGGCGCAACCGCCCGGTCAGTCCTCCGCCGCGTGCCGGCCCGGCGTCAGGATCTCGTCCAGCACCCGCAGCACGACCTCGTAGGCCACCCGGCGCACCTCGGCCTCCCGCTCGGTCCCCCGACCGCCGGGGTCCGCCGGACCCGGCTCGGCGCCCGGGTCCCGCCATGCCCGCTCCTCCTGGGCCGCCCAGGCTCGCGCCCGCTGGATGCGCCGCAACAGTTCACCGGAATCCACCACATCGGTCATACGGTTCCGCCTACCCCGGTGCGCCGTTGGAATGACCGGCATTCCGCATACGGACAGGAGGTTTGGCGTTACCCGGACAGGTGAGCCGAAAAGGGAGGTCCGAGGCATTCCGCATTGACTTGTCACCGAGCAGGGAGCCGCACGATGTGTGAGAAGTACATGACCGGATACGACGTCGAACCGCCGGTCGCCCGCACGGCGGGGCCGCCGTACCCGTCACGCCCGGCCGAGGTGCGCGAGGCCGTCACGCGGGCGGTGAGCGAACGCTGCCGGGCCACCCACACCCGCTGTGACACGGACGCCCTCGCCGACGCCCTGCTCGTCGCCTCCGAGCTCACCACCAACGCGATCCTGCACGGCGGCGGAATCACCGATTTCCAGATCGACGTCAGCGGTCCCGCGGTGCGCCTGTCGGTGAGCGACCGCAGCGGTGAGCTGCCCGTCGCCCTGCCGCCCGCCGACCACCGGGGACGCCGCCGCCCGGGCGGTCACGGCTGGCCCATCGTGTGCCGGCTGTCCCGCGACATCCGGGTGTCCGATCTGCCCGCCGGCGGCAAGTGCATCACCGCCGTCGTACCCCTGGCCTGACCGGCCGGACGGGTTCCCGGCAGATTCCGCGAATAAGCGGAGTTTGTTCCACCGGGAGTGGGGCAATCGGAGTTTCGTGCTTCGGACCGGAGGCGCGCCGGCGGGAGAGGTACGGCCGCTGTGGACCCTCCGGGTGTCCCGGCGGCGACCGCCCCGCGGTAGATCCCCCCAACCACCGTTCGGGAGCGAACCCGCATGCTCATTGACACGCCCACCCATCGTCCCGATTCCTCCGGCACGACGGCCGCCGCGCAGCGCCGGCGGCACGACGACGCCCCCGACACCGCCGTCCTGTTCACCCGGCTGGCGACACTGGAGGACGGCCCCGAGCGGGACGCGGTCCGCGACGAGCTCGTCACCGCCTGGCTGCCCATGGCCCACCGCATCGCCGGCCGTTTCCGCGACCGCGGCGAGTCCGTCGAGGACCTGCGCCAGGTGGCGGCCCTGGGACTGGTGAAGGCCATCGACCGCTTCGACCCGGAGCGCGGAGCCTTCGAGAGCTATGCCGTCCCCACCATCACCGGCGAGGTCAAGCGGCACTTCCGCGACCGGATGTGGGCCCTGCGCGTGCCCCGCCGGGTGCAGGAGCTGCGCAACAAGGTGAGGATGGCCCGGCGCGAACTCACCCAGAACCCCGGCAGTCCCGAGCCGTCCGTCTCGGACATCGCCGCCCACACCGGGCTGACGGAGGAGGAGGTCACCGCCGGGATGGAGGCACTGGAGAGCTTCAGCACCCTGTCCCTGGACGCGGAACTGTCCTCCGACGACGACGGCTACAGCCTCGCCGACACCCTCGGCGCCTCGGACGACTCCTTCGACACCGTGGTGGACCGCGAGTCCGCCAAGGAGGGGCTGCGCCGGCTCCCGGAGCGCGAGCGCGCCATCCTCTACATGCGTTTCTTCGAGGACATGACCCAGAGCCGTATCGCCGACCGGCTGGGGATCTCCCAGATGCACGTCTCCCGCCTCATCAGCCGCAGCTGCGCGCGGGTGCGCGCCGAGGCGATGGGACAGCGGACGGGCCGGCGCGGCACCGGCGGACACTCGGCGACGGCGTGAGAGACGCCCGCCCGGACCAGGAAGCGACCCACATGCTGAAGCCCCACCCCCTCGTGCTGCGCCGCCTCGTCGAGGAGTACGAGGCCCTGACGGCCACCGGGACCGCGATGGCGGGCGGTCCGGCCGCCCGGGACGCGCGGATCCGCGACCTGGCGTACACCCTGTGCGTGTCGACCGGCACCCGGGACGTAGGGCACGCGCTCGGCACCGCACACCGCTGGCTGGCGGGGGCCGGGGCCCACCTGCCCGCGGCCGCCCGCCGCGACGCCGGTACCGGGACACCGGCCGCCGTATGACCCGCGGCGGGCGGGGAACCCGGGTGCCATGAGCGATTCCGAGTTCCCCCCGGAAGACCGGCCCGTGGACGTCTACCTCGACCTGCTGCGCGTCCGGATGGACCGCGAGGACTACCGGCTTCTGCTCCGTGTGGTGGAGCCGGTGCTGAAGGCGATCGACGAACACCGTATGGCCGGCCTGGACCTCGCGCTGGACGACGGCGACGAGGAACTGCCCCAGGAGGTCCGCGACGAGGCCGCCCTCGTCATCGCGACCGCCGTCACCGGCCGCCTGGACAACGAGGTGGTCGAGCTGGAGGTCGACGACTCCGGACCGGTCCGGGTGGTCACCGACGCGGCGACCGCCGCGGACCCCTCCCGCCTGGACGAGATCGCCGACTTCATCAGGGACCGCCACCGGCAGAACGAGGAACTCCGCGGCATCGCGGAGGCCAGCGGCCTGCCGACCGATTTCTGACCGCCCGTCGGCCGGCTTGCAGCACCCGCGCCTTTCCCGAGGACGCGCCGCTCCTTCGGGGAGCGCGCGTCCTTTCGGGACCCGCCCTCTCCAGGACCCGCCGCCGGACACCTCCGCGGCGGGTCCTGGCTCATCGCCCGGGCGTCTTCACCGGCACCCCCAGCGGCCGGGCCAGTCCCACCACGGCCTCGTCCAGGCGTTCCAGATGCCGCAGCACCCGGTCGGTGACGCGGCCGTAGCGGACGCCGCCGTCGTCACCGAGCAGGGAGGCGATGCTCGCGCCCGTCTCCACCGGCACGGTGACGTCCTCGTCCGCGACCCGGGCCGCGATCGTCCGGATGTTGCGCACCGTGCGTCCGGCCGCCCCGCGCAGCCGGGGATCCGCGGCGATCGAGGGGTGGGTCGGCAGCAGCTCGGCCGTCGCCGCCAGCGAGCGCGCGTGGTACGCGCAGGTCTCCAGCAGCGCCACCACGTACCGGGCGGTCGTGCGCCGGGCCCGCAGCGGGGTGACCGGGTGGGTCAGCGGCTGGGTCGCCGCGCGCAGGTCACCCAGCGCCTGGTCCAGCTCCCGTGCCTTGTCCAGCAGCTCGTCGGCGGGACCGCCGCTGAGCTGGCCCACGGCGGCCTCGCTGACCTCCGCGAGCCGCTCCAGCACGGTGACCAGCAGCTCGTTGGTGCGCCGGTCGGTGTTCACCGGCAGCACCAGCGCCGCCGCGACCACCCCGCAGGCCGCGCCCAGCGCCGTCTCCTCCACGCGCAGCACCAGCACCTCCCAGCTGTAGGTGTGCAGCAGGGTGTACAGCAGTCCGAGCATCGCGGTCACGAAGAACGACATCAGCGTGTAGGACAGCGGCGCCGTGTAGAACATCGCGAAGATCAGGACCAGCACCAGGACGAACGCCGTGAGGGTGTGCCCGCCCACCAGGCCGGCCAGCACGATGCCGGCGACGACGCCGAACACCGTGCCCAGCAGCCGCCGGTAGCCCTTGACCAGGATCTCGCCCGTGGAGGCCGTGTTCAGGAACACGATCCAGCAGGTCAGCACCGCCCAGTACCAGCGGTCCGTGGACAGCAGCTCACCGCCGACGATGGCCAGCGTCGACCCCACGGCGACCTGTACGGCAGCGCGCGTGGTGGGCCGTCGCAGCCCGCCCGGCGACTCGTCCGGCGCGCTCTCCCCGCCCGCGTCGATGGCGGCGTCCTCGGCGTCCAGCTCCTCCCGGGAACGAGTCGTCGCCGGAGTGTCGTCCGACTCGTCCTGCGGACCCTCCAGGGCGACACGCAGTCCCATGACGGCGCGGGCGGCCTCGCCGACGGCCCGGAACACGTCGCGCACCGCCGGTGAGGCGGGCGGCAGGTTCTCCTCGTCCCGGTAGCCGAGCAGCCGGTTGCGCACGTGGGCCAGGGCCGTCCCCGCCGCCCCGGTCCGCACCACCAGCGCGCGCAGCGCCGACAGGTCGCGGCGCAGCAGGGCGGTGGCCTCGTCCGGGCCGGCCGGCCGGACGGCCCGCGGGGCGGGCGCTCCGGGCAGATGCAGGGTGAGGGTGTCCGCCCGCTCGGCGCTGCGCGCGGACAGCAGCAGCAGACCGAGCCGCTCGGCGGCGATCTCGGCGTCCGCGACCCGGCGCTGCACCAGCCGGGCCGTCGACTGGTCGGGCGTGCCCTCCTCCAGGCGGGTCTGGATCATCAGGGCGGTCTCGTGCAGCCGGGCGGTGCCCGTCCGTACGTCCTCCAGCGCCTTGTCCACCTCCTCCGGCCCGGCGTCCAGCAGCGCCAGCTGCGCCGAGACGAGCTGGGCCAGCCGGGCCCGGAAGGCCTGGCGCAGCCGCTCGAGCACACCGGCGGGCGTGACGGGGACGACGGCGAACCGCACCAGGGCACTGCACCCGAAGGCGACGGCCAGGGCGGCCCACAGGCCCGGCAGCTGCCCGGCGGAGGCTCCGACGAACAGGGACAGGAAGTAGACCTGGAAACCGATCAGACCGAGCGCGGTCCCGCGATCGCCGAACCGGCGGCCGTAGACCGCGCAGAAGATGAGGACGACGAAGAAGACGTCGCCCAGGACCACCCGCTCGCTGAGCACCGCGCCCACCGACACGGAGACCAGTGCCACCGGCAGGCCGAGGGCCAGCGTGCGCGCCTGGGCGCCGCGCTGCCTCTCGCGGATGGCGAAGGTGGCCGCCATCGCGGCCATGGCCCCCGCCACCAGACGGGTGACGTCCGACCCCAGCGAGCCGAGCACCGCCAGCGTCAGCGCGATGGCCCCCACCGTCCGCAGCCCGGCCGTCAGCCGCAGCAGCCCGGGATCGGACGCCGCCAGGCGGTCCCGCAGCCGTGCCCGCACCAAGCGTCCCGCCCCTCTCACCCCGCCGCACTCTCTCCCGTCACACCCGTCGGCCGGGTCCCGGATCGCACGTCGCGGGCCGGCCCGGACCGCCCGGTCACCGGGCCGCCCGGCCCGCTTCCCCGACGTGCGTGCGCACCTGCTCCGGCGTCAGATACACGTCGCTGAAGTCGAAGTCCCGCAGGTTGCCGGGCTTGTGCGCCTGGAACCCGGTACGGACGAAATCGTCGCCGGCGACCGCGTTCAGCAGCCAGTTGGTCATCACCCGCGTCTTGGCGACGCCGGTGCGCAGCGCCGACCAGTGGTAGCCGCGGGCCACCGCCTGGGCGGGCAGACCGCGCAGTTCCAGGCCGAGCGGCTTGGACACCGCGTCGGTGCCGCCGAGGTCCACCACCAGTCCGAGGTCCCGGTGCACGTACGGCCGCTTCGGCCGGCCGCGCAGGGTCGCGATGACGTTGTCGGCGACGTGCCTGCCCTGCCGCAGCGCGTGCTGCGCGGTCGGCGGGCACACCGCACCGTCACCCTTGGCCTCGTCGGGCACCGCGGCGGCGTCGCCGAGCGCGAACACCCCGTCGTGACCCGGCAGGCACAGGTCCGCGGTGACCGCGAGCCGCCCCCGCACGGTCTCCGCGCCGAGCGTGGCGATGAGCGGACTGGCGACGACCCCGGCGGTCCAGATCAGGGTACGGGTGGGCACCACCCGGCCGTCGGTGAAGGTGACCTCCTCGGGGCCCGCCTTCGCGATGGAGACGCCCAGCGAGATCTCGACGCCCCGCCGGGTCAGGATCTCCTGCGCGCTGCGCCCGAGCTTCTCGCCGAGCTCGGGCATGAGCTTCGGCGCGATGTCGATCAGGTGCCACTTGATCAGCCCCGGGTCCAGCCGGGGGTAGCGCTTGACGGCGGCGTGCGTCAGCCGCTGGAGGCAGGCCGCGGTCTCGGTGCCGGCGTAACCGCCGCCCACCACCACGAACTGCAGCCGCGAGGTCCGCTCGGCCGGATCGTGACTGGCGTCCGCCAGATCGAGCTGCGAGATGACGTGGTCCCGCAGGTAGGCGGCCTCCGCCAGCGACTTCATGCCGAAGGCGTGGTCCGTCAGCCCGGGGATGTCGAAGGTCCGGGTGACACTGCCGGGGGCCAGCACGATGTAGTCGTAGGGCTCGTTGACGGTCTCGCCGTTGATGGCGCGGACGACGCAGACCTTGGACCTCAGATCCACTCCTATGGCCCCGCCCGGGATGATCCGGGTGCGGTACTTCTCGCTGCGCCGCAGCGAGAGCGCGACCGACTGCGGGGTGAGCACCCCGGAGGCGACCTGGGGGAGCAGGGGCAGATAGAGCTGGTAGGAGAACGGCGTCACCAGCGTCAGCTCGGCCTCGTCGGGGGCGAGCTTGCGTTCCAGCCGCCGCACGCACTCCACACCGGCGAAACCTGCGCCCACCACCAGGATCCTTGGTCGTGTCACGGTGTCCATCCCTTCCTGCGGCTCCAGGCGGTCTGCCTCGAACATCGACTCCACACGCGTGCCCCTGTTCGGCACCACGATGCCCGCACCGGCGCGGGAACGCACCGGGAGGCTCCGGGCCGGCCCGCGCGGGAACCGGTCAGCCGCGCAGGTGGCACAGGAGCAGGCAGACGTCGTCGTCGCGCTCGGAGTCGCTCAGCAGCGGATGCAGGATCCGGTCCGCCGCGTCCTCCAGGTCCGCGCCCAGCTCCGTGGAGCCGAACGCCCCGAGGGCCGCCGCGAGCCGCTCGATACCCGGGTCGATGCCCCGGGCCCGCCGTTCGACCAGCCCGTCCGTGTAGAGCGCGAGCGTGGAACCCGGCGCCAGCCGCTCGGTGTGATCGGCTATCTCCTGCCGCAGCGGGATGCCGAGCATGGCGCCCGGCTTGGCGTCCAGGACGCGCACCCGGCCGTCGGGCAGCCGCAGCACCGGCGGGGGATGCCCCGCGGCGGCCCACGTGAGCGTGTGCTCCTCCGGATGGAACCGCGCGATGACGGCGGTGGCGAACAGGTCGGGCTGCAGGTGGTTCAGGAACTCGTGCAGCCGGGTCAGCAGCCGGCCGGGGCTGCCGCCGTCGACGGCGTAGGCGCGCAGCGCGGTGCGCAGCTGGCTCATCATCATCGCCGCGTGCAGCCCGTGTCCGGTCACATCGCCGACGACGGTGACCAGGCTGCCGTCGCGCTGCCGGAACGCGTCGTACCAGTCGCCGCCGATGTTCAGTCCGTAGGTGGCCGGCAGATAGCGCGCGGCCAGACCCAGGCCCGGCACCGCCGGCAGCTCCGTGAGCAGGGCGCGCTGCAGCGCCTCGGCGATGTCCCGGTTGTGCTCGAAGCGGCGGGCGTTGTCCAGGGCGATGCCGGCCCGCCGGGCGAGCTCGATCAGCATCACCGCGTCGTCCGGGTCCCAGCGCCCGCCGGGCGGCGACAGGGTCAGCACCCCCAGCGGCGCGCGGCGCGTCACCAGCGGGACGCACAGCAGCGGCCGGGCGGGGTCCAGGGGCGACGGCGGCCCGTCGTCCACACCGGGCAGCCCGCCGGGGTGGTCGGCGGCGTACTGCGGACGCCCGGTGCGGGCCGCGCGGACCGCCGCGGCCGGACGGGCCGCGGGCCGGTGCCGCTCGTCCTCGTGGTCGAACAGCCACACGTCGACGCCGCGGGCGTAGCGCGGCACCAGCAGGTCCGGCAGCCGGCGCGCGATCTCCTCGTGGTTCAGCGAGGCGTTCAGGGCGGCGCTCGCGTCCGCGAGGAAGGTCAGTCTGCGGCGCGCGTTCTCCGCCTCGTTGCGCGCGAGGCGCTCGGCGGCGAACGCCTCGCGCTGCGCCCGCCCCGCCGCGTCCAGCTCGGCGTGCAGCGCCAGCACGCCCTGGTTGGTCTGGTGCAGCTCCACCCGGTGGAAGGCGACCAGCTCCTCCTGCTCGGCGAGCCTGTCCAGCACCACGGCCGTGTCCTCGTCGGCGCTCAGCAGCGCCTCGGACAGACCGGCGGGATCATCCGGCACCGTGCCGGTGTCGGACACCCCGTCCGGCTCGGGGCAGGGGACGGTCACCGCCCACGGGGTGCGGTCGGCGGCGCCCTCCGCAGGGGAGGGCGTCAGCACGGCGTGCAGCTCCCCCGCCCCGGCGGGCGGACCGGACGCGGTCAGGGTGAGCACCCAGGTGCCGCCCTTGGCGAGGGACTGCCGCAACCGGCCGCTGAGCGCGGTGGCCAGCCGGGCCCGCTCGACGGTGGGCACCCCGTACGCCGCGGCCGTCCGCGCGACGCCGATACGGGCGCGGGCCGCGTCCGTCACCGTCTCGATCCGCCAGATGCGCGTCATGGGCGCTCCGGCGGTACGGGGGCCAGCACGGCCACGGTGGTGTCGTCCCGCACCGGGCGCGCGGAGCTGCCGGCGTCCCGGACGGTCACGGCGGCCGTCACGGCCGGGTCGGCCGGCGGCCGGTCCAGGTCCGGGGGCGGCGTCCAGCGGCCGGGCAGTCCGTCGGTGTGCAGGACCAGCAGGCTCTCCGCGGTCCAGGCGACCTCCTCCTCGCGCACGGTGTGCGGCCGGTGCACCCCCACGATGCCGGGCCGGGACAGCAGGGACCGCCAGCGGTCGCCCTCCCGCAGCCGGGCCGTCACATTGCCGATCCCCGCGAAGCGGAGCCGGCCGGACCAGATGTCGAGCTGCGCCACGGCGACGGCCGCGCCCCGGGTGCCGACGAGGGCCGAGTGGAGCCTGCGCAGCGACTCGGCGGGCGGGAGAGCGGCCCAGTGGCGCAGCGCCTCGGCCGCCGCGGTCGAGGCGCGGGCCGCCTCGCTCCCGTGGCCCAGGCCGTCGGCCACCATCAGGGTCAGCCGGTCGCCGGACCTCACCCAGGCCCAGGCGTCCCCGGAGAAGTCCGCGCCGGCGAACGGGACGTTGACCGCGCCGGCGCGCACCCCGGGCGCCGGCGACGAGCCGTCCACGCGGGCCGCGTCGTCGGCGGCGGGGCCGACGCGGGCCACCGCCACGGTGCCACGGCCGGGCACGCTGTGCACGTCGAAGTCGTCGGCGAGGCGCCGGCAGGTGCCGAGGCCCGCGCCGAGCGAGCCGGCCGTGGAGAAGCCGTCCCGCCGCGCGCCGGCCACGTCGGCGATGCCCGGTCCGTGGTCGATCGCCGTGATCTGCACGACCCGGCCCGGGTCTCCCTCCCGCGGCACGGCCGGATCCACGACGTCGACGAGGACCTCGCCGGCCCGCGCGTGCTTGAGGAGATTGGTGGCCAGCTCGGTCGCGACCAGCGAGACGGCGGCGGTGCGCCGCTCGTCCAGGACGGCCAGGGCCGCGGCGTCCTCCGCCGCGACCCGGACGTCGCGCACCCGGGTGGAGTCCTGCACCGGCACGTCCCAGACCCTGGGCATCACACGCCCCCGCGCTGCCGGGGCGGCCGGGAGACCCAGGAGGTCACCCGCACCGTGGTTCCCGCCCCCGGAGCGCTCTCGACCGCGAAGTCGTGCACCAGGCGCCGCGCGCCGCCCAGTCCCAAGCCCAGCCCGCCGCCGGAGGTGTAGCCGTCGCTGAGCGCACGGTCGAGGTCGTCGATGCCCGGTCCCGAGTCGCTGAAGGTCAGCCGCAGTCCGTCGGTCCCGCCGTCGGTGACGTGGGTCACCTCCATCCGGCCGCCGCCGCCGTGCACCAGCGTGTTGCGGGCCAGCTCGCTGGCGGCGGTCACCAGTTTCGTCTGGTCGACCAGACCGAAGCCGAGCAGGGCGGCGGCCTGCCGTACATGCTGGCGCAGCCACATCAGGTCCATGTCCGACCGGATGGGCAGACGGGCCTCGACGCCCGCGGCGGCGTGTGTCACGGACCCTCCTCGCGTCTGCCGCCGGAGCGGGTCGGCACGACGGGCTGCGCGAGGAGTTCCAGCGCCGCCTCGGTGGTCAGGGCGGTCCGCAGCCCCGGCAGGGTCAGACCCAGCTCCACCAGGGTGATGGCGACCGCCGGCCGCATGCCGGCCAGCACGGTCCGCGCGGCCAGCAGCTCGGTCTGGGCCGCGATCTCGGCCAGCACCCGCCCGAGGAAGGAGTCGACGATCTCCACGCCGGAGATGTCGATCACCACACCCGCCACCCCGCTGCGGGCGATGGTCTCGGCGAGATCGTTCTGGAGCTGGTGGGCCGTGCTGTCGTACAGGTCTCCCTGCAGGGTGACCAGCAGCACGTCGCCGAGTCTGAGGACCGGCACGTGTCCCGCGACCGGGCGGGCGACGTCCTCGCTCACCGGCGGACCGCACCGTCGGGCGCCGCGTTCACGATGTTCGCCCCCAGCTCGTGCAGGCAGTACCCGAGCGCGTCGGCGAGCGTCGCGCGGGTCTTCACCGTGCCGAGGTCCAGACCCAGGTGCACCATGGTCTGCGCGATCGCCGGACGGATGCCGGACACCACGCACTCCGCGCCCATCAGCCGGGCCGCGGCGACCGTCTTCATCAGGTGCTGGGCCACCAGCGAGTCGACCGTCGGCACACCGGTGATGTCGAGGATCGCGAACCGGGCGTGCTGGTCGACGACCGCGTCCAGCAGGGTCTCCATCACCCCCTGGCTGCGGGCGCTGTCCAGCGTCCCGATCAGCGGGACCGCCACGATGCCGTCCCACAGCTTGATCACCGGGGTCGCCACCTCCAGCAGCTGGAGCCGCTGGCGGTCGATCATGGCCTGTACCTCGCTCAGCGCCGTCTGCATGGTCACCAGACGCAGCGTGCCCATCAGCACGTTGAGTGTCGTCGCGCACTTCCGCAGCCGCTCGGGGGGCTCCGTCCCGAGATCGGCGACCAGGAGATTCTCCACCGGCGCGGTCAGCGCGGCCAGTTCGGCCGACACCTGGGTGGTCGACAGCCCGGCACGGGCGCGGGCCGCTCCCATCCGGGCCAGCTGCTCGCGCACACCGGTGAAGCCCGCGGCGTCAGGATCCTCGACCCGCTCGGAGTCGGCGACCAGGGCCAGCGCGTCGACGACCTCCTTGCCCGCCTCCACCGCTTCGTCGCGCGAGAGCGTGAAGACGGTACGGAACAGGGGCTCGTCCGCCCATCGTTGGGCTATCTGCTCGCGCCGGCGCCGCAGGAAGTCCCTGACCGCGTGCGTCGGTGTTCCGGTCGATCCGCCTTCTTCGTGCTCCGGCACCTGTCGTTCTCCTCCTCGTCGTCCCTGCCGCGTCGCGCCGGGTCCGCCCGGCCGCGGGATCGCGCGTTCCGTTCAGGCTTCCGGTCCGGCGGGATCCTCCGCCGGCCGGTCGACGCGCTCCAGCGCCTCGTCGAGGCTCTCGGAGACGGGGACGGTGATGCTCACGCCCGTCAGGTCGAGGATGCGGCGCACCGCGGGGACGGGGGAGATGATGTGCACGCTCCCCGGCAGATCCCGCGCCTGCTGGTAGACCCGGAGGATGATGTTCATGCCGGACGAGTCCATGAAGGGGACCGCCCGCAGATCGAGCAGGAAGTGCCGGCGGCCGTGATGGAGCTGGTTCGCCAGGTGGTGCTGGAACTCGGTCGCCGTATCGACGTCCAAGTACCCCTCCACCGTGAGCAGGGCCACATCCTCACGCGGAAGGGTCACCTCGACGGACAACGGGTCCTGGGCAATGGGCACGAGTACCTCCAACACGGTGATCAAGCTCTTCGTCGCGCAGCCGCGCGTACCCCCGAATCGCCCGTTCATGCCTGGCCCGTGCCCGCGACGGTGCTTCTCCTCCCAGTCGGCTCCTAGTCCACCCGGATCCCCACGATGCAGGTGTCGTCGTCCGTGTCCGACCTGCTGTACGTGAGCAGCCGGTCCAGCCGCTGGTCGAGCGTGCCCGGAGCGTCGGCGGCGGTGGTGAGCAGATGGGTCAGGGACTCCTCCACGGAGCGGTCCCGGCGCTCGATCAGACCGTCCGTGTACATCAGCAGGTTGTCCCCGGGGGCCAGTCGCAGCTCCCCCTCCTCGTACGCCGCCTCCGGTACGGCACCGAGCAGCAGCCCCCGCACCAGGGGCAGCGCGGCGGCCTCGGAACCCCGCACCAGCACCGGCGGCAGATGACCCGCCCGGGCCCACCGCAGCGTGTGCGAGGCCGGGTCGTACAGGGCGCAGACCGCGGTGGCGGTGACGCCGCCCGTCAGATGGTGCGCCACGATGTTCAGCCACGACAGCAGCTGCCCGGGGCCCGCCCCGGTGACGGCGAGACCGCGCAGCGCGTTGCGCAGCACGACCATGCTGGTCGCCGCCTCTATGCCGTGGCCGGCGACATCGCCCACGCACAGCAGCACCAGCCCGGACGGCAGCACCACGGCGTCGTACCAGTCGCCGCCCACCAGCTGCTCCGCCTCCGCGGGCCGGTAGCGGACGGCCACGTGCAGGTCGGGCACCTGCAACGGCGCCTGGGCGGGCGGCATGATGGCGCGCTGCAACTGCAGTGCCAGCCGGTCGCGCTCACTGGCCTGCTGCTCGGTGTGGGCCAGCTGGTCACGGGTGGCCGCCAGCGCCACCTCCGTCCAGTGCTGGGCCGAGATGTCCTGGTAGGCGCCGCGGGTGGTGAGCAGCCGGCCGTCGGTGTCCAGCACCGGCTCGGCGACGACCCGGATGTGCCGGGTCACCCCGTCGGGCCGTTGCAGCCGGAACGCGGCCGAGGCCGGGCGCCGGTGGTGCAGCAGCGTACGCAGGAAGCGGCCGATGGTGACCGCGTCGTCGGGATGGGCGTGCGCGGGCAGCTCCTCCAGCGGAACCGGAGTGCTGGTCTGCGGGCGTCCGTACAGGTCGAACAGCTGACCGTTCCAGGTGATCTCCCCGGTCAGCAGGTTCTCCTCGAAGCCGCCGATCCGGCCGAGCCGCTGGGCGTGCTGGAGCAGGCTCGCCAGGCGGGCCGTCTCGTCCTCGATGCGCCAGATGAACAGGATGCCCGCGCCGTGCCGGCTCACGCTGATGTCCGCGACCGCCGACAGCGGCACCTGGTCGACGAGCGCGGTCAGGTTCATGCGCCGGGCCCGGAACGGCTCGCCCGTTGCGTACACCCGTTCGATCCGCTGGAACAGCTCGCTGCCCCCGGCGGCCATCGGGTACGCCTCCAGCAGCAGCGCACCGCTGACCATGGCCCGCGGCCGGCCCGCCGGGTCCAGGAAGCGGCTGTTGACGTGCTGGATGCGGAAGTCCACCAGGTTCCCGGAGGCGTCCAGGTGCGGCACGAGGACGAGCGTCGGGTCGTACAGCCCGTCGGCCAGGTCCATGAGTTCCGCGGCGTCCGGCAGCACCCGCGGCGGGTGGTCCGAACCGGCGGGTCCCGTGTTCGTCTCCAGGGTGTGGGCGCACAGCTCCGCCAGGGCCTCCACCTGGCGGACGATCTGCGGGGGCTGCTCCGGCAGCGGCTCGGGCCAGACGATCTCCAGCACGCCGTACACGCGTCCCCCGGTGCCGGCGGGCACGGCCACCCTGCCGCCGTCCGGGTGATGGTGCCGTCCGACGCTGGGCAGGCCCTTGTCGGACGACGACCTGATCCACAGGCCGTCGCGCTCCTCGAGGCCGCACCGGGCCACCGTCGCCACGTCCGGCGGCACGTAGTACCAGCGCGCCGCCTCGGCCGGGGAGAACCCGGCGCTGCCCGCCAGGGTGAGCGACCCGTCGGCGCCGACCGACCAGATCGCCACGGCGACCGCGCCCAGCGGGCGCAGCGCCTGCTCGAGCAGGGACTCCGCCACGGCCTGCGTGTCGTTGGCGGCCAGCGCCCCGCTCTCGGCCGCGCGCAGCCGTACGGCGGCCGGCTCGGCGGCCGGCTCGGTGTCCGGCTCCGGGTTCGCCTCGGCGGCGGCCCGGGTGGCGGCCAGGAAGGCGTCCGTCACCTCCGACATCCGGTCCCGGGCGGCCTGGTTGATGACCTCGACCGCGAACTCCAGCGGGTTCGTCCCCGCCTGCTCGGTCAGTTCGGAGAGCTGGCGCGCGGCCTGCGCGGGACCGCATCCCAGGCGCTCGACGAGGATGCCCTTGGCGAGCTCGATCAGCGCCCGCCCCTCGGCCTCGGCCTGCGCGGCCCGTACCTCACGGCTGAGCCGCTCCACCGTGGCGGCCAGCCTGCCCACGGGGGAGCGGGCGGACACCCCCGCGGGCCCGGCGGAGGAAGGCTCGAGCCGCGACCGGTCCGGATGCTGGTCGACGCTCATGCCGACAGCCAGCGGCGGACGCGGGTGATCAGGTCCTCGGCGTCGACCGGTTTGGTGACGTAGTCACTGGCCCCCGAGGCGAGGCTCTTCTCCCGGTCGCCGGGCATCGCCTTCGCCGTGACGGCGATGATCGGCAGCTCGGCGTACTGCGGCATCGCGCGGATCTCGGCCGTGGCCGCGTAGCCGTCCAGCTCGGGCATCATCACATCCATCAGCACGAGCGCCACGTCCGGGTTGTTCACCAGTGCCTCGATGCCCTTGCGGCCGTCTTCCGCGTGCAGCACGCGGAAGCCGTGCAGTTCCAGGATCCCGCTGAGCGCGAAGAGGTTGCGCGCGTCGTCGTCGACGACGAGGACGGTACGGCCCGAGAACGGGCCGTCCACCACCGTCTCCGGTGCCGCCGACTGCGTCTCGTCCGCCCGCACCAGCGACAGCACGTCGCCGGGCTCCTCGGCGGCGAGGTGCAGCACGATGCGTTCGCGCAGTTCGTCGAGGCTGGAGAGGAACTCCAGCGCCGTGCCCTCGGAGCGGGAGCGCAGGACCTTCTCGACCGCCGCGTCGGCGGGGTGCCCGCTGTGCACCAGCACCGGCACGCTCGCCAGGGCGGCGTCGCCCCGCAGCGCTTCCAGGAAGCGGGTGACCTCCTCCTGCGGCATGCCGAGGTCCAGCACCACGCAGTGGCAGGGATCGGCGGCCAGCGCACCGGCGGCCTCCTGGGCGCCGACGGCGGTGATCACGTCGACCGGGAGCCGGGAGGAAGCGTCGCCCCGGCCGTGCGAGACGTCCTGGACGACGCTCTCCGCGACCAGGGTCAGCAGGCCCCGGGGCCGCTCCTCCAGGACGAGCAGGCGCCGCGGACGCGGTCTGGACCCCGCCCCCGCCTCGATCGCCGGCGGCTGCCCGGAGGGCTCGCCCGGGATCACCTCGCCCGCGATCCGGTCCTGCGCGGGGGCGGGCCGCAGCACGTTCTCGAACTCCGGCCGGGCCACCGGCAGGAACAGCGTGAACGTGCTGCCCTGGCCCGCGACGCTCTCCACCGTGACCGCGCCGCCGAGCAGATGCGCGATCTCCCGGGTGATGGACAGACCGAGCCCCGTACCCCCGTACTTGCGGCTCGTCGTGCCGTCCGCCTGCTGGAACGCGCCGAAGATCGCCTCCAGGTGCTGTTCCGGGATGCCCACACCGGTGTCCCGCACCCGGAAGGCCGCCACCGGCCCGCCACGCAGCACGCCGCCGGGCACCTCGTCGTCCGGCGCGGGTTCGATCCGCAGCTCCACCCCGCCCCGCTCGGTGAACTTGACCGCGTTGGACAGCAGATTGCGCAGCACCTGCCGCAGTCTGGAGTCGTCGGTGAGCAGGTCGGCCGGAGCGCCCGGCGCCGTCGTCACCGTGAAGTCCAGGTTCTTCTGCATCGTCATGGGCCGGAAGGTGGCCTCGACGTACTCGATGAGCCGGCGCAGCTCCACCCGCTCGGGGCTGACGTCCATCTTCCCGGCCTCGACCTTGGACAGGTCGAGGATGTCGTTGATCAGCTGCAGCAGGTCCGAGCCCGCCGAGTGGATGATCTGCGCGTACTCGACCTGCTTGGGGCTGAGGTTGCGCGAGGGGTTCTGGGCGAGCAGCTGGGCCAGGATCAGCAGGCTGTTCAGCGGGGTGCGCAGTTCGTGGCTCATGTTGGCCAGGAACTCCGACTTGTACTTCGAGGCCAGCGACAACTGCTGTGCGCGTGCCTCGAGTTCCTGCCGGGCCTGTTCGATCTGCCAGTTCTTCGCCTCGATGTCCCGGTTCTGCGAGGCCAGCAGCGCCGCCTTGTCCTCCAGCTCGGCGTTGGAGTGCTGGAGTTCCTCCTGCTGGGCCTGCAACTCCGCCGAACGCTGCTGCAGTTCGGCGGTGAGCCGCTGCGACTCGACCAGCAGCTCGTCGGTCCGGGCGTTGGCCACGATGGTGTTGACGTTGACGCCGATGGTCTCCATCGACTGCGCCAGGAAGTCCTGGTGGACCTGGGTGAACGGGGTCACCGAAGCCAGCTCGATGACTCCCAGGACCTGGCCCTCGACCACGATGGGCAGCAGCACCAGCGCGGTCGGCACCACCCGGCCGAGCCCGGAGGAGATGGTCACGTAGTCCGGCGGCAGCTCGTCCACCACGATGGTGCGGCGGCTGCGCGCGGCCTGGCCGACCAGGGTGCGGCCGAAGGCGATCCGGGCGGGACGGTCCTCGTCGTCGGGGTAGCCGTAGGAGCCGACGAGGCGCAGCTCGGGGCCCTTCTCGCCGTCCTCCGCGAGATAGAAGGCGCCGTACTGGGCCGACACCAGCGGCACCAGCTCGTCCATGATCAGCTCGGCGACCACGGGCAGGTCGCGGTGTCCCTGCATCAGCCCGGAGACCCGGGCGAGGTTGGTCTTGAGCCAGTCCTGTTCCTGGTTGGCCCGGGTGGTCTCGCGCAGGGACTCCACCATCGCGTTGATGTTGTCCTTGAGCTCGGCGACCTCGCCGGAGGCCTCCACGTTGACGGACCGGGTCAGGTCGCCCTCGGCGACGGCGCTCGTGACCTCGGCGATGGCCCGGACCTGGCGGGTCAGGTTGCCGGCCAGTTCGTTGACGTTCTCGGTCAGCCGCTTCCAGGTGCCGGAGACCCCCTCGACCTCCGCCTGGCCGCCGAGGCGTCCTTCGGTGCCGACCTCGCGGGCGACGCGGGTGACCTCCTGGGCGAAGGCGGAGAGCTGGTCGACCATCGTGTTGATGGTCGTCTTCAGCTCGAGGATCTCGCCGCGCGCGTCCACGTCGATCTTCTTCGACAGGTCGCCCAGGGCCACGGCGGTCGTCACCAGCGCGATGTTGCGCACCTGGCCGGTGAGGTTGTTGGCCATGGAGTTGACGTTGTCGGTGAGGTCCTTCCAGGTGCCCGCGACACCGGGCACGTGGGCCTGGCCGCCGAGGCGTCCTTCGGTGCCGACCTCGCGGGCGACGCGGGTGACCTCGTCGGCGAACGCCGACAGCGTGTCCACCATCGTGTTGATGACGTCGGCCAGCGCGGCGACCTCACCGGCGGCCTCGACCCTGATCCGCTGCGACAGGTCGCCCCGGCCGACCGCGGAGGCGACCTGGGCGATGGAGCGGACCTGACCGGTCAGGTTGGACGCCATCACGTTGACGTTGTCGGTGAGGTCCTTCCAGGTGCCGGAGACGCCCCGCACCTGGGCCTGGCCGCCGAGGCGTCCTTCGGTGCCGACCTCGCGGGCGACGCGGGTGACCTCGTCGGCGAAGGCGGAGAGCTGGTCGACCATCGTGTTGATGGTGTTCTTGAGTTCGAGGATCTCGCCGCGGGCGTCCACGGTGATCTTCTGCGACAGGTCGCCCTTCGCGACGGCCGTCGCCACCAGGGCGATGTTGCGGACCTGGCCGGTGAGGTTGCCCGCCATGAAGTTCACCGAGTGGGTGAGGTCGCGCCAGGTGCCCTTGACGCCCTGCACATCGGCCTGGCCGCCGAGGCGTCCTTCGGTGCCGACCTCGCGGGCGACGCGGGTGACCTCGTCGGCGAAGGCGGAGAGCTGGTCGACCATCGTGTTGATGGTGTTCTTGAGTTCGAGGATCTCGCCGCGGGCGTCCACGGTGATCTTCTGCGACAGGTCGCCCTTCGCGACGGCCGTCGTCACCTGCGCCACATTGCGGACCTGCGCGGTGAGGTTGCCCGCCATGGCGTTGACCGAGTCCGTCAGATCGGCCCAGGTGCCGGAGACCCCCGGCACGTGCGCCTGCCCGCCCAGCGCTCCCTCGGTACCGACCTCGCGGGCCACGCGCGTCACCTCGGAGGTGAACACCGACAGCTGGTCCACCATGCCGTTGAAGACCTTGGCGATGTCTCCCATGAGGCCGTCCCCGCCGTCCGGCAGCCGGGTACCGAAATCCCCGTCCCGTACGGCGGTCAGCCCCGCCAGAAGTTGCCTCAGCTCCCGGTCCCCCGGAGACGCCTCGGCACCCCTGGTGCTCTTGCTGGTCATGGCACCCTCGTCCCGGCGAAGTCGATGCGCGTTTCCGCAGTTCACGGATCTGCTTGGTAGGAAAATACGTCGAAGGCTAACCCAGGTCGCGGTCGCCCAACAAACACGTGACATCCTGGAGACCGTACGCGAACCCCGCGGCGCGCGATTTCCGGTCCGGGCCTTTCGAATGCGCCCGTCCCTGACGGGTATGTGCTGCTGTGGAGCCGGACGGGCCCGGACACGGACCCCTCCCGCTCCGGGATCCGTCGTTCACCGGGAAGGCAAGGAGCAGTGCCCATCGACAGCATCTGGTCGTACGCGCCGGACCTGGTCCACATGGAGGGCCGGGACCTGACGGGCTACACCGTCGTCGCGAGTGACGGCACCATCGGCCACGTGGACCGCCAGGCCGGCCACCACGGGATGCGGCACCTCGTCGTGGACACCGGTGTGTGGGTGTTCGGGCGCAGCATCCTGGTGCCGGTCGGCGTCGTCGAGGCCGCCGACGCCGCGGAGCGGAAGCTGACGGTGTCCTGCAGCAGGGCCGAGGTGAAGGCGGCGCCCCGGTTCCACACCGACAGCGAGACCATGGACCCCGCCTATCTGACCGCGGTCGGTGACTACTACCACCGGCTGCCGCCGCGCGGGGGCAGCACCGGGTGAGCACCGCGCCGACGGACCGGACGCCGGACACGAAGGCCGACACACCCGCCGGCGCACGGGCGCACGCCGAGGCCGTGGTGCGCGCCCGATGGGGGGCCGAGGGCCGCACCCCCCACCACCAGGACATGATCGACCTCGCGCTCGTCGTCTCGGAGCTGGTCACCAACGCGATCCGGCACGGCGCCGGACTGGCCGGCTTCGACGCCCGCCCGACGGACGAGGGGGTGCTGATCGCCGTGCACGATCACAGCGACGTGGTCCCCGAGGCCGCCGGCGGAACCGCCTCCCTGCCCGTCGTCCACCACGGCAGCGGTTACGGCTGGCCCCTCGTGACCAGACTGGCGCGGGACGTCGGCATCAGCCCCCGCCCCGGGGGCGGCAAGACGATCAGCGTGCTGGTCCCTCTGCGCGACGCCCCCGTGCCCTGAGCGGCGGGGAACGGCGCGTCACCACGGCAGGAAGACGTGGATGTCCTTGCCGCGATCGTCGGTGACCACACTGACCTGATCGCACAGGGTGTGGATCAGGTGCCAGCCGATACCGCCCGCACCGTGGTTCGGGTGGAAGGGCCGTGGGGCCGGCTCCGTGGTACTGGTGTCGTGCATCACCACATGCACCCCGTCGAACGTCCTGCGCAGACGCAGTTCGAAGGGGCCCGGTGCGTACTGCACCGCATTGGCGGCCAGTTCCGTGACCACCAGGAGTATGTCGTCCCAGTGCTCCGGAGCCGACGGCGCCGCCACACGGGCCAGGTCGAAGAGGAATTCCTCCGCGACCAGGCGCGCCTCCGTCACGTCGTGCAGCTCCCCCGGGAAGCCGGCGACGCGGCTCGTTATCTCCTCGGCAGCCAGTGTCTCGTCCCTACGCGGCTCGGGTGCCATCTCGCCTTCCGGGCCCCGGCATCACGGGGCAGTCGCTGTGTCCTCTGCGTCCCTTCGATGTGTGGGTTCCCGTGCGGCCGGAGCCTACGCGCGCCTGCCCGTGCCCGGCCGGTGACAAACACGTCACGCGCCGGAGGCCGCCGGGACGGTCAGCGGAACACGTTGTCCGTGTCGTCCCAGCCCGGCGGTTCGTCCGGGACCGGCGTGCGCCCCGGACGCGTACGCGACTGGTACATCGCGTCGATCTCCAGCGCGTGGTGCCGCACGATCTCGTCCCGGCGCAGTTTCATCGACGGGGTCAGCAGCCCGTTGGTGACGTCGAACGGCTCGGGCAGCACCCGGAACACCCGGATCGACTCCGAGCGCGACACGCTGCTGTTGGCCGCGGCGACCGCCCGCGCGACCTCCTCGCGCAGCGCGTTCTCCTCCCTCGCCTCCCGGGTCGGCGCGTCGCCGGTCAGGGCCAGCGCCGCCCGCCAGTGGGCCAGGAAATCGGGGTCCAGGGTGATCAGGGCGCCCACACACGGCCGGTTGTCACCCACGACCACGGCCTGATGGACGAGCGGGTGCGCCCGCAGCCGCTGCTCCAGCGCCGCCGGCGCCACGCTCTTGCCGCTGCTGGTGATGATGACGTCCTTCTTGCGGCCGGTGATGCTGAGGTAGCCCTCGGAGTCCAGCCGGCCCAGGTCCCCCGTGGCCAGCCAGCCGCCGCGCAGCGCGGCCCGGGTGGCGGCCTCGTCCCCGACGTAGCCCTGGAACACCGACGGCCCGCGCACCAGGATCTCCCCGTCGTCGGCCACCCGGATCCCGACGCCGGGCAGCGCCCGTCCGACGGTGCCGGACTTCTCCCGTCCGAGCGGCTGCATCGTCACCCCGCCGCTCGTCTCGGTGAGTCCGTAGCCGTCGTGCACGTAGATGCCGATGCCCTCGTAGAAGAGGGAGAGGCCGCGGTCGAGCGGCGAACCGCCCGACGTGGCGCGGCGCACCCGGCCGCCCAGCGCCTGGCGCAGCTTGCGGTAGACGGTGCGCTCGTACAGCGCGTGCTGCAGCCTCAGGTCGAAGCCGGGCCCGGGGCCCCGGCCCAGCCGCTGCCGCTCCAGCGCCGCGGCGAAATCCCGGGCCGTGCCGGCGGCCCGCTCGAACAGGGCGCCGCGGCCCGACCGCTGCGCCGCGCGCAGGAAGTTCTTGTAGATCTTCTCCAGCAGCGAGGGGACGGCGTACAGATAGGTGGGCCGGAAGGTGCGCAGGGCCGAGGACAGGCTCTCCCCGCTGATGTCGGGCTCGTGCCCCATCAGCAGACCGCCCCGTACGCACAGGCCCTGGATCATCAGCCCGTACACATGGGAGAAGGGCAGGAAGGCGAGGACGGCGCCCTGCTCTCCCGGCTCCGCCGCCGTGTGGCCCCAGCCCGCCAGCAGGGTGTCGCAGATGAAGGCCAGGCCGCGGTGGCTCAGGGCGCAGCCCATCGGGCGGCCCGAGGTGCCGGAGGTGTAGGCGACGACGGCCGTGCTGTCCGGCGGCACGATCCGGCGCATCGAGTCGACCGTCGCCGCCGGTATGAACTCACCGCGCGCCACCAGCTGGTCGAGGGCCCCGGCGTCCAGCTGCCAGACGTGCCGCAGCCCGGGCAGCGCGGCGCACACGGACCCGACGGTCATCACCCCCTGCTCGTCCTCCACCAGCACGGCCACACAGCCGGAGTCCCTCAGGATCCACTCCACCTGGTCGCGCGAGGACGTCGGATGGACCGGGACGACCTCGGCACCCACCGTCCACAGGGCATGGCACAGGACCGTCCACTCGTAGCGGGTGCGCGCCATGACGGCGACCCGCACGCCCGGTGAGATCCCGGACGCGATCAGGCCCTTCGCCAGACCGACGACCTCGTCCCGGAACTCCGTGGCGGTGATCTCCTCCCAGGTGGCGGCGGAGGGACCGGTGCGGCGGGCGAGCACCGGCAGGGAGGGGCGCTCGGCGGCCGTCTCGAAGAGGCTGTCGGCGAGGCCGCCGGTCAGGGGCGGGGGAGACGGGGGAGCGAGAGCGAGGTCGCGCATGCACTGCTCCTGAGACGTACGGACTGTGACTCGGCCGACGAGTACGGTCGTCGGCGGTGCCTGAATCTAGCCGAGCCGCAGCGCCCCCGTGCCGGGATCGGGACAAGTGGGTCCGCACCGATGATCCCGGCGCTTCGGGGGACCCGGACGGTATGACTCACATCAGTCCGGATCCCGAACCGGAACGCAGCACAGGCCTCGAGCCCGGGGGCGGCGTGCCCCCGGGCGAAACCCCTCCCGCGGAGAGCAGCATGCCCGAGGCAGGTCCCCGGGAGACCCACAATCCGACCAAGGGCTGGGCCAAGGGACCCCTGACCGCGATCATCACCCTCGCGGTGCTGGTCGCGGCGTTCTTCCTGGCCTACGCCCTGATCCTGATCCTCTGACCCCGCCGCGGCTCACCCCTGGGTGTGCCGTACGCACTCCGTGACGACATCCCTCAGGCTCCCCGTGCGCTCCATCAGCCCCCGCTGGACCTGGGCCCCGTTGCCGTCGCGGAGCAGACGCGCGCAGCCCTCGCGGGCACGCTCCAGGTCACCGTTGGCCTCCAGGGCCTCGCCGACGTGGTCGAGGAAGATGCGCACGACCGCCTCCGCGGGCATGCGGCGCATGGTCTCGGGGTGCAGCAGCTCGCCCGTCAGACCGGAGCGGGCCGCCTGCCAGGCGGCCAGCCGGAGCAGGCTCACACCGGGGTCCAGCGGCTCCCGGCCGGCCTTCCACTCGCCCGCCGCGGTGTCCACCAGCGCGCGGGCCAGGGTGGCGATCAGTCCCGCGGTCTCCGCGTGCAGGCAGACGTCGGAGACACGGATCTCGACCGTCGGGTACTGCTGGGACAGCCGCGCGTCGAAGTAGACCATCTTCTCGTCCAGGATGGACCCGGTGGCCACCATGTCGGCGACCCGCCGGTGGTACCGCTCGGCCGAGCCGAAGATCTCCGTCGGACCGGCGGACGGCCAGCGCTGCCAGACCCGGCTGCGGTAGCTGCTGTACCCCGTCTCCTTGCCCTGCCAGAACGGCGAGTTCGTGCTGATCGCCGCCAGCACCGACAGCCAGGGCCGCAGCCGGTCCACGACGCCGACGCCCTCCTCGTCGGACTCGACGGAGACATGGACGTGGCAGCCCATGACGAGCTGCTCCCGGGTGGCTATGCCGTACTGCTCCTCCATCCACCGGTACCGCCGGTTCATGCCGATCGCGGGACTGACCGGCAGCGGCGAGGTGGCGAGAGCGGCGACCGTGCAGCCGATCTTCTCCGCGTGTCCCGCCGCCTCCTTGCGGCAGCGGACGATCTCCTCGTGCAGGCTCTCCATGGAGGACTGCGGATGCGTGGCGAACTCCAGCATCTGCTCGTGCAGTTCCTTCTCGAAGACGTCCTGTTCCGCGTCCTGCCTGGCCGCGCGGGCCAGCACGGCCGCGGACAGCGCCCGCGGGTCGCCTGTCTCCGGATCGACCAGGAGGAGTTCCTCCTCCACTCCGACGGTGCGCACGTGATGCCGCCTTTCTGTGGCCTGCCGCGACGACGCCGAGATGCCCTCGGTCGTACGACCCCGAATGCCCCGCGCGGGGCAGCGGACACCTGGCGGCGTCGCCGGGCCTCACAGATCGGCCGGCGCCAGCCACACCGTCGCGAGCGGAGGCAGCGTGAGGCGGACGCGGCCGTCCTCGGGCTTGACCGGGTCCGGGTGGGTGACGTCACCGCCGCCGTAGCGCGCGGCGTCGGTGTTGAGGACCTCCCGCCAGGCGATCACGTCGTCCCCGACGCCGAGCGGGTAGTCGTGCCGGACCACGGGGGAGAAGTTCGACACCGCGAGCAGCGGCCGGCCCCCGGCGTCGAACCGCAGGAACGCGAAGACGTTGTCGTCGGCGGCGTCGACCGACACCCACCGGAAACCGGACGGGTCGGTGTCCCGCTGCCACAGCGCCGGGGTCGCCCGGTAGTGCGCGTTCAGGTCGCGGACCAGGTCCCGCACCCCGCGGTGGTCGCCGGCGGAGTGGTATCCGTCGTCGAGCAGCCACCACTCCGGGCCCTGCTGCTCGGACCACTCGGCACCCTGGGCGAACTCCTGCCCCATGAAGAGCAGTTGCTTGCCGGGGTGGGCCCACATGAAGGCGAGGTAGGCGCGGACGGTGGCGCGCCGCTGCCACCAGTCGCCGGGCATCTTCGACACCAGCGCCTGCTTGCCGTGCACCACCTCGTCGTGCGAGACGGGCAGCACGTAGTTCTCGCTGTAGGCGTACACCATCGCGAAGGTCATCTCGTGGTGGTGGTACTTGCGGTGCACCGGCTCGTGGGAGACGTACTCCAGCGTGTCGTGCATCCAGCCCATGTTCCACTTCAGGCCGAACCCGAGACCGCCGGTGTCGGTGGGCCGGGTCACCCCGCCCCACGCCGTCGACTCCTCCGCGATCGTCACCACACCGGGGCAGCGCCGGTAGACCGTCGCGTTCATCTCCTGCAGGAACGCCATCGCCGCCAGGTCCTCCCGGCCGCCGTACGCGTTGGGCTCCCACCGGCCGTCCTCGCGCGAGTAGTCCAGGTAGAGCATGGAGGCGACCGCGTCCACCCGCAGGCCGTCGATGTGGAACTCCTGGCACCAGTAGACGGCGTTGGCGACGAGGAAGTTGCGCACCTCGGTACGGGCGAAGTCGAAGGTGTACGTGCCCCAGTCCGGGTGCTCCGCGCGCCGGGAGTCCCCGGGCTCGTACAGCGGGTCCCCGTCGAACCGGGCCAGCGCCCAGTCGTCCTTCGGGAAGTGCGCCGGCACCCAGTCCATGATCACGCCGATGCCGGCCCGGTGCAGCGCGTCCACCAGGTACCTGAAGTCGTCGGGGGTGCCGAGCCGCGCGGTCGGCGCGTAGAAGCCGGTGACCTGGTAGCCCCAGGACGGGCCGAAGGGGTGCTCGGCCACGGGCATCAGCTCGACATGGGTGAAGCCGAGGTCCGTGACGTACGCGGGCAGCTCGTCGGCCAGCTGACGGTACGTCAGGCCCGGGCGCCAGGACGGCAGGTGCACCTCGTAGACCGAGAACGGCGCCTCGTGCACCGGCACCTCGGCCCGGCGCCGGAGCCATCCGGCGTCGCCCCACTGGTAGTGCGAGGCCGTCACGACGGACGCCGTGTCCGGCGGTGCCTCCGTTCGGCGCGCCATCGGGTCGGCCTTGAGGAACCGGTGGCCGTGGCGGGAGTGGATCTCGAACTTGTAGCGGGTGCCCTCGCCGACGCCCGGCAGGAACAGTTCCCACACCCCGGACGAGCCGAGCGAGCGCATCGGGAACGCCGTGCCGTCCCAGTACGTGAAGTCCGTGGCGAGGCGCACGCCCCGGGCGTTCGGCGCCCACACCGTGAAGCGGGTGCCGGCCACGCCCTGGTGCGTCATGGGGTGCGCGCCGAGCGCCGTCCACAGCTCCTCGTGCCGGCCCTCGGCGATCAGATGCAGGTCGAACTCGCCGAGCGCGGGCAGGAACCGGTACGGATCGTACGTCTCGACGGGCGCGTCGTCCCCGTAGGCGACCGACAGCGTGTACGCGGGGACGGTGTCCAGTGGGAGCACGCCGGAGAAGAGCCCGTCGTCCTCCGGGACGAGCGGGGTGCGCTCGCCGCCGACGACCACGCGCACCTCACGTGCGAACGGGCGCAGCACCCGGAAGGCGATCCCGCCGGGCACCGGATGGGCGCCGAGCAGCGCGTGCGGATCGTGGTGGGCGCCCGCCAGCAGGCGCCCCCTCTCGGCCGGATCGAGGGCGGGCGCGGCCCCCGGGGCATCGGTGGCGGGGGCGGACGGGACGGGCCCGGCCGGTTCGGGAAGCGGGATGTCACGCAGGGCCACGGCTTCAGTCTCCTCTCACGGCGAGGCGCTCGATCGCCGCCATGGGTACGGGCAGCCAGTCGGGTCGGTGCCGGGCCTCGTACAGCACCTCGTACACGGCCCGGTCCGTCTCGTAGGCGCGGAGCAGTCCGTGCTTCTTGCGCGGGTCCCAGCCGGCGCGGGCCGCGTAGCCCGCGCAGTAGGCCTCGCGGCAGCGGCGCGCCCACTCCGGGCGCCAGGGGCGGCGCTGCCGGGCGGCGTAGTCGAAGGAGCGCAGCATCCCGGCGATGTCCCGCACCGGGGAGTGGGCGCTGCGCCGTTCGGTCAGCGGACGGGACGGTTCGCCCTCGAAGTCGATGACGAACCACTCGCGGCCCGCCCGCAGCACCTGCCCCAGGTGCAGGTCGCCGTGGATGCGCTGGGCGGGCGGCCCGGCATCGCAGGTGGCCAGCGCGGCGAAGGCGGCCCGCAGCCCCGGCACGAACGGCTGGAGCGCGGGGACGCAGTGCGCCGCGGCGGTCAGCCGCTCGGTCATCGCCGCGGCCGTCGGCCCGTTCTCGCCGGGCGCGCCCACGGGGAACGCCGAGGAGAGCGCCAGGTGCACGTCCGCGGTCGCCCGGCCGAGGGCGTGCGCCTGCGCGGTGAAGTCGTCACCGGCGGCGAGCGCGTCCAGGGCCAGCGTCCAGCCGTCGGAGGCGTCGCGCAGATACGGCTGGAGCACGCCGAGCGTCGCCGTGAAGGGGTGCGTGGTGCAGAACCAGGCCACCGGGGCGGGGACCCGGTGGCAGCCCTGGCGGGCCAGCGCCCCCGGCACCTCCAGATCCGGGTTGACACCGGGCTGGATGTGCCGGAACACCTTCAGGATGTACTCGTCGCCGTACACCAGCGAGGAGTTGGACTGCTCGGCGTCCAGCAGCCGCGGCACGAGTCCGTAGGGCAGGGACGCCGACGCGTCGCACTCGAAGCGCAGCGGGCCCGCCGTGCCGGGGTGGCGCAGCCGCTCCAGGAGCAGGTGGGAGGCGCGGGGGTCGTGGAGGGCGTCGTAGACCGTCAGGCCGGCCAGCCGGCCGTCCCGCACCCTGCCGATCAGCGCCTTGCCCGGCCGCGGCGAGGGGTGCTCCCGTACACCGAGGAGGAGCTGGTAGCAGTCACCGGCCGGCGGTGTGCCCCCGGGCGCGGGTACGCCTCCGTGACCGGCGTGGACCAGCAGGTGGAGACAGCCGGGGAAGAGCTCCGTCATGGACAGCACGCCGAGGTCGGTGACGGGCCGGTCCTTGCCGGCGAACCAGCGCTGCAGCGGCAGCCACTCGCGCAGCAGCCCGGCGAGTGAGTCCAAGGGCCCGGCGGGCACGCTTCGCGGGCGCAGGAACGCTGTCTTCGTCATGGTGACGCCTCCTTACGCCGGCACACCCTCACAGTCGTCGGCCGATGCGGGACGCGACCCGGGTGAGCCGGAACCAGTAGAAGCCGTGGCCCCCGAGGGTGAGCAGGTACGGCAGTTCGCCGACGGCCGGGAAGCGCACGCCGCCGAACAGCTCGACCG